>CAZSOC010000025.1:3339-38628 GCA_964608415.1 uncultured Flavobacterium sp.
CTGATAAGTTTACGGGAGAAACAACAGATAGAAGTAATTATTTAGATGGGGTTTCGTTTGCAAAAACAACAAAAGGTAATTCTTCAAAGATTTATTTCACAATCAATGCTCCGGGTACAACTCCTAATGTAGGTAAAAAAGGATTAACATTGCTTTTAGAAAACGGCAAAATAATTAAACGACCTGATGCCAAAGTAGATGTAGATGTTAAAGGTACAAACTATGTTTACTCTGCATTTATAGAACTTACAAGTAAAGAGATTGACTTAATAATTAGTAACCCTATAACAGATGCAAGACTTTATATTTATGATTCAACAATAAAGAACGGGAAAACATTAAGCGAATACCTAAAGTGCTTATCACAATAAAAATCACTCAAAATAAAATCTTTATTTTTTAGTGTAAAATTGTATGTAGTTACCCTTTACTATATTCAACTTTAACTGAACTACGATATCTTTTATGTCTGCTTTATCTTTCTTCCAAGTGTGATATATGGATGCTGTTGTCTGACCTCCATTTACAATCTGAAGGTCTTTTACAGATTCAATCAAATATCCCTTTTCTGTTTTTTTGAGTTTTAAATCGGCGGCGGTAGCTGCGATACCATTATTAAAAGCCAGAAACATGTGTGGTTCTTTCAGTATTGTATTACGTATTCCTTTATTTATTTTTCCTGTAAATTGTAGAAAAGACCTCACGTTTTGTTCTAATAGTCTGGCTCCGTATTGCTCATAAACTGATACAAGTGCTTGTCCGGGGATTAATGCCAGGTAAGACTGATATTCAGGATTGTCTATATCCGCTTTAATGCATGGCACCTCAAAACCTTCCTGTTCAAAATCAATTTCAATAGGAACATACTCTTTCTCAGAAATATTGAACAGATAATTCAAGTCAATCACTCTAAAAAAAGGAATTTATTGTATTTATAACACTTCAATTCCAATATTCTTTAAGTAATTAAAAGTCGAATCATAAAATTCTGGTTGTCTTGAATGGTCTTCTTTGTTACCTTCCGGTATAACAATTATCATTCCTTGCCTTGCTCTTGTAAGTAAAACCCTGTATGCGTTAATCAAATATTTTCTTCGTACATCTTTATGAATATTCTGCCATTTATTTCCAACAAATGAATGGGTCTTCCAACCGTCTTTTGTAAACCGTAAATCACCATCCCAAGTTACACAAGCCCAATCTAACTCTAATCCCTGAACTTGAAATTCCGTTGCCACATCTTCTAAAAAGTAGGATGAACGAATATCATCTTTGCCGTCCAAAAACCAGTTTACGTGATTGATTTGTGTTTTTACATCTATCGCTAAAGGTTTTAAACGGTACGCCTGTGAAGAAACAACAATACCATACCTTTCGCTACCTCTTGCTTTCTCTTTGAGCCATTTCTTCGCTTTTTCAATGTCTCTGGTTAGTACAATTGGATATTTATCTTGTAATTGAAGTAGTGTATTCTTGGCATTTTCATCAATGTCTAAAATTTCTTTAATCAATTTTGATAAATACTCTGCTCTGAAAGAACGCATTGAAACTGCTAAGTGTAAATCAGGATTAAAGACAACCGAACTTTTTTCTTCTAATTCTTGTATTGCAGCTTGGGCTGCATATTCGCTATCAAATAAATTGGGTGAAATTCTTGTTTCCCAATTAGGAAATTTATTTTTAATTGCAGCTATCCATTCTGAAATTCCAGCTTCTCCAGTGTTGATTTCCTGTCCACCACCAACTAAACAAACCACAACTGCCCAATCCTGATGTCTGTTTAAGCAGGAAATAAGAAACTCCGGTTCTGAATATTGAAAGTTGGGAATTCCTTTTTTCTGTTGCATAAATTTAACCGTCTGCTCTTTTGTCCAAGCTCTTTGGGCTTCATCAAAAATTGCAACGTGGTCATACGGTGGTTTTGGGTCTCTCAAATATTCATCACGATAATGATGTATGATTTGAATAAATGCTTTTACGCTTTCTCTTGCCTGCTTTTTTGTTATTTTGTTTCCTCTGGATTTTTCCTGAATAATTTTATCTCTTGCAAGAGCTTCCTGTAAAATGTCTACTAATGGTTTATTCCCGGACAAAAAAACACTTGTATTACCTTTTTCTTTGTCTAAATGTTCAGTAGCAACCTTCAAACCAACAAGTGTTTTTCCTGCTCCAGGAACTCCGGTCACAAAGCAAATGATTTTCTTATTGTTGGTCTTAGCATATTCAATGGTTTCAGAAATGTAATTTGTTGTAGCTTTTAAATTGGTAGCATCGGCATCACTTCTGGTAATTTCTTCAACATTATGATTATTGTATAAACTTATTGCAGCTTCAATGATTGTTGGCGTTGGCGAATAACTTCCTGTAACATAATCGTTACTGTCAATACTATTACTATCCTGAAAAAAGTTCAGAACGTCATTGATTGTGTTCCCTAAATTCTCTGCATTTGTTTTTAAAGGATTTATAAGATTGTCATTATGACTGGTGGTAATTATTTCAAATGAGCTTGATTTAGAATGCGTAGCCACCAAGATTGGAACAAGTAAAAGGCTGTGACTTGGTTTATGGAAATTTTTTAAGTCCAAAGCATAATCCCAAACTTGTTCAATATTTTTATTTATAAATTCTTTTTCGCCAACTTTAAATTCAATAACAAAAACAATGTTTTTAATTATCAGTAAACAGTCAACTCGTTTACCCATTCTTGGTATTGAAAACTCAAAGAACAAATGTCCTTCGTAATCTTTCAAAACTTCTTTCAAAAGCTTAATCTGAAACTCCCAGGCATACAATTCTGTATGGATGTGTCCTAACCTTCCATTGACTGATATTTCTCCGATAATAGTTTCGGGTAACTTTTCTATAAACTGGGAAATTGTATCTGAATAATAATAGTTGAGCATGTCTATATCTTATTATGTCCTTTTGAGAGAAGAAATTTTCTGACCAGAATTTCGGGTTTAGTATCTTTTCCTTTAATTCTGCTCATATTGTAGCTCCTTGTCTCTTTGGAATGTACGTCTGTCATTTACAATATTTTTTTTAATAATTCGGATAAATAGTTTTTTACTTCCTCAAAATCAGGAAGATTCTCTGGTTTTATCTGATGCCCCAGACTATTTTTCCATGCTAATTTTACAGCTCGTTCATTTTTAGGATTTATCAACTGATCTGTTCCTGTAAATTCAAGCCCTTTATATTCCATCTTTTCGTAAAAAGCCTTTGTGATATTTTCCCAGTCCAGTCCAGGAATATGAGTTGATAAATACCATATATCGTAATAGTCCCTCGGGGCTGTATAAGAACGCTGTACCAAAGCCCTGATTTTTTCTGAAAGAACTTCTTCAATCTTATAACAGGGTATTGTACCAACCGGTAACAACTCATCTGAATAAGGATGAAACAGTTCTTTTTCGACCGGCTCAAATAACATTACTTCATAAAGAATTATCTCGATTTTAATTTTTGTCTGCCACCTTTCCGGTACCGGAGGAGCTTCATTTTTAGAGTGATCAGCTCCCCAGTATTTTATAATGGCTTCATAACCTACCTTGTTATTCTTAAAAACTATTGATTTAAGAGAAACTATATGAGTTTTTATATCAGCCTGAAGTAATACTTTGTCACATATTTCCTTTAAATGTTGCTCTGTAAGCTCAAAATCTTCTGACTTTGATGTAAAATCCAGGTCTTCCGAAAACCTGTAATCAGGGAACCAGCATTTTTTGAGACAGGTACCCCCTTTAAATATGAGATTCTGCCTGATTTCCGGTATTGAAAATATAGCTGCAATAAAATGCCCCAATACCCAGTCTTTATCTATTACGGTCTTGGATACTCCGGTTCTTTCAGCTATCGTGGCTATCTCTTTTTGTAAAATCATTTTAGTACTGTTTATTAAGAATACCTGTAATATCTTCTTCCGGGATATTCAACCTCAATTTCCATTTACTCACAAATTCTCCTTCTTCTCCTCCGGCAGGGTCAAAAAGATTATACTTTTCATTTGTCTGATTTTCGGCAAAAGTTATGAAGTTACCCAATCCCTCTTTTCCACACAATTCCGCCAGATATCCCATTCGCTTGGTTGCAGCAATATTATGAATAGCTTTACAAGCTTTAATTAATTTATTGCTATCCAACACGGCTTCGTCGAATGCTCTGATTAATTCAGCATATCCTCCTGAATATTGAGGTAAATCAAAACAATCTGCTATTGTTTTTTCCAATGATGTAATATGGTAACTGTGATTCCCGTAACCTTCTTTTACAATGTCCGCCTGTTTGCTTTTAGTAATTTTGATGAACTTGTAATAGACCCCAAAAACATTTTTATCCTGCTTTGCCTTAGTGGTCTGTACAAAAACAGAATTAGGAAATTGCTCAGTAAGTCCATAATGATGTAATGCTGACCAGTAAGCAATAGTGCCATCAGGAACAAGAAAACTTCCGATTACTTTCTCATCCCTGAAATTGTACCTGCAGTATTTCCCTCTTTCAATCCTGGAAAGAATGCGTTTGTGTACCAGATTCTCAATTAACTCATTGATTCGGTCGACTTTACTACCCAACAGCTGTTTTATATTTTCCAGTGTAAATATATCCAGCTCATAATCATCCAGTAACAGCATAAAATCGATCTGTTTCTGTGTCAGATTTTCGGATATATAAGTACCTTTTGCCATTACCTTTTGTTTATTTAAAAACCCTAAAAAATGGGGTTTATCACGATATAAAAGGTAAAACTACAAATATTTCTGATAAATACCAATATCCGAGGAGGATTTTTTATTCTATTACCTTTTGATTGTCTATAAACCCTAAAAATTGGGGTTTATACTGGTGCAAAAGGTAAAGAAATTTATTTCCTTTTATCCTCAACTTCTCTACTAAAAGCAATCAAATTTACCATCTCCCTCAACCGACTCCTAACTCTATTCCCATACTGTTTTTCAATTTCGGAAGCGGAGAGGTTGGTTGTGATATGGGTTTGCAGTTTTCGGGAAATGAATAAATCATATCTCGATAAAATAATTTCTGCCATTACGTTACATTCGTTTCCAAAGTATTTGAGGTTGTTCTCTGTACCTAAATCGTCAAAGCAATAGTTCCTGAAATTGGATTCATATAATTTTCCCTTGCTGTAACGATGGATTATTTCGTAACCGTCCTGGATGAATTCAAAACTTATATCTCGGCAGGATTTCAGGATGAATTTGTTTTCGGATTGAGCTACAAAACGCATCAGGTTCATCAAAGTGGTTTTACCGCAACCCACAGGACCCGATAATAAAATTCCTTTTTGTAAACTGATTCCGGTTTTATTACACATCGTTTCATCTTTCAAGAAATAAGCAATCAATCGCAGAATGATTGGCTCATCTTCTTTTTGGAACCGGAAATGCTGTCCGAATTGTTCTTTACCCCGTTGTTCCAACAACTGCAATATTTTAGGGTAATCATAATGGTTCGGAATAATCTTTTCCGGTTGTGGTGTTGAGGTGCTTGGCTCTGTCTTCGGATTCTCCATAACGATTGAATTTTTGTGTGTTTAACATCCAATTTCGTGCAGCTGCTTTCCAGTCTTTCATTTCTGTTTTACCTCCGACCAACCAGCCATTGCTTGAAAAATAATTGAAAAACTTTTTGGCTTCCAATTCGGGATAATTTTGCTGCTGAAAATAAATTTCAACTTCCTGAATAGTTGGCTTCTCGACGACGCTCGAAGTGACATTTATTTTTTCTTTCTTTTTGGCGGAACTTTTTCTTTCTTTTTCTTCACCAACATTTTTTAAATTTTGATTTCCTTTTTCGGAAAAGTTTTGCGTTTGTTCACCCAAGTTTAAATCGTTTGAAATGTTTGTATTGTTTATATAGTTTATAGAAGGTACTAATGCTTGTTCACTGCCTGTTTCATCACCTGTACAGGACTTGTTTAAAGCTTGTTCATCGGGAGGTTCAAAAAAAGGTTCATTTTTTGTTTTAGCCTGCTTAGAAGCCGGTTTCAGATCTTCCGAAAAATTGAGCATAAAAACCTGGCTTCCTTTGAAAGGGTTGAAGGACGGTTGGTAATCAATATAACCCAATGAAGAATGTAAATTCTTCAGGCATTTATGATACGTAGCTTTGGAAGATATTTTGCTGATTCGCATTACCTCATCACGGGAAATACTTATCGGGTTCTTGAAACGATTGAAGTTCCAGAACTGAAACAAAGCCACATATAAACTTATATGAGTAGGATTGAGAGTTTTATCCTTGACAACTCTCTCAAAAAATCCGGTTAAATGTTTGATGTAATTCATAATCCGTATTATTTAAAGAGTTGAGGTAAAGCATTCACTTTATTACCATTCAATAGTTGTTCTATATCTTGGTAATCATAGTACATCGTGCCTCCGACTTTGGTGTAGGAAAGGGTTCCATTGATTCGGAGGTTCTGTAATGTTCCGGGGGAAATGTTGAGTAACTTTCTGACCTCGCCTGAACGTAACCACTTTTTAGGTTGTGGTGCTTTTGCCTGAAACAGTTCTTTCAAATCATTCAGTAATAAATTTCTGAATTCGTTCAGGTCTTCTCGGGTAATAATTTCGACTGCCATAACTTTATAATTTTAAAGGTTATGGTGCAAAATTGTAACGTTTGAATGATTTTATTTCACAACGCGATTCACGTTGGGTATTATTTTATTTAAATTATATCATCTGAATTATCCATTCTTTTGATGAGAGTTTCATTTAATGACGAAATAAATTTTGTTCTTTCACCCTTTCTTGCCCTAATTTCAAGGAATGTACGACGATATTGTCCTAAATCAATTTCAAAAATATGCTCGAAATACTCGGCAATATCTTTTAAATCAGCTGTGCCGTTATTGAATATTCCTTCTGAGTGTAATGCGTAAAGTAGTTCCGTTAGTGCTGCTTTTGAGCCTGTCCACATCAATTTGATATTCGGTTTACGTTGTGATTTTTCGCTATTGTCTTTATTATCAATCATAATTAATTGGTTTTCTATATATAATTGTATTAAATCGTTTGCCAAAATCTTGGCAACTTTATAATCGTGAGAGGTTGCGAAGTTGGTATCGGCTTCGAAATAATAGCTGTCCAAAGATAATTTTATATCAAATTTTCCACGTAAAAAATACTTGTAATCTAAATAGGTGCTGCCCGAACGATAATATTTATAGAATTCTAATTCGTTATCGAAAAATGCCTTTAGCTTGATCAGTTCATTATTGTAATATTTTTTTAAAATGCGGTTTCCTCCATTTGGTTTTTTGGTTTCGATATTAAAAATAGTATTGTAGTACACTAATTTTGAAGTGAATTGAGGTTTGATTTCTTTAAAAAAATGAATTTCCTCCAATTTGGATTTGAAATTTGTTTTGAGTACAACTTTCTTCAGATTAGCAATGGAAGCTAAGATTACTTCTAAAGCATTTTCGCATTTAAGAATCGAGTTATCAATCTCTAAATCTATAAAGTTGATTTGCTCATTGAGGTTGGTAAGTAAAAGGTTTATTTTTGAATTCAAAATTAAATGCGTTATATCATTTTTAAGCACTCAAAATAGTTTTATAGTAGCTCCTAAATTTTAATTGGAAAAATGCTGAACTATTAAAAATAATGTTCAGCATTTTCGTACTAACTAAAAAACAAATTATTGCAGTGTATAATCTCTGACATCAACCTCTAACAATCTGAAATATCCGTAAGGAAAATTTTACTATTTGGTTGATTTATAATATCACCACGAATAGATTGTCATCATTACCAATTGAAATATTTATTTTAATTCTAAATGCACAACAGGTATAAATTTTCTATTTATATATTTTTTGAAGAAACTCTGAAACACTCACAGGTTTTCTCCCTAAAAGCTTTTCCATTTTGGAATTTTCCCCCTCCAATTCCCCTTCCTGAGCAGCTTTTGCAAAACCACCTACTATTTTTGCAATATTTTTTGGCATACCTGAATCAATAACAGTTTCAATATATCTATACAGTATAGGGCTTGTATAGGAAACTTCTTTACCTATAATTTCAGAAATTATTGTTGCTATCTCTGTAAATGAAACACCATCTCCACAAATGTCATAAATTTTATTTTCGTGCTCTTCCGGGTTTAGTAGTACATTGGCTGCTACTTCAGCCATTTCGCTACGCAATGTGAAAGCGATTTTTCCTTCACCTGCCGGCAGAAATATTCCGTTTTCCAAAACCTTTTCACCTAAAAAGACCGGTAACATATCTAAATAAACTCCATTTCTTAAAATGGTATATGTAACATTACGACTTTTGGTTATCATAATTTCTGTTGACAGGTGAGACTTCATTATAAAATTAATGGGAGAAGCTTCCCTATCTGTTTTGTGTAACTGACTGGTATATATTATATGTTTTATCCCTGTTTTTTTAGCAGCTCTGACAACGTGCAAATGTTGACCACTCCGATTTTTCATTTCGTTGCTTGAAACAAACAGTAACTGATCAATGCCTGAAAATCCTTTCAGAAGTGAATGATAATCGTGATAATCTCCGAAGACAATATTTATTCCTAATGAGGTTAAATCGTCTGCTTTTTCTTCATCTCTTACCAAAGCATAAACAAGGTTATTATCTACTCCTTTTTTTAGCAAAAATTTCACTACAGTTTTTCCGTATTCTCCTGTAGCTCCTGTTACTAATATTTTATTCATTTAAAAAAACAAATTATTGTATTGTATAATCTCTAACATCCACTTCCGACAACCTGAAATACCCATAAGGAAAATTTTCACTGTTTGTTTGATTTATGATATTACCACGAACAGCTGTTGGTGTTGACCCAAAAGGGTTGCCGGCATTTGCTGCGGTTAATATTTTCCTGAAATAGTCGTAAAATCTTCTTGAAATCCCGTAGAGTTTTATATTCAGCACATCTCCTTGTCTAAGGTCTTCGTGAGAATAAAACTGAACCATCATATTTCCCTGATACCTTTCGTCAGACTCAAGGTTATACTCCGGGTATGCCACATGGTTTGATTTTACACCTGTCATATAATAATTTTCCTGAGAACCATCGTCCTGAAACGAAAACTGAATTTCCATTTCATCTCCTGTAACACCTCCGTCATTGTTTTGGCTTATTGTTGCTTCGATTTCAGGCGTGCCGATTAAGGTTTCGACTGCTGTATAAGTTTCTCCATTCAGGATAACGGTCAAGGTATAGGTTTCTCCGATAACGGGAATAAAATCGACACAAACATATTCACCCGGATTAGACATTTCTATAAAGTTAAAAACCATATCAGTAGAATTGGTTATAAAAACAATGGCATCGGAAACAGTCGGAAATTCAGCATTATAATATCCCGTTGAAGTGGATAAAATAACTTTTTGCTCATTGCCTGAAGTGTTTTTTATCCAATCAATGGAAGCATCGATAACTAATTTTGACGGTGCAGTATCTAAATCTACGTGAATTACATCCTCACAAGCGATTAGAAACAGGCTGATTGTCAATATTAAAATTCTTTTGAATAGCTGCATATCTTTTATTTTTTTTGAATTATTATTAAAATTTAAAGTTGTAGGTAACACTCGGAATAATTCCGAATATCGATATTCTTTTAGCCTCATTAAAACCTGTTGTTGAATTTTGTCCGAAAGTGTAAGCTGCCGCATTACTTCTGTTATACACATTATAAATACTAAAAACCCATTCGCTTTGCCACCTTTTTTCCGAATTCGGATTGGGTTTGTATGTTGCAGATAAATCAAGACGATGATAGGCAGAAAGCGAGCTCTCATTTCTCAATCCATAGCTGGAAACAGTTACTCCGTGGTACTGGTATTTTCCGTTGGGAAAAGTAGCAGCCTTACCTGTCTGAAACGTGAAGATTCCTCCGAAGCTCCATTTCTCTGTTAAGTCGTAAGCGGCTGTTATAGACAAATTATGCAGTTTGTCATAATTGGCACGATACCATTTTCCTTCGTTAATTCCCGGCTCTTCGGGTGTTCTTCCCGGAGTTCTTTGTTCCGCTTTTGAGAGTGTATAAGAAATCCAGCCGTTTAATTTTCCTGTATTTTTCCTGAACAAAACTTCCAATCCGTACGAACGGGCTTCTCCATTCAGAAGAACCTGTTCAATAGCTCTGTGTCCAACGAGTTCTGCTCCGTCAATAAAATCTACCTTATTTTTTATTTTCTTGTAAAATGTTTCTACTTCCAACGAACATTCATCATCTTTTAAATTCTGAAAATAACCGAGTGCCACCTGGTCTAAAATCTGGGGTTTCAGATATTGGTCGCTCGGAGCCCAAATATCCAGAGGGGAAACCGAAGCCGTATTGGAAATCAGATGAATGTACTGACTCATACGGTTATAACTTGCTTTAACAGATTTATTATCATCTAAAGAATATGCTATTGCAAGACGTGGCTCTAAATTGTCAAAAGCTGTAATTTTTTTATTTTTACCATACTTTACAGAACCCGTAGGTGTTGCTTCCTCATAAATTTGTAATTCAGGATTATAAATAACTGCCTGATTGTTCTCATACGTATTTACGTCCTGTTCACCCACTCTTTGAAAGTTGCTGTAACGCAATCCGTAAAGCAGGGATATTTTATCGGATATTCTTTGTTCGGCACTGATATATAAGGCATTCTCAAAAGCATATTTTTCGGCAATTTGGTCAGAAATAAGCGTTGATGAAGCATCAAAAGGACGTATCGTTCCCGGATTGAATTGATAGTAAATAGAATTTAATCCGTAGCTTAATGTCAGCTTATCAGATGTATAATGCTTGAAATCGTATTTGAAGTTGTAATTTTTAATATCCGATTCCCAATCAATCCCGACAACTTTCAGTTTCAATCCGTAATTATAATGGCTGTAAATGGCAGAAGCATTTGAGAATATTTTATCCGAAAAGTTATGGTTCCACCTTACATTAAAAAGAGTATTTCCATAGATGTTGATAAAGCCGTTATTGATATTGATTTTATCATTCCCGAAATATCCCGAAAGAAAAATGTTGTTATTATCGTTTATTTTATAATTCAGCTTGGCATTCAAATCATAGAAATAAGCCGAATTAGGCTCATCTGCCAATTTCAGGAACAAGTGAGCATAAGAACCTCTTCCCGCAACCACGAATGAGCCTTTGTCTTTAACAATAGGTCCTTCAACCAATAAACGGCTGGATATTGCACCTATTCCTCCACTCATATGAAATTCCTTGCTGTTTCCTTCTTTTTGATAAATATCCAATACAGACGAAACCCTACCTCCGAAATTGGCGGGTATTCCGCCTTTGTATAATTTCAAATCTTTAATCACATCAGAATTGAAAACAGAAAAAAAGCCATACAAATGCGAGGTATTATAAACAACAGCTTCGTCTAACAATACCAGATTTCCGTCAGCAGAACCGCCTCTTACATTAAATCCTGCTGCTCCTTCCTGTGCATTGGTTACACCCGGTAAATTTAGTATCGATTTTAAAACATCAACTTCTCCCATTACAGCAGGCATTTTTTTAATGGTTGCGATTGAAAGTTTATTTATACTCATTTCGGGTTTGCGGATATTTACTCTTGTTGAATTATGCCCCGTAATAACGACCGCTTCTAATTCCGTACTGCTTTCAGCCATTTCAAAATTCTTTTTTATGTTTTGAGTAAGCGAAATTTTTTCTTCTATATTACCAAAACCAATGTAATTGATAATTAGTGTGT
The DNA here is from genome assembly GCA_964608415.1 of uncultured Flavobacterium sp. GTDB lineage: Bacteria > Bacteroidota > Bacteroidia > Flavobacteriales > Flavobacteriaceae > Flavobacterium. The sequence continues at coordinate 15,072 of CAZSOC010000025.1, forward strand.
AATCTCCTTTTGGCAGGGTAATGGAATAAAAGCCATAGGAATTGGTCGAAGTACCGGTATTCGCTTCGGGAATATAAATGCTTACTCCAATAAGGGTTTCGTTACTGGATTTGTCGGCAATAGTTCCGCTTAACGTAAATTTCTCCTGTGAATAAGCCGTAAATGAAATGGTTACAAACAGCAGCACATAAAAGATTGGGTTTCTCATTTTTAAAGTATTACAATTTTGGGCGAAACTATACTTTTACGGAACTGCCTTTTTTTGAATTATACCAAATGCGTTCTTTTTTATATGAAACACAAAAAATATCTGCCAAAATCCGGACGAGAGTAAAATTTACCTCTATCTTCTGAACAAGAGTAAGTTTTTTGTGTTTTTAAAAACAACAGAAAATAATTGGCTATAACTAACAAGGGGTTGCAAGAGCGGATTAACGATTAACGATTAAATTGAGGTTTCGTCTTAGCATACGATAAAAATTACCTTATAAAACCGAACGAGTGTAAATTTTACACTTATCTTTTAAACGAGAGTAAAATTTTCGTATTTTTGCCCTTGTATTAAAAACGAGGGTAAAACTTACACTTGAAGAATATGAGCAAATTTGACCGAAAAATACCGTATAATGACCTGCCGTTGTTGCCTCCCAATGCCGACATTGAAACGAAAAAAATACTTCGTAAAACCATTTCGGCAGGTAGAGCTTTGGCTCAACTGAACGGAACTTTAATAAATCTGCCTAACCCGACCTTGTTTTTAGACACCATTTATTTGCAGGAAGCAAAGGCGAGTTCCGAAGTGGAAAACATCATTACTACCAATGACGAGCTCTATAAATCGTTGGTTGCCGACAGAAAGGTGGAAAATCCTGCCACAAAGGAAGTATTAAGCTACAAAGAAGCTCTCTGGCTGGGTTTGGAACAACTAAAATCCAAACCGTTTATCACAACCAATCTTTGTATTAAAATCGTTCAATGTATTAAACAAAATAGTGCTTCCATTCGGGTTACACCCGGAACAACATTGGCAAACACACAAGGCGAAGTTATTTACACGCCACCAAGCGGAGAAGATATTATTCGGGAAAAATTGACGAATTTAGAAAAGTTCATTAACGAGGACAACGGTATTGACCCGCTTATTAAAATGGCGTTGATGCACTATCAGTTTGAAGCGATACACCCTTTTGCAGACGGTAACGGCAGGACAGGAAGAATTTTATTGTTATTGTATCTTAAACTTTCGGGATTGTTAAACACACCAGCTATTTATTTGAGTGAATACATCATCAAACATAAAACAGATTATTACCGCAAGTTGCGAGACGTAACCGAAAAAAATGAGTGGGAAGCCTACATTTTATATATGTTGGATATGATTGAGGAAACTTCGGTAAAAGGTTTGGAACGACTGAATAAAATTACCAAAGCAATGAACGAAACCGCAAGCGAAATCAAAACAAAACTGCCGAAAGTTTATTCCAAAGATTTAGTAGAGATTTTATTCCGCTTGCCTTACACCAAAAGACAACATTTAATTGACGAAAACATCGGAAATCCGAAAACAGTCGGTAACTACTTACAAACATTAGAAGAAAACGGATTTTTACAATCGGAAAGAGTGGGGAAAGAAAAATTATACCTTAATCAAAGATTATTGAAAATATTGGAAAATAAATAAAAACAACAACAAGCAGTTTATTTCATCTGTATTATTGATTTGACCTCGTCGAACCACTTCGTAGTTTCAATTCCTTATTTTTTTATAATTTAGCCAAAGCTGAAAAAAGGAGTTAAAAACGGTAAACTTTCGCCAATTTGTAAGTTAGCGGCAATTGCCGACAGACCGCACAACCCGAATTTCAGCACCCCGACAAACTTTTTTGTAACCTTTCCAAAGTTCGTTTACTCTAATCATATAGTAACAACTTAAAAAATAAAAAAATGGAAAGTACAATCAAAAATCAGTCATTGACACAAACGTTCAACTTGCTAAAATTCACTTTCGGAATTGTTCCGATTGTTGCAGGAGCAGACAAATTCACTAACCTATTGACAAATTGGGAACAATACATTAATCCTTCTATTGCCAATCTGTTGCCGTTTTCGGCTTCGGTGTTTATGATGATTGTAGGCGTTATTGAAATCGTTGCAGGTATCATTGTACTGAAAAAAACCGAAATTGGCGGATACATTGTTTCAGCGTGGCTAACCGTTATTGCATTGACATTATTGCTTGGTTTCAACTATGTTGATGTCGCAGTGCGTGACCTTGTAATGGCAATTTCAGCTTTTGCTATGGCAAGAATATCTAAAATCGTTGCGTAAACAGACTATGGTTCAATTTGAAAAATTTACGGAAACAGAAATTATCGGGCGGATTTCAAACGGAGAAAAAGCTCTTTATGAAATTATCGTCAGACGGTTCAATCCTTATTTGTACAAAGTAGGCAGGTCATACAATTACAATCACGAAGACACACAGGACTTGATGCAGGAAACGTTTATTGATGCGTATAAAAACTTGTTGCAGTTTGAGGGACGTGCCGATTTTAAAACTTGGATTATCCGTATAATGATGAATAACTGCTACAGAAAAAAAAGGAAATCAAGTTTTAAAAATGAAATTATGCAAGATGTAAACGACAATTCAAAACCAATGTTTACCAACACAAATAATGATACCGAAAAGATAATTCAAAACCGTGAGTTGGGGCATATCATCGAAGATGCTCTTGGCAAAATTCCTTTCGACTACCGAATGGCTTTCTCGCTACGGGAAATAAACGGCTTGAATGTATCGGAAACGGCAAACCTTTTGAGCATCAGCGAAGCGAACGTAAAAGTGCGGTTGAACCGGGCAAAGACAATGCTAAGGCGTGAGATAGAAAAAACGTATTCTGCCAACGAGCTGTTTGAATTTAATTTAATCTATTGCGACAGCATCGTAGAAAATGTAATGAAGAAAATAAACGAACTCTGAATTTTATGAAAGAAGCGACAAATATAGATTTGAGCGAAGCTACAATAGAAACACCATTTACCAATGGTGTTTCTAAATTGACCGATGACGAAAAAATAAATAAAATCGAACATCATTTTTCTGAAATAATGCACACACTTGGACTTAATCTGTATGACGACAGTTTGTGCGAAACACCTAAAAGAGTAGCAAAAATGTTTGTGAAAGAAATATTCAGCGGATTAAATCCACACAACAAACCCGAAATAAGCCTTTTTGAAAATAAGTATGGTTACAAAAAAATGCTGATTGAAAAAGATATTACATTATATTCAAATTGTGAACATCATTTTGTACCAATTATCGGCAAAATACACGTTGGCTACATTCCCGATAAACAAGTTATCGGCTTATCTAAAATTAACCGATTGGTACAATACTACGCCAAACGTCCGCAAGTGCAGGAACGCCTGACGGTTCAGATTTCGGAAGCACTAAAAGAAATATTGCAACATAATGACGTAGCTGTTGTAATAGAAGCAGACCATTTGTGTGTAGCTTCAAGAGGCATCAACGATACGAACAGCAAAACTTTTACCGCTAACTATTCGGGACAGTTTGAGAACGATACCATAAGACAGGAATTTTTATCACATATCCAAAACAGATAATTACAATGGCACAAACAGTTAAAATAATATCCGTTGAACATCTTACACACGATGTTTTACGAATAGTTGCAGAAAAGCCGACAGGACTGAATTTTATTGCCGGACAGGCGGTTGATATTTCATTGCCCAAACAAGGTTGGGAACAGGAATTAAGAGCATTTACTTTTACTTCATTGCCCGAAGATGAACACATAGAATTTACTATCAAAACATACCCTGTTCACAACGGAGTTACGCAACAATTACTTTCGTCGACCAAAGGCGATGAATTAGTTATTCACGATACTTTCGGAGATATAAGCTACAAAGGTGAAGGCATTTTTATTGCAGGTGGAGCAGGTGTTACGCCTTTTGTTGCCATTTTAAAACAACTTGAAAAAAACAATCAGGTAGGCAACAATAAATTGCTTTTTGCCAACAAAACCAAAGCCGATATTATTTTGGAAGATAAATTCCAAAAATTATTAGGAAACAACTTTATCAATATACTTTCTGAGGAGCAACGTACAGGATATGAGCACGGCTACATTACAGCAGACCTTATTAAAAAAAGCACAGACGACCAAACCAAATATTTTTATCTCTGCGGACCGGAACCGATGATGCAGGCGGTAGAAAAGCAATTATGTTCATTAGGTATTTCGGACGACTTCATTGTGAAAGAAGTATTTTAACACGACTGACGGAATATCCAGACAATACGACATACGGCTAACATCGGGTTTTTCGTCAGGCGGGTAAAGCACTTCGTTTGACCGTTTTTTGTAAATTTGCTTAGCAGAAATGTTATATTAAATAATTACAGACGTCACCAAATGATTTTTCAGTTTACAGCATCACCTCATTTTGATTTTATTACACAGTTTGCCGGACAAATTGGTGTACCGGTAAAAGATAATTTTTTGGAAATACCCCAAAAGATGGGAGAAGGCTATGTAAGAAAAGTATCATTTGGTAATGATTTCAGGCTATTGATGCATTGCTATACACTGAAAGAGGATTTGGTTATTAAACGTAATCCGGCTGTTGAAAAGAACGATTTGCGTAGCATATTCTTTTATAATAATGAGCAAGCGATTGAATTAACGTATAACAATGATAGCAGCATTCCATTTTCCCGAAATAATGATTCCGCGATACAAGTAACTACCCACGACTTGAGTTCTACCATTAGGTTTCCAGCCAATACCCCTATCCAGTATATGGTGATCGGTATTACTGCATCTAAACTAAAATCACTTTTGTCCATTGGTAAATCGAATGCGACTATTAAGACCATTATCACTGAAGATGCCTCGTTTTTGTTTTTTGAAAGCATGAATGCGGAAACAAAATTGCTTCTGAAAAACATTGCCTATACCAATATGAATGATGCCCTGAGTCATTTTTACCTGCAGGTAAAAGTGCAGGAACTTTTATACCTGCTTTTCAGCAGGCTTTCGATGCGGGAACATACAAGCTATAAAAATATAAACAGTGCCGATGCAGAAAAATTACTGATGATTCGTAACGAAATACTAAGTGATTTAAGTACGCCGCCTGTATTGAACGAATTGGCACAAATAGCAGCGATGAGCGAAACCAAATTGAAGCAGCTTTTCAAACAAACCTTTGGCGATACGATTTATAATTACTTTCAAAAAGCCAGAATGGAAGAAGCAGCTTTTCTGTTAAAGCGAGCCGGTTATTCTGTTTCGGAAGCCGGTTATGAGTTGGGGTTTTCTAACCTAAGTCATTTCAGCCGTTTATTTCAAAGACATTACGGAATGACTCCAAAAAAATACACCACTGTCGGATAAGACCATTTTATCGTCTAATTAAGCTATTTTACCTAATCTATACTTCGCATCTTTGCTGTATGAATTTTAAAATACAGTAAAATGAAAAAATTATTGATGCCTTTTACCAAAGGCAATTTAGAATTGAAAAACCATTTAGTAATGGCTCCGATGACCCGAAGCAGAGCTATTGACAATTTACCAAATGAACTAATGGCAACCTATTATGCACAGCGTTCAGGTGCCGGATTGATTATAACCGAGGGAACTTCACCAAGTCCTGAAGGTTTAGGTTATCCTCGTATTCCCGGGATTTATTCCGAAAAGCAAATCAAAGAATGGAAAAAAATAACAGATGCAGTTCATCAACACGGTTCAAAAATTTTCGTGCAATTGATGCACACAGGACGGATTGGACATACTGCCAATTTGCCTGATGGCTTACAGGTTGTAGGAGCTTCAAATATTAAAGCAGCAGGCGAGATATTTACGGATGCCTTGGGAATGCAGGAACATTCTACGCCTGTTGCACTCACTACGGAGGCTATTCAAAAGATAATTGACAGTTTTGTTAGTGCTGCAAAAAATACCGTAGAAGCAGGGTTTGATGGCGTTGAGCTTCACGCTGCCAATGGTTATTTATTAGAGCAGTTTTTAAACCCAAATGTAAATAACAGAACCGATAATTATGGCAACACTATTGAAAACCGCAGCCGTTTAATCATCGAAATCGCCACAAAAACAGCGGAGGCTATTGGTAAAGATAAAACAGGCATTCGCATTTCCCCTTTTTCTACATTGGGCGACTTGCAGCCTTACGATAAAAAAGAAGTACACCAAACTTACGCTTACCTCAGCAGCGAACTCAATAAATTAGGTATGGCGTATATTCACATTTCAGCCAATCCGGATATTCCCGAAGAAACCTACAAGGCAATACGTTCGGCATTTTCCAATACCATTATTTACTGCAACGGTCTTACTGCGGAAACAGCAGAAACAATGCTGCAAGAGGGCTCAGCAAACCTTGTGGCTTTTGGCAGAAGTTTTCTTGCCAACCCGGATTTTGTAAAGCGTATTGAAAAAAAAGAAGCCCTCAATGAGGTAAATTTCAACACCCTTTATACCCCCGATGCAGTTGGTTACACGGATTATCCAACATTGTAGTATCCAATTTTAACATCAGACAAGGCAGTGGATAAATATATTAACTAATACAGTACAGGTATATTTATTTCTAACTTCGCACTTGTTAGAGAATGACGATACAGAAGAATGAAGTAAGATTGCAAAAAAGAAACAAGACAATTATTTCCCAATGATTTTCTTACGATGAGCCAGACCCCAAAAATGAAGCTCGTCCAATACTCTTTCGAGCGATAAACCGTGTGGTGTAATGGTGTATTCAACCGTTGGCGGAAAAGTGTGGTAAACATCTCTGCGGATAAGTTTATTGGCTTCTAGGCTTTTCAACTCTTTGGACAGGGTTTTGTCTGTTATTCCGGTGACTTCTTTTGCTATCTGCTTAAACCTTTTAGGACTTTCCGCTAATGAAAACAAGATAAGCAACTTCCATCTTCCTTCAACCGCTTCAAGGGCATCTTTGATAGAAAGCATTGTTTTCGGACAACCTGCTTTTGACAACATTTTTTTTCGTTTTTACGTTACTTCCTGTTTGGATAGCACTATCCAAACAGGAAGTAATATCATTTAGATAGCAAAGATAATTAGTTTTGTACTAACAACTAAAAATAATGATATGACAAGAGAAAAGAAAACATCAAAAACTATGAACATTATCCTTTGGATAGCACAGGGACTTTTAGCACTAACTTTTATTTGGGCGGGATTTATGAAAATATTTCAACCCGAAGAATTATCATTTCCTTGGGTAAAGGATAATTCAAGCTTAGTTTTAATCACAGGTATTGTTGATTTATTAGCTGGAATTGGAATACTATTTCCAACATTGCTTCGTATCCAACCCAAACTAACAATTTATGCGGCTTACGGAATTATCGTTCTTATGATAGCCGCAAGTATTTTTCATATTTCAAGGGGTGAAACGAAAGACATCGGCTTTAATATTTTTATGGCTCTTCTTGCTGTATTTATTGCCCGGGGCAGACAACCAAAAGCACCGATGGCCCCTGAAAAATAGTAGCAGACGACAATCGGGTATGCCATTTCAAGAGTTTTGCGTCAGGCGGGGTTTTGTTCTTCGTATGAAAGTTTTTTCTAACTTTGAAGTGTTGGCTTCGTATTCAGGCTTGTGATAAAAATCCCGTCCGAACGCCAAGCCAAAAACCGTTACAACTTTCAAAACTATTTAAAAAATTTCACTCTTTCTTTCTTTTGTATAAAAAGAATCTGCTTTTGTATAAAATATTATTTCCCACTGTATTATGCTTTAAATTTGTCTGACTTAATATTTTATAACAATGAGTAAAACTTTACCCGAACAATCTATTAACGAAAACTGGATATTTCAGTTTTTGATTACTGAAAAATACCGAATTTACAGGCATTTGCTTTTAATTGCTTTTTTCTTCTTGGCTCTGTTTAACAGTGAACCCGAATATACAGAACCCACTGAAACGTATAGCCGTATAATTACTTTTTTTCAGGTATTATTACTTGCTTATATCAATATGTATTTTTTGATGCCTAAATTTTTGTATAAAAATAGATATGAAGTTTATGGTCTCTTAATAGTAGTAAATATTATTATTTGGTTATTTATACACGGAGTAGCCAACTATTTTTTCAAACCCAATCTATTACATTATCAAGAAAATGATAAAATTGCAATATCCTTTGTTCTTTTGGTACTCATCATTGCTTCAGCAGCTATTAAATTGTTTCAGCAATGGGTATTAAATGTTCAATTAATAAACGAATTAAAACACACCACAACCCAAGCAGAACTGGAGCAGCTGAAAAACCAAATCAATCCGCATTTTCTGTTTAATATGCTCAATAATGCCAATGTACTTACCAAAAAAGACCCTGAAAAAGCATCACAGGTTTTAATGAAACTAAGTGATTTGCTTCGTTATCAGTTGTATGACAGTGCAAGGGATAAGGTTTTATTGACTTCGGATATTCATTTTTTGGAAGACTTTTTAAATCTGGAGAAAGTAAGGCGTGATAATTTTGATTTTATAATTTCTAAAGAGGGCGATTTGAGCGGTATTCAGATTCCGCCATTATTATTTATTTCGTTTGTGGAAAATTCCGTAAAGCACAATAATGATTCAGAAAAATCATCGTATGTACATTTGTTTTTTGATGTCAGGGAGAATGAACTATTTTTCAAATGTATCAACTCAAAACCCATTCTGAAAGCTGTCCATAATTCGGGAGGATTGGGATTAACTAATGTCAAACGAAGATTAGAACTTTTATTTCCGATAAATTATTCATTAAAAATTGAAGACAATGCAGAAACCTTTACTGTTTATTTATCAATTAAATTATGAACTGTATCATTGTAAACGAAGATATTACAGCGAAAGAAGCCATCCAAATGCTGATTAACCAAACGGAAAATCTGGTATGGATTGGCTCGTTTAACGATATTTTAGAGGTGTCAAAATTTATGTCCGAAAATGCGGTAGATTTGGTGTTTTTTGATTTTCAGACAGATGAAACGGACAGTATTGAATTCATTAAAACCATTCCAAACAATGTATTTGTGATTTTTATTTCGGAGCTTTCTTCATTCGTAATCAAAAACCATAAATTCGATGTAATTGAATATTTATCCGAACGATTTCAAAAAGGTGTTGATGAAGCCCATATTTATTTTAAGCTGTTGAAAAAAAGCAAGTCAAATAATATCGATGACTATTTCGTTATATAAAAACCAAATACAAAATTATGAATTGCATTATAGTAGATGATGAACCATTAGCAAGAGAAGCCATTCAAATGCTGATTGACCAAACCGATAATCTGGATTTAATAGGTTCTTTTAATAGTCCGGATTCTGCTTCCAAATTTTTGGGAAATAATGTTGTTGATTTGATATTTCTTGACATACAAATGCCGGGAATAAACGGAATTGAATTTGCCAAAACGATTCCGAAAGAAACGTTCGTGATATTTACCACCGCATTCTCTGAATTTGCTACCGATAGTTATGAAGTAGATGCAATTGACTACCTGATAAAGCCGGTAAAATTAGAGCGTTTTCAAAAAGGTGTCGAAAAAGCACAGTCCTATTCCAAACTGCTCAAAGCCGATTATACCAACAATAATATTGAAAATATTACTGACGATTATTTTTTTGTCAAAGCAGACCGTAAAATATTTAAAGTTCATTTTCAGGATATTCTTTTTATTCAAGGATTAAAAGATTATGTGGTAATGCACACCGAAAATCAAAAAGTAATTACGGCTATGAATATTAAAACCATTCACGAACAATTGCCCAAAAATATGTTTGTGAGAGTTAGTAAATCTTATATTATCAATGCTAAAAAAATAGATTCTGTTGATAATAATACCGTCTATATCGGGAAAAATGAAATCCCTATCGGGAATATTTACAGAGATTCCTTTTTTAACGAATTTGTAACTAAAAAGATTTTGAGTAGGTAGTTTATTTTGATTTGTATATAAGTGCTTCTTTAGATGAAAATTTATCTCTTAAAACCGCCATATCATCACTTACTTTTTTGTCTAATATTTTTGCATAATGTTGCGTGGTTTTCAGGTTTTTATGACCTAACATTTTGCTAACCGATTCGATAGGAACTCCGTTAGAAAGGGTGATAGAAGTCGCAAAAGTATGCCGGGCAAGGTGGAACGTGAGGTTTTTGTCAATCTCGCATATATCGGCTATTTCTTTTAAGTATCCGTTCATTTTCTGATTACTCAAAACCGGTAACAATTTGTCCTCATTGACACACTGCGGATGATTTTTATATTTCTGAATAATTTCTTCGGCTATTGGTAGGAGAGGAATTCGGGAAGCAGTTTCCGTTTTTTGACGATGAGTGAAAATCCATTTTCCACCATCAATGCCGATATTAATTCGAGATTTGGTCAGGTTCTTTACATCAATATAAGCCAAGCCCGTGAAACAGCTAAAAACAAAAATATCTTTTACTAGGTTCAGTCTTTCGGTTTTGAACTGTTTTGCATAAATGGTTATGACTTCTTCCTGAGATAAGAATTCTCTTTCTACCTCACGGACTTTCGGTTTATAATTTACAAACGGATCTCTGTCTAACCAACCGTTGGCAATACACAACCTGATAATTTTCTTGAAGTTTTTAAGATATTTTACCGTTGTGTTGTTATTGCATTTTCGGGCACTTCGTAAATAAAACTCGTAATCCATTATAAAAGCGTGGTCGATTTCCTTAATGTCAATATCCGATATCGAATATTTCCATTTCATAAAATCTATGGTATGTTTTAATGAGGTTTTGTATCGTTCTAAAGTTCCGTAAGCGTATTCCTGACCTAAAAGACTTTCAACTTTGTTATTGTGGTTTTCGAAAATAGGAACTAACATTCGGTTCTTTTTATCTGTCCCAAGCAGTTTAGATTTTAAACTTTCCGATGTTGCCGTAGTCCGGTCTTTGAGCATTATATGATGTGTATCATATACTTGTTGCTCTAAAGTTTTAAGATAAGCATTGAGTAATTTTATCTCTTCCGATGTACCGATTGCTTTCTGCATCTTCGGATCCCACTTATCAGGAATAATGTATCTTTTTGAAGCAATCTCTTTGGCTTTGCCGTCTATCGTAATCCGTAAATAAATAGGTGCGGTTCCGTTGGCTTTGATTTTATTCTTTTTTACAAAGAATAATAAATTGAATGTTTTGTTCATAATGTGGTGACTTTAAGTGTTAATAAATATACTTATCGTTACCACTTTTTACAAGATGTACAAACGCTAAACGCCTTATTATACAGGTGTTTATGCGATTTTCAGTGACCTATTTCCTAATTTTAACAATAGGTCACTAAACAGGTCACTGAAATAACACGATTTAGTGACCTGTTTTGAATATTCCTAAAAACAAAAAACGCTGTAAACATTGAGTTTTACAGCGTTTTAGCTTTTTTTGGTTTTCACCGAGCGGAGAAAGAGGGATTCGAACCCCCGGACCTGTTACAGTCAACAGTTTTCAAGACTGCCGCATTCGACCGCTCTGCCATTTCTCCAGTATGTCGCTTTCATTTCCTGATTGCGGTTGCAAATATAGAAACCTTTTTCGAGTTTCAAAACTTTTTTTTTGCAAAAATCAAACTTTTTTTCCTAATAAAAGTTAATGTTTTAATACTCTTTGCTTTACTATCTAAAAATAGTTTAAAAGTTTAAATATTCTATTATTTCCAATCCGTATCCTATCATTCCCACACGTTTTGTCTGATGTGTATTCGAAACTAATCTTATCTTGGAAATATCTATGTCGTGTAATATTTGAGCTCCGATACCAAAATCTTTTACATCCATTACAATTTGTGGTGCTTTCATTATTCCTTGCGATTGTAACGTCTTTAACTCACTTATTCTGTTCAGTAAATTTGCAGAATGTGCCTCTTGATTAATAAAAATTATCGCTCCCCTACTCTCCTCATTAATCAGTTTAAACATATCATCAAGTTTCTTATCTGCATTATTGGTTAAAGTACCTAAAATATCATTATTTACCAAAGTAGAATTAATTCTCGTAATAATTGGTTCTCCTGCATTCCAGGTGCCTTTTGTTAATGCTATATGAACTTGTTTATTAGTAATCTGCAAATAAGCTCTTAATCTAAATGAGCCAAATCTCGTTTCTACTTCAAAGTCTTCTTTTTTTACAATTAAACTATCATGCTGCATTCTATAGGCTACCAAGTCTTCGATTGAAACTAATTTTAAATCAAATTTCTTTGCTACTTCGATCAATTGTGGTAATCGCGCCATCGTTCCATCTTCGTTCATAATTTCGCAAATTACACCTGCGGGCTTAAAACCAGCCAGTCTTGCAAAATCAATAGCTGCTTCGGTATGCCCTGTTCTTCTCAGAACTCCACCGTGTTTTGCAATAAGAGGAAAAATATGGCCTGGACGTGCCAAATCATACGATTTTGTATTAGGATCTATTAATGCCGCTACTGTTTTTGAACGATCTGATGCAGAAATTCCGGTTGTCACTCCATGTCCTTTTAAATCTACAGAAACGGTAAATGCTGTTTCCATATGATCGGTATTGTTGGTAACCATTTCTTTCAATTCTAATTCCTTACATCTACTTTCCGTAAGTGGCACACAAATCAATCCTTTTCCATGTGTTGCCATAAAGTTGATCATCTCCGGAGTTACTTTTTCGGCTGCAGCCAAAAAATCCCCTTCGTTTTCTCTATCTTCATCATCCACCACTATAATTATTTTTCCTTGGCGAATATCTTCGATAGCTTCTTCTATTGTATTGAGTTGTATTTTGTCTGGTGACATTAGTTATTGTTTTTTTGGGGAAATATTTTTTTGAAAAAATTTTGAATCGGCATCAAAATAATGTCCATATTAATTAATCCAATATCGTTTGTAGCTCTGTAAGTTAATAATATTGCCAATGGGGTTAATAAAATTGAAGCCATCCAAGCTCCTAAAAATGGCATAATCTGGTCTTCTTGCGCAATTTTTTTCCCAAATGTATTAATAAAATGATAAATGATAAATATCAATACAGCAAAAACGATTGGCAAACCTAATCCTCCTTTTCTGATAATTGCGCCTAATGGAGCGCCGATAAAAAACATTAATAAACAAGCATAAGCAATCACGAACTTATCATGTAAAGCGATCCAGTGTTCATTTATATTTTTTCTTTTTGAAATTAATTCTTCTTTACTTCCGTTAATATTAAATCTGGAACTGTTTGTAGCATTTTTTGCAATCTCATAAATCCTTGACTGCTCTTTTGCATCATAATAACCCATCAAATCAAAATTCTCGTCGACTTTTGGTAGTTTTGCTATTTCTAATGAGTCTTTTTCTTTTTTGAAATATGACAAATACGATGCAGAAATCTCTGATCTTATAGCATTATTCTCTACATACGAAGTTAAATCTTTTTCGTAATTTCTGGATAATGAATCAAGTGTATACCGCAATTCCGAAACATTCAGCATCGTATTGGTATTAGCCACTTGTTCTTCATTAAGATCTACCTTATTGAGTTCGGTAAGATCCATATTGATGATATATTTTTTAAATGAAGATTTTGAAAAAGGGAACTTTCTTCTTTCTTCAAATTTTTTGGGTAAAATATCTTCATATTGATGTCCGTCAAATAAAACCAGCTGCAAAACATTTGAATTTTCGCTACTCAGTAACTCTCCTCTTTCGGCTTTGATTACAGTACTAATTCCTCCTATGCTTGATTTTTTATGAATCGTAACTCCTTCAAGTAAATTACCGTTTTCGCCGGATTTTTTTTCAACTTTGATATTAAAAAGTCCCACTTCGCTAAACTGACCTTCTCCAATAGCCATTGCCGGTTTTACCTGAGCGATATTTTTTCTGAAATTGGTAAACTTATATTGTGCCAGAGGAATAATATTATTAGCAAAAAGAAAAGCTCCAAAACTCAATATTACTATAAAAACCGTAAGTCCTTTGAGTGCTCTTTGAAGAGAAACTCCGGAAGATTTCATTGCAGCAAATTCATAATTTTCGGATAAATCTCCAAAAGTCATTATTGATGCCAATAAAATTGAAAGCGGTAATACCAAAGGGATTATGGTTGGTATTGCATAAACCAAGAATTTAAGTATTAAGAAAAAATCTAAATCCTTTCCTGCCAGATCTGCTATAAACAGCCATACAGTTTGAAGAATAAAAATAAATAGTAAGATTATAAAAACCGTACTAAATGTTGTTAAAAAAGTTTTTAAAAGATATTTATCTAGAATTTTCACTCTATAAAATTAGTCTAGCTTGTTGATATAGTAGTTCGGATATTTGCTCTGAACAAAGGTAAACTGATTTTTTGATAAAGGTTGATTTGTTTTGAAAGAATTTACAACAATTGTAGTTTTTGTTCCGTTTTTTCCTGTCTCAATAAGATTATAAATATGCTTGGTTTGTATATCTATTCCCAATAAAACTTCTTTTCTTGCATCTTTAGAATTATTCGGGATCAATTTAATATATTGTATTTTTCTTCCTTTTACATTTTGAAGTATATCCCAATAATATTTATATCCTGTATTGAAGAAAGTCAGCATTTTTGAGGGAGTAATAGCATTTTCATCTTTCTCATTGAAATTTGAGATAGAAATCTCTTCATCTTCAGGAACAATCGTATAGATCTTCTTACCATCATAAAGCTTAGTAATTCCCATAAAATTTAACACATACAAATTGTTTTTTAGAATTACATTTCCTTTGCTTTCCTGATTGATATTTTCTTTTGCATTATTTAAAGAATACCTGAAATCAATAGAAATATTGTTATAACTTTTCACCTTAGCAGCTACTTCGTCCAGGAGTTGTTTTGCTTTTGCATCTTGAGCAGATACTGTAAAATTAGATATGAAAAGTGTAACAATTAAGATGAAAAAATTTAATCTTAGTTTCATTTCAAAAAATATTTATTCATTATTAAAAAATTCGTCAAGACTTGTCAAATCCGGTATATTTACATTTCTCGCTTTACTTCCTTCAAACGGACCGACAATTCCGGCAGCTTCCAGTTGATCTATCAATCTTCCTGCCCTGTTGTAACCTAATTTGAGCTTTCTTTGCAATAAGGACGCAGAACCCTGCTGTGCTGTAACAATAATTTCTGCAGCTTCCTTAAATAAAGAATCTCTTTCGGAAATATCAATATCAAGTTTAGTGCCACTTTCATCATTTCCTATAAATTCTGGTAATAAATAAGCATTTGGATAAGCTTTTTGACTTCCAATGAATTCTGTTATTTTTTCTACCTCCGGCGTATCCACAAAAGCACATTGTACCCTAACCACATCATTCCCGTTAGTATACAACAAATCCCCTCTACCAATTAGCTGATCTGCTCCCTGAGTATCCAAACTTGTTCTGGAATCTATTTTTGAAGTTACTGTAAATGCGATTCTCGCCGGGAAGTTAGCTTTGATGATACCTGTAATTACGTTTACAGATGGTCTTTGGGTTGCTATAATTAAATGGATTCCGATTGCACGGGCTAATTGTGCTAAACGGGCTATTGGAGTTTCCACTTCTTTTCCGGCAGTCATGATCAAATCTGCAAACTCATCGACTACCAATATAATATAGGGTAAAAATTGATGCCCGTGTTCCGGGTTTAATTGTCTGTTTTTAAACTTTTCATTATACTCTTTGATATTTCTTACCATCGCATCTTTAAGTAAAGAATACCGATTATCCATCTCTATACAAAGTGAATTTAAAGTATTGATAACTTTATTGTTATCTGTAATAATAGCATCTTCTGTGTCCGGAAGCTTAGCCAGGTAATGTCGCTCTATTTTATTAAAAAGTGTCAGCTCTACCTTTTTGGGATCTACCAGAACAAACTTTACTTCTGCCGGGTGCTTTTTGTACAAAAGCGAAGTCAATACTGCATTCAACCCCACAGATTTACCCTGACCTGTTGCTCCAGCCATCAATAGATGAGGCATTTTTGCCAGATCTACTACAAAAGTTTCATTAGAAATGGTTTTTCCTAAAGCAATCGGAAGTTCCATTTCTGCTTCTTGAAATTTTGCAGAACCAATAGCGCTTTTCATAGAAACCATAGTAGGGTTTTTATTAGGCACCTCGATTCCCACTGTCCCTTTTCCCGGAATCGGAGCTATAATACGAATCCCTAATGCCGAAAGTGACAAAGCAATATCGTCCTCTAAGCTTTTTATTTTTGAAATTCTAATTCCGGCTTCCGGAACAATTTCATATAAAGTCACAGAAGGTCCGACTGTGGCTTTGATCTGAGCGATCTCGATTTTATAATTTCGTAAAGTTTCTACGATCTTATTTTTGTTTTCTTCTAATTCTTCCTGATTGATCGTAATTCCCCCGGTTGTATAATCTTTTAATAGATCCAATGTTGGAAATTTATAATTGGATAATTCCAAAGTAGGATCAAATAAACCAAAATCTGCAACTAACTTTGATGCTAAATTTTCTTCAATAACTTTCTCTTCTTCAACTTGTTCTATTACAAACTCCTCTTCTGTATGTTCCTGAACAGATACTTTTTTTATAACAGGGTCTAAAATTAGTTCGGAAGCTGTAGAAATCGTAGGTTTTAAATCCTGAATATTTTCCTCAAAAACAGAAGCTTTTTTCAATACAGGCTCTTCAGTTATTTCTTCATCAAAAACAAGATTTCTATCTTCTTCTATAGCATATTCTTCCAGATTATAATGTGTCTCATCATTTTTAGAATTTTTAGCTTTTATAGAATCAATGTCTTCTGATAAATCTTTTTTAGTTTTTTCAAATAATGATTTTATTGTCTCCGGAGAGATTCTTATCTTAAAAATTAAATAAGTAAACAATCCTAGTAATAAGAGTAATACTGTTCCTGTCCTGCCTAAGTAATCTTGTAAATAAATATTCATTTCATATCCGACAACTCCTCCTAACTCCTGCATATATGAAGCAAAAAAACCCATAGTAACAGCCATCAGGATCATAACAAAAAAGTCCCAGAAAAAAATATTTCTCAACTTCTTTACCGATAAATCCAGAACAAGATACATCCCTGTTAGAAAAACAAGCTTTACAATAAGGAAAGAAGCAATCCCAAAACCTTTATAAATAAATACATAGGATAAATAAGCGCCTATTTTCCCCAGCCAGTTTTCTACTGAGTCTTTCCTGTCGCCTAATTGATAAACAGCACTTTGATCTTGGTTTCCGCTATAAAAAAACGAAATAAATGACAGTAATAAAGCCAAAGAAAACAACACCAGTACTATTCCTATAAGAACTTTATATTGTTTATTGAATCTGAAAGGTATTTTTTCTTCCTTCGATTGATCCGAATCATTTTTAATGTTTTTCTGCTTTGTTGTTTTAGCCATTTTTTCAAAAATTAGTTTGCTTCGAAATTTATCGAAACTCCAGATAAGCCTATATTGCTTTTATTATCGGGAAATAAATGGTGAATCCTATTGCTACTGCAGTCATTGCTGCAAAAAAAACAGCCCCGGCTGCTATATCTTTTATAAACCCTATTTTATGATGGTAGTCCGGATGTATAAAATCTGCTATTTTTTCTATTGCTGTATTCAATCCTTCTATACTAAGAACCAAACCTATTGCAAAAATTTGAAATAACCATTCTGTTTTTGAAATTTCAAAATAAAAACCTGCAATAGTCATTAGAATTCCCAGTGAAAATTGAGTAATTATACTATGCTCTGTAGTTACCAGCTTATAAGCTCCAAGTAAGGCATATTTAATACTTTTTAATCTTCCTGTAACAAAGCTATGATCTGTTTTCATTCAAAAAAATTAATTTAATGCATCTATTACTGCCTGATAATCCGGTTCATCTGCTATTTCCGAAACTTGTTCTGTATGTACAATTTTTCCACTTTGGTCAATTACAACTATTGCTCTTGAATGCAGTCCTTTTAACGGTCCGTCAATAATTGTTAAACCGTAATTTGTACCAAAACTTCCCTCTCTGAAATCTGATAAATTTATCACATTATCTAATCCTTCCGAACCGCAGAATCTTTTTTGGGCAAACGGCAAATCTTTTGAAATACATAATACTTTTGTATTTTCCAAATCATTTACCAATTGATTAAATTTTCTTACCGAAGCAGCGCAAGTCCCTGTATCTACACTTGGGAAAATATTAAGTACCACTCGGGTATTCTTATAATCCGATAATCTGCTTTCTGATAAATCGTTTTTAACCAATAGAAAATCGGGTGCTGATGTTCCTTTTTCCGGTAAATTCCCTAATGTATTTATTGCGTTTCCGCCTAAAGTGATTGAAGCCATTTTGATATCTTTTAATTTCCAAAAATAAGAATTTATTTGCAAAACTCCAGATAAAATCTAGACCTATTAATATTAATATGAATCTATGTGTTTTCTTTTTTAACAATAAAAAATAAAGCCTCAAAAGAGGCCATATTTCTTAATAAATATAATATTTTTTTAAGATACATCTACAGTTGTAGTCTCTGCAATTTTCTTATATGTCCCGTTTACTAATTTCTCTCTGATTGCTTCAAAAGCCGCAAGCGTTTCTTCTATATCCTGCAAAGTATGCGAAGCGGTAGGAATCATTCTGAGCAGGATTATTCCTTTAGGAATTACCGGATATACTACAATTGATAAGAAAATACCGTAATTCTCTCTCAAATCATTTACCAATACCATTGCTTCCGGAATACTTCCTTCAAGATAAACAGGTGTTACACAAGTATTGGTATCTCCTATATTAAATCCTCTTGATTTTAATCCGTTTTGTAATGCATTTACATTTTCCCACAATTTCGCTTTTAACTCCGGCATTGCTCTCAACATCTCAAGACGTTTCAGAGATCCTATGGTTTGAATCATCGGCAATGATTTTGCAAACATTTGTGAACGTAAATTGTATTTTAAATAATCTATAATATCTTTATCTGCTGCAACAAATGCACCAATATTGGCCATAGATTTTGCAAATGTAGAAAAGTAAACATCTATCTCATCCTGACATCCTTGCTCCTCACCTGCTCCCGCACCGGTTTTTCCTAAGGTTCCGAAACCGTGCGCATCATCAACCAATAATCTAAAGTTGTATTTTTCTTTCATAGCAACAATTTCCTTCAATTTTCCTTGTTGCCCACGCATTCCAAAAACTCCTTCTGTAATGAATAAAATCCCTCCTCCTGTTTCTGTTGCCATTTTTGTAGCACGCTGAAGGTTTTTTTCCATGCTTTCAAGATCATTATGTTTGTAAGTAAATCTTTTACCCATATGCAAACGTACACCATCAATAATACAAGCATGTGCATCTACATCATAAACGATAATATCATTTTTTGTAACCAGTGCATCAATAATAGAGACCATTCCCTGGTAACCGAAATTCAATAAATAAGCAGATTCTTTCATTACGAATTCTGCAAGTTCATTTTCTAATTGTTCGTGAAATTTTGTATGCCCGGACATCATCCTGGCCCCCATCGGGTATGCAGCTCCGTATTGAATTGCCGCTTCAGTATCAGCTTTTCTCACTTCCGGGTGATTTGCCAATCCTAAATAATCGTTTATACTCCAGTTTAAAATCTCTTTTCCATGAAACTGCATTCTGGGACCTAATTCTCCTTCAAGTTTTGGAAAAACATAATACCCTTCTGCCTGAGAAGCCCATTTTCCTAACGGACCTTTATTACTTTGAATTCTTTCGAATAAATCTTTTACCATAATTAAATTAATTGGTTCAAAAAACTTGCCAAAAGTAGTTATTAATTCAATTCTGGTAAAATAATATTGTTGTTTTTATAACCTGACCCATTTGATTTTTTTCAATCAAAAGATATTTTAATGATTTGTAGCTGATTTAGAAATTCATTACCTCCTCTGTCCTAATTTATGAAAATAGATTTGCTGCTGCTTTTTATAAAAAACGTTGGTCTATATCAATATCTATGAAATTCTTTACTCCGCTGTCGTTTTATCACTCCGAGGAACGAGGAATCTCCTTCTATATACAGTTTAATGTTTAACACTATTTTAGAACAATGCTTAATTTAAAAGATCTTTGAATGAAATGAACATTTCAGTAAAAACCACATAGACACCTAAGAAAAAAGAGCGAAATAACCCAATTCCTGGTTCCACATAGCTGATGTTTACTATCTGGAATAAAATGTCTTTTTAATCCATATGGTAAAAAAACCTGAAAACGAATTCATCAACTGAACTCTGGCGGTTCAACTCTTTTTCAGGAGTTTTGTTCGGGTCTTGTTCGGGTCTTGTTCGGAAAAACCCGAACAAAAAGCACTTTTTCCCGAACAAGACCCGAACAAATGTGCCAAAAACATCCCGTAAATTGATCTTAAATGTAAGTTTGTTTTGCAACAGACGAAAACCCGAAATCTCAAAATAAACGATCTTTTTTAAATCCTAATTTAATTACCTGGAAATACTTCTTATTATTTTTTGTCCGGATACAGTCGAAAAGAACTCCGCTCCACCCTGGCAAAACCGATTACTCTCCGGATTTTCAACTGCTCTAACCTATCCTTGATCTTACATAAAAAAACAGAAAGAAGAAATCTGCTGCCGGAATACACAGTTCCCGATAATTATTAAAAATATTATGATTAGTAAGTAGGGTTTTTTTATTATCAAATGTTATTACTATATAGTTTACAAAATATCGAATAATTATCAACATTTTAACAATATTTAAATAATTTTTATTGCCCTATATCTCTTTTAGAACAATATTACGGGGTAATCTGTATTTATCATAAAGCATGTCATTAGTTTGTCGCTGCTTCAATGAAATTAACGAAAACCTAAAACCCATCCCCTACGAACCACATGTTCTTAAATTAATAAAGACCGGAAAAAATAAAGATCTAAAAACAAAACACAAATGAGAAAAACACTATTACCCTATCGAAACAGAACTGTCTTGCAATTCTCTAATCTTACATTATTTAATCATTTAAGATATTATTTCGTCATCATGCTGCTCCTTGCCGCCTGGAGCGGCTCATCACAAAGTGTTCCGGATCCTGTTTTTTTAAGGTGGAATAGTGCTGTAGGGTGTATTGAAGGAGAAAATCATACACGAAAAATTTATGAAGAGTTGATCAAAGACGGGCTTTGTCAGTTAGTATGTTACAATAATATTGTTAATTATACTTTACATTCCGGAGCCGTCCCGCTGAGCGGAACTACCTGGACAGTAGTCGGAGGAACAATCATGAGCCAAAATGCTTACAATTGTAGTGTCAGATGGGATAACAGTTCATTTTCCGGAGCATTAAGTGTAAGTACCAATACACCCAACGGACCTATCAGTTTTCCGGAGCTTTGTATTCAAATGAAAATATCTCCGACCGCAAACTTTGGCATGAATGGGATTACAGACGAAAAAGATCTGGACAAACCTTTGTTAATATGCAGAGGCACAACGGTTCATTTCAATAATTACTCTGTTACCAATGGCGGAACTCCATTGAATTCTCATCAGTGGGAATTTGAACCCGGGCAATTCTCCAATGCATTTGAACCTTCCTATACTTTTAATGTTCCCGGGTATTATGAGGCTTCATTAACTGTATCCAATCAGTGTTTTTGTAAAAATTCTTTTAAACGTCCAATCATTGTCACAGAAGAGGAGACAATACCTGTAATGTGTGCCAGTATAGTATGTGAAGGAGACAGGGCAACTTATACTATAGACCCGAAATATTGGGGTTGTGAAAAATATAAATGGTCTGTAACCGGGGGTACAATTGTATCTACCCCGCCTTATACCAAAGAGCTTATTGTTGACTGGGAACCCCAAGGAGATAAACCAGACCTGGAAGGATTTGGGTATGTAACACTTGACCCTCAGGATTGTAATTTTAAATGTGTCAGACCAACAATTCTAAAAATACCCATTATACGTCAAAACGGCACTATTGCCGGACCTGGTTCTATTTGTGGAAATCGGCAGGAACTGTATAAATTACCACAATGGCCAACTACAGAATTCGAATGGGAGCTGGAAAATCTTAACGGTGCAAATGCTTCGCTTATAATAACGGCTCAAAGAAATGAAGTAATGGTAAATTCCGGGACACATTCAGGAACTTTCATCTTAAAAGCAAAATATTACAATACTTTACTAAAGTGTGGCGGAACCGCAAAATTAGAAGTTACTGTAAAGATACCGGCAGTAATTCAGGGTCCGCAAATCATCTGCTTAAGCGGTGATAATTCTACCGGGGTTTACGAATTGGAAAGCGGCCATTCTGCAACCTGGAAATGGAGAAAGCTTCCATCCGGACCCATTACCACTGTAAACGCAACTTCGATCTCCCCGGTTTTTACATCTGCCGGAGAATATAGAATAGAGGTTTCAGGCAGTATATTTTGTCAAACACAAATTTATTTAGTAAAAGTGGTCCAGCCGGTTCAGCCGGTATTGAGCTCGTTTGTAAGCTCGACCGTAATATGTCCTCAGACCCCAATGGAATTAGAATATAATAATACCGTTGCCGGATCCGATATTTTATGGGAAGTGACCGGAGGGACCATTACAGGGAACCGCAGAGGCAATACCGTCAAAGTCGTATTTGACTACCCGTTTGCCGGCAGCTATTCTGTTAGACTGATACGGGAAAAAGACGGCTGTGAATCGGAAGCTTTAACTATTCCGCTCACTTTACCCCCGGTTCCCGCTGAGATAAAGGGAGCCACTTCAAATGATGCCCCAATTGTATATACCTGCGGAAGTACCTACCAGAAGTACAGTTTCCCATTGACCGATGCGGATGCCTACGAATGGGTTGTCGATCCTCCCTCTTTAGGTACCTTAAGCTCTGAAAACGGTGATCCGGCCGTCGAAATCCTTTGGAACGAATTTAACACTCCGACATCAGGAACACTGAAAGTAAATGTACTGCATTGTGGTATAACAACGACAAGATCATTAGATATCACCGTTGGTTCTCCGGCAATCAGCATCGCGCCAATTGCCAATACCATCTGTAGCCAGAATCCCCAGGCTTTTAGCCTAATATCCAATCCTCCTTTGTCAAGTTACGATTCTATAGTCTGGGACTTTGGAGACGGGCATACCGCCACTGGCTTAAATCCGCAACATACCTATAACCTCAATGAAAGCTCCAATACTACTTATAAAGTTACCGCTACGATAACATCCCCCAACAATTGTGATTCTGAAGTGGTTGCAATAATGCAGATCACTGTATTTATCGCACCGGTAGCCCACATTACTCCCGGCAGCTATAAGACAAGATGCCATTTTTATGAATTTCCCCCCGAAGAACGATTACTAACCGCCACGCTGCAGAGCGGCTACGGGCAGACAACAGGGATCACCTGGTATAAGGATAATGTCCCGGTATCTTCGGGTACATATACCTATACGGTAGATGATTATGGCGATTATTATGCCGTTGTTACTAACGGAGTCTGCAGC
>CAZSOC010000026.1:0-10060 GCA_964608415.1 uncultured Flavobacterium sp.
GGAGCCTGTTTTCGAATCGCAAACCAAAACTAAGCTGGGCTCTACAGACATGGGACCGGATTTACCTTCTGTAAGAACTTTTGTAAATGATTTTATTAAAACCCATCTGGATAATTTTTTGCATAAGAATCCGGAAACGGCAGATTTATTACTTCGTAAAATTCTTCAGGCAGAACGGGAACGTAAAGAACTTTCGGGAATTAGAAAATTAGCCAAGGATCGTGCTAAAAAAGCGAGTTTGCATAATAAAAAATTAAGAGATTGCCGGGTACATCTTACAGATGTAAAAAACCCCAGATATTTAGAAAGTACTTTATTTATTACAGAAGGAGATTCTGCTTCGGGTTCTATAACCAAATCCCGGGATGTAAATACTCAGGGTGTTTTTAGTTTACGTGGTAAACCGCTGAATTCTTATGGAATGACGAAAAAAATCGTTTATGAAAATGAAGAATTCAATTTGCTTCAGGCAGCCCTGAATATCGAGGAAGATATGGGGGATCTACGTTATAATAATATTGTGATCGCAACAGATGCCGATGTTGATGGGATGCATATCAGATTGTTGTTGATTACTTTTTTTCTGCAGTTTTTTCCGGAAATTATTAAAGAAGGACACTTGTATATATTACAAACACCTTTGTTCAGAGTTCGAAACAGAAAAGAAACTATTTACTGCTATTCTGAAGAAGAACGTGTAAATGCCATTGAAAAATTAAAACCGAAACCAGAAATTACACGATTTAAAGGTTTAGGAGAAATTTCTCCTGATGAATTCAAACATTTTATTGGAGAGGATATTCGTTTGGACCCGATCATGTTGGACAAAGGAACATCTATAGAACAATTGTTGTCTTTCTATATGGGAAAAAACACACCCGATCGTCAGGAATTTATTATCAATAATCTAAAAGTAGAATTAGACGTTGTAGAAAAATAATATTTATAATATATTGATTAATAGTAATTTTAAGTATTTAACTTAAATAAATGAACGAAGAAGAAAATTTAGAGCCAATAGACGAAAGCCGGTCAGAATCTACTGGAAACCATTTTTACGAAAATCAAGAAGAAGACAGTCATGATACCATAAAAAAGGTAACAGGAATGTACAAAGACTGGTTTTTGGATTATGCCTCTTACGTAATTCTGGAACGTGCAGTTCCCGCCATTGAAGACGGTTTTAAACCGGTTCAGAGAAGGATCATGCATTCTATGAAAGAACTGGATGACGGTAGATATAATAAAGTGGCAAACATTGTCGGTCATACAATGCAGTATCATCCTCACGGAGATGCAAGTATTGGAGATGCAATAGTTCAGATCGGGCAGAAAGACCTGATCATTGATATGCAAGGAAACTGGGGAAATATTCTTACAGGAGATGGAGCCGCAGCATCCCGTTATATCGAAGCTAGAATAAGTAAGTTTGGACATGATGTACTTTATTCTCCAAAAATCACTACCTGGCAAGCGTCGTATGATGGTAGGAAAAACGAGCCTGTTAATCTGCCTGTAAAGTTTCCATTACTGCTAGCTCAGGGTGGAGAAGGTATTGCTGTAGGACTTTCTACCAAAATTCTTCCACATAATTTTAACGAATTAATAGATTGTTCTATAAAAGTCCTGAAAGGAAAATCCTTTACATTATATCCTGATTTTCCTACTGCCGGTATTGCAGATGTTTCCAATTATAATGATGGGATGCGTGGAGGAAGAGTACGTGTTCGTGCTAAAATTTCACAATTAGATAAGAATACTTTGGTAATTACCCAGATTCCTTTCAGTACTAATACTTCGACATTGATTGAGAGTATTTTGAAAGCCAATGATAAAGGTAAAATTAAGATCAAAAAAATTGAAGATAATACTGCTGCAGAAGTTGAAATTTTAATCCATCTTTTTCCAGGAGTTTCTCCGGATAAAACCATAGATGCTTTATTTGCATTTACAGCTTGTGAAACTTCAATAGCTCCTTTAGGCTGTGTTATCGAAGATCATAAACCATTGTTTATTGGGGTTACCGAGATGTTAAAAATTTCTACTCACAGAACGGTCGAATTGCTCAAAAGAGAACTTGAGATCCAGTTGGATGAGCTTGAAGAACAATGGCATTTTCTGTCTCTCGAACGTATTTTTATCGAAAAAAGAATTTATCGTGATATTGAGGAAGAAGAAACCTGGGAAGGAGTAGTTCGTGCTATTGATGAAGGTTTAAAGCCCTATACTCAACATCTAAAAAGAATGGTTACAGAAGAGGATATCGTGCGTTTAACAGAAATTAGAATTAAGCGTATTTCTAAATTTGATATAGATAAAGCTCAGGAAAAAATAGAAGCTTTAGAAGGAGATATCGATCAGGTAAAATACGATTTAGACCATATTATTGATTTTGCTGTCGCATTTTTTACAAGATTAAAAGAAAAATACGGTAAAGGCAAAGAACGTCAGACCGAATTAAGAATTTTTGATGATATCGAAGCCACGAAAGTAGTTTTGAGAAATACCAAACTTTATGTAAACCGTGAAGAAGGTTTCATTGGAACCGGATTGAAAAAAGACGAATATGTTACAGATTGCTCAGATATTGATGATGTTATTGTTTTTCTTCGTAACGGAACAATGATGGTCTCAAAAGTAGATGATAAAAAATTTGTGGGAAAAGATATTATTCATGTTGCTATTTTTGACAAAAATGACAAACGTACGATTTACAATATGATCTATCGTGACGGTAAATCCGGACCTTCTTATATCAAGCGTTTTAATGTTTCGGGAATTACCCGAGACAAAGCTTATGATCTCACTCAGGAAAAATCAGGATCTCAGGTTTTATATTTCTCTCATAATCCCAATGGTGAAGCAGAAGTAATTACAATTTTATTGCGTCAGGTGGGAAGTATTAAAAAACTAAAATTTGATATAGATTTTGCCGATCTGGCGATCAAAGGACGAGGTTCAAAAGGAAATCTGGTAACCAAATACCCGATTAAGAAAATCGAATTGAAAGAAAAGGGAATTTCAACTTTGAAACCAAGGAGAATCTGGTTTGACGATACTGTTCAGAAACTTAATGTTGATGGAAGAGGGGAGTTGCTGGGAGAATTTAAACCCAATGACCGATTATTGATAATCAACCAATCGGGTAAATTGAAAACAATAATTCCTGAACTCACTACTCATTTTGATGAAGATATGGTTGTTTTGGAAAAATGGATTCCCAATAAACCTGTATCGGCTATTTATTTCGACGGAGAAAAAGAAAAATACTTTGTGAAGCGTTTTTTAGTAGAAAATGAAAATAAAGAAGAAATTTTCATCTCCGAGCATCCAAAATCCCAATTGGAAATTGTAGCAACCGATTATCGTCCGGTAGCAGAAATTGTTTTTGCAAAAATAAAAGGAGTTCAGAAAGAAAATCAAACGATCGATCTGGAACAATTTATTGCTGTAAAAGGAATAAAAGCTTTAGGAAATCAGCTTACAGGAGATAAGCTCAAACAGGTTAATCTGCTGGAACCATTACCGTATGATCTGCCGGTTGAGGAAATTCCTGAAAAGACAGAATATGTAGATGAAGATCTTCCTGTACAATTAGATGAAGATGGACAAATTACTTTGACTTTAGATTAAAATATAAAAAAACTCCTGACAACTGTCGGGAGTTTTACACTAAAAGACGTTAAGTTTTATTTATCGGAAGAAAAACACTAAAGATCGTGCCTGTATCTATTTGGCTGGAAACTTCAATATGACCTTTGTGATTATCTACAATTTTTTTGCAAAGAGCCAATCCGATACCGCTTCCGGAAGTTTTATCACCTAATCTCTGGAACAGCTGGAAAATTTTTTCTGCGTATTTTTCGTCAAATCCTATACCGTTATCTTCAATATCTATTTTTATATAATCGATTTCAGGATTTAAGAAACTGAGTTGTTGACTGTCTTTTTTATTTAATATGACACTGCTAATTTTAATTACTGGATTTTTGTTATTGAATTTTAAAGCATTATTGATCAAGTTGTAAAACAATTGGTGTAATTGAATCGGAATACCATAAATAGTAGGCAAATCAGCAACTATAATTTTTGCGTCTTTTTCTTTTACCAGAATTTCAATATTTTCTTTTACATCATTTAGAATATAATTGAGATTGATTTTGCTCTTTATGTGTTCAGAATCAGAAAGGAGAGAGTATTTTAGAATGTCTTTAATGAGATTGGACATTCGCTGTGCGGAGTAATTTATTTTTTGGATATTTTTTTGGACAATATTTTTGTCATCTATATTTTTTTCCAGGATCGATGCAAATAACTGAATTTTTCTAAAAGGTTCTTGTAAATCGTGTGAGGCAATAAAAGCAAATTCTTCGAGTTGCTTGTTTTGTAATTCTATACTTTTTGAATAATCTTGTAATTGATCATCGATTTCTTTTTTTTGCGTAAGATCCCGGGTAATTTTAGAAAAGCCTATAATTTCATCTTGATCATCATGTATAGCTGTAATTACAATGTTTCCCCAAAACTTACTGCCATCTTTTCGCATACGCCAACCTTCAAAACTTCCTCTTCCGTTTTTTATAGCCTCGTTTATAGTTTGTTCGGGTAGTTCTGATTTTTGATCTTCTTGAGAATAAAAAATTCTAAAATTTTTTCCGATAATTTCATTATTTCTGTAACCCTTTATTTTTTCTGCACCTTTGTTCCAGTTGAGAATATTCCCGTCTTTATCTAATAAAAAAATGGCATAATCCTGAATTTCTGCGATCATTCTGTAAAGGATGTCCTGATTATTTATAATATTCGAAATATCATTATTTTCAGGATCTTCACTGGTATTTATTTCTGTAATATCATTTATATATTCTATAATTTGAGTTGGTTTGTTCAGCTTATCATATAAGATTTCTGTTTTTGAAATGATAATTTTTTCATTTTCATTTTGAGTAACAATTTTATATCTGGAATTATTTTGGGCAATCAGACCAGTAATTGTTTTGCCAATCGGAGTTTCGTTTTTATTGAGTTTCCTCCCAGATTGAGAAATAAATTGATATAAAGAAGTCCAATGTTCTTTATTTATTTCGGGTTTGTGTCCACAAAGATCGATCATTGCTTTGTTACAATACACAATAATCCCATTCATGTCACAACAATTAATGGCTATAGGTAAACTTTCTAAAGTGTTATGATCAAAATATTTTTTTAAATCAAGATCCTTTTGTGTTATTTCTTTCATATACAGCAAAATATCTTTTGTTTTGTTCATTTCAAAGATAGAAATATGTATATTTATTAAAGTTATCTGCAAAAATAAAATGTTATAAAATTTCCATATAAAAACAGATTTTCAATATGGTTTATTTGAAACATTTTATATTATGATTATTTTAAGTCGATTTTAAATGTACATCTTTTTCTAAAAACCCTTGGATCGAAGTGCTTCCATATATTTTGAATAGCCAGATTATCGGATAATTCGGGAGTTCTGATGCAGTTTTTAATATTTTTTGCTTTGAAAGTTTCGTAATACTCTTTAAAAACAATTGCTGTAACACCTTTATTTTGATATTCGGGAAGAATCCCGATAAGATAAAATAAAACTTCTTTGCTGTTTTTCCTTGCTTTTAGTAAATGATAAAATCCAAAAGGGAATAATTTGCCGTTTGCTTTTTTCAGCGCATCAGAAAAACTAGGCATTACAATACTGAAACTAATCATTCTTTCATTTTTATCAACAATAAATTTGATATATTCCGGGTTAATAAAATTGATGTACTTTTCTTTAAAATAGTTTTTCTGAACTTCGTTGATGGCGACAAAAGAAGATAATCCGGCATAAGAGTCATTAAATAGATCAAACATTTGATCTACATAAGGCATGATTTCTTTGCTTGAGGTAAAATTAATTGTTTTAAGGTCGTATCTTTTTTTTATCAGCTCACTTGCTTTTAGGAAATGATCCGGATTTACATTATTAAAACTGAATTTACTTTCGGTGTATTCCTTTTCTTTTATATATCCAAGTTTTGTTAAGTGATCTACATAATAAGGATAATTATACCAGGTAATCATGGATCCCATTTCGTTATATCCTTCTGTTACGGCTCCCACTTTATCCAGATTGGAAAATCCCATCGGACCTTCAACAAATTCTAATTGGTGTTTTTTACCAAATTCATGTACTTTTTCGAGTAGGGATCTGGTTACTTCAATATCATCAATTACATCCCACCAGCCAAATCTTACTTTTGATTTTTGCTGATTATTTACTTCATCCCAGTTGATAATAGCTGCTATTCTTCCAACAATTTTATTGTTTTTGTAGGCTAAATAAAATTTGGCTTCTGCCGAAGCAAATGCCGGATTTTTTGATCGGTCAAATGTTTCTATCTCATCACTGATCAATGGGGGTACCCAATAAGGATGATTTTTATATAATTCGAACGGAAATTTGATATACGCTTTTATATCACTTTTGGTTACAGCTTCTTTTATTATAATCATTATGGTTGTTCTACTTCTATTTCTACTTCGTCTTTACGTTTTTTCTTTTTTTCCTTTTTGTCTTTAGACTTTCCGTCATCTTTGCCGCTATCGATCAATACAGGTTTGTAATTTTTATCAAATCTCCAGGAAAGTCCGATCCCACCGTATAATACAGATGGTGTATCTTTGAAATTTCCCGTTATCGAAGCATCTATCTGGATATTTTCTTTTATAAGATATGCTGCTCCGCTTCTTAGTAAAGAATCTGCATATAAATCACTTTTGAATCCTTGATTCTCTATAAATCCCGACCACTTTTCGTTAAATCCTTTGGTAAGTGTAATAATATATCCGTAGCTGGGAAATTCTGATGAGATTTTATCCGCAATAAAATTCATTACCAAAACATACCCTCCGGAAAATTGATTTTGAGTAATCGCCATAATTTTTGGTGAAATATTAGAATCGTCGGGATGTTTGTAGGCACTGTCAAAATTAAGGTTCATTCCCGCAAAAACTCCAACGGCAGGGATTAGTTGTCTCCATTTGAATCTTTGGTTGGCTTTCCAGCTATAGATATTTACTTTTTCTTCGTAATTTCTATTAGGATCATAAATCAGGTATTTGGCACCTATTACGGTCTGTTTTATATCACTTCTTTTGAAAGATCCTATAGGAGTACTGTATTTGTCATTTTGATATTGAACGTCTAGGCTAAATTCTAATTGCTCCAGAAAAATTCCATACCTCAAAGCAAGATCAAGACCAAATCCCGAAGTTTTGGCATCGGTTAAACTGTGTTTTTCATATATTCCATACATTCCTGTTTCTACCTGAAAAACAGTTTTTCCAACCGAAAATGCAGAGTGAGATTCTCCCGGTCTGTTAGAATTTATAACATCTGTAAATTGGGCATAACCCTGAAAATGTGCTAATAAAGTTACAGCAAACATATTTCTTAGGAATATTTTCATTGCAATTAGATTTGATTATATTGATATATTTCAAAAGTAGTACATTTTATTATTTATTTAAGAATCTAAATTTAATTTTAAACCCGAGATTTGTTAAATTTGAAAAATTTTAATTTACAAATGGAGACGGCATCTTTTACTGGTTTTATAAAAGCGGTTTTATATATTATAATATTTTATTACATTTTTAAATTTTTAGCAAGAATATTTTTGCCTATTCTCTTTCGGAAAGTAGTACAAAAAGCCGGGCAAAATTTTCAGCAGCAATACACCAATCAACAACAGAATAATTATCAGTCTTCTAATCGGGATGAAATTATCTATGATACTGCAAAATCCAAAAATCCAAAAACTACTAAAAAAATTGGAGAATACGTGGATTATGAAGAAATTGAGTAAGTTTGCATAGTCTGGTTATTTTACTGGATTTTTTACTTAATTAAAAATAATCGATGAAAATCATTAACAAGTATTTCAATCATTTATTAGCCATTATTGGTTTTACGGTAGTTTCCCTAATTTATTTTTATCCGGTTTTACAAGGAAAAGAAATTTTCCAGTCTGATATTGTACAATATACAGGTATGGCAAAGGAGCAGAATGACTTCAGAGCTACAGAAAATGCAGAACCTTATTGGACAAATAGTGCGTTTGGAGGAATGCCAACGTATCAGATGGGTGCAAATTATCCCAACGATTTTATCGGTGCTGTAGATGATGTTATTCGTTTTCTGCCTCGTCCGGCAGATTATTTATTCTTATATTTCCTCGGGTTTTATATATTATTAATTTCTTTAAAAATAGATCCTTTAAAATCTTTTATAGGAGCTTTGGCTTTTGGTTTTTCAACTTATATGATCATCATTTTAGGAGTTGGTCATAATGCAAAAGCTCATGCAATAGGCTATATGCCCATGGTTGTAGCAGGAGTTTTATTGGTTTTTCAGCGAAAATACTGGCTCGGAGGAATCCTCACGATTCTTGCAGCAGCATTGGAAATCAATGCCAACCATTTTCAAATGACCTATTATTTGTTGTTTTTACTATTATTTATAGTAATCTATTTTGTTTATAAAGATTTCAAGAACAAAGACTTTAAAGCTATCGGAAAAGCTTTTGCAACATTTATGGCAGCTGCAATTTTTGCCATAGCAGCTAATGCTACAAGTTTGATGGCAACTGCAGAATATGCAGATTTTAGTATAAGAGGTAAAAGCGAATTGACTTTTAAGGCAGATGGTTCCAAAAACGAAACTCAATCTGCCATGGAATATGATTATATTACCGAATACAGTTATGGAATTGCAGAATCTTTTAATCTTTTGGCACCAAGACTTTTTGGAGGTTCAAACTCAGAAAGATTAGGAAAAGAATCTCATGTTTATAATTTTATTTCAGAAAAAGGAGCATCACCAACAGAAGCACAGGGTTTTACAGATGATTATGCAGCTACTTATTGGGGAGATCAGCCTATTGTTGCTGCACCGGCATATATTGGTGCTGTAGTTTTCTTTTTGTTTGTTTTGGCAATGTTTGTCGATAAGCGTAAAATTAAATATGCTTTTCTTGCAGGAGCAATTTTGACGTTAATGCTGTCCTGGGGGAAAAACTTCCCGGGTTTAACCAAATTTTTCATTGACTATGTTCCGCTTTATGACAAATTCAGAGCTGTTTCCTCAATACAGGTTATTGTAGAATTATGTCTGCCAGTATTAGCAATCATGGGATTGTATAGTTTTTTTAAAGCTGATAAGCAAACACAGTTCAAATCTTTGAAACTTTCTGCGACAGTTGCTCTGGGAGTTATTGTTTTATTATTTATTTCAAAAAGTTTATTCGATTTTTCAGGTCCAATTGACGCACGTCTTATGCAGATTTTCCAACAAGTTGGTGATCCTACATTCGGAGATGAATTTATGGACGCATTAATTGCCGACAGAAAATCACTGTATTCTGCTGATCTATTACGTTCAGGATTTTTGATTATGGTTTCTGTCATTGTATTGTTCTTTGCTTATAAATCAAAAATATCAGAAAGAATTGCAGTTATAATTATCGGAATTTTTATGATTGGAGATTTATTTTTTATTGATAAAAATTATGTAGATGAAACAGCTTTTGTTAATGCAAGTAAGGTAAAACAACCATTTGACCCAACTCCGATCGACGAATATATTTTGCAGGATACCACCCAATTCAGAGTATATGAGGTAAACGGAAGATTACAGGCAAGAACTTCCTATTTTCATAAATCTTTATCGGGTTATAGCGCTGTAAGACCCCGAAGAATAGAACAATTATTTGAGTATCAGATCGATAAAGGTAATTTTGAGATTTTACACATGTTGAATACCAAATACATTATTCAAACTGACGAACAAGGACGCGAAATCCCATCGTTGAATACAGAAGCAAACGGAAATGCCTGGTTTATTTCTAAAATTATTGAAGTAACTTCCGCAGATGAAGAGATGAAAGCTTTGGATAATTTAGATTCAAAAAATGAGGCGGTTTTGAATGTAAAAGAATTTAAAAAAATAACCTCCAATACGTTTTCTAAAGATAGTCTGGCAAATATTGGAATTGTAAATTATAAG
>CAZSOC010000026.1:10070-11931 GCA_964608415.1 uncultured Flavobacterium sp.
GCCTAATTATATCAAATACCAATCTGAAAATAGTCAAAATGGTTTTGCTGTTTTTTCAGAAATTTATTATCCAAAAGGATGGAATGTTTATCTCGATGGTAACCCAGTTGAGCATTATCGTGTAGATTATACGTTGAGAGGAGTTGAAATTCCTGCAGGAAAACACATCATCGAATTCAAATTTGAGCCACAAGTTGTTAAAACAGGAAGTAGAATTGTATTAATTTCCAGCATAGGAATTATTATGATAATAGTTGCAGGAGTTTACTTTGAATTAAAAAAGAAAAAAAATAGTTCAACTCAATTATAAATTCAATGAACAATATCAATCAAACAATTGATCAGAACAGGTCAAATAAAGTTTTGATTATTACCTATTATTGGCCTCCTGCTGGTGGTCCGGGTGTTCAGAGATGGTTGAAATTTGTAAAATATTTACCGGATTTTGGAATAGAACCTATTGTTTATATTCCCAAAAATCCTACTTATCCTATAATTGACAAAAATCTGGAAAGTGAAGTAGGGGGTAGAGTGACAATTCTTAAACAAAAAATTAAAGAGCCTTATGGATGGGCTTCGGTGTTTTCTAAAAAAGATGCAAAAAATATAAGTTCAGGAATTATACCAGGCAAAAAGACGCAATCACTTATTCAAAAGTTTTTATTGTGGGTCAGAGGTAATCTGTTTATTCCGGATGCCCGGGTTTTGTGGGTAAATCCGTCGGTTGAGTTCCTTAAAAAATATATAGATGAAAATAAAATAGAAACCATTATAACCACAGGTCCTCCACATAGTTTGCATTTGATAGGATTAAAATTAAAAACAAATCTCAATATCAAATGGTTTGCAGATTTTAGAGATCCATGGACAACAATAGGTTATCATAAAGAGTTGAAATTAACGTCTAAATCTCAGAAAAAACACCTCAGATTAGAACGAGAAGTCCTTAATTCTGCCGACGTTGTTATTGTAACAAGTCAAACCACAAAAAAGGAATTTGAAAAAATTACTTCCCGGCCTATTTATACTATTACAAATGGATATGATGTAGAAAATGTAGGTAAAGTTGCGTTGGACGAAAAATTTACGATTTCTCATATCGGTTCTTTTTTATCAGAAAGGAATCCCAGAATCTTGTGGAAAGTTCTAAAGAATATCATTAAAGAAAACCCTGAATTTGCTCATGATTTTCAGATGAATCTGGTTGGTGCTGTTAGTCAGGAAGTATTAAACACTATACAAGAATTTAAGTTAAATAAATACATTAATATACTTGGATATGTTTCTCATAAAGAAGCAATTGTATTTCAAAAAAAATCACAAGTTTTACTTTTGGTCGAAATTAATTCTGAACAAACCAAGAATATTATTCCCGGAAAATTATATGAATATATGTCTGCAGAAAGACCTATAATCGGGATTGGTCCGGAAGAATCGGATTTTGAAAACATTCTGATCCAAACCAATACAGGAATTTTTCATCAATATGATGAGATCGAAAAGTTAGAGCAAACAATTTTAGATTATTATAATAAGTATAAAACAGAAGGGCTAAAAAATTACCCTGTTGGATTACAACAATACAGCAGAAAATCACTTACTCAGGAATTAGCAAAACTATTAAGATAAAATGGGAATCGTAATCAAACAATCTGTAAACAATACACTCATTACTATTGTAGGATTTGTTGTTGGTGCTTTGAACACACTTTATCTCTATAACAATATTCTTGGTGCAGACTTTTACGGATTGACTGCATTTTTACTTTCGACAGCTAATATCATAATGCCTGTTATGGCATTTGGTTTACAAAATACCGTTGTAAAATATTTTTCGGAACAAAAAACTGAAACTGACAAA
>CAZSOC010000026.1:11941-38398 GCA_964608415.1 uncultured Flavobacterium sp.
GACAAATCGCGGTTTTTCAATTTTGTAATTATTTTGCCATTATTGATCATTTTACCCGTTTTAACAATTGTATTTTGTTTTTATGATAAGTTGGCATCTCTTATTTCTCAAACCAACCCGATTATATACGATTATGCCTGGATATTACCTGTTATTGCAATATTAATGGCTTATTTCGAGATTTTTTATGCCTGGGTAAAAGTGCATTTTAAGTCTGTATATGGAAATTTTATCAAAGAAGTACTGTTAAGAGTCTTGGTAAGCTTGTTTCTTATAGGTGTTTATTTTGAAATAATTACAATTCCCCAATTTGTTTACAGCTTAATTTTAATCTACGGATTTGCCACAATTTTAATGGGAATTTCGGCTCTTTCTATGCGAAAGACAGATTTTAAGGCCGGATTTCCAAAAGTTGTAAAACCATTTTTGGTTTACTCTTCATTTATAATTTTTTCTTCAGGAATTGCTGTTCTGTTATTAGATATAGATAAGTTTATGCTGGGTCAATATGTTGATATTAAAGAGAATGCATATTACTCTGTTGCTATATTTATTGCATTGACAATTTCGGTTCCGATGAGGGCAATGCACCAGATCGTACATCCTATTACAACACACCTGATGTCTTTAGGCAAATATGATGAACTGAATGATTTGTATAAAAAGACTTCGATTACTTTACAATCAATAGGAGGGTATATCATGATCGGGATTTTAATTAATATTCATCAGGTTTATACGTTATTGCCGGAGCAGTTTCAGGGAGGGATCGTTGTGGTGTTTATTATTTCTTTTTCTAAATTTTTCGATTTGATGCTGGGAAACAATAATTCGATTATTTTTAATTCAAAATATTATACTTCTGTACTTTTTTTAGGATTAGGATTAATTGGATTAACCGTTGTTCTCAATATGTATTTTATCCCGGTTCTGGGGATAAAGGGTGCCGCTATTTCTACTTTGATCGCAATTGGATTATACAGCTTTGCTAAATTAATGTTTGTGATTTTTAAAATGAATTTGTATCCGTTTACCAGGAATACACTGTTTTCTTTGGGTATAATTTTGTTTTGTTTTGTAAGTTTTTATTATTGGGATTTTTCTTTTAATGCAATGATTAATATTGCTTTAAAATCTACTTTGTTCTCTATTGTTTATTGGCTTTTGAATTATTATCTGAAAATTTCTCCGGATATTAATACTGTTGTAAATCGATACCTGAAGCGATAAGATTATTTTAGATAAATGAATTGCTTAAATAGCCCTGATTGAAGCAAGTTAGCTTTTTGGGCTGGTGTTCAGTCCAAAAACTACAGCTGAAAGCAGGAAAACGGATTAATTTTATGCGTGAAGATCTGCTTCAGAAAAACTAAATAATTTTTTTGATCACTCTGAGTTTGTGAGTGTGGCGATTGGTTTCTGCATTAAAAATACCAAGATGGTCAAGGCGGTCTATACGAACTTTACCACTGGCGTGAATGATGTAATTGTTGTCCATAATGATCCCAACGTGAATAATATTACCTTCTTCGTTGTCGAAAAATGCCAGATCTCCGGGTTCACTTTCTTCGATAAAACTTAGAGGTTCCCCCAAAGTAGCTTGTTGGGAAGCGTCTCGGAGAATTTTGTACCCGTTGAGTTTATAAACCATTTGTGTAAACCCTGAACAGTCGATTCCGAACGGTGTTTTTCCGCCCCAAAGATAGGGCGCATTGAGGTACATAAATGAAGTATTTATAAGATTGGATTTGGGTTTTGTCCCACTTATCTTAAGTCCTTCAAAGGTAAATTGTTCTGTATTTATTTCGGGATAATTGAGAAATGTGAGTGATGCTCCAAGAGGAATTGGCATCAGCATATTTTTGGAAGTTGTGACATATTCTACTAAATCTGAATTGAGAATTATGGCATCTTCGCAAAGTTGATCGTAACTGCCTTTGGAAATTTCCTGATATTGTTTGGCATCTATCCAGCCTTGATAGTCATCGTATTGCAATTGTATTTTGAGCCAGTTTTTATTTTTTTCTAAAATTAAAAATGCTTCGCCAAAAAGTACTTGAGATACGATTTCGCTACGATCCGAAGGTTCAGAACGTAAAGGAATATTTGCCAGATTGCAGATGCCGAACATTTACAGGTATTTTCTTTTTATAAAATGAAATCAGATTCTTTCGATAACAATTGCAGAAGCTCCGCCGCCGCCATTACAGATTGCTGCAGCTCCTGTTTTTGCATTGTTTTGCTCTAATACGTTCAATAAAGTTACAATAATTCTCGCTCCGGAACAACCTAGTGGATGACCTAAAGAAACTGCTCCACCATTTACATTGATTTTTTTGCTGTCTAATCCTAAAATTTTTGCATTTGCCAGTCCTACAACAGAAAAAGCTTCGTTAAATTCGAAGAAATCTACATCGTCAATAGAAAGTCCGGCTTTGTCTAATGCTTTTGGTAATGCTTTTGCAGGAGATGTTGTAAACCACTTAGGTTCTTGAGCAGCATCTGCATAACTTTTAATATATGCTAATGGTTTTAAACCTAAACTTTGTGCTTTTTCTTCACTCATCAAAACTAAAGCCGCTGCACCATCATTTATTGTTGAGGCGTTTGCAGCAGTAACAGTTCCGTCTTTTGTAAAAGCAGGATTTAATGCAGGGATTTTATCTAATTTTACGTTAGTAAATTCTTCGTCTTTGGAAATAATAATTGGTTCTCCTCTTCTCTGAGGAACTGCAACAGGTACAATTTCGTTATCGAATTTTCCTGTTTCCCATGCTTTTGCAGATTTTTCATAAGACTGAACTGCAAACTGATCTTGTTCTTCTCTGGAAATATTATATTCTGTTGCACATAAATCTGCACAAACTCCCATAGCATTATTATCATAAGCATCAGTCAAACCGTCTTTTTGCATACCATCGATCATTTGAGCAGGACCAAATTTATTCCCATTTCTCAAATGCATATAATGAGGAATTAAACTCATATTTTCCATTCCACCGGCTACTACGATATCTGCATCTCCGGCCATAATGGCTTGTGTACCCTGCATAACCGCTTTCATACCAGAAGCACAAACTTTGTTTATCGTTGTTGCAGCAACTGTATTTGGCAAACCTGCATAAAGAGCAGCTTGTCTGGCAGGAGCTTGTCCTACACCAGCCTGAACCACATTTCCCATTAATACTTCGTCGACTAAATTTGGATCTAATTTAATTTTATCTAAAGCACCTTTTATTGCAACTCCACCAAGGTGAGAAGCCGTAACGGTTGATAAACCTCCTAAAAAGCTTCCAATTGGAGTACGTACCGCAGATACGATTACAACTTTTTTACTCATAATAGTTTAATGTTTGTTTAGTCTGCGAATTTAATTAATTAAAAATTATTTACTAAATACTTTACGAGTTTATTGTAAGTAATCTCAAATTAATTTTAGTTTTGGAAAAATCATAATGATATTTATTTCAATTATATTAAAAAAATGCTGTAAATCATATTCGATTAGGGTTTCTTTGTACCTTTGTA
Source organism: uncultured Flavobacterium sp. (assembly GCA_964608415.1). Lineage (GTDB taxonomy): Bacteria > Bacteroidota > Bacteroidia > Flavobacteriales > Flavobacteriaceae > Flavobacterium. Next base: position 15,470 of record CAZSOC010000026.1, read on the forward strand.
CCTTTGCATTTTTACATTTATAATTTATGATCCAGATAGGAAAATACAATACATTAAGAATTTTAAGAACAACCAACGTTGGATTATTTTTAGGATTTGATGAAGATTCTGAAGCTATTTTATTACCCAATAAGTATGTTCCGAAACAATTTGAAATTGGTGAAGAAATAGTTGTATTTGTGTATTTGGATCACGAAGAAAGACCTGTGGCGACCACACTGGAACCCTATATTTTACTCAATGAGTTTGCATTATTACGAGTAAATTATATTAATAATTTTGGAGCATTTCTTGATTGGGGGATGGAAAAGGATATTTTTGTCCCTTTTAAAGAACAGGCAAGACCAATGGAAAAAGGCAAGCGTTATTTGGTTTATCTGTATATGGATGAAAAAACCAACCGCCTGGTGGCTTCCAGTAAAACAAATCAGTTTTTGGATAATGAATTCCTTACTGTTGAAAACGGGGAAGAGGTGGATATTATCGTTTCACATATTACAGAAATAGGAGTGAACGTTATAATTAATGAAAAACATAAGGGACTTATTTATAAAAATGAAATTTATGACGACCGTATACGTACAGGAGATCGGTTACGTGGTTTTATAAAATTAATACGTCCTGATCATAAAATTGATGTGACTTTAGAAAAATTAGGTTATGATAAAGTAGAACCTAATGCTCAAAAAATACTCGATGAACTTAAAGCAAGCAGAGGTTTTTTACGGCTTAATGATAACAGTCATCCGGAAGATATCAAAACGGTACTTCAGATGAGTAAAAAAACTTTTAAAAAAGCGATTGGGGCATTGTATAAAGACAAGCTGATCGAGATTAAAGACGACGGGATCCACTTGGTAAAATAATTATATTTAAGAAAAAACTTTTATAATCGTTACTTTATAAGATTATTAATATTTATTGAGGTAGTTGTTTGGGAGCGGGTTCCCGGTAAATAACAGAAGTAATACTCTCCATGAAAGCTTCCAAAGCATCCAGTTCTTCCCGGGTTAAATTAAGTTTTTTCAGCAAGGGAGAAGTTTTTGGAAACAATTGATCATTTTCTTGCTCGGGTTTTGGTTTTAAATTAGGCATTCCTGCGTTATACATATTTAGGACACCTCGCATTTCGGGAAACAAACCATTGTGCATGTAAGGACCTGTTTTCATTATTTCACGAAGTGAAGGTGTTTTGAATTTGCCTACATCTTCAGGTTTTTTGGTAATATTATATAGACCTAGATCTTCGTATTCCCGTTGATAATAGGTTAGTCCTGCGTTATGAAACTGGTTGTCTGAGAAGTATGAAGAATTATGACAGTTAATACAACGTGCTTTGGTACGAAAAAGATGTAGTCCAAAAATTTCTTTGTCTGATAATTGAGTGGAATCACCTTCGATAAATTTATCAAAACGACTTTTTCGGCTCACTACGGTACGTTCAAAAGTAGCAATGGCTTTAAAAATCTTGTCTTCGGTAATTTTATCATCACCAAAAGCTTCTGTAAAAAGAGGTTTATAACCTTTTATCTTTCTGATTTTTTTAATGGCAATGTCTACATGACTGTTCATTTCCTTTTCGTCCTGAATAGGAAATTTTGCTTGTTCCTCCAAAGAAGTAGCTCTTCCATCCCAAAATAATACTTTAGCGAAAGCAGAATTTATAATGGATTTAGAATTTCGGACCCCGGGAGCTCTGTTATGCCCATGTGAAACACGCTTTCCGTCTCCCCAACCTAGTTCCGGATCATGACAGGAGGCACAGGAAATTTGTCCGGAAGAGGATAATCTCGGATCAAAAAACAAGATCTTACCAAGTTCTCTCTTGGACTCACTGTATGGATTGTTTTCAGGAAAAACCACTTCAGGTAAAACGCCGATATCCTCAAAATTTATGACAGTACTGTCCAATACGGGTTTCGGCCATTTGTTTTTATCTCCGCTACTGTATAATATTTTAAGTTCACTAATAGAATAATAGTTATCATTACTAAAGTCATTATTTCTAAAAGAAAGAAGTATAAAAATAATTAAAACCAATAAAGAAAGACCTGTATAATTTTTAATCCTCGATTTCATTTTAATAAATAATTGATAATCCAATGTTGATGTGATTATTACCTGAAATGTTCAAATCAGTATAATATTTTTTATAATTATTGTTCATCAGAGCTAATGATCTCCAATCTGCAAAAATACGAAGTTGTTTTTTATTAGCTAATTTTATCTTATAACTGAGCAGTATATTAGATTGTATTTTGTCGGTTACATCAAAAGCATGGTCGGGGACAACTACATTTTCTAAAAACAGATTGGAAGAAGAGAGTGGAATTATAACTAATTCTTCTTTTAAAGCAGTATAATACTGTAAACCTATTTCCAAATTTATTTTATGAGATACATCAATAACAAAATCGGTATTGAATTTTGTTTGTATATTCAAGTCGGTTATTTTTTTTGCTGTATTTCCCAACAGGTCGATATATTTTTGCTGGCTGGCATTTGCGCCAAGTTCAAAATTATACTGAGTAATTTCGTCATGATTTTTAATTACACCCGAAGTAAAACCAATTTTTTCGATATTCATTCTATAATTCTGTCCTTGTTCCTGTACAGAAAAATTATCACCTTGCTGTTTACTTAAAAGAAGTTCAAATTTATAATCCTTATTTCCAGCATCAATATAAGCATTTATTAAAGCATTGTGATTGATAGTTCTGTATTTATAACGAATTAATGACTTACCTAAATATAAATTTCCATTTCCATCAATTCCGTAGAAATCGGTCATTGTTTTATTATAACGATAGACGGTATTTATTACCCATTTTTCTTTTTGATATTGGTATCCTAATCCCACAATCTTATTATTATAACGATTAATATGGCTTCTGTATGAATTATTGAAAACAATCCGACCATATCCTGCAGAAAATCGAGTGAAAGTTTCTTCGTATACAGGTGCGTTCTGATAATCATCCATATATACAATTGAACCTGTTTCATTTTTTAGAAAATACCCACCAGTAATAAAAAAACGATGTTTCTGTAAATGGTATCCAGCCATAAGCTCCCCACCATAATGCGAATATTGAATTTGAGGACGTGGATCTATTGTTCTGAAACTTTTCTTATAATCTAAAAAAGCTTTTCCTCCAATAAGAATATTATTTTCTAACTGAAAAGAAAAACCACCATTTAACAGGTAGTCCTGATGTTCCCAGTTTCCTTTTTTGGGAGCATATAAATAGTTAGGAGACAAAACATTTTGAGTTTCTGTTCTCTCAGAAGAAAAATTATAGCCCAAACCTTTTTCGTAAGATTTTGTAAACAAAACATTACCAAAAAGTCTTAAATTGGGTTTTGCGTTAAAAACACCTTCTGTCGAAAAGTTATAATCGGTTATTTTGTCTGCCGTTTGTACTCGGCTAAGTTTCAGATTACGTTCATTATAATCTATTTGTGTCTGTGTATAATCCAGAATATTTTGCTGTGTATAAAACAAGGGAGTTTCCCAAAGTTGATTTTGAAATTGATCATAAAATGTATTTTGCTTTATAGACAAAGTATCAATAAGTTGCGCCTGAGCAGCGCAACTTATCAATACAGATAAAAAAGATATTATTATTTTAAAATTCATTTCGACTATACCAATTGAAGAGTTGAATTAGTTTGAAAAACCTCTTGGATTTGCCATAGGTAATTTTACAAAATCGTTTGCAGAGTTGTTAGTATCTTCCAGAATAACTCTTCCGTCAATAGTTGCTTTGGTTTTTCTGATAACAGACTGGGAATTAAAAGAGGCATCACAACCAATAAATGAAGCATCAATTTCTGATGGAAGCATTTTTGGTCTTTGACTGCTTGGATTAAAATGTTGTAGATCTACACCATCAATAATTGTTGAAGTAGGAATCTGAACAAAATATTTAGTATTTGCACCTTCTGCGGTAACCGAAGGATCAGGATAGTTTTGATAATTATTAAAATTTTCTGAACGGAAAATTATAAAACTATCTCTTCCCGGATTGTCCATTAACAAATCTTTATTTCCATTATAAAAACCTGCTCTTCCCCAGTAGGAGATCAACAAATCGGTAACTGCGGGATTTTGAATATCGTATCTGTAAATGTCTTCTCCAATACCTAATCTGAAGTCGCCTAAATATACTTCAAAATCAGCTCCGCTCAAATCAATTGTCAAATCAGGATTTTGAACTGTTAAAGGTTCTCCTGTGTTATCAACAAGCGGGGCTTTGTGGTTTAAAGCAGATTGAGCAATAACAATACTCTCTCCCGGTTGGATTGGATAATTTTGTCCTGAACCAGGAATTTGCATTACATAGTCTGCGTAAACATAATTTGTATTTGCAGATGAACCAGAGGTAATTCCTATTGATTGACTCCAGTCGAATTGTCCATTTGACAAGGCAAAATTAGCAGAAGTAGTAGAGGTTCTTCCGTATAGCTGACCTATATACAATCCATCAGCATAAATAATTTCATTTGAATTGTTATGGATTTCTATGAACTGGTCACGAAATACGGCTCCCTGTGTAGTGTGAGATCCTGCATAATAGATTTGTTTGATAACTAAATCTCCGATTCGTGCCGATTTTAATTTAATTGTAGTTGAAGTAACATTTATATTTACAGTAACCTGCTCCTGAGAACCGTTAAATTGGATTTCTGAAGTAGTAGGAGCATAACCGAAAGTAGAGGCAAACTCTTCTGATGTCATGCTTTTTGTAGCCATAATGTTATAGACACCTGGTAAGATAGAAGTAAAGCTTGCAATCCCGTTTTCACTTGATTCTATTGTATAAACATCTCCTGTTGAAGTATTTGTAAGAGTTACACTCCCTGAATTTACAAATTGACCATCGTAAGAAACATCATCATATTTCAATTCTACATTGAAATTTACAGGTTCTAAACTACCATTTCCAGAGAAATCATCATCTGAACATGAATAAAAAACTATGGCAGCTGTAAGTAGTCCGATAATTTTTTTCATAATTATAATATATTAAAGTTAAAATTGATATTCTATTTTGGTACCGAAAGAAAGCTTTACCAGATTTGGGTTCATTCTTGTAACATACCTGTTGTTTTCCAGATAAACACCTGTTGTTTTCAGATCAAATAAATTACTTGCATAGAATGAGAATTTGAATCCGTTTAAAAAATCTTTTGATAAACGTAAATGAAAATTGTTATAAATTTTATTAGAGTTCTTGTTGTATGCAGAAGGAGTTCTTATAATATGCCCATACAGATTGCTGTTATTTCTATCTTCTGTCGGAATAGTTATTCTATTTAAAGTAGCATCCAAATAGGCATAGGGAGAATCGTTTATAATATAATGGTTGTTATCGGTAATAAAGTGTTCGCTTCTTAACGATACAATCATTCCTATTTTTGATAAATGGTAGTTAAGATTTACACCCGCTCTAACTTGTTTGTAGTAATGTGTATAAGGTCCGTAAATACCATATTTTTCATTTGAAACAGCATTAGTAGAACGGTAAAAATTATCAGCTTTGTTTCTGTTTTCAGTTTCTACATAACTACCTTGTATATCCATTGTAAAATTTCTTAAAGGCATTTTTTTAATGGTTAAAAATAGTTCGAGCCCTTTGTCTATAGATTCGTATTTGTTTACTAATTTGCTTAGTGTAAAATAATAAGGATTATAACCTACAATACTATAAGTAGGTATTTCAGGATTGTTATAAGTTATTTCCAGCTCGGCAACTTCTCTCACAGAAGGTAATGCTTCTCCGGTAACTCCATCATATAGTTTATTATAATATCCTGTAATGTTGATTTCTCCAAAAGGCAGTAAATAATCAAAACCAAGTTCAGAACGGATACTTTTTGAAGGTTTTAGATTAGTGTTATCTGCATAATCAATAAAAGTTTGTATAATACCTAAATTATAATATCCAGGCAGACGGTAATCCCCCAAAACAGCATCATAATAACGTGGTCCGGTATAAATTTGGTTCAAAGAAGGTGCTTTGGAAGTGAGTCCGAATCCTCCTCTTATTTTGTATTTATCAGTAGAGAAATAAGAGTTAATTCTCGGACCAAAAAGCGAAGTTCCATACATATTATCATAACGTAATCCTGCATTGAAATTTAAGGTATTGTTCTCCCATCTTATAGAAATATTATCTTCTGCATAAAGAGAAAATTGATATTCTGCTCTGATATTTTCACCGTAATTATAAGGTCGGAAACCCTGACTGCCATTTCCGTTTGTATTTGCAAAAGCACTTATCATTGTTTCCGGACTTCCTAATCTTCCGCGTCCTTTGTTGTCACTCATTCTAAAAGAAGCTCCCATGGCCACATAATGAGACCATTTTCCTGTATTGAAAGTTTTGAATAAATCCGTAGAGAAAAATGATGAAATAGGAATACCTTCAATTGCTTTTACAGTAGTATAACTAACAGGGGTATACGTTCCGGTATAAACACCTTCTTCGGTACTTGTACCAACAATTGATCCTCCAATATTTACAAATTTAGATTCGAACGTAAAATGATCGGAATAATTGAAATTGAAGTTCACATCCATATTATCCAAAAAAGCATCATTGTTAAAATTCCATTTGAAACGATTGGAAAACGAAAAATCTTTTTTGCGGTTTTTTACGATTTTGTTATCTCTGTCTTCTTCTTCATAATTTACCCTGTCATTATTAAAACCATAGGAAAAGGATAAAGAATTTTTAATGTTTTTGCTTTTACTGTTCCATGACCATATCAGGTTTGTATTAATTCTTTCATAATTAGTAAAAGACATTCTTGGGCTGCTGTTAGATTCTAATTTTGAAAGGCTAAGATTAATAGCTCCGGCTCTTTCACTCAATCTGAAACCTTTGTTAAAACCAAACTCAGTAGCTCCGTCACGAAGTGAAGTATAAATCCGATAAGGAGATTTTCCAGCTTTTTGTTCTATTTTTATTAATCCTGAAGTGAGATCTCCGTATTTTGCAGATGGAATTCCCTGAACTACTTCAATTTTCTCAATGTTATCTGTTGGAATTTCTCTTAAATCAGCACCAAAATTGGCATTGGAAAAATAGCCGTTAAATCCTTGAGTATTATCACCAAAACCAAGATAATTTGGAGAAAAAGGAGATAAAGAGTTTCCTGCATAAGACTGCATATTTTCATTATTTGAAACAGGAATCCCATCAATAACAACGGCTGTTCCAAACGATTTGTTTCCAAAAGCGGCATCTGCAACCGAAGAAGGTTTTGCAGTTCTAAACACAATTGGTTTAAATTCACTTAAATAAAAATTGGTCATCGCCTGACCGGGAAGCTGTTCCAAAACTTCATTTATAGAAAATGCCTGAACTTGATTAATAGATTCCCTATCCAGGGAAACTTCTGAGTATTCTTTTCCTTTTTTAACCGATACTATTATTTCGTCCAGACGCAGATCTTTGTTTTGTAATGAAATCTGAATTGTTTTAAAAAAATCGGATTGATCGATCGAAATGCTCTTTTCCATTTTTCCTAAAACCCGGAAGTTTAGGGTTACGATTTTCTGCTTATGTACCGGCATTATAAATGTCCCGTTTTTATCGGAAATTGTCCATTTGTTAGTTTTTATATCAAATACAGTTACATTTTCCAAGGGTAATCCGGTTTCGGCTTCAGTAATTATACCTTGTACTATTTCTTGCGAAAACAGGTTTGTAAAAAATAAGAATGATAAAATAATATAAAAAAATCTCACTTCATTTAGAATTAAATCGGTGCAAAACTAATTAATATTATTTAGACTAAAAATAAATAGTTGAATTTTATACCATAAAATAATTGTCTGAATATTCTTTGTATCAAAATTAATTAAATTATATTTGTATATACAAATTTTGTATAGATTATGAATAGATCGAATTTTATAAAAACAATGATAGGAGGAACAGTTATGGCAAATTTGCAACCATTTTACAATTGGACACAGGATTTAAAAGAAGAAGATATAAAGTTTCCGGTTTTATTCATTGGACATGGTTCACCGATGAATGGGATTGAAGACAATCAATTTTCAAAAATGTGGATGAAAATGGGAAAAGAAATGCCCAGACCGAAAGCTGTTTTGGTAATTTCCGCACATTGGTTAACAAGAGGAACCCATATTACAGCAATGAATAACCCAAAAACCATTCATGATTTTGGAGGTTTTCCTCAAGCATTATTTGATGTACAATATCCTGCACCCGGAAATCCTGAGTTAGCACAGATTACCAAACAATTAATAACTTCTACAAATGTTGGCTTAGATCACGATTGGGGATTGGATCATGGTACCTGGACAGTTGTTCGCCATATGTATCCCGGCGCAGATATTCCTGTTTTGCAGTTAAGTATTGATTATAATAAACCTCCTCAATATCATTATGATCTGGCAAAACAATTGGCATCTTTGCGTAAAAAGGGAGTTTTAATTATCGGAAGCGGAAACATGGTTCATAATCTTAGAATGGTAGCCTGGGACAAACTTAACGAACCTGAATATGGTTTTGACTGGGCGAACGAGATGAATACAGTCTTTAAAGATAAAATTTTAAATGGAAACCATAAAGCTTTAATTAATTATGAAACGTTAGACAAAGCTGTGAAAATGGCAGTTCCGACTCCGGATCATTATTATCCAATGTTGTACTCGCTGGCATTACAGGACAATAGAGATGATATTAGTTTTTTTAATGATAAAGCAGTCGGTGGTTCGCTAACAATGACCTCTGTAAAATTGGGATAGACTAAAATTATATTATAAAGAAAAAGACAGTAATTTACTGTCTTTTTCTTTATATTTTTCTAAAATATTATCTCGAATAATTTGGAGCTTCTTTTGTAATAGTGACATTGTGAGGATGACTTTCGTTGATTCCGCTGGAAGTAATACGGATAAATCGTCCTGTTTCCTGTAAAGTCTGAATATCTTTAGAACCACAATATCCCATACCGGCTTTAAGTCCTCCAATAAATTGTTGCATACTCTCATTCAGTTCTCCTTTGTATGGCACTCTTCCTACAATTCCTTCCGGAACTAATTTTTTTACATCATCTTCCACATCCTGAAAATAACGATCTTTAGAACCTTCCTGCATTGCTTCAACAGATCCCATTCCTCGATAAGATTTAAATTTTCTTCCTTCAAAAATAATGGTTTCTCCAGGAGATTCTTTAGTTCCTGCCAGTAAAGATCCAAGCATTACACAATCGGCTCCGGCTGCAATTGCTTTAGGAATATCACCGGTATAGCGAATTCCACCATCTGCAATTACAGGAACCCCTGTACCTTTAATAGCTGCTGCTACTTCTAAAATTGCAGAAAATTGGGGGAATCCAACTCCTGCAACAATTCTTGTTGTACAAATTGAACCTGGACCAATACCTACTTTTACTCCATCGGCACCATTTTCTACAAGATATCTGGCGGCTTCAGGAGTAGCAATATTACCTACGATTATGTCAATATTTGTAAATTTTGATTTTACTTCTTTTAAAACATTTGCAACTCCTTCTGTATGACCATGTGCTGTATCGATAATGATCGCATCAACTCCTGCATTGATTAATGCTTCTGCTCTTTGAACAGCATCTGCAGTAACTCCGATTGCAGCAGCAACTCTAAGTCTTCCGAATCTATCTTTGTTGGCAATTGGTTTCTGAGTAAGCTTTGTAATATCTCTGAATGTTATTAATCCAACCAATTGATTATCTGAATTGACAACAGGAAGTTTTTCTATTTTGTGCCCTTGAAGTATCACTTCTGCTTGTTCTAATGAAGTGCCTTCTGCAACTGTCACTAAATTTTGCGATGTCATTACTTCTCTAATTGGTCTTTGGTTATTTTTTTCGAACCTCAGATCCCGATTAGTAACGATTCCTAATAGTTTTTGTGTTTCATCTACGATAGGAATTCCACCAATGCCGTATTCTTTCATTACATTTTTAGCATCCAGAACAGTTGCAGAAAAATGTAAAGTTACGGGATCGATAATCATTCCGGATTCTGCTCTTTTTACACGACGTACTTTGGCAGCTTGCTGATCAATGGTCATGTTTTTGTGTAAAACACCAATTCCGCCTTCCTGAGCAATTGCTATTGCCATCGAACTTTCTGTAACAGTATCCATTGCTGCCGAAACAATAGGGACATTAAGTGTAATGTTGCGGGAAAATCGGGATTGTATATTAACTTCTCTTGGAAGCACATTAGAATAGTTAGGAACTAAGAGTACGTCATCATATGTAAGACCTTCTCCTATAATCTTTGAGTTGTGTGCTATCATTGCAATTAGTAGTTGTTGTTAAATTGCGTGCAAATTTAAACAAAATCTACTTTAAATTATATTAATTATCTGATAAAATAATTATTGATAGACTTTGAATGATTTTCATTCGGACTTTAAATGTATTTTTTTTGAGGTTAAAGAGCCTGAAAAAATCCTAATGATATCGATTAAAGATTTTTGAAGCTTCGTTATAAGCACTTTCAAAACTCATTGGAGAAGTTCCTGTACTTTGTTTTTCGGAAGTAAAATAGGAGAGGAGCTTTTCAGTAGGCATATTGCCTGTAAGTTCATCTTTTGCCATCGGACAACCACCAAATCCTTGAATTGCTCCATCGAATCTTTTGCAACCTGCTTTGTAAGCGGCATCAACTTTTTCGAACCATTTGTCGGGAGTTGTGTGTAAATGTGCTCCAAACTCTATTTTGTTGTAATGAGGAATAAGATTAGAAAATAAATAATCGATTACCTCTGGTGTTGAACTTCCAACGGTATCTGAAAGCGATAATATAGATACTCCCATATTAGCAAGTTTTTCTGTCCATTCTCCCACAATTTCCACATTCCATGGATCTCCATACGGATTACCAAATCCCATAGAAAGATATGCTACAGTTTCCTTGTTATGTTTACTGGCTAATTCTAAGATCTCTTGTAAAGTTATTATGGATTGTGCTATGGTTTTGTGAGTATTACGCATTTGAAAATTTTCAGAAATAGAAAACGGGTAACCTAAATACCGGATTTCAGAATGCTCACAGGCAGCAATTGCACCTTGTGTATTGGCAATAATAGCAAGTAGTTTACTTTTGGTTTTACTTAAATCAAGTTGTTCTAAAACCTGAGATGTATCCTGCATTTGCGGAATGGCTTTTGGAGAAACAAAACTGCCAAAATCTATTGTATCAAAACCTACACGAAGTAAAGATTGTATGTATGTAACTTTTTCTTCTGTGGGAATAAATGTCTTAATACCTTGCATTGCATCGCGTGGACATTCTATTATTTTGATATTTTCCATATCTACAAAGATAATAAAGAATTGATTTTTATGAAATCGATTATGCTTTTTGTAGAATTTTGATTGATTTTTTTTGAAGAAACCTTTAAAAGATAAAGTATACTTTTGATTTACAATATATTATGGTGGTTTAAAATAAAAAATGATTTTAATAAAAACAACAAAACCCACTGAAACAGTGGGTTTGTAAGTGAACGCAGAAGGATTCGAACCTTCGACCGCCTGCTTAGAAGGCAGGTGCTCTATCCAGCTGAGCTATGCGTCCATTATTTCAATTTGTCGGGGTGGCAGGATTCGAACCTGCGGCCTCCTGCTCCCAAAGCAGGCGCGATAACCGGGCTACGCTACACCCCGTAGGTGGCGGAGAGTAAGGGATTCGAACCCTTGGTACAGTTTCCCATACGCATGTTTAGCAAACATGTACTTTCGGCCACTCAGTCAACTCTCCAAGCTTATAAGGTTATAACCTGTTAAGCGGTTGCAAATGTAAGTCAACATTGTAAATTTTACAACTAAAAAATACTTTTTTTTAAAATATTTTTCGATTTATTTTAAAAGTTACTCACAATCAGATTAATGTGGTAGATCTTTTATTTAGTAAAATATCAAATTTTTATTTTCATGGAATTCAATATTCATAATAGACCTTAATTTTACTGTTTTTTTGTAAGAAGAAAAAAATCCTTTTGTTCGTTTACAAGGATATATTCTTCTTTTTCTTGTTCTGAAATTCTTTCGGGAAATAATACTCCGTTTAAATGATCGATCTCGTGCTGAAAAACCACAGCAGTAAAATCTTCTATGATTTCTTCTTTTGAAATGCCTTCTGGTGTTTGATAAGAAATTTTAATGGCATAATGCCTTAAAACGTCACCTTTTGTTTCGGGAATAGACAGACAGCCTTCGGGTCCTTTTTGCATTAATTGTGATTTCCAAATAATTCGGGCATTAAGGTATAATTCAAAAGGGTAATTTTCTTTATCAAATCTCTGAACCCAAATCAGATTTCTATTAATCCCAACTTGTGGAGCTGCAATACCTATTCCGGGATTTTCCGGATCTCTCATTGACAAAAACATACGATCTGCCAGGATTTTGGTAAAAGGATCGTTAGGGTTAATATCTTTACAAATCGTATTCAGCACTTTTAACTCTGTAATATTATCAGATTGAATAATTTTCATTTTTTCTGAAATATTGCCTTTCTGAATTAATTTTTTTTCAGATATAGTAAGTTCTTGTGCGTTGGATGTCATTGTGATAAGAATTGTTATTATCGCTATTATTTTTTTCATATTCCGGCAATGGTTTTGATTTCTGAAATAATACGTACTGCCAATTCATCTGCACTTTGCTGGGATCCTGATTCGGTATAAATTCTAATAATAGGTTCAGTATTAGATTTTCTTAAATGTACCCAGTTATTCTCAAAATCTATTTTTACTCCATCGATTGTACTTATTTGTTCTGATTGATATTTTTGTGTCATTGCTTTCAAAATTGCGTCAACATCGATTTGTGGTGTCAATTCAATTTTATTTTTACTCATATAGTATTGAGGAAAAGCAGCTCTCATTTCAGAAACTTTTATTTTTTCTTTTGCCAAATGGGTCAAAAACAGAGCAACACCAACCAGAGAATCTCTTCCGTAATGTAATTCAGGATAGATAATTCCACCGTTTCCTTCACCACCAATTACTGCATTATTTTTTTTCATTAATTCCACCACATTAACTTCACCAACCGCACTTGCTTCATAAATTCCGTTATATTTATTAGTAATATCTCTTAAAGCTCTGGATGAGGACATATTAGAAACCGTATTTCCCGGAGTTTTGCTCAGTACATAATCTGCAACTGCAACTAATGTATATTCTTCTCCAAACATTTCTCCATCTTCTGAGATAAACGCTAAACGATCTACATCGGGATCTACAACGATACCTAAATCGGCCTTTTCTTTAATAACTAAGTTACATATATCTGTAAGGTGTTCTTTTAACGGTTCGGGATTATGAGGAAAATGACCATTGGGTTCACAATAAAGTCTGACTACTTCAACGCCCATTTGCTCCAATAGTTTTGGAATGATAATTCCTCCCGAAGAGTTTACACCATCGACTACAACTTTAAAATTGGCATTTTTTACAGCTTCGATATCTACTAACGATAAGTTTAAAACTTCATCAATGTGAATATCCATATAAGCATCATTGTGAATAATTTCACCTAAATCATCTACTTCAGAAAAATAAAAAGTTTCATTTTCTGCAATTTCCAGAATTTCAGCACCAGCTTCACCACTTAAAAACTCCCCTTTGTTATTAAGTAATTTGAGAGCGTTCCATTGTTTTGGATTATGACTTGCTGTGAGGATTATTCCACCATTTGCATTTTCTAAGGGTACTGCAATTTCGACCGTAGGAGTTGTAGATAATCCTAAATCTATAATATTGATCCCTAATCCCACTAAGGTGTTTACAACCAGATTGTGTATCATCGGACCGGAAATTCGGGCATCACGACCTATTACAACTGTTAGTTTTTCTTTTCCAGTATGTGTTTTCAACCAGGTTCCGTATGCCGAAGCAAATTTTACGGCATCAACCGGTGTTAAATTATCTCCAACTTTTCCGCCGATAGTTCCCCGAATACCTGAAATAGATTTAATTAATGTCATTTTATATTTTATTTTTTTGAATGTTATCGAAATTGTTGTTGCAAATATAATGATTGAGTTTTAAGATTTCTTATATTAAAAATCAGCAAATTATTTATAAATTAGTCGAATGAACTTTTTAGCACACATATTTTTATCAGGAGATAATGATTTGATCAAAATCGGGAATTTTATGGCAGATGGAATGTATGGGAAAAATTTTGAACAATATCCAAAAGATGTGCAAAAAGGGATTTTTCTTCATCGGGAAATAGACTCTTTTACCGATTTTCACCCTATATTTAGGATAAGTAAACATCGTTTACACGAAAAATACGGACATTATTCGGGTGTAATTGTTGATATTTTTTATGATCATTTCCTGGCTAAAAACTGGAACAGATATTCTGAGGTTAAATTGGAAGATTTTGCAAATAATTTCTATCAGGTTTTAAAGGATAACTATGAAATTCTTACGCCTAAAATCCAAAATATGATGCCGGTAATGATTGAGCAAAACTGGTTGGTAAGTTATGCTACTATTGAAGGGATTGGAATTATTTTACACCAGATGGATTACAGAACCAAAAACAAATCCAAAATGAAATATTCCCCAAATGAGCTCATTGAGTTTTATAAAGAATTTGAAAACGAATTTTTTGATTTTTTTGAAGAATTAAAGCTATTTGTTGCTCAAAAAAATATTGATTAAAATATGAAAAAAATAAGTGTAATTTTTATACTTACAATTGTTTCCTGTAGTTCAGAAAAGCAAACTGTTGTAAATTCCGGTTTGACAACATCCAATGCAATGGTAGTTTCTGCAAGAGTTGAGGCTTCAAAGATCGGTACTCAAATTATGAAAAACGGCGGGAATGCTTTTGATGCCATGATCGCAACCGAACTGGCGTTGGCAGTCGTTTATCCATATGCAGGAAATATTGGTGGTGGCGGATTTATGGTTTATCGAAAATCTAATGGAGAAACAGGGAGCTTGGATTATCGAGAAAAAGCACCTTTACAAGCCCATAAAAATATGTTTCTTGATGAAAACGGAGATGTGATTCCTAATAAAAGTACCGCTTCGGCATTGTCTATCGGTGTTCCGGGAACAATTTCAGGAATGTTTGAAGTACATCAAAAAATGGGATCTATGTCTATTGAAAAAATTCTGGATCCCGTAATTGCTCTTGCAGAAAACGGATTTATTATTACTCAAAATCAGGCGGAACAATTTCAAACACATTATGATGAACTGGTCAAAATTAACGGAGGTAACTCTATAATGACCAAAAAATATCAAAAGAATGATACTCTAAAAAATATCGCTTTTGCAAATACTTTAAAACAAATCCAAAAAAATGGGCGAAGTGAATTTTATGAAGGTAAAACAGCACAGATTTTAGTAGATTATATTCAAAAAAAAGGAGGGATAATCACACTTGAAGACCTGAAAAAATATGAAGCTAAATGGAGAAAACCAATTATTTTTAATTATAAAAATTTAAAAATAATTTCAATGGGACCACCAAGCAGTGGAGGAATTTGCCTCAATCAAATGATGAAAATGATCGAAGAATATGATGTCACACAGTTGGGACATAATTCTGAAAAAACCATTCAATTGATGATTGAGGCAGAAAGAAGATCGTATGCCGATAGAAGTTATTATTTGGGAGATCCTGATTTTTCGGAAATTCCGGTAAATAGACTGGTTGATCAGCAATATATTCATTCCAGAATGATAGATTTTGATTTCGAAAAAGCTACAAAATCAGCAGATATTTCTTATGGTGATTTTGAAATAATCGAAAGTAATGAAACAACTCATTATAGTATTGTAGATCAATATGGCAATGCAGTTTCTGTTACAACTACTCTAAACGGGGCTTTTGGATCTAAGTATTTTTGCGAAGATTTGGGAATTTTTCTTAATAATGAAATGGATGATTTTAGTCTAAAACCTGGAGTTGCTAATTCATACGGTTTAGTTGGAGCCGAAGCAAACAGTATTATGCCGGAAAAGAGAATGCTAAGCTCGATGACACCAACTATTGTAGAAAAAGAGGGCAAATTAAGTATGGTTTTGGGAACTCCGGGAGGTTCAACCATTATCACATCGGTTTTTCAAACTATTTTAAATGTATATGAATTTGGCATGACCATGCAGGAAGCAGTAGATGCTCCAAGATTTCATCATCAATGGTTACCGGATGAAGTTCTTTTTGAACCTGATCTATTTGATAAAGATCTAATCCGGAATTTAAAAAATAAAGGATACATTATTAATGAAAAAAATGCTCCTATAATAGGAAAAGTAGATGCAATATTAATTTTACCAGACGGAAACAAAGAAGGAGGAGCAGATAGGAGAGGAGATGATACCGCTTTTGGATTTTAATTAGTTTGCTTTCGGCAGTGTTTTAAAGTAATTTCGCATCTTAGATTGTTTTTAATGTTAAAAAATATTTTAATACATGTAGAATTTCTAATTGCATTTAGTAAATCCAAACTTACTAATAAGCAATTTATTTTCTTGTCCAGTATATTGGTAGGAATTTCTGTAGCATTGGCCGTAATTGTTTTGAAAGCTTTTGCTCATGGAGTTTTTACTTTTGCTACTTATATTAATGGTATTATCAAGCTAAGCTACATTAATAGTGTTTTACCGGTAATAGGAATTTTTTTAACTGTTTTTGTTGTAAAAAAATTTCTTGGTGGAAAAATAGAAAAGGGAACTTCACAAATTATGTATGCGGTTGCCCAAAAAGCAAGTATTTTACCCAAAAAGCAAATGTATGCGCAGATAATTACGAGTTCATTAACCGTAGGTTTAGGAGGTTCTGCAGGATTAGAATCTCCAATTACAATTACGGGAGCTGCTTTTGGATCTAATTTTGCTCAAACCTATAAATTAGGTTATAAAGACAGAACACTGCTTATTGGTTGTGGAGTCGCTGCAGGTATTGCAGCAGCTTTTAATGCTCCTATTGCGGGAGTTTTATTTGCTATCGAAGTGTTGCTTGTAGACGTAAGCATTGCAGCATTTACACCTATTATGATTTCTGCTGCAACTGGTGCGGTTGTTTCTGCTGTTTTGCTCAAAGAAAATGTATTATTATCTTTTAGTAAACAACAGGCATTTGACTATCAGAATATTCCCTTTTATGTTTTATTAGGTTTGCTTATTGGTTTGATCACAATTTACTATGCAAGATGGTTTCAGAAAATAGAAAAATATTTTGTGAGATATAATTACAAACCCTATAAAAGGGCTTTGATAGGTTCGGTATTTTTAGCTCTGTTAATTTTTATTATTCCCACACTTTTTGGAGAAGGATACGAAAGCATAAAAATTCTTTCTGAAAATGATCCCGGAAAATTATTGGAAGACACGTTGTTTAGCAGCTATAGAAATAATCCCTGGGTCTTACTTATTTTCGTTGGATTTGCTGCAATGCTTAAAGTGTTTGCGACCGGATTAACATTAGGAAGTGGAGGAAACGGAGGAAATTTTGCACCATCTTTATTTTTAGGCTCTTACGTAGGTTTTTTCTTCTCGCATTTTATCAATCTCACAGGTTTGTCAAAATTACCGGTAAGTAATTTTACAATGGTAGGAATGGCAGGTGTGTTAAGCGGTTTATTTCATGCGCCTCTCACTGCAATTTTTCTTATTGCAGAAATCACAGGAGGTTATGGTCTTATGATTCCGCTCCTTATTGTTTCTTCCATAAGCTTTGCTGTTTCAAAAAGATTCGAAAGACATTCTATGGATGTAAAGTATCTGGCTCAAAAGGGACACGTTTTTACCAGTAATAAAGATAGTAATATTCTCATATCATTAGATATTAATTCAATTGTTCACACTGATTATTTAACGGTAAAACCAGAGGATAAATTAGAAAAACTGATAGATCTGATCTCTAATTCACATCAAAATATGTTTCCGGTATTAAACAATGATAATGAATTGATTGGAGTGGTTTATTTCAATCAGATCAGAGATATGATCTTTAACAACTTCAAAGTTAAATATACAATAATTAGAGATGTAATGAGAGATCCGGTTCCTTTGGTATATCATAATGATTCTATGGAAATTGTTATGAACAAATTTGATCAAAGCCAGACACTTTATCTTCCGGTAATAAAATTCGGAAAATTCTATGGTGTTATTTCTAAATCTCTTGCTCTGGAGATGTACCGTTCGAAGCTTAAATCAATGACAATTGATTAAATTTTAATTCCACCTAAATTTATATTTTGAGTTCTACATCAAAAAATCTTTTTATTAAATGTACCTTTGCAAAAAATTTGACAAAAATTGAATTTTTATTTTAATTAAAAATCTAAAAAACAGAAAGTTACGTTGGTATGAAGAAAATAGTTGAATATAGGAAGTTACTAAATGTTGATAAAACAGTTGAGCTGAAAGATCTGAAAACAATATACAGAAATGCAATGAAATCATCTCATCCTGATAAATTTCAAGGAGATGATGCCGGATTAGCAGAAGCCGAAGAAAAAAGTAAAGAAATTATCGAAGCATATCATTTTCTGGTGAGTATTAATCCTGAAACGATTAAGCAACAAACTCCGGAATTTAACGAAACTGTTTCAAAATCTGCAATTGTAGATTATGTTTACGAAAATATACGCTTAAAAGTAACTTTTGAAAATGGAAGTATTTATGAATTCATAAGTGTTCCAAAGGCAACTTATATCAAAATGGTAAATGCCGATTCTCCAGGCAGATTTGCAAAAAGACATATTTTTTCAGCATTTCCTTGGAGAAAATACTCTAATCAGGATTAATTAAAGTTAGATATATCCCATATTCAAAAATATTCGTTAAATACCATTGAATTGAGTCAATTTGATGGTATTTCTTTTTAAATTTGTTTTCATTTAAAAAGAAATTAAAATGAAAATCGAACAAATATATACAGGATGCATAGCACAAGCAGCATATTATATAGAGAGTGATGGGGAAGCCGCGATTTTTGACCCGCTAAGGGAAGTCTTTCCTTATATTGAGAAAGCCCAAAAAGACCAAGCAAAAATCAAATATGTTTTTGAAACTCATTTTCATGCAGATTTTGTCTCCGGACATTTGGACTTAGCACAAAAAACAGGTGCAAAAATAGTTTTTGGACCTAATGCAAAACCAAAATTTGAAGCAATTATTGCTCACGATAATCAAGAGTTTAGTTTAGGAAAATATACCATAAAAGTAATTCATACACCGGGACATACTTTAGAAAGCACCTGTTATTTACTTTTGGACGAAAACAAAAATCCATACGGAATTATTACAGGCGACACCCTTTTTATTGGAGATGTAGGTCGCCCGGACTTGGCTCAGAGTTTTTCTGAAGAATTGACCCAGGAGAAATTAGCCTCATATCTATATGATTCATTACGAGATAAAATTATGATTTTACCCGATGATATTATTGTTTTTCCAAGTCATGGAGCAGGAAGTGCCTGTGGAAAAAACATGAGTAAAGAAACAACAGATACTTTAGGAAATCAAAAAAGGACCAATTATGCATTACGGGCAGATATGACCCGTGACGAATTCATCAAAGAACTATTAGAAGGTCTGGGGACTCCTCCTGCATATTTTCCTCAAAATGTTTTAATGAATATAGAAGGTTACGAGAGTTTGGATAATATAATTCAAAAAAGCAAGATTGGATTAACTCCTCAAAAATTTGAAATCATAGCCAACACACAAAATCCGATAATTCTTGATGTAAGACACGAAAATGATTTTATAAAATCGCATATTCCAAATTCAATTTTTATAGGAATTCAAGGCGGTTTTGCTCCCTGGGTCGGAGCACTAATTATGGATGTAAAACAACCCCTTTTGCTGGTTATTCCGGAAGGAAGAGAAGAAGAAACCATTACAAGATTATCCAGAGTTGGTTTTGATAATGTTCTAGGATATCTGCAAGGCGGAATAGATGCCTGGATTACTGCCGGTTTTGAAACCGATTCGATGCAGTCTATTTCTCCTGAAGAATTTAATCAAAAATTATCAGACAATTCTGTAATTATTGATGTAAGAAAACCGGGAGAATACAATGTAGAAAGATTAGAAACTGCTAAAAATATTCCGTTGGATACCGTAAATTATAATTTTTCAGAAATTCCAAACACCCAAACATTCTTTCTGCATTGCGCAGGAGGATATCGTTCTGTAATTATGGGATCTATACTGAAGTCCAGAGGAATTCACAATTTTATAAATATAGAAAAAGGAATCGCAGGAATGAGAAATATCAATATGAATCTGATAAAAAATGTCTGTCCGTCAAGTTTATAAAAAAATATTTATAAAATATTTTTTCAGACATAAATTTAAATACTTTTGCAATCTAAAAATTAAGACAAAAAATAATGAAAAAATTAATCGTATCATTTCTAGCTGTTATCGCACTAGTTTCCTGTGGTAAAAAAAATCAATTTACAATAAACGGTAATGCAAAAGATATTGCAGATGGAGTAGAAGTCTATTTGCAAAAACAAGATACTGCTACTGGTGCATTTGTTTCGGTTGATACAGTTCTTTTTGAAAAAAATATTTTCAAATTTGAAGGAGAAGTTATTGATCCTATTATACATTTTATCGAAATAAAAGATATTAGAGGTAAATTTCCATTTGTATTGGAAAACGGAAAAATTAATATTGAAATTAACAAAGATACGCTTCAGAAAAGTGTAGTAGGAGGGACTTATAGTAATGACCAACTGACTGCTTACGGTAAAGAAGCAGAAAAAATTCAAAAGAAAGTAAGGGATTTTCAAGAAGCAAATATCCAAAAATGGCAGGAAGCAGTTGCAACAAACGATTCAATTACGAGAGACGATTTGATTGCAAAAAATAAAGAAATTCAAGATGAGTTTTTAGTTTTAACCAAAAGCCATATTGAAAATCATCCAAAATCATATCTTTCATTATTATTTATCAGTCAATTAATGTTCCATCCTGATTCTGAAGCTGATAAATTGATGGAATACCACAATAGTTTAGCAGATAATTTAAAAAATTCGGCAGAAGGAAAAAAACAACTAAAAGAATTACAAAAATTAGCAGAAACTAAAAAAAAAATGACCAATCCGGAGGAATAATTGAGATTGGAAGAAAAGCTCCTGACTTTTCTGCACCAGATCCCAATGGTAAAATTATATCATTAAAAGAATCTTTAGGAAAAATTACTCTAATTGATTTTTGGGCGGCATGGTGCGGACCTTGCAGAAGGGAAAATCCAAATGTTGTAGCATTATATAATGATTTTCATTCAAAAGGATTAAATATTATCGGAGTTTCACTCGATAAAGAAAAAAATAAATGGACAGAAGCTATTAAAAAAGATGGATTAAAATGGACTCATATTTCTAATCTGAAATTTTGGGATTGTCCTATTGCCAAAGAATATCAGATAGAAGGAATACCGGCAACGATATTATTAGATGAAAATGGAGTAATTATCGCAAAAAATTTGACTTCATCTGAACTAAGAAGTAAAATAGCTTCAATTTTAAAATAAACCTTAATTATAGCCTTAATTTCTATTAGGGCTATTTTAATTTTAATACAACCGAATTATGAAAAACATTTTATCAGTTATATTGTTATCGATAACGCTTTTATCTTTTAAAGATCCTATAAAAAATAATTACAATATCAACGGAACTATAAAAGGAATTGCAGATGGAACTTATGTTTATCTTGAAAAACAAGAAGAATTGGCAGGACTTAAAATTATTGATTCTGTAAAAATTTTAAAAAATAAATTTACGTTTACAGGTAATGTTTCTGAACCGGAAGTTCATTTGATACAAGTAAAAGATCTTCAGGGAAAAGTTGCCATTATTCTAGAACCAGGAACGATTACTGTAGATATTGATAAAGAAAATTTGTCTCAAAGTATAATTGGAGGAACTCTTAACAATAATGATTTACAGAAGTTCAATGAAAGTGCGATGATCATAAACCATAAAATGCAAAAATACCAACAGGATAATACCGCATTAATGCAAGAAGCACAAATCAAAAATGATGAAGTTACGATCAATAAGATCATGGCAGATTTTGAAATTATGCGTGCAGAAATGATGTCTTTATCTATTGATTATCCTGAAAAAAATCCAAAATCATTTCTTTCTATTCTGATGTTGGATAATATGTTTAATCAGCCTAATTATGATATAGATAAAATTAACAGTGATTATGAAAAATTAGATATTTCATTAAAAAATTTAA
Source organism: uncultured Flavobacterium sp. (assembly GCA_964608415.1). Taxonomy (GTDB): domain Bacteria; phylum Bacteroidota; class Bacteroidia; order Flavobacteriales; family Flavobacteriaceae; genus Flavobacterium. Next base: position 37,756 of record CAZSOC010000026.1, read on the forward strand.
AATCGGGCAAAAGCTTAAAATCCAAAATAGATCAATTTAAAAGCATTAAAATAGGAGGTTTTGCACCGGATTTTTCCGGACCATCTCCAGATGGCAAAACTATTTCATTGAAACAATCGTTAGGAAAAGTAACTATTATCGATTTTTGGGCATCATGGTGTGGACCTTGCCGTAAAGAAAATCCTTCGGTTGTTGCTTTGTATAATGAGTTTCACTCGAAAGGACTTAATATTATTGGAGTTTCATTGGACAAAGACAAAAATAAATGGATTGATGCCATTGACAAAGATAAACTTACCTGGCCGCAAATATCTAATTTAAAATACTGGACAGATCCAATCGCTGTAATGTATAATGTAAAAAGTATTCCGGCAACATTTATACTTGATGCATCAGGAAAAATTGTTGCTACCAATTTACGAGGCGATCAATTAAGAGCAAAAATTATCGAACTTTTGAAGTAAAAATGTTTGAAAAATAAAAAATCTCCTTTATGGAGATTTTTTTATTTATTTAAAGTTCAATAGATTAAAAAATATATAAAAATTAAATTAAAATATTGTTTGTAAACTTCAAAACACTTTCTATATTTGCAACCGCAGAAGGGGAGATACTCAAGCGGCCAACGAGGGCAGACTGTAAA
>CAZSOC010000027.1:0-21782 GCA_964608415.1 uncultured Flavobacterium sp.
TATACTTTTACTCCAAACGCAGGACAATGTGCTTCTGCGGTGACTTTGCAGGTAAATATTACTCCTTTTTTTATAAGTTCTATAACCGGAGATAATTCTATGTGTGAAAACGACACAATCATATTAAACAATAACACTCCTAATGGCATTTGGTCTTCAAATGACGACACCGTTGCTACTGTAAATCAGAATGGTGAAGTAACAGGAATTTCAAACGGAAATGTTATTATTTCTTATACGGTTATTGATAGTGGATGTCAAGCAATTGCTACAAAGCCCATAACAGTTGTTCGCGCTCCCCAGCCTGTTTTAAGCGACGATTCTATTTGTGAAAACGAACTTACAGGAGAAATTGTATCATTTGCGATTTTAGACTCCAGAATTCCTGCAAATGGACAATATATTTTTGAATGGAAATTAAATAATGTTATTTTACCTCTCAATACTGCTTCAATTGTAGCTACACAACCCGGAGTTTATGAAGTAAAAGTAACACACGTTTTATCTGGTTGCTTCGGTTTTGCAACTGCAGCAATAACGGTAGTGAACCCTGCTACTGCAACAGTAACTGTTGAACAAGATTTTGATTACGAACAAAGTATTGTCGTAAATGTTATCGGAGGTTCAGGAGATTTTTTATACCAATTAGAAAACGGTCCATTGCAAACAAGTAATGTTTTTTATGATGTTTATTCGGGAGATTATACTGTAAAAATTATTGATACTAAAGGATGCGCAGATATAGAATTACCGGTTTTTGTATTAAACTACCCGAGATATTTTACACCAAATAATGACGGATATAATGATACATGGAATATTACAGGACTATCTAATCAACCTAAATCAATCATTTATATTTTTGATAGATATGGTAAATTGGTTTCACAAATATCTCCTTCTGGTCCCGGTTGGGATGGAGTTTTAAACGGATATTCATTACCATCTACAGATTACTGGTTCAAATTATTATATCAAGACAAAAATGGTAATCAAAGAGAATTTAAATCTCATTTTTCATTAAAAAGATAACTTTTAAAAATTTAAAACCCTATCAAAAATTAATTTTAATGATAGGGTTTCTTATTGAAAAAGATGTTTTTTCTATCATGTGAAACTCTAAACCAATGATGCAGTTGACAGTTTGCTGGTTTTCATATTGTCTAAATCTTAAAGGACAATCTCGAATATTTCAAATCATTCAAGATTTTTTTGCATATATATTCCATCAAATTTATTTGTTATTATTATGAGTATAAAATATTAACAAAAAAATATATATTAAATTTAACCTTAATATTCCCTAATATAATTTTCTACCTTTGTGTAGTGTAATTTGTTACAAATAATTTTAAATTTTATTCAATAAATTCAACTATGAAAAAGTCATTATTCTTTCTATTTTCCCTATTTATTCTTACCAGTTGTGCAGAACTTCAACAAGTTGCCAATCAATACCCTCAATTGGGAGGTATTACCGGTAATACAGATATTGCTTCCGGTCTTAAAGAAGCTCTTAATAACGGGATTTCAAAACAAGTTTCTAAACTAACTGTTACTGATGGTTTCTTTAAAAATGAAATGGTAAAAATCCTATTACCCGAAGAACTACAAAAAGTAGATAGTTCTCTCCGAAAAATTGGTTTAGGGAATTTGGCAGATGAAGGTCTGAAGGTTCTAAATCGTGCTGCCGAAGATGCAGTAAAAGAAGCAACTCCAATATTTGTTGATGCAATAACAAAAATAACTTTTAACGATGCCAAAAATATTTTAATGGGGAATCAAGATGCTGCCACTTCGTATTTGCAATCCACAACTTCTTCTGCATTATATTCCAAATTTAATCCTGTTGTACAAAATTCATTAGGAAAAGTAGGAGCAGATAAAATCTGGAATAATATTATAGAAAAATATAATAATATCCCCTTAACATCAAAAATAAATCCCGATCTTAATGACTATGTAACAAAACAAGCATTAGAAGGCGTATTTAAAATGGTCGCTGTAGAAGAAAAAGAAATTCGTACTAATCTCAATGCAAGGACTTCAGATTTATTAAAAAGAGTTTTTGCTTTGCAGGATAAAAAATAAGTTTGTAACTTTGCCTACTATTTTAATAATCAATAACATATAAATAACTTTGTCTTAACATGCCGGTTAGGCATAAAGTTTGATATTTGCATTATAATTTGGTTTGGTTAGTTAGAGTTTTTTAAGAGCTGTTTCAATTTTTGAAGCAGCTCTTTAATTTTCCCCTATTTTATAGCCTTCACCGGAAAGTTAACAACTCTTAAACATAATTTTACATAATGATGTTGTAAATTTGTAACAGAATTTAAATTAGTTTCCCATGTCTGGATTATTAAATGAAAAACAAGAGGTCGAAAAAATAAAAAATGAGTTCCGTTCTTTTATTAATGGAGAAGAAAAAGACGATACCAAAAATAAAAAAGATGAAAAAAAAGAATTAATTCTGGAAACCTGTTGATTCTAATCTCTCGTGCATTTTTTTGAAATAATCAAAAGACTTTACTAATCTGGATCCATACCAGGAAAACATTTCCCCATCAACAAAAACGGTTTTAGCGTGGTGGGTAAATCTTCCGATTTCAAAAGCATCTTCCTCAGAAAAAGGAAATGGTTCTGAAGAAAGTAAGACAATATCCGGATCCCCTTCTGTTCTTATTTTTCTGATTTCTACTTCCGGATACCTCTCTTTATTTTCATATATATTCTGAAAATGATTTAATAAAAGTATTTCATTGATAAAAGTATGGTTTCCTGCAACCATATACGGATTTTTCCAAATAAAATAAGCTACTTTCTGTGTGTTTTTATTTTTCATAAAATGAATAAAATCTTTCAGTCCGAAAGCAATTTTATCTTTCCATTTCTGAGCTTCAACTCTTTTATTAAAAATTACCCCAAAATCTTCGATTGTTTTAAAAACATCATCAATCGTATAAATTTCTGTTACCAAAACCGGGCAGATTTCCTGTAAATTTTCTACAATTTCTTTGGTATTTTCTTCTTTATTGGCAATAATTATATCCGGATTGAGTACTCTTATTTTTTCCGTATGAACTTTTTTAGTACCTCCTATTATCTTTTTTGTCGATTTATAATGAAACGGATGCACGCAAAATTTAGTTATCCCGATAATTTCCTTTTCCAAACCTAAATCATGCAATAACTCTGTTATAGAAGGAACTAAAGAAATAATTCGTACTGGAATTTCTTTAAATTCATCCTTTGTAACAATTTGTCCTTTTGATAAAATTTTCATAAAAACTTACTTTCTACAAATTTATCATTAATTAAAATAGCTTTTCTCAAAAACAAAAAAACTTCGCACCTTTGTCTTTTCATTATTAATTTTATGAATATAAAACTCATTGCTATCGGCAAAACAGATCAAAAATCCTTACAACAGCTCATCGAAGAATATCAAAAGCGATTGAATTTTTACATCAAATTTGACTTGGAAATTATTCCGGATATCAGAAATGCAAAGAATCTTACCGAAAATCAGCAGAAAGAAAAAGAAGGCGAATTGATTCTTTCCAAAATAAACCCTGCCGATTTTTTGATACTGCTTGACGAGAACGGTAAACAATTTACGAGTATGGATTTTTCTGAAGAATTACAGAAAAAAATGAATTCCGGAATAAAAAATCTGATTTACGTAATTGGTGGTCCGTATGGTTTTTCTGAAAAAGTGTATCAAACCGCCAAAGGAAAAATTTCATTATCCAAAATGACATTCTCACACCAAATGGTACGTTTATTTTTTATAGAACAATTGTACAGAGGCTTTACGATATTAAGAAACGAACCCTATCATCATCAATAATTTTGATGAACGGCATTGTATATTTTTATTGTTTCAGCAGCTTCTTTTACATCATGAACACGAAGTATTTTAGCTCCTTTTTCTAACGATAAAGTATTAAGTACCGTAGTTCCGTTTAATGCTTCCTGTTGATTGTTTTTTAATAAATTATAGATCATCGATTTTCTGGAAACCCCAACCAACAAAGGCAATCCGGTAATATGGAAAGCTTCCAGCTGTTGCAAAACCTCATAATTTTGTTCCAGCGTTTTCGCAAAACCAAACCCAGGATCTATAATAATATCCGAAATACTACATTTTCTGGCTTCAAAAATACGTTCAGAAAAATAATACAACATTTCTTTTATTATCTCATTATACTGCGAAAGTGACTGCATCGTGTCAGGAGTGCCTTTCATGTGCATCATAATATACGGAACTCCTAATTCTCCAACCATATTTAGCATATTTTCATCTAATTTCCCTGCCGAAATATCATTGATTATTGCTGCTCCGGAAAGTATGGCTTCATGAGCAACCTTGGCTCGAAATGTATCTATAGAAATAATAATATCCGGAATTTTTTTAACCAGTAATTCTACTATTGGTACGATTCGGTTAAGTTCTTCCTCTTCTGTGACAAACTCTGCATTGGGTCTGCTGGAATATGCACCAATATCTATAAATGTTGCACCATCACGAAGCATTTTTTCGGTTTGTTCAAGAAAATCTTTATCAGATTTGTATTTTCCTCCATCAAAAAAAGAATTTGGAGTAACATTTAATATCCCCATAACTTTTGGGAGCGACAAATCGATTAAATTTCCTTTGCAATTGATGGTCATTTGAAAACAGTTTTTTTGGCTTATGAAATTTTAATTACTTATTTTTGAAGAAATTTCTACAAATATAAACCAATAATGAGTAATACCTCGCAAGAATTTGATCAAGTCATTGCAATTTGCAGACAATTATATATCAACAAAATGAAAGATTATGGTAGTGCATGGAGAATTTTAAGACTACCTTCTCTTACCGACCAGATTTTTATCAAAGCACAAAGAATAAGAAGTTTACAGGAAAAAGAAATTAGAAAAATAGATGAAGACGATACCGGAGAATTTATAGGAATCATCAATTATTCAATTATAGCATTAATTCAATTAGAATTGGGAGTTGTAGATCAGCCCGATTTATCACTTGAAGAAGCCATAAAATTATATGATTCCAAAATAAAAATCACCAAAGAATTAATGATGAACAAAAATCACGATTATGGTGAAGCCTGGCGTGATATGAGAGTAAGTTCCTGTACGGATATTATATTACAAAAATTACTTCGGGTAAAACAAATTGAAGACAACAAAGGAAAAACACTGGTTTCCGAAGGTATAGATGCCAATTACCAGGATATGATTAATTATGCTGTTTTTTCCCTTATTCTAATGAAATTTCATAAAAATTAAACACAAAACAACCTAACTTCCCCTATAAAATGAAAAACCTATTAACCCAATTTTCAAGAATATTTGTCGGAATTCTTTTTATTATTTCCGGTTTGATCAAACTGAACGATCCTGTCGGATTTTCTTTTAAACTTGGAGAGTATTTTGCAGAAGATGTGCTTAATTTACCTTTTTTGATCCCATTTGCATTATCAATTGCGGTTTTTGTAGTAATTGCAGAAGTAGTTTTGGGCGTGATGCTTTTGGTAGGATTTAAAACCAAATTTACCGTGTGGAGCTTATTGCTAATGATTGTATTTTTTACATTCCTTACCTTCTACTCTGCTTATTTCAACAAAGTAACCGATTGCGGATGTTTTGGTGATGCATTAAAATTGACACCTTGGGAATCTTTTCAAAAAGACATCGTTCTGTTGTTTTTCATTTTAATCCTGTTCTTTAATCAAGTATTAATAAGACCTGTTTTCAAAGAAAAAATCAATAGGATTATAGTTATAATAAGTACATTACTGTGCATATTTATGGCTTATTGGGTACTGAATCATTTACCGCTAAAAGATTTCAGAGCATACAAAATAGGAACTAATATAGAACAAGGAATGGCGATTCCTGATGGTGCAGAAAAAGCCGTTGTAGAAATGATTTTCATTTACAATGTAAATGGTGAAAACAAAGAATTTTCGGATAAAGAATTGATGAATTTACCCGAAGGAGCAACATTTGTAGATAGAAAAGACAAAGTGATTTCCGAAGGTTACATCCCTCCTATCCATGATTTTAGTATCGAATTGGACGGCGAAGATCTTAAAGACGAATTGCTTCAGGAACCAAAATTGATCATGTTTGTTTCTTATGATTTGAATCTGGCTTCTCCCAAAGGAATGGAAAAGTTAGAAGAATTAAATCAACAAGCCTCAAACAAAGGATACAAAGTAATCGGAATGACCGCTTCTTTGGAAAACGACATTCAAACAGCCAAACAAAAATATAGTTTGACATTTGATTATTACTTCTGTGATGCAACAACTTTAAAAACAATCGAAAGAGCCAATCCAAGTATTATCGTATTAGAAAAAGGTACAATTACTCAAAAAGTTCATTTTAACGATATTGAAGATTTGAAATTATAATTTTCTAATCATTACAAAATACCCGGAATGGTAAGATACTTGTTAAACAAAATCGGATATGCGTTTCTTACACTTTTGGGTGTAATCACGATCATATTCTTTTTGTTCACCGTACTTCCCGGAGATCCGGCCAGAATGATGCTGGATCAAAATGAAAATTCTGAACAATTGGCAATTATCAAAAAAAAATATGGTTTTGATCAACCTGTTTCCATTCAATATTTTTATTATCTGAATGATTTGTCTCCGGTTTCTTTTCATAGTAATGACAAAACCGATTATACTTTTCTGACACAAGGAAAATACAACGCCATTGAATTATTTGAAATTTCATCCCATAAAATAGTTCTCAAAACTCCTTATTTACGCGAAAGTTTTCAGAAAACAGGCAAAAAAGTTACCGAGATTATAGGAAATACTTTACCCAATACATTCTTATTGGCTGTGATTTCTATATTTATTGCTGTAACTATAGGAATCTCATTAGGAATAATCTCTGCATTGGTAAAAGACAGTTGGCTGGACAGGATTATTGCTATTGTTAGTTCTCTGGGAATGAGTATTCCGTCTTTTTTCAGTGCAATCTTATTTGCATGGTTCTTCGGGTTTGTCCTGCACAAATATACCCATCTTAATATGACAGGAAGTTTATATGAAGTAGATGATTTTGGCAATGGAAGATACATTCAATGGAAAAATATTTTACTTCCCGCGATTGTCTTAGGAATAAGACCCTTGGGAGTTGTGATCCAACTCATGAGGAATTCCTTATTGGAAACTTTGAACCAGGATTATATCAGAACTGCTAAAGCAAAAGGTCTGAATAATTTTGATATCATAAAAAATCATGCACTTAAAAATTCGTTAAATCCCGTCGTTACTGCAATTTCCGGATGGTTTGCTTCAATGTTGGCCGGAGCTGTTTTTGTAGAATATATTTTTGGATGGAACGGTTTGGGTAAAGAAATTGTTGATGCTCTAAACAATATGGATTTACCTGTGATCATGGGGTCTGTAATTGTAATTGCTACAACCTTTGTTATCATAAATATTCTTGTTGATCTGATTTACGCTTATCTGGATCCGAAAATCAAATTATAGCTTCAATTTTAAAAAAACTTATTCCATATTTTACAGTAATATTTTGAAAAAATGGAAAAATGAAAGAAAAAACAAAAAGTTATGCTCATAAAATTTAACCTGTTTTTTTGAAAATGAAATCTTATATTTGTTGAACTCAAGTCAATTTTTAATCAGTAAAAAAATAATTATGCAAAAAATAATTCAAAATATCGGAATGACATTCTTACTTTTTGTAAGTTTTATCTCTTGTGCCCAAGAACCAAAAACTCAATTTGACCAAACATCACTCGATGAAGTGATGATCAATACTATTAATAAAGATGTAGTTTTTTCTGATATTTTAGAACAGCATAAAGGTAAGATTATATTAATAGACGTTTGGGCTTCATGGTGCAAAGACTGCATTGTTGGCTTACCTAAAGTAAAAGCTTTGCAAGAACAGCATAAAGATGTGGTTTTTTTATTTTTGTCTATGGATAAAAGTTTTGAAAGCTGGATCGTTGGTGTAGAAAAACATTTGATTTACGGCGAACATTACCTAATCAAAGAAGGCATGAAAGGTACATTTGGAAAATCTATAGATTTAGATTGGATTCCGAGATATATGATTGTAGATCAACAAGGAAATATTGCCTTGTATAAAGCTATTGAAGCTGATGATGCAAAAATTACAACTACTTTAAAAAATTTAAAATCCAAAAAATAAATGAGACATAAAATTGTTGCAGGAAACTGGAAAATGCATAAAAATGCAGAAGAAACAGAAGATTTATTAAATAATCTTATAGAAGAATTGCCCGATGACGTTGAAGTTGAAATTATCGTGGCACCTACTTTTGTAAATCTTGCATCTGCAGTAGATCATTTAGAATATACCAATATCGGAATTGCAGCTCAAAATATGCATCAAGCTGAAGGAGGTGCTTTTACCGGTGAGATTTCTGCAGGTATGCTGAAAAGTATTGGAGTAAATCAGGTAATCTTAGGGCATTCCGAAAGGAGAGCTTATTTTCATGAAACAAATGATTTATTAAAATCAAAAGTTGATACAGCCCTTAAACATGATATGACTGTAATTTTTTGTATTGGTGAAGAATTAAAAGATCGTCAGAATGCCCAGTATTTTAATGTTGTCGAAAACCAATTAAAAGACAGTTTGTTCCATTTGGAAAAAAATGATTGGAAGAAAATTATTCTGGCATACGAACCTGTTTGGGCTATTGGAACCGGGGAAACGGCAACTCCGGATCAGGCACAGGAAATGCACTTGTTTATTAGAAATACTCTGTATGATAAATATGGTTCTGAAGTTTCCGATCACGTAAAAATATTATATGGAGGAAGCGTTAAACCAGATAATGCCAAAGAAATATTCTCCAAATCAGATGTTGACGGAGGATTGATCGGCGGAGCTGCTCTTAATGCAAAGGATTTTGCTGCAATTGTAAAAGCTGCCGGATAAAATAAAAATAAAAAAATCCTGTTGAATTTTCAACAGGATTTTTTATTTAGTGCAAATTAGATATTTTTTGCTGTTCTATTTTTGTTGTATATTTTTGAGAAAATCTTTCGGAATAATCGTCTAATAATTCCAAAACCCTATTTTGGTCTTTGGATTGAACAATTAATCCTGCATGATATTCTAATGGAACTTTAAAATAAACTTCTTTGTCATCAAATTCTGATAAATCCGGAGTTTCGTATTGGGATAAAGTAAGAACAATACCAGCATATTCCTTTTTAGATTTAGGCAATTTGTAAGTTTTATCTTTAAGTAAAGTATCTTCAATTTTTGCCCATTCTGCCCAAAGATTAATTCCTGAAGCTGCTTCTACCATTTCTGCCAAATGAGCTCCTCCAACCCGTGAGGAGGTTTCCAGAAAAAGTATTTTTCCCGTTTCCTTGCACTTGATAAATTCTGTGTGAGTTGCGCCGTGTTTCATTCCAAAAGCTTTCATAATTGTTTCATTCGCCTTTTTAATGGCTTTATCGTCTGCATCATTATATTTAACATTAGTACTTCTAAAAATTCCTCCTCCTTGAGAAATTTCCATCGGAGTTGCTAAATATCTGGAGACAATACTGAAAATTACTTTCCCATCGAGATTTAAACCATCGCAATGATAAACATCTCCTGCTCTAAATTGTTCTATGAGATATTTGAATCTATTATTCCCCAATTCGTTAATATGAAGCCATAATGATTCTTTATCTTCTACTTTTATAATTCCGGTAGCAGAAGCTTCGGATCTTGGTTTAAGAACCCATGGCGGAGCAAAATGATCTGCAAAATCATTTATTTCGTAATCATTAAATAATGCTGAAAAAGCAGGAATTGGTATTCCAAAACTTTTTGCCCGCATACGCATTGCGAGTTTGTCTCTAAAATATCTTCCGGTAGATTGACCCATTCCGTCAATTCGAAGATTCTCCCGAAGATAAGTAGCTTTTTCTACATCAAAATCATCTAATGCAACTATGGCATCAATTTTTTGAGATTTCATTAAGTTCTGAACACCAAGCAACAGATGTTCCATATTCCAATCGACATCCTGACCCTCCATATAGAAAATTTCATCAATATGGGAACTCGGCCAAGGTTTGTTTCTCAATTTATCCGAAGTTACCAGATAAACTGTATTTCCTAATTTCTTTAAATTGATTAAAAAATCAGCTCCTTTAAAATAATTAGAAATACAAACGAAAGTTTTTGATTCATTTTCCATAAACTACAGATTTTCTATAAATTTAGTTAATAAATAAACACCATAAGCAGAACTGTGTTTTGTTTTTGCAAATTCATCATCAATAAAAGCAACTCCTGCAATATCCAGATGTGCCCAGGCTTGATGATCATCTGTGAAATATTCTAAGAATTTTGCTGCAGAAATAGCTCCTGCTATTGGTTTTCCGCTATAATTTTTTACGTCTGCAATACTGCTTTCTATATCGGAGTTATATTGATCCCAAAGTGGTAATTGCCAAACTAATTCACCTATTGATTCTCCCGATTTTTTCAGATTAGATATTATTTCTTCATTATTACTAAACATTGCCGCACATTCATATCCGAAAGTTCCTATACTACTTCCTGTTAAAGTAGCAATATCTACTACAATATCCGGGTTAAAATTCTTGATCAAATAAGATAATCCATCTGCTAATATCAATCTGCCTTCGGCATCTGTATCGATAATTTCGATACTGTGACCTGCATAACTGCTTATTACATCGCTTGGTCTAAATGATTTATTGTCTACTGCATTTTCACAAGCGGGAACAATCGCAGTTACGACAACATCAAGTTGTAGATCGGCGACAAGCTGCATTACTCCAAGAACTGCGGCTCCGCCAGCCATATCAGACTTCATGTGCAGCATTCCTGCTGTTTTTATATTGAGTCCTCCTGTATCAAAAGTGATTCCTTTTCCTACCAGACCAACATGTTTTGTGTTTTTCTTTTTAGATTTGGGCTCATATTGCATAATTATAAACTGTGGTTCTTTTTCACTTCCTTTTCCTACTGCCAAAAATGCTTCCAGCCTGTTTATCTTTATCTTCTCTAAACCTAAAACCGTAACATCAAAACCATATTCTTTCCCGGCATTTACTGCAAAATCAGATAAGTATTTAGGATCAACTTCATTAGGTGGTAAATCGACCAAATTAAATACTGCCATTTGTGCTTTGGCAATTTTATTAGCACGAACAATGATATGATCTAATTGATAGGTAGATTTTAAATAAATTTTAAAATTTTCATCAGCAACAATTGATTTCTTCTTTTGAGACTTAAAATGACCTATTTGGTATGATCCTAATTGTGTCCCAACAATTGCAGCTTCAATCATTTCTGAAGTGAAATTTTCCGGAAAAACAATCGTGTTTTCAAGCTGAAGCCAATCTGAATCTTTATGGATCAGTTTTCTAAAAATCTTCTTGATTTCAAGATAGTTTGATTCTTTTCCCAGTCCTAAAAAAACATAAATGTTTTCGCCTTTTTCTGATACATAGTAACTGTCTTTTTTTCCGGAAAATATTTTGTTTGAAACTTCAATTTTTTCGAAAAAAAAATTACTGTTGTTTAATATTTCAAATACGGGAATTATGATTGATCCTTTAAATTCGGATGATGGTTGAGCTAATATATTCATAATTAATTGTCTTCATTATTAAAAAATAACCATTCTATGGCTTTAGGAAATTCATCACTCCAATATGATTCTGTGTGCTTCCCATGTGGATTAATACTAAGTTGAATTTTGGTTTTATCATTTACATAATGATTCTGTAATAATTTATTCCTAAATAATTCTACGTGACTAATCATTGTTTTACTTTCGTCCCCGCCTGCATAAATATATATTTTGGTTAAATCTGTATTTTCCTGATTCTGGTCTAAGAAATTCATTTTTGGAACCACCCAAAGCGATGGCGAAAAAATCATTAATTTTCCAAAAATATTCGAATACAAAAAACCACTATAAATACTAATAAGTCCACCCATAGAGCTTCCTCCAATTCCTGTAAATTCACGTTCCGGTTTGGTTCTGTAATTTTTATCTACATAAGGTTTTAATGTCTGGATAAGAAAATCTATATAAAGTTTTCCTTGTCCTTTTCCTAAAACCGTTTTACCAACACTATATTCTTTTATGCGATCTTCTTTGGCGTGTTCAATAGCAATAATAATAATCTTCCCAATTTTATATTCGGACATCACGGCTAATTTTTTATCGATCTCCCAATTGCCAAAAGATGTATTTTCATTAAATAGATTTTGGGCATCCTGCAAATACATCACAGGATAGGACTCTGAAGATTCATCGTAGTCGTGAGGTAATAAAGCCCATATTTTTCGGGTTTTATTCAGTTGCGGAATATAGAACTGATCTGAAATTAATTGCACTTGTGGTAAAAAATTAGGCTTGAATGGCAACCAGTTTTTACGCCATTTAGCAACTTTCTCCTTTACAATTCCGGAATTATTATGGCAAACTCTGTTTTCTGTACGGTTACCAAAAGAATCTATTTCTACAGCACTCCAATCTCCTTTTGTAAATTTAAAAAATATATTTTTAGGCAAAAGTGATGTGTTTTGAAACTCAAAAAAATATTGATTCCCATCTATTTTCTGCATCAAAAAATTTTCATCCTGAGTTTCCCAGTTATTAAAATTTCCTGATATATATATTGGCCTGAAATCGTCTTCTTCTGCCTGTAAAAAAATTTGCAGACATTTTTTTTGAGCTATTGCCTCAGCATTACTTACAATTGTATCATTTTCGGGATAGATCATAAAATACTATACACTTTGGTTTGAATAGTAAATATAATCTTTTATAAAATGATATAAAAATTGAAACAGATGAGTTTTTAAAAAAGATCACAACATTCCGTTGTATTTTCTTACAAACCATTCGATCGCTAATAGTAAAGCGATTACAATAAGTAAAAGTATATTGTCTATCAGAGGAATTTTTTTGATGATTTCTTTCTCTACAGCTTTATAATCTTCTGATTGAATTAACTCATCTATAAGCTGCTGAACCTGATCGGGATAAAAAACAGCTCCTTGGGTCTGAGAGGCCAACTGGCTTAGTTTTGCTACATCAGGATTAATAAACTGTTGTTCAATATCAAAATCTAATATTTCAAATCGGGAAGAATAGCTTGTTTTGGAAGTAGCTTCTGTAATGGTAAAATCGTATTTTCCATGGGATAAACCATCAAAATTGACTCTATAAATATTATTCCCTTTGAGTAAATCGTAGTTCTTTACTTCTTTGGTTTCTTTATTTGTTATCCTGATCGATAGTTTTGCGTTTTGATCAAATTCGTAGTTCTTATCAAAATATTGAGCGGTAATTTCTAAAATATCTCCACTGTTATAAAAGCTTTCGTGATTGACCAATAATGATTTACGAGTGTTATTTGAAGTTAAAAACTGAATGGTTTTATCTACAAAAGTATCAAACTGGTCGAAAGAATCATTGTTGAAATTGGTGTACAACCTCCATTTCCAAATATTCTCACCAAATAAAAAAGCGTGACGACCTCCCTCCGATTCTACAAAGCTCAACAATGGCATATTGGTTTCGATATTCCTTATTTTGGACCAAAGCAATACATTAGATCCTAAATTGTCTGTAATGGTTCCGTAAAGATTTTGAAGTGGAGGCATTTGGGAAATTCCAAAATCATCATAAGCAAATGCATTAAATTGTGGATTTTCGTGTGGCAGATAATCTTCTGCTTGTCCTCCCATTTTGAAAGTGAAATATTTTTGTTGTTGATTTAAAAAATTAAAATCAGTATTTTTTCCTGTAATCACCCAGGAATTAACATTCCTGTTTTTTAAAATTTCATAAACCGATTTGAAAGTTCCGTTAGGTTGGTACAAAATAACTACATTATAATCTGTTCCGGCAGAATATTCTGATGGACGGATAATATTTACATTACGTTGTTTATTGTTTGAAATCACTCTTTTTAAAACTCCCAAATCGGGATGATTGATTGAGGATATTATGGCAATTTCAGCTTTTTGGTCAATAACTTCTACTGCAAAGTTCTTAATATTATTATACGTGTTTTTTTCTTCTTCTGATGATCTGAGTTGCGCTTTGTAAACCTGTAATCCTACTTCTTCTGCCGGTAATAACAGGTTGAGAATTTGTGAACTGTTTTGTTTGTTAAACAATACATTTTGTTTGATCACAGTAGTATTTCCTTTGGTAATTACAAATTCTGCATTAACTGGTTTTGTACCATTGTATTGTAAAAATACCTCTACGGGGAATTTATTTTTGAGATAAGCGTATTTATTTACATTAAGCTGATTGATTTTCAGATCGATATATTGAGTTGTATCTCCGATAATTACCGGAAAAATTTTATTTTGAGATTGAAATGAATAAACATAATCTGCTCCGATGGTTTGGTTTCCGTCGGAAATAATAATGGTCGGATATTGCTTGTTTTTATAAACCGATTTGAGGTTTTTGGCAATTTTGTCTATATTGGTTTGTTTTCCTTTGAAATTAAATTCTTCTGAAAGGGTAACTTCTGTATCGAATGCGTAATTCTGAATGGTATATTTTTCTGATAGTTTTTTATTTTCTGATATAGTTTTGAAAATTTCGTTTGTTGTTTCTGTTGATTTGAGATGATCTACGGATGCCGAATTATCTACAAAAACAGGTAAAAATGGTTTTTCTATCTGAAAGGTGTGCTTTGTAATTTTAGGATTGATGATGAGTAATAAGATTCCGAAAATTGTCAGAAATCTTATGATCGATAAAAATTTGTGGGTTTTGTTGGGTAATCGGTTTTTGAAAAAATACTGATAATACGACAATCCTCCTGCTATGATAATGGATAATATAAGATATACAATAGTGATTGTTGTCATTTTTTAATAACTTTTGTCTGATATTTTTTCTTGTCTTTCGGGTCTAGCCCTGATTGAAGTGGAAATCCTTTCCTGGAAAAAACTGATTTTTTCTTAAAGCAGCAGAGCGACCAACGGAAGCTCCTGCTGCTTTAATTAGAAAAAAGAGTTTTTTGTGGAAAGATTGTAACGTAAAGCAGGAAATAGCTCCTGAAAATTTTAAGTTAACATTCCTCCATCTACATTGAGAACTTGTCCTGTAACGTATGTACTCATATCTGAGGCGAAGAAAAGACAAGCATTGGCAACGTCTTCTGTGGATCCTCCTCGTTTTAACGGGATGCTTTCGCTCCAGCCTTTTACCACATCGGGGTTGAGCTTTGCGGTCATTTCGGTTTCTATAAATCCGGGCGCTATTGCGTTACAACGAATGTTACGTGAGCCTAATTCCAAAGCTACCGATTTTGTAAACCCGATTACTCCGGCTTTTGATGCGGCATAATTGGTTTGTCCTGCGTTTCCTTTTACTCCAACAACCGAACTCATATTAATGATTGATCCTGCTCGATTTTTAAGGAAAGTTTTCTGGATGGCTTTGGTCATGTTAAAAACTGATTTCAGGTTTACTTCGATAACATTGTCGTAATCTTCTTCGGACATTCTCATAAGGAGATTATCTTTGGTTATTCCCGCATTATTTATTAGCACATCTACGTTTCCGAAATCTGATAAAACTGCATCGACAAATGTTTGTGCTTCGGCAAAATTGGCAGCATTAGACTGGTATCCTTTTGCTTTTACACCTAATTGATTAAGCTGGTTTTCTAATTCCTGTGCAGATGCAACAGAAGAGCTGTATGTGAAGGCAATGTTGGCTCCGTGTTTTGCAAATACTTCTGCAATTCCTTTACCGATCCCACGACTTGCTCCTGTAATAATTACGGTTTTTCCTTCGAGTAATTTCATATTATTGTAGATGATTTTCTTGTTTGTCTTACAAATATAAAAGATTTAAGTCTTTTAAAAAATTTGTAATATAAAAAGCATGATTATTACAAATGAATTAGTCTGCTTAAAACGCCACATTCCATCTTGGCAACCTGCTATTTTCATCCAGAAAATTCTGAAGCATCTGCCCTTCTACAAAAGTTGGAATTGACTTGTTCTTTTCATTGAATGTTTCGTACCAGGAAACTTCCAAACGGTCTATATTTTCCAATTTCATTTGGGCTGGCCAAGAATATTTTCTTCCGGTTTTGGCAAATTGGTGTCCGTTTACAATTTTATCGTATAAACCACCGTTTTTAATTTTTAATGTTCCATCGTTTTGGATAGTTCCTGTAGAACCTACCATGATCAATTCTTTTTCTTCTCCGTCAACAGCATAAACCAGAAAAACTCCGCTTCCTGTTTCCGGTGCGTTACAAACTTCTTCTAAACTATCTTCCTGACCGAAAGTAAAGGTATTTTGGGTTTTGAATTTCTTTAATTCTTTATACATTTTATCTTATTTTACCACAAAGGCACTAAGGCACAAAGTGAATTATTTAAACAAAAAGCTCCACTCGGAAGCGGAGCTTTGGGATTTATATTTCTGTATTTGAAATTTATCCAAGTACTTCTTTTACTTTTTTACCAATTTCGGCAGGAGAATCAACCACATGGATTCCGTTTTCTCTCATAATGCGTTTTTTGGCTTCGGCTGTATCATCGGCACCACCAACAATCGCTCCAGCGTGACCCATTGTTCTTCCTTTTGGAGCAGTTTCTCCGGCAATAAAACCTATAACCGGTTTACGATTTCCATCGGCTTTGATCCATTTTGCAGCATCTGCTTCCAATTGACCTCCGATTTCACCAATCATAACGATGCATTCTGTTTCTGGATCATTCATTAGCAATTCTACTGCTTCTTTTGTAGTCGTTCCAATAATCGGATCTCCACCAATTCCGATAGCTGTGGTAATCCCTAAACCTTGTTTTACTACCTGGTCTGCAGCTTCATAGGTTAAGGTTCCTGATTTGGAAACAATACCAACTGTTCCTTTTTTGAAAACAAAACCAGGCATAATTCCTACTTTTGCTTCTCCTGGAGTAATCACACCCGGGCAGTTTGGACCAATTAAACGACAATCTTTATCTTGAATATAAGCGTAAGCTTTGATCATATCTGCTACGGGAATTCCTTCTGTAATAGTAATAATTACTTTGATTCCTGCATTGGCAGCTTCCATAATTGCGTCTGCAGCAAATGCCGGCGGAACAAAAATAATAGTTGTATCTGCTCCTGCTTGTTCTACAGCGTCTTTTACTGTGTTGAAAACGGGACGATCTAAATGGGTGGTTCCTCCTTTTCCGGGAGTTACACCTCCAACAATATTTGTACCATATTCGATCATTTGTGAAGCATGAAAAGTTCCTTCACTTCCGGTAAAACCTTGTACAATTATTTTAGAATCTTTATTTACTAAAACGCTCATAGATATATTGTTTAAATTGTTTTTTAGAAATTGTGTTGCAAAAGTAAGTTTTTAGGAGGAATAAATAAAGTAAATGATTCAAAAAAACGCTTTTGATTTATATTGATTCTTAACGAAAA
This sequence comes from uncultured Flavobacterium sp., assembly GCA_964608415.1. Classification (GTDB taxonomy): domain Bacteria; phylum Bacteroidota; class Bacteroidia; order Flavobacteriales; family Flavobacteriaceae; genus Flavobacterium. The sequence continues at coordinate 17,504 of CAZSOC010000027.1, forward strand.
GCAAATCTTTGCTTCAAAATGGGAGCTAAATCCTATTATCACACATATCCAAGTCTTTGATTCTATAATTTTCGCTTAATCAATATTACTTTGTGATGATTTTCGTCAAACTTATCAGAATAAGTTTTCAATGCTTTTTGATAATAATCTTTAGAAATGAAACTTTCTTTTTTCTTTTTATAGAAATCTCCGAAAGCTAAATACAAGTCTCCAAAGTTATCATGAGAAACATCTAAATATCTTTGAAATATTTTCTCTGTTTTTGATAAATAAATTTGAGCTTTATCCAATTGATTTGTTTCGATTAAGAGACTGGCATAATTCAAGTAAACTATTCCTAAAAAATAACTTTCTTCATTAAAATGTTCCTCATAAATCTTAATCGATCTATTGAATAATTCTTCTGATTCGGAATACTTTTTAGCATTGAATTTTACTAAACCTAAACCATTGTAAGTAACAGCAGAACTTATAGAGCTTTTTCTTTTGGAATCCTTTTCTCCTTTAAGCACTCCATTGTATATACTATCAGAAACCGTGTAATTTCCTAAACTATAGTTTACATAAGCAATAGTATTATTCAAAGAAGCATTTCTATGGGTATATTTAAATCCAGATAAAGGATAAATCTTCATTGACTTTTCTAAATACTTATCTGCCTTGGAAAAATGAGATAATGTAATTTCAACATCTGCAATTAAAGCATATATTTCGGCTACTCTAATTCTTTCATTTTCATTATTTTGAAATATATTTAATGCTTTTTGAAAATACTCTAAAACTTTCTGATACTCTGCTTTAAAGCTATTTATTTCTGCAAAAAGTAAAAAATATTGTGCTTTGGTTTTTGTATAAGATGAAGAAAATTTAATTCCTTCTTTAGCATATTTTTCTGCTTTTTCATAATCAGAGAGAATTACGCAATTGTATGCTAAGTATAAACAGTGAATCTCGTTTAAAACCTCCTGATCCCAGTCTCCCGATTTTATGAATTGTTTATTCTCTTCTAAAATATCTAAACTTTCTGCATAAGATTCCTGATTATATTTTATCATTGCTTTGTATATTAGCATTTTATGATATATAAGCTCTCCTTTTTTGAAATGTTCAGCATCGAATTTTTCAAATGCCTGCTCAAGATGATTTGAAGCTTCCTCCAAATTATTCAAGGCCATATAATTCAGGACAAATTCTTCTTGAGTTAAACCATATTCTACAAAATAATTATTATTTTCTGAATTTTCTTCGAACACTTTCATTGCCTTTTCGAGTAATATTACAGCTGTTTTATTGTTATTATAATCTCTATACAATTTACTCCAGCTTCTTAAGATTACTCCTTCTGAGGATTTATCAATATTCTCCATTTCTTTGTAATCTTTTATAGCTAAATGAAACAACGAATCTGCAATTTTGAAGTCTCCTGTTTTCCCATAAGAAATTGCCAAATCTTCGTAAATGAAGACCCTTAAAGACCTCCAATAATTAGATTCATTTTTTAAAATATCTAAATACGCTAATGCTTTTTGAAAATTTATAATTGCATTATCATAGTTTTGAATATCCAGTTCTTTTTCCGCTTTGCATCTGTAAGCCTCGAACAGTTTGGTAAAGACTCCTTCTATTCTGTCGAATTCATCAGCATTTGTAAGCCAAATTATAGAGCTGTCAAATTTTTTCTGTTTTCAACCGTAAAACTATTTTGGTTTATATAATCGTTTAGTTGTTTACTAAATCGATTATAGTCTTTATCTATCCAAGACATAGCTTTTTTAAGACTATTTTCGACTGATTCTATCGCTTTATCACAATCTCCTTCTTTGTGATATTTTTCAAATTCATAAACATAATGATGAGCTTCCAGATTGTGTCTTATTTTCCAATTTCCGTTATTCATTCCATACATTATTGTTCTATAAAATTTAGAAGAAACCGGAAGATATATAAAAAAAGAAGCTACTAAAGCAATAATTACAGACCGTATAAAAATCGATTGAAATATATTGAAATTCTTTTTCTTTATTTTAAAAAGAAAAAAAACTACCAGCAATCCAGAAAATAAAAGCAAGTTAGGAAGAGGTAATAATTTTATTATAACAGCATTTTTATTTATATAAAATCCATAAATAATAGCGATGAAAGAAAGAGCAAAAGCAATTCCAGAAAACACAGATAAAAACGAATATTTTTTTGGCAAAGAGAAAAGTCTATAAGCTCCTATCGAATAAAATCCTGCTAAAACCAGAAGAATGAGCGTGAAAACAGCATTTTTAATCCCAAAATTAAAGAAAGTAAGACCGAAAATTATAACGGAAGTAACTAAAAATATTTTTTCGGTTTTTTTCATTTAAAAAAAATTTTTTAAGAACTAGATATACAGATCCTTATGTCTTAAAATTTGGGTATCCTTCTCCTATTTTTTATTATTCAAATTGACTCATTTGATATCCTTTATATAATTTTCCGTCTTTTATCTGCCAAATAACTATAAAATTAGCCAAAAGCATAGATTCATTTGGGTTTTCATAAGTTTTTACAAAATGAGAATAACGAACAACGGTTTTTTCTTCTCCTTCGATTATATCTTTTATAATAATATCAGAAGCTGTATAAGCTACTCCCATTTCTTTAGAAAGTGCAACAATATCGTCATAAAACAGTTTAAGATAACCTCTTGAACTATTCCATTCTAATTCTACTTCCCGATGAAGGTAATCTCCCATGGTTTTTGCATTGACAAACGCATTGGATTGGTAAAACTGCCTGATTAATTCTTTTGAAGCCATAACTATTTTAATTTTTCAATTATTTCAGGTATTTTCTTAATGTTGGCCAACTGTTTTAACTTCTCTCTGGACTCTTCTATCGGAGTTCCAAAATAAGTTTTGCCTCCGGAGACAGATTTGGTCACTCCAGTTTGCCCCATTACTACAGCTTTTGTACCGATTGTAATTCCGCTTGTTGTACCAACCTGACCCCATAAAGTTACTTCATCTTCTATAATTACGCAACCTGCAATACCGGTTTGTGAAGCAATAAGGCATTTTTTTCCAATTACAGTATCATGACCAACGTGTACCTGATTGTCTAATTTTGTTCCTTCTCCAATGGTTGTATCTCCTGTAACACCTTTGTCTATAGTGCAGAGTGCTCCGATCCCTACATTATTTTCTATAACTACTCTCCCGCTTGACAGAAGTTGGTCAAAGCCTTCTGCTCTTTTTTTGTAATAAAAAGCATCGGCTCCCAAAACAGTTCCCGCATGGATGATAACATTATCACCAATTACCGTATGATCGTAAATTGCTACATTACTATGAATGATACAATTTTTACCTATTTTTACGTAATTACCTACAAAAGTATTGGGCTGAATTATGGTTCCTTCTCCTATTTCTGCAGTCGGGGCGATAGTTGTATCAGCAGCTTGGAATGGTTTAAAATATCTGGATAATTTATTAAAATCTCTAAAAGGATCATCAGAAATTAAAAGTGCTTTTCCCTGCGGGCATTCAACCATTTTATTGATAAGAATGATTGTTGCTGAAGAATTTAAAGCTTTATCATAGTACTTGGGATGATCTACAAAAACAATATCACCAGGTTCTACTACATGAATTTCATTGATTCCTAAAACAGGAAAATCTTTGTTACCGACAAATTCACAATTAATAATTGATGCAATTTCATGTAATTGATACGTCTTAGGGAATTTCATATAGTTATATTTTGAAAATTCAAATTTAGTTAATTTAAAAATGCAATTGTAATTCCGGGATTGCAATTGCATTTTTAAATTAACTAATATAATACATTGATATTATTCTTTTACACGCTCCATGTAAGAACCTGTTGCGGTATCAATTTTTATTTTATCTCCTTCGTTAATAAACAATGGTACATTTACACTTGCCCCTGTTTCTACTTTTGCCGGTTTGGTTGCATTTGTAGCGGTATTTCCTTTTAATCCGGGTTCTGTATAAGTTACTTCCAGAATTATGGAAGCCGGCATATCTACCGATAATGGTAAATCTGTTTCGGTATTGATCTGTACCATTACATTTGTTCCTTCTTTTAATAAATCCGGAGCATCAAGCACATTTTTGTTTAATGAAATTTGCTCATATGTTTCTGTATTCATAAAATGAAATTCTTCTCCTTCGGCATATAAATATTGAAAAGTATGTGTTTCTACTCTTACAGTATCGATTTTATGACCGGCAGAAAATGTGTTATCTAAAACTTTTCCGTTGGTTAGACTTTTCATTTTTGTTCTTAC
>CAZSOC010000027.1:21792-32861 GCA_964608415.1 uncultured Flavobacterium sp.
TCTTACGAAAGCGGGTCCTTTACCTGGTTTTACGTGAAGAAATTCAGTAATTTTATAAATATCATTATTATACTTAATACATAGTCCATTTCTAATATCTGCTGTTGATGCCATTTATTTTATTTTAAATTAATTTTGTTTTAATAACTGCTACTATATCCTTTCATAACTCCTCTTGATGAATTTCTAATGAAAAGAATAATTTCATCTCTTTCCGGAGTTGCTTCCATTTCTGCTTCAATGATCCCCAAAGCCTGAGTGGTATTGTAGTTTTTTTGATATAAAATTCTGTAAATTTCCTGTATCTCCCGGATCTTTTCTGTAGAGAATCCGCGTCTTCTCAATCCTACAGAATTGATTCCTACATAGGAAAGAGGTTCTTTTGCTGCTTTTGTAAATGGAGGAACGTCTTTTCTTACTAAAGATCCACCGGAAATCATCGCGTGATCTCCTATATGAATAAATTGATGTACTGCTGCTAAACCTCCGATAATGGCGTATTTACCTACAGTAACGTGTCCTGCAAGAGCTACACCATTTACAATAATTGCATTATCTCCGATATGACAATCGTGTGCAATATGTGCAGTTGCCATAACAAGGCAATTGTTTCCTAATGTTGTTTGACCGGAAGCCACTGTACCTCTATTGATAGTTACACATTCTCTAATTGTACAATTGTCTCCAATAATTACAAGAGAATCTTCTCCTCCAAATTTTAAATCTTGTGGAATAGCCGAAATTACAGCTCCGGGAAAAATATTGCAATTTTTACCAATACGAGCTCCTTCCATAATGGTTACATTAGAACCTATCCAGGTTCCATCACCTATTACAACGTTATTGTGGATTGTTGTAAAAGGTTCTATAACAACATTTTTGGCAATTTTAGCTCCGGGATGAACGTAAGCAAGGGGTTGATTCATCTGTTATATTTTTATTGTTTTTTGGCAATCTGAGCCATTAATTCTGCTTCTGCAACGAGTTTTCCATTGGCATATGCATTAGCCTGCATGTGACATATTCCTCTTCTTATCGGAGAGATCAAATCACATTTGAATATCAATGTATCTCCAGGCAATACTTTATGTTTGAACTTAACATTGTCTATTTTCATAAAATAAGTTAAGTAATTTTCCGGGTCAGGAACTGTGCTCAATATCAAGATTCCTCCTGTTTGTGCCATTGCTTCAATTATCAAAACTCCAGGCATTACCGGAGCATCTGGAAAATGACCAACGAAGAAAGATTCATTCATTGTAACATTTTTGATCCCTACTACATGTTTGTCTGATAACTCAAAAATCTTATCTACCAACAAAAATGGAGGTCTATGCGGCAACATAGACATAATTTTGTTTATATCCATTAATGGTTCTTGATTGAGATCGTAAACCGGAACCTGATTTCTTTGTTCTATTTTAATGATCTTCGCCAATTTTTTAGCAAACTGGGTATTTACAAAATGACCTGGTTTATTGGCGATAACTTTACCTTTAATTCGTATTCCTACTAAAGCTAAATCGCCAACTACATCAAGTAGTTTGTGTCTTGCGGCTTCATTGGGATAATGTAAAGTCAGGTTGTCTAAAATCCCATTTGGCTTTACAGAAATTTTTTCTTTTCCAAAGGCTACTTTCAGATTTTCCATAGTTTGATCTGAAATTTCTTTGTCTACATAAACAATAGCATTATTAAGATCTCCTCCTTTTATCAAGCCATGTTCTAATAATGCTTCTAATTCATGTAAAAAGCTAAAAGTTCTTGCATTTGAAATTTCTTTCTTAAATTCAGAAATACTTTTCATGGTAGCATTTTGAGTTCCTAAAACTTTAGTTCCAAAATCTACCATTGCTGTTACCTGGTATTCATCACTTGGCATAACAAGAATTTCACTTCCGGTAGCTTCATCTGTAAATGAAATTACTTCTTTTACAACATAGAATTTACGTTCAGCATCTTGCTCTATGATACCTGCTTTTTCAATAGCTTCTACAAAATATTTACTGGAACCGTCCATTATTGGGGGTTCTGCTGCATTTAATTCGATAATTACATTGTCTATATCACAGCCTACAAAAGCTGCCAAAACATGTTCTGATGTTTGAATTTTTACACCCAGTTTCTCGAGATTGGTGCCACGTTGTGTATTAACAACATAATTTGCGTCAGCTTCAATTATAGGGCTTCCTTCTAAATCTACTCTTACAAATGTATAACCATTGTTTACTGGTGCAGGTTTGAACGTCATTTTGACTTCCTGTCCTGTATGAAGTCCAACTCCTGTAAGAGAAATTTCGGTTTTGATGGTTGTTTGTTTAACCATGTCTAGTAGTTTTTTTTTAGGTTTATTATTTTAAATTCTTTTTCAATTCTTCAATCTCAGCTACAATTTTAGGTAAATTTTTAAAATGTATGTAAGATTTATTATAATCATTATATCCGAACGCCGGCGTTCCTTGTACTACTTCATTATCTTTAATAGATTTAGAAACACCTGTTTGTGCCTGAATTCTTACATTATCTCCAATAAAAATATGTCCGGAAATTCCGACTTGCCCTCCGATAATACAATTTTTTCCAATTTTTGTTGATCCTGCAACTCCGGTCTGAGCAGCAATTACAGTATTTTCTCCGATTTCTACATTATGTGCAATCTGAATTTGATTGTCAAGTTTTACTCCTTTTTTGATAAGTGTAGAGCCCATTGTTGCTCTGTCTATTGTTGTAGAGGCTCCAATTTCTACGTAGTCCTGTATCACTACATTACCGATCTGCGGGATTTTATTATAAGTTCCATCTTCATTAGGGGCATATCCAAAGCCATCTGCTCCAATAATTGATCCCGAATGTATAGAACAGTAATTTCCGATAATAGTTTCAGAATAAATCCTGCTTCCTGCAAAAATGATTACATTATTTCCTATTTCTACATTATCACCAATATAGGCATTGGGGTAAATTTTTACATTTTCTCCAATTTTTACATTATTACCAATATATGAAAATGCTCCTAAATAGAACTCTTCTCCATAAACAGCGGATTTTGAAATAAATGAAGGTTCCTCTATTCCTGTCTTATTATGTTTTACCTGATCGTAAAATGCTAATATTTTAGAAAAAGCGCCATAAGCATCATCTACTTTAATAAGAGTAGTAGAAATAGGTTCTTCAGGAATAAAGGATCTATTTACAATTGTAATAGATGCCTGGGTAGAATATATATAGTTTTGATATTTAGGATTACTCAAAAAAGTTAATGACCCTTCTGTACCTTCTTCTATTTTTGAAAGTCTGGAAACTTTAGCATTAGGATTTCCTACTACTTCGCCTTCTAATATATTTGCTATTTGTTCTGCTGTAAATTTCATCTTCGCAAAAATATAAAAAAATAGGTTTTCAATGTTAATTTTCTAATAGCTGTTTTGGAAAACATAAATAATACTTTGTAACAGGTTTGGTTAACGCTCTTAAATTTAACTGATCTGAGACAATTGCAATATCTTCTAAGGTATTATCTTTTTTCAAAATAAAAATTGGTTCTGCTTCTTTTTTGTATGCCTGATTCTTAATTTTTCCTTTCATTACAAAATAATTGGCTTCTTTTAGAGAAATATCCTTAAGCTTTGCAAATTGATATGCAAAGTGATCGGTTTCTTCTCCAGAAAATTTAGTTTCGTTAATTTTGATTTTCAAAAGGTCTCTATTAATGATCATTTTACTCAGATTACTCAAAACATAATCATTATGAAACTGCCAATTTTTTAAAGCACTTACAATATCCGAATCATCTAATTGTGCAAATAAATTTAAAGTATCATCATTAAAATCCTCTAAAGTAATCTTATTCTGAAGAAAATATTGCAAGGGTTTGCTGCATTCTAATCTTTCTCCGGCTTGGGTAAGTTCTTTTGCTCTTGCTAAAGTTCTGGTTAAAATAAGTTCTGCTACTAAGCTCGTTTTATGTAAATAAGCCTGCCAGTACATTAATCTTCTTGCCATAAGAAATTTTTCGACAGAGTAGATCCCTTTTTCTTCTATTACCAAAGTATCATTTACTACATTCATCATTTGAATCAATCGATCCGAATTAATATTTCCCTCTGCAACTCCAGAGTAAAAACTATCTCTTTTAAGATAATCCAATCGATCCATATCCAACTGGCTCGATATTAGCTGAAGCATAAATTTTCTATGATATTCTCCTTTGAAAATTTGAATTGCCAGCGTTAACTCTCCATCAAATTCATTGTTAAGCTGGTGCATAAATTTGAGCGAAATCGTCTCATGATTCACTTCCTCTACAATACTGCGTTCCATAGCATGAGAAAAAGGACCATGTCCAATATCATGCAATAAAATAGCTATATACAATGCTTTTTCTTCTTCTTTGGAAATCTGAGTTTCTTTAAACCTCAATACTTCAATAGCTTTCTGCATAATATGCATACATCCTAACGCATGATGAAATCTTGTGTGATGTGCTCCGGGATAAACCAAATATGATAATCCCATCTGAGAAATTCTGCGAAGTCTTTGAAAATAAGGATGCTGAATCAAATCATAAATTAATGAATCTGGTATAGTGATAAATCCGTAGATTGGATCGTTGAATATCTTTAGTTTATTGATTTGACTCACAATTTTTATAATTTCATAATATCGCAAAGATATATAAATATATAGTTTTGACTAAAAAAATCCATATTGATCGGAATATTTATTTCATTTTACGACATTTGAACATCAATAAATTAAGTAATTTTATCAAAAAGAGAAAATGAAAATAAATTTGTTTAAAATTCTATTACTTACGTTTGTTCTGATTTCCTGCAAAAATTCCAACAACCTTACAATATTGTTTTCTTTACCAAAAGAAATAAAGGAATCTTCTGCGGTACAGATCGTCAAAAATTCTGATTTAATCTGGACTTTACAGGATAAAAACAATGCTCCGAATCTATACGGAATTTCTCATAAAGGTCAATTAGTACATACTGTTAAAGTTACTGATGCCGATAATAATGATTGGGAAGATCTGACTACTGACGAATCCGGAAATCTATACATCGGGGATTTTGGAAACAATACTAATGACAGACAAAATCTAAGTATTTACAAGATAAATAACACAGATCTGACCAAAAATGAAACTACAATTGCTTATAAGATTGAGTTTTACTATCCGGAGCAAAAATCGTTTCCTCCAAAAAAATCTCAACGCATTTATGATGCAGAATCTTTTTTCTATTGGGAAAATCACTTTTATATTGTAACCAAAAACAGAAGTTCTGCTTTTGACGGAACGACTGCTTTGTACAAAATCCCCAATAAAACCGGCAGGTATCCTGCTCAAATAATAGGACAATTTAAAACATGTGATAATTATAACCATTGTGCAATAACGAGTGCAGACATTAACAGCGATGGAAGCCAGGTCGTATTACTAAGTTCAGACAAAATATGGCTGTTTTCCGAATATAAGAATGATGCTTTCTTTGATGGAGAAGTACTGCAATATGAACTGGATATATTTTCACAAAAAGAAGGAATCTGTTTTGTAGATAACAAAAGAGTCTTTATTACAGACGAAAGAACCAAAAAAATCGGAGGTAATTTATATGAATTTATATTCCCAGACTAAATCCGAAAGTAATTCTTCCTCCATCAGCAGAGTTAAAATAAGAAATTTTAGCCGTCACTACATCTACTCCACTTAACCAAATTCCGCCTCCGTAGGAATTGTGCCATTTATTTGAATCCTCATGAGTAAGCCATACCCTGCCGTAATCAAATCCGGTAATAATCCCATATTTTACCGGAATAACTGCGTTTTGCAATTTCCCTAATTCAAATCTCAAATCGGTTCCCTGGTAAAAAGACTGTTTTCCATAAAACCGTTCATTTCTAAACCCTCTCAAATCTAAATCTCCTCCCAATGTTGCCATTTGATAAAATTGAAAATCATTACTAAACAACATTTTTGTTTTAAAATTTGTAGAAAATACAATTTTTCCTTTTTTATCCAATTGATTTACAAATCCCAATTCGGATGTTATAACCGGAACCTGTAAATGTGTTTTTTCTAAATTAAACTGAGTACCTCCTTCAATCGAAAAATGAAATCCTAAAGTTGGCAATGCCGGAAAATCCATATTAGTATAACCATATTTTGCAGAAATTTCTCCATATAGTTGAGTGTTGAAAATATCCTTATTTACAATTCCTTCCTCAGACATAATCCTGTTGAATGTTTCATCTACTTTTATGGCATCAAATTTCGTTGTAACAGAAAAGAATCCACCCGAATCTCCTAACCAGTTCAAAGATGGTTTTATATCTATTTTTTTTGTTCTTACCCGATTATAATTCATTCCTAAATCATCATCAAGATTTTTGGTTTCATTTCCGTATCCAAAAAAATTAGAGCTAAAATTAGAACTTGTTAATCCGGATTCTACCTGAAAGAACCACTTACTAATGATATTTGGAAATATCCCTTTATACAACAATTCATACCCGCTGGTTGCAAAATAATAGTTAACTTTTATATTATGTTTCTGAGAAAATGGATTTCTCTTAAAACCATTTACAGTATAAGTTGTAGAAAATCCTAATTTTATACCATCATCTGGATTATATCCTACGCTGGGAAATCCTGCGATAAAATTATATTTTGGTTTTTTATAATCATAAGTATTAAGTTCATAATTATCTCTAAGAATAAGTTTTTTCTTATTTTCTATTTTAAAAATATTTTTCTCTGAGGCAAAATCATAAATTTTCACTTTGGAATGGTTTTCAATCTGATAGTTATCTGTATCTGATCCTCCCAAAATTCTTAATAATATCGGATTTTTACCTTTGCCTTTTACAACAAAAAGATCTTCATCCTGCAATCCATATATCCAGATTTCTTTGGTGTGTTTTCTATCAAACAACTTTTCATATTGTAATTCTTCTCCGTTTTTTTTCATTCGGATCACAGATATTTTTGTTTGGTTTTTACTTATACGTTCTGCGATTATTTTATCTTTTTTATTAGTTCCTACAACCAGTGCGGTTTTCTTTAATACTTCACTATATTCCTTTGCAAAATCTTTCAGCCTGGTTTTTCTAATCTCAAGTAATTCCTTGATCTTTTCCATTTTGTCATCATGAAACTCAACCGGAAGTTTTTCAAAAGCCTGATCGATTTTTTGTCTCGTCAGATGATTTGCAATAAACTGAGCTTCTTCTATCCAATCCTCGGTTGAAGCGGTTTTAAGAAACGCAATATCCATTGGATAGGGTTCCATATTGAACCATTTTACATTTCTTATATTTTTGTCGAAACTCTGCATATGCCGCAATGCCGGCATTCTCATTAACAGAGATAAAAGGCTCCCCTGATAAATGGTAAAAGCCTGATCACGATCTCGAGGAATAGGCCGGTATATTACATTTCCTTCAATATTATGTACTGCCCATCTCCATTGGTCCGAATGTCTGTCCCAATCGCCGATCAGCATATCAAAAATTCTTGCTCTAATATATGCTCTCTCATCAATTTTATACTTTTCGTCCTTGATGAGATTTTTCAAAACATCGTCTGTACTAATTATATCATCCGGTTTTCCAAAACTTTCCAGATCTGTAAATCCGGAAGAAGGTCTTTCTTCAATCATGTACAATTCATCTCCGAAATTTTGATTAAAACCTCCCAGAATACTTTGTTTTGGCACATAAAATAATTTCGGATTAGTATGATTAATCCCGATTGGATCTGCTAATTCTCCAACAATAAAAGGAGTATAGGGATGTGAAGATGTGTAAAAATCCAATAAAAATCCTTCTGCATAAGTATTCTTAAAATCATTTTCTACAAATTGATTTTTGAAAGCTACTGTCTGGATAAACCTTACGGCACTTTTCTTTAAAGCTCTCATTACAAATTGCCTTTTTTGGCTGTCTTCCAGCCTTAAAGATTTGGATTGATGTCCTCCTCCTTCTTTGAGTGGTTTGAACCCTCCGCATAATGTTGTTAAATCTGCAACAGGAACTTCTACTGGTTTATTATAATAATTGCGGTATTTCTTTCCCCAAAGAAAATCGTAAAACCCAGATTTTTTCACCATATTGTCATCATAAATTTGTGATGTAATATGTGTTTTTATAATTGTATCAAAATCGGGCATAGCATATTTATTTTCTCCTTCTAAAATTACATATTCATGAAGAAAATGTTCCGAATTATTCTCTAAACCAAAAAACTGAACCTTTGCTGCACCGCTGTTTTGAACTTGTAAAACCGCAAATCCATTTCCTCCGTAAGAAAAGTCATTAGGGTTTACAGCTCTTGCACTTTCTGTTTTCGAAGCAGAACCACTTATGATCTGTTTAATATTGTTTTTCTCAATATATTGCAAATTATGATCATGCCCGGAAACTACAATTATATTTTCCTTACTTTGAATTAAAGTTTTAATTCGGTTGACCAGTTTTGAATATTTTTTATTATGGATATCCTGAGGGCTTATTCCTGAATTTTTCCTAAGATAGTTGATCAAACTTCCTATAACAGGAAGCGGTATTTTACTTTCCAAAGGAAATAATTGTTTTTCTAAAGAAAATTGTCCTCCGTGGGTTCCGTTGGACATTAATGGATGATGAATCGCAATTATGATGGTTTTATCCTGAAATTTATTAATCAAATCTTCTATTTCTGTAAAGAAATCTTCCCTGCTCTTAATACTGCAGTTTTCATTAATTGTAGGATTATTGTCCCAGTCTTCAAGATACCATTGTGAATCGATTATGATCATTGCCAAATTATCATTAATATTCAAATCATCTATCCCACATCCGTTTTTTGGCAAAAAAGATTTTTTTACTCCTATTTTTTTATTAACATAATCTTCTTGGTTTTTTAGACCCGAAACTCCATTAGAATAGTAATCATGATTACCCGGAATAAATATGGTTTTGCCTTTGAAATTTTTGGACAAATCTATTTGCATATCCAGTTTTGCCTCGGCAATTTTTCTGTCCTGAGACAAGGTATCCGGTAATCCATTAGGGTATACATTATCTCCTAAAAATAATAATGTACTGTTTTCTGAAGCAGAATCAAGCTTACTTTTTAGGATTTCCAAAACTTTTTTACTCTGTTCTTCATCTGCATTTCCTGCATCTCCTACTAAAAAAAATGTATGATCCGGAGATATATCTTTTGTTTCCCGACGTATCTCTAAAGCTTTTCCAAATTGAGGTTTTGAAGTTGCACACGATTGTAAAATCAACAGAACTGCTAAAATATTCACAACATTAATAAATTTTTTAAATCTATTTAATTGATAAAATAATTTCATAATTTGGCAGTATTAATATTAATGAGTTATGGATATTGTTCAAAAAGTTGAAAACTATATCATTCAGTTGTTCAAAGATAATTCATCTAAAGGTTATTTATATCACAATTTTGAACATACTTCCAGAGTTGTAAAAAACATCATCAAAATTGCCGAAGAAGAATCTATCCCTCAAGAGGATAAAGAATTACTGATAATTGCAGGATGGTTTCACGATGCCGGTTATTTTAAAAATTGTAACCAGCATGAAAATGCCGGAATGGATATGGCGTATCAATTCTTGAAAGAAAATAATTTTTCTGATGAGAAAATACAGAAAATAAGAAGTCTTATCTGTGCAACCAACTTGACCCATAAACCTCAGAATATACTGGAACAAATTATGAGAGATGCGGATTCTTCCCATCTTGCCAGCGAACATTATTTTGAAATTTCCAATTACCTCCGAGAAGAACTCAATAAAACTCAGAATAAAGATTTCAGCGATTTAGGCTGGGCAAAAGAAAATTTAAAATTTGCAACAGAAAATCATCATTATTATACCAATTATGCCAAAAAATATTTTGAGCCAGTCAAATTAAAAAACGTAGAATTAATCAGAAATAAGATTTTAAATCTAGAAAACGAAAAATTACTTCGAAAAAAAAATAAAGAATTACTTAATAAAAAGAAGTTAGATAAATTTGACACTCCGGAACGGGGAATCGAAACAATGTTTAGAGTAACACTCAACAATCATACAAGACTGAGTGAGATTGCAGACAGCAAAGCCAATATTATGCTTTCTGTAAACGCTATACTCATTTCTATTGCTTTGTCTACACTGATCCCAAAATTAGATAGTCCAAGTAATTCGCATTTGATTATTCCTACTTTTATAATGATATTTTTTAGCGTAATTGCAATAATCTGTTCTATTTTGTCAACCAAACCAAAAATTTCCAGTGGGCATTTTACTCGTGAGGATATCAATAATAAGAAAATAAATCTGTTGTTTTTTGGAAATTTTTACAAAATGCCTCTTGAAGAGTACAATTGGGCAATGAGGGAAATGATGAAAGATAAAGACTATTTGTACGACTCTATGATAAAAGATCTATATTATCTGGGTCTGGTTCTAAATAAAAAATACAGATGGTTAACCATTACTTACATTATATTTATGATAGGAATAATTACATCTGTACTGTCTTTTGTCTTGGCTTTTAAATTTGCTGATTGGTAATCCCAAACATTTTTGTTTTAAGAGTATTTTACTTTTACACGTAATGCTTTTAAGCCACTAACACCTTGTAAATCTTCTACATCCAAAAGCTCTATTTCTTCTTCCAGTAAATTATTATGCTGAAGCAGATGGATGTATTTTTTATATTCTGTTTCTTCCTTTTGATTAGAATATACGATAGTAATTTTGCCTTTTTCTGTAATTCTCTGATTGGTTCCCTTGATATACGATTTGTCAATACGTTTTTTTACAACTTCATATCGGGCGTTATAAGTTCCGTCTACGTCAAATCTTTTTTCATCCATCCTGAAACGAATTGATATTGGAGAACTAAAAACCAAAATTAACGAAGCGACATCAAGCTGATACTTTAATGCTTTTTTTATTTTGGAATATTCCAACTCCATTTCACAAGCAACCTGCAATTGCCATAACTTGAGATTGCTTAAATAAACAGGGCTGTATTTGAGCTTGGGTGCAATCGAAGCTCCTAT
>CAZSOC010000027.1:32871-37607 GCA_964608415.1 uncultured Flavobacterium sp.
CTATATACAAATTATGCTCCACTCCATCTGTTTTGAAACGTTCATAATAATGAGGGAAGAATTTTTGAGCTTCTTCTTGCCTCTCATCCAAAATTGAAGCCATTTTTTTATTGATCAAAGCAATTGCATCATCATAATCTTTTCTTGATTGATATACAATCTGCAACTTTTCATCAAGAAAATTAAAATACTTTTCAATATTTGCTTTTACGGCAGAATTAGATTTTGAAAAATGCTGAAGTATCGGATGGATTTCACTAAAAATAAAATTCAAAGCGGTCGATTCGCTATCTGCATTTAATTCTGAATTAAAGTTCTCATGAAATATTTGTAACTCATATAAGTTTTGATAGATTACAGGAAGTTTGAGTTCTTCATATAAAATTTTAAACAATTCGATCAACATATCCAACTGTATAATCATATCGTTTTTTACTGCTTCATTTCTTGCTACAGATGATCCTTTGATATCAATTTGTCCGTACAAAGGGATTACATCATTAAAAACAATTTCCTTAAACGGAATATCATTTTTCTTTATTCCCACATGCTGTAAAGCTTCGTCAGTAAATTTCCAATAAACACTGGGATGAATTGATGTATATTCTTTCTGAATAATGGCCTCTACCTCATTATTGAGATCATAATAAAATCTATCTATCGTATCAGAAAGATAAGGTAAGATAGCATCCATCTTTCGGGCATTGATACTATTGAGGGTATTTTTTGTAAAAGAAATAATTTCTATAACTCCCAATAACTTTTCTCCGGAATACATCGGTGCAAAAATCACACTTTTTATCCCTTTGCTAAAAAAACGCTGGGCAAGATAACTTTCCGGTCTTTGGTTTAGGTAAATTTCGATATCTGAAACAGTAAAATATTTTTTATTTTGTAAAAGATCTTCAAATTCTTTTTCACATAACAATTCATTACAATCTTCATTATTCAGTTGATCCAGAATAAAACTATTGACATTTTTATTAAAAGGTGGATTGATAAATTTGGTTCTTTGATCATTTATGGCCGTATAGCCTACTTTCAAATCCTTAATCTTAAAAATAGATCTAAAAATACTTTCAAATTTTTCTGCTACCGAAGAATCATCCTCTCTTTTTCCTATAAGATTCGTTTTAAGATTCGATATAGAAATCTCCGTAGTAGAATTGAACAAAGACATTATTCCAAATCCTTTGAGAATCCATGAACCTGGAGGAAATTTATTTTTCCAGAGTGCTATATTGTCATAATTATTAACCAATTCCTGGATTTCTTCCTGAGTAAGCATAAGAGAATCTTTTGTTGGAATAATTTCCATAAAGTCTCCATTGTAAGTAATTCTATAATGCTCTGTAATTCCATCAGAATTTGGAATATCATAAAATACAGGTTGTGAAAAATCTATTTTTGCTTTAAAATAGTTATTAAGAATTATACAACAACTCATAATATAAAAGTGATCTTCATCATACCCTTTTAAAGTAATATCAAAATTGGGTCCGGCATTGTTTAGAATATTCTGAAATCGTTCTGTAAAATTGAAAGCTATATTATAAAACGGAATAGTTACTGCTTTTATTTCATTGTGAGTTAAAGCGGTAGGAAATAAGTCTGCAAGTAAATTTCTTATTAAATCTTTATGTTGAACAATCTGGTCATAGGCAACCATCCCATTATAAAGTTCCGGGAATTTCTCAACTTCACTTAATAACGCTTTTGCATAATTAGCACGATAATCCACGTCTGATTGTGCAATTTCACTTAATTTATCGATCAAAATATGAAATGAGATCAAAACATTAAACGGATATTGGGATTGTTTCTCGTAGATCATTATAGTATTAGCAATTAGGTGTTGTAAAGATAGTAATAAACTTATTTTCAAATTTATCTATAAGATTGAAATATTTACTATTTTATAACTAATCCTTAATTTTTGTATTCAAAATTAAAATGTACTCCCAAATAAATAAAAATATAAGCAGATATGTTTCATTCTTACGTTTTTTTGATGAGCAACTTCACTATCGTGACTAATTAAAAAGGGCTGTTTTATTTTATTTTTCTGAAAAACATTCACCATTTAAATAGTAACCTATTTTGTAGCCTCTCCTTTATTATTTATTTTTTTCTGCATTAAACACCTCTCCAAAAAAATAACAAAACAGTTGTAAATAAGAGATTTACAACTGTTTTAACCATTTTTTGCTAAATCTATGTTTCAGAAAAAAATACTTCAATTTTAGGCTATTTACATATTTCTTCTGTACTGACCTCCTACTTCAAATAATGCATTAGTAATTTCTCCCAAAGAACAAACTTTTGTAGCATCCATCAAATGTTCGAAAATATTCTTATTATTGATCGCTGCTTCTTGGATTATTTTTAACTGATTATTCATTTGATCTCCATAAGTTTGGTGCAAATTTTCTAGTGTCTGAATTTGAAATTGCTTTTCTTCCTCACTTGCACGAATTACTTCGGCAGGAATTACCGTTGGAGAACCTTTTGAACTCAAAAAAGTATTTACCCCAATAATCGGATATTCACCCGTATGTTTTAGCATTTCATAATACATACTTTCGTCCTGAATTTTAGAACGCTGATACATTGTTTCCATTGCTCCGAGCACTCCTCCTCTTTCTGTAATACGGTCAAATTCTAATAAAACCGCCTGTTCTACCAAATCAGTTAATTCTTCAATAATAAATGATCCCTGAATCGGATTTTCATTTTTTGCCAAACCTAATTCTTTATTAATAATCAGTTGAATTGCCATTGCTCTACGAACAGATTCTTCTGTAGGAGTTGTAATTGCCTCATCATAAGCATTGGTGTGAAGCGAATTGCAGTTATCATAAATTGCATACAAAGCTTGTAAGGTAGTTCTGATGTCGTTAAAATCTATTTCTTGGGCATGAAGCGATCTTCCTGAGGTTTGAATATGGTATTTTAACATTTGAGCTCTTTCGTTTGCTCCATATTTATTTTTAAGTGCTTTCGCCCAAATTTTTCGGGCAACTCTACCTATCACTGCGTATTCAGGGTCAATTCCGTTTGAAAAGAAAAATGATAAATTAGGACCAAAATCATTAATATTCATTCCACGACTTAAATAATATTCTACATAAGTAAAACCATTTGCCAGTGTAAATGCCAGTTGTGTTATCGGGTTGGCTCCGGCTTCGGCTATATGATAACCGGAAATAGAAACTGAATAAAAATTTCTTACATTATTCTTAATAAAATATTCCTGCACATCTCCCATCAGTCTTAAAGCAAATTCTGTAGAAAAAATACACGTATTTTGAGCTTGATCTTCTTTTAAAATATCTGCCTGAACCGTTCCTCTTACTTGGGTTAATGTTTTTGTTTTAATGGTTTCATAAACTTCTTTTGGTAAAACCTGATCTCCTGTAACTCCCAGAAGCATCAATCCTAATCCATTATTTCCTTCCGGTAAAGCACCATTATATTGAGGTCTTTTGGTTCCTTTTTGTTGATAAATCTTATTAATTTTAGCTTCAACTTCGTCTATAAGATTATTCTCTACAATATATTTTTCGCATTGCTGATCGATTGCCGCATTCATAAAAAAGCCCAGTAACATTGGTGCGGGACCATTTATTGTCATACTTACAGAGGTTAGTGAATGCGCCAGATCAAATCCTGAATATAGTTTTTTAGCATCATCCAGGCAGCATATGGAAACTCCTGCATTTCCGATTTTTCCATAAATATCGGGACGTAAATGCGGATCGTTACCATAAAGGGTCACACTGTCAAAAGCCGTAGAAAGTCTCTTGGCGGGCATTCCTGCACTCACATAATGAAAACGCTTATTAGTTCTTTCCGGACCTCCTTCTCCTGCAAACATTCTCGATGGATCTTCTCCTTCTCTCTTGAAAGGATATAATCCGGATGTAAATGGAAATTCTCCAGGAACATTTTCCTGCAAATTCCATTTTAAAATATCTCCCCATGCTTCGTATTTTGGCAATGCCACTTTTGGGATCTGAGAATGTGATAAAGATTCGGTATGTGTTGCAATCCTGATCTCTTTATCTCTAACTTTAAAACTATAAAAAGGTGTTTTATATTTTTCAATTTTTTGATCCCAGTTCAGAATAATTTCCCAGTTATATGGATCCAAATCCATTTTTACCTTATCAAATTGGTTGAGCAATAAATTCAAAAAAATTCTGTTTTCATTTTGTTCATCTGCAACACTCCCGTAAACAGAGTCCTCGTCTAATCCTATTTTTGTAAGAATCGGTTGTTTTCCTGAGATGGTTTCGATGGTTTTGAAAATTCCAAAAAGTTTTTGAGCTACTTTTTGCTGACTTTCTGAAATTTCATCGTATTTACGATTGTTTTCGGCAATTTCAGATAAATATCTTGTTCTGTGTGGCGGAATTACAAATATTTTTTCGCTCATCTCCCTTGTAATTTCGAAAGTAGAATTGAGATCTACATTGGTTTTGGAAACTACTTTATCCATAATTGCTTTATATAAAGCATTCATTCCGGGATCATTAAACTGAGAAGCAATTGTTCCAAAAACCGGTAAATCTTCGGGTTTTGCATCCCATAATTGGTGGTTTCTCTGGAATTGCTTTTTTACATCACGAAGTGCATCCAAAGCACCACGTTTATCAAATTTATTGATGGCAACGATATCGGCAAAATCCAACATATCGATTTTTTCCAACTGAGTTGCTGCTCCAAATTCTGGT
>CAZSOC010000028.1:0-6586 GCA_964608415.1 uncultured Flavobacterium sp.
AATTTTACGTTATCCGGTTCCATAAACAGTAGTGGTGAGTTTACAGCTTCTTTAGGTTCTACATCTGGAGGAGCCAATTTTAGCGGAACCATTATTGGAAATTCTATCAGTGGCAATTGGGTAAATCCTCTTTTTGGGGAAAGTGGCACCTTTGTTGGTAGCAAAGTACAATAATTTAATAAAAATAAACTATCGGGAACTTTACATCAAAGTTTATCCCGATGGTTTATATATTTTATACCCTGCACCTTAGCGACCTTGCTAGAAATAATTACTCGCTAAGTTACTAAGTTTATAAAGGACAAGTTATCTCAGAAGAATATTTTTTTCATATGTATCTTCTTCCATTTGGTACAAACTTCCCGATAGTTTTTTATTTTATTCGTTCCATTTCAAGAGCCGCAGAATACCTTTTAAGCAACTTACCATACATTGCCGTGTTTTCTGTTTTGTATTGTTTATTGGCTTTTCTATCTAGAATGGTTAAGGTTTCAGATGAAACATGACTACTCCCTATACTAGAACTTGGTGCAGTATTTAAAGAAGAAGAAAATTTAGGACTAATAATATACCTGTATTCTTCTATGTCTGAATAATTTTCTAGTTCTTTATTTTTTATTATTTTAAATTTACCTTTGTAATTGTTTTTAAAAGCATTTCTAGCATACTTATCCCAGGTTTTATACTGGCTTATTATTAACAATGTTCCTTCGTATGAACTAAACTCAGGTGGTATTTGCTTATTAGCAACGGTCATTCTACTTTTAGATGGTCCACATGAAGAGATAATTCCAACAATTCCGAGTAATAGTAAAAAATAAATTTTTTTCATGTTTTTGATGTTTAAATTCTTACAAAGAAAAGTAAAAAACAATTTCAAAAAAAATAATTTTAATTGACTATTGGGAACTTTACACCAAATTTATTCTCATAGATAAGTTTATGTATTTTATACCTTGCATCTTATCCATTAAAAATATTAATTCTAAAAAATCTTTACTCCAAGTGATTTCATCGCTTTTTACTTTTCTTAAACAAGCACAGTATAAATCATATTTTAAACAATTAAAAATAAATTTATAAAACTACTTGTAAGTAAAAAAAAGCTTTGTATATTTGCACTCGGTTTTCGGAAAAATAATAACCATAAAAAACCAAAACCGGTAGTAAATAAAATCACGTTTTTTAAAGATACAAAGCAATGAGCAAAAGAACATTTCAACCATCGAAAAGAAAAAGAAGAAATAAACATGGATTTATGGACAGAATGGAATCTGCGAACGGAAGAAAAGTTCTTGCCCGTAGAAGAGCAAAAGGAAGACATAAATTGACTGTTTCTTGCGAACCAAGACACAAAAAATAATGTTTATTCAAAACAAATAAAGGCGTTACTTATTTCAGTACCGCCTTTTTTTATATCTTTTCGGGAATGAAAGTTATATGTTTAAAGTTCAATGTTTAACGTTACTTCAAACGGCATCTTTCTGATAAAAAATAATAACTAACTACTTTTTAAAGTTTTGCTACAACTCAAAACTTTAAACCTTAAACAAAAAGCAATGCCAAAAGACAACTCCATCAAATCGGTTTTAATTATAGGATCAGGTCCAATCGTTATTGGTCAGGCCTGCGAATTTGATTATGCAGGCTCTCAATCTGCTCGTTCTATCAGAGAAGAAGGGATCGAAGTAATCCTGATCAACTCTAATCCAGCAACGATTATGACCGATCCAACAATGGCAGATCACGTTTATCTGAAACCATTGACTACAAAATCAATCATCGAAATCTTAAAAGCACACCCGCAAATTGATGCTGTTTTGCCAACAATGGGAGGACAAACTGCATTGAACTTGTGTCTGGAAGCAGATGAAAAAGGAATCTGGAAAGACTTTGGCGTAAAATTAATAGGTGTCGATATCAATGCCATCAATATTACCGAAGATAGAGAGCAGTTCAAGCAATTGCTTGAAAAAATCAATGTGCCAACTGCTCCTGCAAAAACAGCAACGTCTTTTTTGAAAGGTAAAGAAATTGCTCAGGAGTTTGGTTTTCCATTGGTAATCCGTCCATCCTTTACCTTGGGTGGAACTGGAGCTGCTTTTGTACACACGAAAGAAGAGTTTGACGAAAAACTGACTTACGGATTGGAAATGTCTCCAATTCACGAAGTCTTGATTGATAAGGCTTTATTAGGCTGGAAAGAATACGAATTAGAGCTTTTGAGAGATAAGAACGATAATGTTGTCATCATTTGTTCTATCGAAAATATGGATCCGATGGGAATCCATACGGGAGATTCTATCACGGTTGCTCCAGCGATGACCTTATCGGACACGACATTCCAAAAGATGCGTGATATGGCGATTTTGATGATGAGAAGCATTGGGAACTTTGCCGGAGGATGTAACGTGCAATTCGCTGTTTCACCGGATGATAAGGAAGATATAGTAGCGATTGAAATCAATCCGAGAGTTTCGCGTTCATCAGCATTGGCGTCTAAAGCTACTGGTTACCCAATTGCAAAAATTGCTTCGAAACTGGCTTTGGGTTACAACTTGGATGAACTTCAAAATCAAATTACAAAATCGACTTCAGCACTTTTCGAACCAACCCTGGATTATGTTATCGTGAAAATCCCTCGTTGGAATTTCGATAAATTCGAAGGAGCCGACAGGACTTTAGGTCTTCAAATGAAATCTGTTGGAGAGGTGATGGGAATCGGACGATCATTCCAGGAAGCTTTGCACAAAGCAACACAATCTTTGGAAATCAAGAGAAACGGATTAGGAGCTGACGGGAAAGGATACAAAAACTACGAACAAATTATCGAAAAACTGACTTTTGCAAGTTGGGACCGTGTTTTTGTGATTTATGATGCCATTCAGATGGGAATTCCGTTGAGCCGTATCCACGAAATTACCAAGATCGATATGTGGTTCCTGAAACAATACGAAGAATTATATGCGTTGGAAAAAGAAATTTCCAACTACAAAGTAGATACTTTGCCAAAGGAATTATTGCTTGAGGCAAAACAGAAAGGATATGGTGACAGACAGATCGCGCACATGCTGGGCTGTTTGGAAAGCCAGGTATATAAACTGCGTGATGAAATGAACATCAAGCGTGTTTATAAATTGGTGGATACTTGTGCAGCAGAATTCAAAGCACAAACACCTTATTATTATTCTACGTTTGAAGCTGAAATTGAAACAGCCGACGGTAAGAGATTCGTTCATAATGAAAGTATTGTAACCGATAAAAAGAAAGTAGTGGTTCTGGGTTCAGGACCAAACAGGATCGGACAGGGAATAGAGTTTGATTACTCTTGTGTGCATGGTGTTTTGGCGGCAAAAGAATGCGGTTACGAAACCATTATGATCAACTGTAATCCTGAAACGGTTTCTACCGATTTTGATACGGCTGATAAATTATACTTTGAGCCGGTTTTCTGGGAACACATCTACGACATCATCCGTCACGAAAAACCAGAAGGTGTAATCGTGCAATTGGGTGGACAAACCGCTTTGAAATTAGCTGAAAAGTTATCCAAATATGGCATCAAGATTCTGGGAACAAGCTTCGATGCTTTGGATTTGGCCGAAGACAGAGGACGTTTCTCCGAATTGCTGACGGAGTTGAATATCCCTTTCCCTAAATTCGGAATTGCGGAAAGTGCAGACGAGGCTTCGGTTTTGGCAGATACTTTAGACTTCCCTTTATTGGTTCGCCCCTCATATGTTTTGGGTGGACAGGGAATGAAAATTGTTATCAACAAACAGGAATTAGAAGAACATGTAATTGATTTATTGAAATCGATTCCGGGAAATAAATTATTGTTGGATCACTATTTGGATGGTGCAATTGAAGCAGAAGCCGATGCAATCTGTGATGGCGAAAATGTGTACATCATTGGAATCATGGAACACATCGAGCCTTGTGGTGTGCATTCAGGAGATAGCAACGCAACATTGCCTCCTTTCAACCTGGGAGAATTTGTGATGCAACAGATTAAGGATCATACCAAAAAAATCGCCTTGGCTTTGAGAACGGTCGGTCTGATCAATATTCAGTTTGCGATAAAAGACGATACGGTATATATTATCGAAGCGAATCCAAGGGCATCCAGAACGGTTCCGTTTATTGCGAAAGCGTATGGCGAACCTTATGTGAATTATGCTACAAAAGTAATGCTGAGCGAAAATAAAGTAACAGACTTTAATTTCAATCCGCAATTGAAAGGATTTGCCATCAAGCAGCCAGTTTTTTCTTTCAGTAAATTTGCCGGAGTAAACAAATCTTTAGGTCCAGAGATGAAATCTACGGGAGAAAGCATTCTGTTTATTGACGACTTGAAAGACGACCAGTTTTATGAGTTGTATTCCAGAAGAAAAATGTACTTGAGTAGATAATATTAGTATTCTGTTAGCAAAAAATTTGATGATCACCAATGTTTTACATTTGGAAAACCCATCTTTCCTGTGTAAAATTTAATCCAGATATAAAGATTATTCCTTTACTCCAAAAAGTTTTAGTACCTTTATACGTAATAGCTTAACATTACTACTATGCCAAAATATTTTTATGCCACAGTTATAGACGCATTACAGAAACTTAAAGAACAAGGGTATTCCGAGGATTTCAATCTTATAGAAGAAGAAATATCTGCTAATACAGAGGATTATAAAATTAACATCATTTACAGGTATGAAGGTGCTACTGATCCTGATGATGAAGCTTTTGTTTTTGGGATTGAATCTGCGGCTGGTAAAAAAGGAGTTTTTGTGATGGGCGCTGCTGCTGCCTCAGAAGGTAATGCGACCAGTTTCTTATATGAAATTGCGATTAAAGGTAAGTCTTAAAGTATTTTTTTAAATTAAAGTTGAAAAATATTCAGAAACTGGTTTTTAAATATTTAGTTCGGTATTCTAATATTAAATAAATTCAAAAAAAATAAGCTGGCAATGCCAGCTTATTCTATACATATACGACTCTTTTGTATAATAATTTTTCTAATAATCCTCACTTTTAAATTTTCTTTACAATCAATACGAGATTTAGAAATCTATTTATTATCAACCAAAAAGAAGAAAATTCTTTTTCTATTTTATAACCAGTTTTTGAATCGATTTTTTGTTTTTTTCCGTCAACACTATTTCTACGACATAGACTCCTGTTTTCAAACCACTAATATCCATTTCCGGATTTTTATGATGTGTCTTTTTGGAAACAAGCCTTCCCGAAATGTCGTATATTCTTATTACTGCATATTCTTCCGTATCAATAAAAAAATAAGTTGATGCCGGATTGGGGTAAATTGTAATTCCCGATTTTGTAAATTCATCAACAGACAGATTTTGCTGGTGTATTACCCCAACCGCCTGCAAATCGAAACCACAGGAATTGAACGGCGTTGGAAAAGATTCGTTTACCGCATTACCATAACTGTCATAAGTAGCATATTGCGGATCAATAGAACCTACAACATCAATAACCTTTACGTGAGTGATGTTGTTTTTATTTAAAAACGGATTATCTTCCAACTCACTCAAATCGAACGGTGTTCCGTATGTTCCCGCATATTTTCCTGCTAAATTATTCAAATAGGTTGCCGACGGCGTTCCAAATGTTCCTATTTGCGTTTGCGTTTGTGTCTGACTATGCGATGGAAACCTGAAAAAATTTTCACCATCAGAACTTACCTCAACAAAAGCCAATTCTAAGAATGATGGTCCTCCGTTTTCAAATATTGCAAAATCAAAACCATCATCATCAATAATCGGACTGTCAAATGTGAGTATGGCATATCCTTCATCACCCAAACTAACAACACTACCGTTAGGATAACCTAATGCATATTGAGGTTCTCCTGCCGAAGCCTTATTACTTCCATTTATCACTAAAGAAGGATTTGCTTTATTTACATATCCTCTTTCAACGGTTATTCCGGTTGCCCAGGCTACATAAAACGGACTATCTTTATGAATAGCCGTAGAACCCGCCGTTCCTGCTTCCGGAGGATAGTTTTGGCAATAAACCGAAAGGCTGAAAGTGAGCAGGGCAATTACTAATTTCATCCTTATTTAATAATTAGTTTATTAATATGCCTTTTATCTGCAATAACAATTTCAACTATATAAATCCCTTTATTCAAATCCGAAACGGGGATTCCGTTTGATGAATAATTTTGATCTTTAACCAACTTTCCTGTATTATCATACATTTTGATTTGCGCATTTTCTGAAGTATTCAGATAAAAAATATCGGCTGTTGGGTTTGGATAAACAGAAAGTTTACTCACAAAATTATCATCAATACCCAAATCGGTTTCTACAGCTTTATAGAAACTATTAGGACAAACACCTACTATTAACTCCTGTAATAATGTTCCTGTTGTTGAAAAAACTGAAACTTTTCCGGGCGAAACATAATTAACCGCATCTCCAACATAAATTACATCATCAATAATATCCATCCCATAAATTCCATAAAGATTTTGTGGTCCTAAAGAAAAAAGAGGCGATGCCGGAAAATCAAAATCTGTAATTGTAGTTTTATAAACACCTCCGTCTATAGAAAAATAGAG
>CAZSOC010000028.1:6596-35710 GCA_964608415.1 uncultured Flavobacterium sp.
AAAATAGAGATTTCCACTATTATCCATTTTTAAGTTTGAAGGATGCTCTGCTGTAAATTCATATTCTTCAATAATTGTAAAATCTGCGAGATTAATTTTATGAAACGACCCAAAAGTTTGTGGGGATGCCCAAATAGGTCTTCCGCCACAAAGTACATATAAAATTCCGTTATCAATTATAATCGAATTCGGAACATCGCCTACCTGAATAGTTTCGGTAATAGTATTTGTAGTTGAATTTATTACAGAAATTGTACTTCCGTAACCATAACCTCCCTGATGAGCGACATATAGATTACCATTGTTTTCCAAAATCCGCTCCACTCCTTCCGGTGCCAAAATAGTTGTTTCGATACTATTATCTGTTAAATCGATAACTGCAATATAATCATCGGTTGCTGAACCACCGTTTCCCCAACAAGTAACATAACCTTTTCCATTACTGAAAGCCATATATCTCGGATTATTCAATCCCGTGTTTATTGTAGCAACCAGCTCAAAAGTAGAGCGGTTTACCACTCGTATCGAATTTGAAATATTTAAAATAACATAAGCATAATCTCCGTTAAAAGCCATGCTTTGAGCCGTATCTCCCATAGGTCCGGCAGCAGGGTTTACTGTACCAAAAATATTATTTTGGAGATTCCCTTCGTTTGGAAGAAATGAAACCGAAGCATTACTAGAACCTGCTCCTCCTTCATTTAAAATAAAAACACCATTAACATAATCCTGTGCATTTATTACTAAAACAGAAAACAGCAGAAAAAGAAAACTTAATAAACCAGTATAGTTATTTTTCATTATATAATTTTATTAATTATTAAAGTAAAATCCATTCGGAGCTACTCCAACAGGAATTGTTTTTAATAAAGATCCGGTTAAGCTATAAATGTAAATTTCGCTGTCTGAAGAAAAATCTCCGGCTTCTGCAACATAAATCTTACCGTCTTCAACAGCAAAACCATACATGGCACTCCAGGGAGAAGCAGGTTCGTAAGAAAATAAAGGATCTGTAGGAGCTGAAGCAGCGTTACTATTCATAACGTAAACACTTGAACCTGATGTATAGTAAATTTTATCATTTTCAATATTCAGGTTTTTAGCGTCACTTTGAGTTTCCGGTAAAGTAACAGGAGTTCCTATAACTTCATTATTTGAAAGTTTGATTTTGGCTAATTTATCAGAACCTAAAACATATAAAACCCCATTTTCTTCTTCAAATGAATTCGGGCTGAAACCTAATTCTATCACTTTTTCAACAACATTACTATTCGGATTAAAAACACTCACAGATGTTCCGCTTCCATAATATCCGTTGGCGATGTACAGTTTTCCGTTTTCTTCTATTATTTTTTCAGACCAATTGTTTAATGCAATTTTACTGGTCGTATAATCTGATAGATTTATTACCGTTAAATAATCATCATCTCCTGTTTGGTAATCGTCATAGTTGGTTATATAGGCTTTACCGTTTACTACAGCTCCATATCTCGGATTGCTAAAATTGGTATCAACCGTTGCAATAAATTCAAAAGTATACCGGTTTACTACCGTAACTTTGTTTGCCTGACCTGAAATAATAAATGCTCTTGTATCGTCAAAGAACATACATTGTAAATAACTTCCTAAACTAACGGCATCAGGATTCACATTTGTAAAAACATTTTGCTCTACACTGCCTGAGTTGCTCACAAAAGTTACAGAACTTGTTGTAACAGTGCTGCTTCCTTCATTCAGAACAAAAAAACCATTATCGTAATCTCCTAGTGATTCGACCGAGCCATTGTCGTCACTTTCGCACGACACAAAAAACACTGAAGTCATCAGTACTAATAAAAAAATTCGGGTAATCTTTTTCATAATATCAAAAAATTAGAGTTAAACACAAATTAAAATTACGTCCGGGCAAATACCTGCTTTCAACACTTTGGTATTTTTCGTTAAAAACATTTAATGCCTGAAAACCTAAAACGTAAGAATCTTTTTTTCCAAAATTGTAATCAATCATTACATTATTTACTACGTAAGCATCAATATTAAAACGTGAGTTATTATCGGACCTCGTGAAAACTTCTCCATTATACAAAATCTGGCTGCCGAAAGATATTTTTTTGAATGAATACCCCAGCGAGCCGGTAGCTTTATGGTAAGGCACATAAATTAATTGTTTTTTTGTATCTCCGTCTTTAGAAACAGTATAGGCATACGTTCCGTTAAAACTAAAAACATGATCTTCTATTTTTTTTGTCCATCCCAATATTGCTTCTCCTCCATACGTCTTAACTTTATTGGTATTTACCGGCGACCAGTTTCCTCCTGCAGGAACCCAACGAAGCATATTGTCAATATCAATATAATAACCTGTTAACGTTAGATTAAAACCAAGAAACTTAATACTGTTGCTCAATTCTGCCTGATGAGAAGATTCGGGTTTAAGGTTTTCGTTGCCTCCGGGCTGCCAATACAAATCGTTGAAAGTAGGGATCCTGAAGTTTTTTGATCCATTGATTTTTAGCGTGTAAAAATCGGTTACTTTAAAGGTTGTTCCTACCGAAAACAAAAGCGGACTTTTATAATTGTCTGTAAATTCTTTTCTGAAACTTACTTCATATAGTAGCTTTTCCAGGGGTTCGTGTTTAAATAATACCGCTGCCGAACCAATATTTCGTTTTTCATTACTGATATCCGACCCATCACCTCTGTTTTCTGTATAATCTACAATCGCATTGAGTTCGGAATTAGAGCTGACTTTATACGATAAATCATATTTGGCTATATAAGTTTTAACTTCTCCGTAAGTAAACGAATCGGATTGTATATTCTGAAAATATTTATACTTTTCGCTTAAAACTGCCAGTTTTACTTTAGAAGCAAAATTTTCCGAAAAATTACTCCATTCTAATAAATTTCTGGTATTAAAATCCTGGTATTTTGTTCTTATTTCTGATGGAAAAACAAGTGAAAAATGTCTTTCGCTATCAAAAAACTGACTATAGATTTTTAAAAAGTTGTTTGGGTTTATTTTATATCCTACCGCTGTGTTTAAGCTTGTATTATAATATTGACCATTGAGATTTTTCGAGTCAGAATCAACATAATCATAATCATTGTCAGAACTGTTTCGGGTAATACTCGCCTGAAAACTTATTTTTTCATCAGAAACATTTACTTTATAGTTCACTCCCAAAGTATTAAAGCTTCCGTAACTAAGAGCAATTTGATTTGAAAAATCATTTTTGAAATTTAAATCATTGTTCAAATGAATACTCCCTCCAATGGCACTGCTTCCATAAATTGAACTTCCTCCACCGGAACGAACCGTAATATTACTGAAATCTTTTGTTGTTATGGTATTAAAATCGGTTTGACCGTTCAGTTGTGAATTGATATTGATTCCGTTCCAGATTACAGCTGTTTGTTGAGCAGTAGTTCCTCGAAACGAAGGCGACGAAACCATTCCGAGTCCGTTTTCCTTGAAATAAATTACAGTGTTGTAATTCAATAACGCCGTTAAAGAAGGCTGATTTTTTCTAATAACCGAATCGGATAATTTTTGAACTGATTGAGAGTTGGAGAATTTTTTAAGTTGTGAATCTGAAATTTTAACTTCATCCAAATAATAGATACTATCATTCTGTGCCAATACAAATTGGCAAATCAAAAAAACAGAAAACAAAAACAGCTTTTTAAAAGTCATAATTCCAGAATCTTTTTTCCCGAAGATTCGATATTCGTTAAGAAAAAAGGCAGGTCTCCTGGCTTGCGTCTTGTTGTTTACCTTCCCGTTCTTGATTTGAGGATTCGGGACTTTGTCATTTGGGATTTTAAATCCTAATTCTAAAATTCCTGAATTCCTGAATTTTAAACAGTGGTTTTGCAGTAACAACGAGCTTGATAGCTTACAGTTGCGGGAACAGCTTTGGTTTTTAACCAAATTCCCTTTTAATACGATTGACATTATTGCAATCGCAACCTTAATTCGAGTGCAAATATAAGCTTATCATTCGGATTTTTAAATATTTTTAATAATTCTTCAAAAAAACCGTCATTACTTTTACCTTTGTCAACCTCAACAAAAACATTTTTATGCAATCATTCTCTTCCAAAATAGTGTTTTTTACTTTATTGATTTTCGCTGTCGGATGCAAAGAAAACACAGAATCTACAAGTAAAATTACATCTGAAATTGAAAACGAAATTAAGTATGCTTCAGGTTTGGCAATTTTCAAATATGAAGATTATACAGTCATAAAAGTTTCAAACCCTTGGCCAAATGCAACCAAGAATTATACTTATATCTTAAAAGAAAAAGAGGCTAAAATTCCTGATAGTCTTAGCCGGTTTACGACAATTCAGGTTCCTATAAAAAATATTGTGGTAACTTCTACAACCCATATTCCATCTTTGGAGATGCTTGGAGTTGAGAATTCATTAGTTGGTTTTCCGAATTTGGATTATGTTTCTTCAGAAAAAGTGAGAGCCCGAATTGAAAACGGAAAAGTTCGTGAATTGGGTTCCAACCAAACCCTGAATACAGAAGTCATTATTGATATTGCTCCTGATGTTTTAATCGGTTATGGCATCGATAACAAGAATCCAACTTTAGATAATCTTGAAAAAAGCGGGCTTAAGATAATGCTAAATGGTGACTGGAACGAGCAAACGCCACTTGGAAAAGCCGAATGGATCAAGTTTTTTGGTGTTTTATATGGATTGGATGAAAAGGCGAATACCATCTTTTCAGATATTGAAAAAGAATACAATACTACTTTGGAACTTGCGAAAAAAGCAGCCTCAAAACCAACAATTCTTGCCGGAGATATGTTTGAAGGAACCTGGTATTTGCCGAAAGGTTCAAGCTGGGGAAGCTTATTATTGGCTCAAGCCGGAGGAAATTATTTATGGAAAGAAACCGAAGGAACAGGGAGTTTATCGTTATCATTCGAAACCGTTTTGGAAAAAGCCAAAGATGCCGATTTCTGGATTACTTCTGGACAATTTTCTACGTTGAAAGAAATGATTGATGCTAATCCGCATTATAGTCAATTCAAGGCTTTTCAGAATAAAAATGTATATTCTTTCAGTAGCAGAAAAGGAAAAAAGGGAGGTATTTTATATTATGAATTGGCTCCAAACCGTCCGGATATTGTCTTGAAAGACATCGTAAAAACGCTACATCCTGAATTGCTTCCGGATTATACTCCTTTTTTCTTTGAAAAGTTAAAATAGTTAAGATCCAAAGGTTCAGAGTTACAAAATTTTAAAATCTATATTAATGCCGAAATCTAAAAATATCCTTTTATTCTCCTCATTAGCATTTCTAATGTTAATGTTGCTTTTATTGGATATTGGTTTAGGACAGGTTAGTATCCCGTTGAAAGAAGTTTTCAAAAGTTTGACAGGACAAGAAGCTTCTAAAGAAACGTGGCACTATATCATTGTAAATTTCAGATTACCAAAAGCCATTACGGCAATTTTAGTCGGAATGGGATTATCGATAAGTGGGTTGCTGATGCAGACGATGTTCCGAAATCCATTGGCGGGACCGTATGTTCTAGGATTGAGTTCCGGTTCGAGTCTTGGGGTTGCTTTTGTAATTTTGGGTGCTTCACTCCTGCCTTCAATGTTTAGTTCGCTTGTCACATCCTCTTATGGAATCATCATTGCTTCCTGGTTGGGAAGTTTTATAGTCTTATCGGCTGTTTTGCTAGTATCGCAACGGTTACGAAACACAATGTCTATCTTGATTGTCGGAATGATGTTTGGTAGTTTTACCAGTGCTTTTGTTGGTGTTCTGACTTATTTCAGTACAGCCGAACAATTGCAAAAATTTGCCTTCTGGTCTTTAGGGAACCTTGGAAATCTTTCGTGGAGTTCCATAATAATCCTTGCTGTTTCCGTTTTCATAGGATTGTTTTTGAGCTTGGTGAGTATCAAATCGCTCGATGCCTTACTTTTGGGTGAAAACTACGCTAAAAGCTTGGGATTGAATTTCAAAAAGGCACGACTAATTATAATTTTTGCGACAAGCATTCTTGCAGGAAGCATCACGGCATTTGCAGGTCCGATTGCCTTTATAGGATTGGCCGTTCCGCATATTACAAAACTGGTTTTCCAAACGAGCAGTCATCATATTTTATTTTGGGGGACTTTACTTTTTGGGGCTATAATTATGCTGATTTGTGATATTGTTTCGCAAGTTCCTGGAACAGATATTATCTTGCCGATTAATGCAATAACTTCTATAATTGGGGCTCCGGTTGTTGTTTGGTTACTCGTACAAAAAAGAAAATTTTTATAGTATATTTGGTTTCAATAATAAATTAACCACATAGAAACATAGAAAGCTGTGGCAATAAAAAGGAGAGATAGAAAATTCTCTTTTATTCTTTATATAATTTTCTATGTTTCTATGTGGTAAAAAATAATTTAGAATTATTCAATGTCAAAAAGCAATAACATACTATCTACTTCTAATTTAAAAATTGGCTATAGCTCTAAAAAGGCTGAAACTATTATTGCCGATAACATCACGATCTCTTTAGAAAAAGGCAAATTGTATTCCCTGATTGGTGCCAATGGAATCGGGAAATCTACCCTTTTAAGAACCATAACAGGCATACAAAAACCAATTTCAGGAAATGCTGTACTGAACAATAAAGATATATCAAACTATACTTCTTTACAATTGGCACAACAGTTAAGTTTGGTTTTAACCGAAAGCCTTCCGCCAAGTAATCTTACCGTTTTTGAACTTGTGGCATTAGGAAGGCAGCCTTATACGAACTGGATTGGGACACTTACCAACGAAGATATCCTTAAAATAAACGAAGCAATTGAACTCACACAAATCAATCATTTGGCAGATAAGAAACATTATGAAATTAGCGATGGACAATTGCAGAAGGTTTTAATTGCAAGAGCCCTGGCCCAAGACACACCATTGATTATTTTGGATGAACCTACAACCCATCTGGATTTACAGCATAAGATTTCGCTTTTCAAACTCTTGAAAAAACTAACAAACGAAACCCAAAAGTGTATTCTTTTTTCTACCCACGATATTGATATGGCGATTCAATTAAGTGATGAAATCATTATAATGACACCTGAAAAAGTCATTCAAGACACACCTCAAACTTTAATTGAAAATCTAGCTTTTGATGATTTGTTCCAAGATGAAAGTATCTGCTTTGATATAGAAAAAGGCAAATTTATCTTTAAAAACCTTTAATTCCCTTTCAATAAATTGATACTTACTGTTGCAATATCAGCATCTGGAAATCTTCTGAAAATAGCTGGATCCGGAAACAACCCTGCTTCTGCGGCAACGCTATTAAATACATCTATCTCAACAATATATTGGTCGGAAAAACCGTGAGTCGCATCATAGGCCGTTGCAGCAGTTCTACCCAAATTGGCGGCTGTCAGTTTCGGATTTATCGTATGCAACTCTATCAAAAGCAAGCCAAATTTCCGGACATAAGGCGACCATTTCTGTAAATGCGCTAATAAATTATCTTCAACCAGGTTGTTGCTGATCCTTTTCCCTCTAAAGGCAAATGCTCCGGAAGATTTGCTGATTCTATCCTTATTGCTATTGTTTGGATCTTCCCAAATTCGATTATGATCCAGAAAAGTCCTTACATTAAGCAAATCTTTCAGGTCAATATTGTAGTTCTCTTTCAAATCATCCGAAAGTACATCCGGCCGGCCAATATCTCCCCAGATAACCTTTGCCCAAATGTCTGCCTTTATCAAATTGGCTCTTGTTACCTTCAAAGCTGCCTGATTATAATCGGCTCCGACCAGAAATAGCGGATGTTCATCGAGCATTTTTCCTCTTAAGGTTTGCCTGTCGATTACTTCAAAAATATGTTGCAGGAATGCGCCGTTTCCACAGCCCATATCCAAGATTCCTTTAGGCTGTTCTTCAATCGGCAGGTTAAAAAGCTTGACAATGATTTCATCTACCACTTTAAAATAAGTATCGTGGGCACCTCCGCTTCCCCATACATTCATTTCGCGGTCAACGTGGATTTCATTTTCGCCATCGGCCACCATTCTTAAAACGGCAGGATCACCAAAAATCAGTTCTTCAATTCGGGCAAACGTTGGCAAATAGGAAACCGTAACGCCATAAGCACTGGCTCTTTTGGCATAAAACAAACCCATTTCTGTAAATTGATAATTTCCGTTTTTCTCCAAGAACCATCCCAAATGCACGAAAAAATCGAGTATCTTTTTAAAGTTTTCTGGCGATTTATGAAATTCTTCCGGTTTGAAGGAAGTCTCCATAAAATATTTATGAAACATCCCGTTCATTGCCAAACGTACAATCGTTGGGCCGATTAAATATCCTTCGATATGCTTTAGAATTTGGTTTTGGATGTTATAAGTAAGTTCATCATCGGAAAATGTTATCCCATAATTCTTCTTGTATTTTTCGAAAATAACATTGAGCTTTTCAAACGGAGCATCTTCAAAAAGACGCGGATGGAACTGTGTAGAGAACTGAAGTAAATCCACCACATCTTCATACAAATGAAACAGTGAAAAAGCTATTTCCGTTCTATCATTGACTGAAATTGTAATTTCCTGGGTGGCGTTATCCACTTCATAATCTAAAAAACCTTGGGAAGCCAGGATTCTCAAACCCACATTCAGATAACCTTCATTTGCTTTAAAAGCTGATGTGATTTCAGATAATTGTACTTGTTTTTTGTTTAAAACAAACTCTAAAACGCTTTTGTTTTTCAATGCAATGGCAACCGGAGCAACAGCCAAGCCGTCGAGATGTTTGAAAATGGAACTTCTTAATTGAGATTTATCAACCATATTTAAAAGAATGAAGGTTCTCTCAAATATAGTATTTTTTTAAATTGAAAGCTGCCTTTTTGCTTCTCCAATTGCAAAGGCTACAGAATTGGCAAGATTGTAACTTCTTACTAAGGGCGAAATTGGAATTGTAAGGTGATTTTCGAACCTATTCAAAACTTCCTGGCTCAAACCAACACTTTCCTTGCCGAAAACCAACCAATCTCCATCTTTAAATTCTTCTTTTAAGTATGATTTTTCAGCGTGTGAACTAAACAGGAATACTCTTGATCGGTCTGGAATTACCGCCATCCATTCTTCCACATTCTGATATTCTTTCCAATCGAGATGTACCCAATAATCAAGCCCTGAACGTTTCAGATTCTTATCGGTAATTTGGAATCCAAAAGGATGGATTAAATGTAATCTGTTTCCGGTTCCTACACATAAACGGCCGATGTTTCCGGTGTTGTTTGGTATTTCGGGTTCTACTAAAACGATGTTTAACATGTCAGTTATGGGTTGTCGGTTAGGTGTAATCTTTCAATCTTTCAATCTATATTAAAAATTCATCAACTTCCACTACTTCTCCCGACCTCAAATCACCAAGATGTACGTTTCCGATTCTTACCCTGACCAATCGCAGGGTGGGAAATCCAACGACTGCCGTCATTTTTCTGACTTGGCGAAACTTTCCTTCGTTGACCGTTATCGATGCCCAGCTTGTAGGCCCATGGCGTTCGTCTCGTATTTTTTTGGAACGTGGAGCAAAATTAGGGATATCAATTTTTGAAGCTTCACAGGGTAAAGTGATGTATTTCTGGCCTTCGAAACCAATTTCTACACCTTCCCTTATTTGCTGTATAGCCTCTTCCGTAATGATGCCGTCCACTTGCACATAATATTCCTTGTCCACCTTTTTGCTTCTTACCTTCTCGCTTACTTTTCCATCTGTGGTAAGGAGTAATAGTCCTTCTGAATCTTCATCGAGCCTGCCAATTGCCATTGTTCCTTGTGCAAAATCATACAATTCTCCGAGCAGTTTTTTCTTCCTTTTCTGTTCATAGATAAACTGGCTCAAATAACCGTAAGGCTTGTGGATGATGTAATGGTGGTGCTTCATTTTTTAGATTGTTGGCAAAGATAAGCTTGTTTGGCAATTAAAGCAATGTTAATTGAGTGGCTTCTTTGGTTCATAAATCGTAATATTATAAGATAAATCAACCTTAAAAAACCAATGCTATGGAAAATAAAGATTTAGGTTCTAAAAAAGCCAATAACGAACAACAACTCAATGAAGGTTTTAGTGGCAAAAATCTTCCTGACGATTATAATCCTTCGACTCCCGATTTGAAAACCGAGACAGAAAAGGACAAGGACGGTAATACAGATGTGGTAAAAAGAGCAAGAAGTGTCGATGAAAATTTGGAAGATGCAGACACTGCAAACAATAGCATCGCCTCCACAAATAACGAAAATCAAAATGCAAGAACCGTTGAAAACAAGGATCGAAATTCGGATATAGCGTCTAATCGTTATCCTAATTCGCATCCTGACAATCATAAGGACAGGGGAAATATCAAGCTTGACGAATAAACGTTTAATAGTTTACTATATATTTCTTAATGGTTCAAAAACTTTTCACTTATTATTATAAAAGTCAACAGAATATAAAATTTCTGCTGGCTTTTTTTTCCGCAAAAAATAATATATTTGTCGCACTAATCTACAAGAAATATGATTGTTTCAGCCGTCCTCGCTTTCTAAAAACAGGACAATTACTTAGCGATAACAACAAAAGGGACAGTTTTTATACTGAAATCCCTATCATTTTCACAATCTTTTATTTTATTTTTTATGTCGAAAACAGGACAACCTACAAATATATTTTCTACTATATTTTCAGTTATTAAAAAATCCCTCAAAGGAGAAGAAATCGATTATACAACAGGAAGCATTCGCCTTTCAGTAATTTTATTGGCTATTCCTATGATGCTGGAAATGGCAATGGAATCGGTTTTTGCATTGGTCGATTTGTATTTCGTTGGCCATTTGGAGAACAGCAGTTTTGCCATTCAAACGGTTGGCTTGACCGAATCGGTATTGACTATTATTTACTCGCTTGCTATCGGAATCAGTATGGCAGCGACGGCTGTTGTGGCCAGAAGAATTGGCGAAAAAGATCCTGTTGCTGCTGCAAAAGCAGGAATGCAAGCCATCCTGATTGCATTTTCCATTACGTCTGTAATCAGTGTGCTTGGCGTAATTTTCGGGACAGAAATTCTTCTTTTGATGGGTGCTTCACCCGAAGCTGCCGAACACGGAACGCCCTTTATCCAAATTATGATGGGTGGAAGTATCGTGATTATGCTGCTTTTCCTTATCAACGGAATTTTCAGGGGAGCCGGAAATGCGGCCATTGCGATGAAAAGCCTTTGGATTGCCAACATCAGCAATATTATCTTGTGTCCGATTTTGATCAATGGTTTTGGGCCTGTTTCAGCATTTGGATTGACCGGTGCCGCCATTGCCACTACCATCGGAAGAAGTATCGGGGTTTCCTATCAGCTTTATCATCTGTTTAATGGAAAAAACCTGTTGAAAATTACGCTTGCCTATTTGAAGCCAAATTGGGAACAGATCAAAACGTTAGTTGGCATTGCCTCGCCGGCCGTGTTGCAGTTTGTAATTGCTTCCTGCAGCTGGATATTTCTGGCACAATTGGTAGCGACAACGGGAGGCGATAATGGTTCTGCAGGATATCAAACGGCGATGCGGTTGATGATGTTTTTCCTGCTTCCGGCTTGGGGATTGAGCAATGCTGCGGCAACATTGGTCGGACAGAATTTAGGTGCAAACGAGATGCAACGTGCCGAAGATGCCGTATTGAAAACCGCCAAATACAACGTGATCTATATGTTTTGCGTGATGCTGATTTCGTTATTGGGAGCTGAATTGTTGGTTGCCTTTTTCACGAATGATCCAGAAGTACAGGTTTACGCCATAAAGGCAGTTCGCGTGATTGCCCTGGGTTATATTTTCTACGGAATGGGAATGGTCTTGATCAATGCCTTCAATGGTGCCGGAGATACCTGGACACCAACCTGGGTTAACTTCATAGGATTTTGGTTGTTCCAGATTCCGCTTGCTTATTTCCTTGCAAAATATTTAAAAATGGGTCCGATGGGGGTGTTTATTGCGATACCGGTTGCTGAAACTGCGATTACGATTGCGAGTTTTATTTTGTTTAAGAGAGGGAAGTGGAAAAAGGTTCAGGTTTAATTTACGTTTATATTATAAATCCCAGTTGAACTAACTGGGATTTTTTTTATTAACTGAACGTTTGTGAAACTTCATAAAAAATAAAAATAATTTTGGATTTTACTCAAAAATATCATGTTATGGATTTGCAAACTAGAAAGATTGAATTTGTACAAGAGTTTCTAAAACTTCAAAGTGAGGAATTAATTTCTCAGTTTGAAAATTTGCTGAAAAAGAAAGTACAAAAGGATTTAAAACCGATCTCGGTGATAGAATTAAACTCGAGAATTGACAAATCGGAAAATGATTTTAAAAATGGGAAATTTAAAACGAGTTCTGAGCTTTTATCAAAATATAAATAAATGGGGTTTAAAATAATTTGGTCCCATTTTGCTGAAACCGAATTAGATAAAATTTTTGAATATTATATTGAAAATGCAAGCCTACAAGTTGCAAAAAATATAATCGAGAAAATCATTTTGGAACCAAATAAAATACTTTCACATCCTGAAAGAGGAATTGTTACTTGACAGAGAAAATGGCTATCGCTATTTAGTTTGCAAAAATTACAAAATCATTTATTCTATCGACGCGCAACAAAAGCTTATAATGATTGCAGATGTTTTTGACACAAGACAAAATCCTATCAAAATCAAAAGACCAAAATAAGCAGTTTTTGTGTTAAATTGCGACAAAAAATATAAATCCCAGTTGAATTGACTGGGATTTTTTTGTTTACGGGAAATCGTACGAAATTTGAAAAATGGTTGTTTAATTTTATGAATGAATTTGGGTATATTTGAAATGAAATAAAAGACCGTAATGTTAATTGCAAAAAGTATGACATCTACACCAGAATATTATGTTTATGTATACATTGACCCTAGAAATTTTGAGGAGTTTTATTATGGCATTTGAGGAGTTTTATTATGGCAAAGGAATTAGAATTTAAAGATTTATTATTAATCGATTAATTTATAGTACTTAAAGAATTATTTAATCGAATAACTCAAACTCAATTTATAAACCAAATTATCTTGTGAAGCGTGATACGCCGCTGGAATTTTCCCGTTTTAAACAACATCCTTAAAAAAATCTAAAATGACAATTGTTTTATGGAGTTTCTGTATCTTTGTATCTTCTAAATTTAGACTATGAACAGTGTTTTGGAAACCAATGTTTTGCCTTCCGGAAAACCAAAATGGTTAAAGGTAAAATTGCCCATCGGACAAAAATATACCGAACTGAGAGGTTTGGTTGATAAATATAAGCTGAATACTATTTGTACTTCCGGTAGTTGTCCCAATATGGGTGAATGCTGGGGAGAAGGTACGGCAACTTTTATGATTCTGGGTAACGTGTGTACACGCTCGTGTGGTTTTTGTGGTGTAAAAACCGGTAGACCCGAAACAGTAGACTGGGATGAACCCGAGAAAGTAGCACGTTCTATAAAAATAATGAACATCAAACATGCTGTAGTAACCAGTGTAGATCGTGATGATCTTAAAGATGGTGGTTCTATTATCTGGATGGAAACAGTTAGTGCTATAAGACGTATGAATCCTCAAACTACATTAGAAACTTTAATTCCTGATTTTCAAGGTATCGAAAGAAATATAGATAGAATTGTAGAGGCAAATCCTGAAGTGGTTTCCCATAATATGGAAACGGTAAGACGTTTGACCCGTGAAGTTAGAATCCAGGCAAAATACGACAGAAGTTTAGCCGTTTTGAAATATCTCAAAGAAAAAGGTATCAACAGAACAAAATCCGGAATAATGCTTGGTTTGGGAGAAACCGAAGAAGAAGTAATCGAAACTTTACACGATTTACGTGCTGCAAATGTAGATGTCGTTACAATCGGGCAATATCTTCAACCAAGCAAAAAACACCTTCCCGTGAAGGAGTTTATTACACCTGATCAATTTGCCAAATACGAAAAAATAGGTTTGCAACTTGGTTTTAGACATGTAGAAAGCGGTGCTTTGGTGCGCTCTTCTTATAAAGCTCAGAAACATATTCTTTGATTATTTTAAATGAATAAAAAAACTAGAATTGCTATCAATGGTTTTGGAAGAATCGGAAGAAATTTATTTCGGTTACTTTTAAATCATCCTTTGATTGAAGTAGTGGCAATCAATGACATTGCAGACAATAAAACCATGTCACATTTAATAAAATATGACAGTATCCACGGGGTTTTACCCTATGAATGCCGTTTTGATGAAAATGCCATTTTTGTTGATAATAAAAAATACCTGTTTTTTCATGAAAAAAGTATTTCAAACCTTAACTGGAAAGATTTAGATATTGATATTGTAATTGAATGTACAGGAAAATATAAAGCCTTCGATGATATTAATGCCCACATTGTTTCGGGGGCAAAACGGGTAATTCTTTCGGCTCCTGCCGAAGTTGAAAATATCAAAACAGTTGTTTTAGGTGTTAATGAACATATATTGGATGGTTCCGAAAAAATCATTTCCAATGCGAGTTGTACTACCAACAATGTTGCTCCAATGATCAAAGTAATCAAAGAACTTTGTGGTATTGAACAAGCATATATAACAACAGTCCACTCCTACACTACCGATCAGAGTTTACACGATCAGCCACATAAGGATTTGAGAAGAGCAAGAGGAGCAAGTCAGTCTATTGTTCCTACAACGACCGGAGCCGCAAAAGCAATTACCAAAATATTTCCGGAATATGAAGGCAAAATTGGAGGAAGCGGTATTCGTGTTCCTGTTCCTGATGGATCTTTGACGGATATAACCTGTTATGTAAAGAAAACAGTAACTATCGGGCAAATCAATGAAGCATTCAAAAAAGCTTCGGAAAATGAACTGAAAGGTTATCTTACTTATACAGAAGACCCTATAGTTTCGGTTGATGTGATTGGCAATAGAAGTTCCTGCTTATTTGATTCTCTGCTGACCTCTGCAATAGATAATATGGTAAAAGTTGTAGGCTGGTACGATAATGAAATTGGTTATTCCTCTCGTATTATTGATTTGATCTCTTATATTTCAAAAAAAGATTAAAACTTAACAAAAAAGCCAATTCAAAAAATAAATTGGCTTTTCAATTACATATAAATTTATTCTTCTTTAACTTCTGCTCCGGGAGCATTTTTCTTAACCGATTCTATGCCATTATCTCTGGAAGCGACACTTTCGTACATTTCGCTTGTTCCGATAATTTGACCATTAGAAGCTTTTAAGTTAAAATAAAATTTCCCGTTTTTTGCAGTAAGTCTGTCAAATCTTTCATCAAGTAAAGCGTTTTTCATTACTGATTCAATCCCGTTTTTACATGCAGCTTTAGTAGTGTATAACTCACTTGCAAGTATTACCTGACCATTTCCTGCTTTTAATACAAATTTAAATTCTCCGTTTTTTGCAACAGACATAATAAATGTTC
Organism: uncultured Flavobacterium sp.; assembly: GCA_964608415.1. Taxonomy (GTDB): domain Bacteria; phylum Bacteroidota; class Bacteroidia; order Flavobacteriales; family Flavobacteriaceae; genus Flavobacterium. The sequence continues at coordinate 22,098 of CAZSOC010000028.1, forward strand.
CCATAGATATTTTTTTAATTGTTACAGCAATTTAATAACTTTTTTCTAAATAACAATAATCAAATATCTAAAAATTAAAAAAGCTCCAGATTTCTCTGAAGCTTTTTGGGTGGATGATGGGGTTCGAACCCACGACCCTCGGCACCACAAACCGATGCTCTAACCAGCTGAGCTACAACCACCGTGTATATTACGAGTGCAAATATACAGTAAAATTGCATACTTGCAAACAATTTAAATAAAAAATTATATCAGATCAGATAACCTATTGACAGCCAAATATCTTTCTGTTGTAAATCCTTCTCCATATTCGGTTCCTATGAGTCTTCCTAAGTCTTGAGAGCGGTATTTAATGCTATCTTTAAAGTTTTTTGTTGCGATTGGAGTGACAGGTTTATCAGAATCAGGATCAAAAAATTGGGATGAATAGGCCATAATCGCATCAACTTTTATATTTTCAAAACCTGTAATATCTACTACAAAATCCGGGGTAATATTTTTCCATTGAATGTAGTGGTAAACCAATCCGGGTCTCCAGGCTTCCTGGAGTTTTCCATCCAATTGTGTTTCTATTTTCATCAAACCGGAAAGAAAACAAGCATCAGAAACCAATTTGCTTCCTTTACCATGATCGATATGGCGATCATCTATCGCATTACAAATCACAATTTCCGGTCGGTATTTCCGAATCATTTCAATTACTTTAATTTGATTTTCTTCATCATTTACAAAAAAACCATCACGCATACGTAAATTTTCCCGTACACTCACACCTAGAATTTCAGCCGCATTTCGGGATTCAATATCTCTTAAATCTGCCGAACCTCTGGTGCCTAATTCTCCTCTGGTCAAATCTACAATACCTACAGCTTTTCCGTTTTTGATTTCTTTTGCAATAGTTCCTCCACAGCCCAATTCTACATCATCCGGATGTGCTCCAAAAGCTAAGATGTCTAACTTTATCATTGTTTTTTATTTTTAATCAATATATTTTTCATTGTCATCGATTTGTTTACTGTTTCTATATATTCGAGTTCCGGAATACTTTCTTTTGTAATCCCACAACCCACGTAGAATTGCACATTTTTTCCCAAAACCTGCATACATCTCAGATTTACAAACAAATTCAATCTATTGGATTTCAGGTTCATTTCACCCAAAAATCCGCTATAAAAACCCCTGTCATATCCTTCATTTTTTAATATAAAATCTTTTGAAATATTTTTTGGATAACCACATACTGCCGGAGTTGGATGAAGTAAATGTATGATTTTTGCTAAATCGTCTTCGTCTTGTAACTGAGCAGTAATATCTGTTTTTATATGAAAAATATTTCCTGCCTGAAAAGTATAAGGTCTGGTACAAACAATTTCCTTACTAACCTTATTCAATTCTTCTTTTATAAAATCACTCACATACTGCTGTTCATCTATTTCTTTTTGATTCCAGACAACATCTTCTATATTCTGTTGTTTTTGGGTTCCCGCCAATGCGACAGTTTTGAGCTCCAGATCTTGTACAGCCAGTAATTGCTCGGGAGTTGCTCCCATCCAAAAACCGACTTTAGGATGATACCAAACCGAGCAAAATGCAGTTGGGTATCTGGATAATAACTGTCCGAAAGTAGAAAAAATATCTAAATCGATTGAAATTTTTTCGGTTCGGGAAAGCACTACTTTTCCAAACGAATTATTTTCTATTTCATTTTGAGCCAATTCAACCAAAGAAATAAATTTTGATTGGGAATTCTCATCATTTTCGTATGAAATATCTGATGAAACTGATGGTAAAATATTTTTTTGAGTACTAAAAAAATTGTTGTCTTCTAAGGGGAAATAATAAATCCTGTCTCCGGAAAATTCTGAAATAATAAATCCTGATTCTTCAAAATTTTTAACTTCCAGTAATTTATCATTTTCCGGAAAAATTCCATTCAATACAACTTCATTTGGATTGCTCCAAAGCACGAATGGCAATTTTATATCTAATTGATTTTTAGCTTTTTGAAATAAATCAATCATTTAATTTACGTTTGGAAATAACCATATTACTTAACTTACAAAGCGAAATTAGCTTGCCCTCTTCATCCTCAATCCTGATCTCCCAAAGATGAATACTTCTCCCCTGATGAATAATTTTTGCCGTTCCGAAAACAACTCCATCACGTTTACTCTTCAGGTGATTTGCAGAAATTTCAATACCCCTCACCTCTTGTTTTTCTGTATTTATAAAAATCATTGAAGCCGCACTCCCTACACTTTCTGCCAATGCTACCATTGCTCCTCCGTGTAGTAATCCCATCGGCTGATGAACTCTTGAATTAACAGGCATTTTTGCTTTCAAAAAATTCTCTCCGGCATCAATATATTCAATTTCCAAAGTCTCCATTAAAGTATTTTTCGAAAAACGATTACACATTTCTAAAACTTTTTCTTTATCAAATTTCATTATAATTCAGGTATTTATTTCTTTTTAAAGATCATATACAATCTCTTTTTTTCAGAGGTGTTTTAGTTGTTAATGGTAATTTCCAACTTTTACAAAAATACGACATCTATAACAATTTATAATATTTTCGGGAGCAATTCCTACTAATTCGTTGCAAGTTCTCAGTATAAAATCTATCTTCAATAGCTTAATAAGGTCTTTTCTTTGTTGTTTTTCATCAAAGATTTACATTTTATGATTTTTACTATTATTTTGAAATCAGCATCGAAACATTTTAACTGAATTACAATAAAATCTCAAAAAATAAGTTTCATTACAAATTCAAAATTTCATAAATAATAATTATTTTTACCCAAAATCAACCAAAATGCGATATCTTATTTCCTTAATATTAATAAGCTTTCTTACCACAATAACTTCCTGTAGAAAAGATTTTGAGTTTGAAACCAGCTCCGGAAATTTAGAGTTCTCCAGAGATACCGTTTATCTCGATACTGTTTTTTCTAATATAGGTTCAAGTACTTACACACTCAAGGTGTACAACAGAAGTAAAAAAGATATTAAAATTCCTTCTATTGCATTACAAAGGGGCGATAATTCCGGTTATAGAATTACCGTGGACGGAATGACTGGAAACAACAATAAATCTTTTACAAATGTAGAATTACTGGCAAGAGACAGTTTATATATTTTTGTAGAAACCACAGCCCATATTGCCGATGCAAATCCTGAAAATTTCTTGTACACCGATAAAATTCTTTTTGACAGCGGTAGTAGGCAACAAGCTGTGGATCTGGTCACACTCATTCAGGATGCTTATTTTATATTTCCTAATCGGGAAAACGGTATTTATGAAACGGTAGATTTTGGTTATGATGAGGAAGGTAATATTGTACAGACCAGAGGTAGAAATCTACAGTCCACCCATCCTGATAATGGAAACGAATTGGTCTGGAACAATGACAAACCTTACGTAGTTTACGGATTTGCCTCTGTTCCAAATGGTGAAACATTACAAATTAATGCCGGTGCAAGAGTTCATTTTCATGCAGACTCAGGGCTGATCGTACAAGAAGGAGCTACTCTCAAAATAGATGGAGCAATTTCTCCCGAAGGAACACAAACCAATGAGATCATTTTTGAAGGAGACCGTCTCGAACCCGGATTTTCTGAAGTTCCGGGACAATGGGGGTTTGTGTATTTGAGAGAGGGAAGTAAAGATCACGAAATTAATCATCTTACGATAAAAAATGCAATTGTCGGATTATTGATCGAGAATAATTTTGGCAACACAATGAACATCAATAATACACAAATATACAACTCTTCAAATGTAGGAATTCTTGCCAGACATGCCAAAATAGATGGATTCAATATTGTCATCAATAACGCCGGGGTTGCAGGATTAGCCTGTACCTGGGGAGGAAAATACAACTTTACCCATTGTACCTTCAATAATAACTGGGCAAGTAACAAACAAGTAGCTATAATTATAGACAATTATCTGGAAAATGCCAATCAGCAACAAATTGCTTTTGATTTAATTGAAGCCAATTTTAACAACTGTATCATTTTTGGGAGCAATCAAATAGAAATGCTGCTCAATAAAAATTCAGATAAATTATTCCATTACAAATTTGAAAATTGTTTGATACGTTTTAACAATGTAAATAATCAGTTTACAAATCATCCTGAATACCAATTTACAGATCCTACTCATTATATTGATAATATTATCGCATTAAATTCTAATGCAAATCAACCTGACTTTTTGGATTTGTATACAAACAAAATGATGATCGGAGCAGAATCTGCTGCAAAAGGAAATGCAAAATTCATATACTCACAAAACACAAAAGACATTTCTGGCAAACCAAGAACCGAACCATCAGATATTGGAGCATATAATTTTACGGTATTTGAAGAATAAAATTAATACAACATTTTAATTTCTTTGATATTAAAAGTTTTGATAGAATCGTCTTCCATCATAATTTCTATTTTTCCCTGACGATTTACGTTCTTAATTAAACCCATAAATTTAATATCCTGATTGTCCTGGAATACGGTCGGGGTATTTTTCCTGAACAAAATATCATTATATTGGTTCCAGAACCAGTTCCATCTTTCATTGTTGAGGGTTTCAAAAGCAGTTTCCATCAGTCTAACAATTTTTTTCAATAATTGAAGCTTATCAATTTTTTTCTGAATGATATTGTAAACCGAACTTCCTTTTGGTAATCCTTCAAAATCAGTCTGATTAAGGTTAATACCAATTCCAATAACCGAGTCAATAGTACCATTCTGTAAAATTGAATTTTCTATCAATATGCCACCAATTTTTTTATTATCTGACATTATGTCGTTAGGCCATTTAATACTTAAATCAGGAATTTTATATTTTTTTAATGCCTCAATAACTTGCAAAGCAACAATTACATTAAGACCATAAATATCTTCTATACAAATTACAGATTTTTTTATTAAAATACTAAACGTTAAGTTTTTACCTGCTTCACTCTGCCATTGAGACCCCATTTGTCCTTTGCCATTCATCTGGTTTTCTGCCACAACAACGGTAAAGTTTTCTATGATATTATGAGAATTTAAGTTCTTCAAAAAATCGTTAGTAGAATCAATGGCATTGAGTTTGATTAATTTCATTAACGTATAAATAAAAAATGTGGTTTTAATCTTATGTTAAGGTTCAAAAATAACCACAAAAAATGATAACTTTGCAAATTATTCAAAAAATTATAAATGGCGAAAAAGACTGTTAACAACGACCAATTGCTTTCTAACATCATTAAAGGAATTGAGGAAGTAAAAGGTGACAATATAGACATACTTGATCTTAGAGAAATCGATAATGCCTCTTGCGATTATTTCATAATCTGTAATGGAAATTCCAACACACAAGTAAGTGCTATTGTACATTCTGTGCAAAAAATTGTTTCAAAAGAATTAAAGGACAAACCCTGGCATGTAGAAGGTTTGGAAAACTCAGAATGGGTACTTATGGATTATGTAAACATTGTTGTACATGTATTCCAGAAACATATTCGCGAATATTATAATATTGAAAGTTTGTGGGGTGATGCAAAAATCACTTCGATCCCTAATAATTTTTCATAATGGCAAAAGAAAACAAACCAGTAAATCCTAATAAATCAAAATTAAATCCCTGGCTTTTGTATGGAAGCCTAATATTATTTTTTGTAATATTAACTGTATTTAATGGCGGATCAGGATTAAATAATCCAAAGGAAATATCAGTAAATAAGTTTAATAGCTTTCTTGAATCTGGAGATGTTGAAAAAGTAGTGGTTTACAACAAAACACAAGCTGAAGCAATACTTAACCAGGAAGCATTAAAAAAAGAAATTCATAAAAGTGTGGCATTGGATGTTTTTAACAAAACAAACAAAGGCCCACATTATACCTTTGATATAGGAGATGTAGAAGCATTTCAGAAAAAAGCCGAATTGGCAGTACAAGAAGGAAAACTAAAAGACTTTAATTTTGCTCAGAAAAGCAATTGGGGAGATATATTCATCACCTTGCTTCCAATTATCATTATTGTAATTATCTGGATTTTTATCATGAGAAGAATGTCCGGAGCAGGTGGAGGTCCTGGCGGTGGCGGACAAATTTTCAATATTGGTAAATCCAAAGCAAAATTATTTGACGAAAAGAACGACATCAAAACAACTTTTAAAAATGTAGCTGGATTAGAAGGAGCAAAAGAAGAAATTCAGGAAATTGTAGAATTTCTTAAAAATCCCGAAAAATACACAAATCTAGGTGGTAAAATTCCAAAAGGAGCTTTACTGGTCGGTCCTCCGGGAACAGGTAAAACCTTATTGGCAAAAGCCGTTGCCGGTGAAGCCAAAGTACCTTTTTTCTCTTTATCGGGTTCAGATTTTGTTGAAATGTTTGTAGGAGTTGGAGCTTCCAGAGTACGTGATTTATTCAAACAGGCAAAAGAAAAATCCCCTTCTATTATTTTTATCGATGAAATTGATGCAGTAGGTAGAGCCCGAGGAAAAAGCAATATGTCTGGCGGAAATGACGAAAGAGAAAATACTCTAAACCAATTACTTACAGAAATGGATGGTTTTGGAACCAATTCTAATGTAATTGTCCTGGCAGCAACCAACCGGGCAGATGTATTGGATAAAGCCTTGCTTCGTGCCGGCAGATTCGACAGACAAATATTTGTAGATCTTCCGGATATTAGAGAGAGAAAAGAAATTTTCGAAGTACATCTCGCACCGCTTAAAAAAGAAACCGAACTGGATACAGACTTTTTAGCAAAACAAACTCCGGGATTCTCGGGTGCAGATATAGCAAATGTATGTAATGAAGCAGCATTAATTGCTGCCAGAAAAGATAAAAAAGCAGTAGACAAACAGGATTTCCTGGATGCCGTAGACCGAATAGTTGGCGGGTTAGAAAAGAAAAACAAAATTGTAACACCAGACGAGAAAAAAGCTATTGCAATTCATGAAGCCGGACATGCAACAGTAAGCTGGATGCTGGAACATGCTGCCCCGTTGGTAAAAGTTACTATTGTACCGAGAGGACAAAGTTTAGGAGCCGCCTGGTATCTACCAGAAGAAAGATTAATTGTAAGACCCGACCAGATGCTGGACGAAATGTGTGCAACAATGGGTGGCCGTGCGGCAGAAAAAGTAACATTTGACAGAATTTCTACCGGAGCTTTAAGTGATTTGGAAAAAGTTACCAAACAAGCCAGAGCAATGGTCACAATTTATGGATTGAATGAAAAAATAGGTAATGTAACCTATTATGATTCTACCGGTCAGAACGAATATAATTTCTCCAAACCCTATTCTGAAGAAACTGCAAAAGTAATCGATAAAGAAATTTCAAGTTTAATTGAAAGTCAATACCAGCGTGCAATCCAGATATTAGAAGAAAATAAGGATAAACTCAATCAATTGGCAGATATTTTAATTGAAAAAGAAGTGATTTTCAAAGACGATTTGGAAAATATTTTCGGAAAAAGAAATTTTGATGCCAATTTACAAGAAGAAACTTCACTTTAAATAGAATATAATTCAATTTTATTAAAAATCTTAATTCAATGCTACTATTGAATTAAGATTTTTTTATCTTTGAACGTTTTCAAAGTATAATCATAAGTCCCACGATATATCGCATGAGTCTTTTTAAAAAATTTTTTGGTTCAGGCAGCGACTCCTCAGATGAAGAAAAAGAGCAAGAGTACAATCCTTTTTCTTTGGAAAATACTCCTATTGATGAATTATTTACTTTGAAATTCAAAAAAAACGGGGGAAAATTTCTCTATTGTGAGAACTTAAACGAAATCAAAGAACATTTCGAAGACATATTACAGGAAAATGATTGGTATGAATCGGAAGTATTAAGCTTTGACCCTAAACTGTTTTCTATTTTAGAAGAAAATAAATTATTATACAATAAACCTTCAAATCCTAAATTTCTGTTTTCTACATGTGAGAGTTTAGTTGCAGATGAAGGATCTATATTATTTTCTTCTAATCAAATCAAACAAAATAAACCGTTAGATCTGCCAACAAATATTGTAATTTTTGCAACTACCAGTCAAATAGTGGGAACAAAAAGTGATGGTCTTCGAGAAATCAAAAAGAAATACGAAAAGGATATACCTACCAATATCACTACAATAAAGTATTTTGAGAAAGCTAAAGAAGAAGATTTTTTGCACTATGGAAGTGTAGCTAAGAACTTATATTTATTGCTTTTAGAAGATCTATAGTATGAATGAAACTTTACAAAGAGCCGTTTCCGGGGCTATTTATATCATTTTACTGATAGCTTGTATCATCTATTCTTTAGAAACTTTTTTTCTTCTTTTTGGCATATTTCTTCTTATTGCTGTATGGGAATTTTGTAATCTTACCCAGACCAATAAAATAATTCCTGTATTATTTGCTGCCCTAGCATATGGTAGTATTTCTTACCTTCAATTAAACGGGGTTCGTATCTCAAATAATTTTCATAATGCGTCACTTATAGCCTCGCTTACTGTTTCGGTAAAATGTATGTTATTTCTTTTTAATGATAGAGAAACCAGAATCGAAAACTCGTCTAAATATCTTTATATTTTTGGCTATATCATTTTACCATTTATTATTTTAACTAAAATTCCTTTTGGAATCAAAGGTTACAATCCAAAAATACTGATTGGGATTTTTATACTCATCTGGACCAATGATACTTTTGCTTATATAGTTGGAAAATCTATAGGAAAACATAAATTATTCGAAAGAATTTCTCCTAAGAAAACTATTGAAGGTTTTTTGGGAGGAATGATTTTTTGTATTATCGCAGGTTTTATAGTTGCCAAATATTATATCGGAGGAAAAATTAATACCCAATATATTTGGATTGGTATTGCCATAATTATTAGTATTTTTGGTACGATCGGAGATTTGGTAGAATCCAAATTCAAGAGAATTGCCGGCGTAAAAGACAGCGGAAACATCATGCCGGGACATGGAGGCATTTTAGATCGATTAGATAGTGTTATATTTGTAGCACCCTTTATATTATTATTTTATCATATTTTGAATTATGTTACACTTTCATAAAGAAGGAGCCAAACTTATTTTAGCATCATGTATCATTACAGTTGCAGTAGTTTTTTTAGCAGAAGCATTTCTTGCCGATCACTTTTGGATTCTAAAAATTGTTCAGGTATTCGCATTGTTATTTCTGATTATTGTCTTACAATTTTTCCGAAACCCAAATCGTGCCATAACAGCAAACGACAATCATCTGGTTGCTCCGGTAGACGGAAAAGTAGTTGTAATAGAAGAAGTATTTGAAAAAGAATACTTTAATGACAAAAGACTACAGGTTTCCATATTTATGTCTCCTATTAATGTACACGTAACCCGTTATGCATTAAGCGGAAGAATTAACTTTAGTAAATATCACCCGGGAAAATTCTTAGTAGCCTGGCATCCTAAAGCAAGTGAGGAAAACGAAAGAACTACTGTTGTTATAGAAAACAGGGTTTTTGGCGAAATATTATATCGTCAGATAGCAGGCGCATTGGCCAAAAGAATCGTCAATTATGCAGAAGAAGGAATGCAGGTTGTACAAGGTCAAGATGCGGGATTCATTAAGTTTGGATCCAGAGTGGATTTGTTCTTACCAATCGGGACAGAATTAAACATCAAGTTGAACGACGTAGTAAAAGGTAATAAAACCATAATTGCAATAAAAAATAATGTCTGAAAAAGACTTAGATACAAGATTTTCTGAAGCAGTAGAAAAAGCTTCTCAAATGAGCCAGGCATCATTACCCCAAGATGTTCAGCTAAGATTATATGCTTATTACAAACAGGCTAATTATGGAAACTTTAATATAAGCCTGTCCAATACTCATGATTTAAGAAATGCCTTCAAAACCAATGCATGGATGCAGATAAGTCATATTACTGTAGAAGAAGCAAAAGAGTCTTATATTAAAACTGTAAACGATATTTTAAATAAATTATAACTTTTTTAAATTATCTCGACCTCTATTTTTCGTAAATTTGATTTCTACTTATTAATATAACTAAATCAAGTTAATTATGAAACTCATTTATTCGAAAGCATTAATTGCTATTCTGGCAATATCATTATACTCATGTAATGATAAAAAATTACAGGAAGTTGAAGTTCCGCTTCCCGAAGAAATTTCTAAAACAGAGAATATTGGAAATCCGGCAGATGTTTTTGCAGATGAAGGAGCTTTTAAAATGCAGGGATTGCCTTATGCTTATGATGCATTAGCTCCTTATATTGATGCCAAAACTATGGAAATTCATTACTCCAAACATCATTTAGGGTACACAAATAATCTTAATAAAGCAATTGCAGGAACCCCTTTGGAAAAACAAACTATCGAAGAAATATTAAACTCTTTAGATATAGAGAACAAAACCCTTAGAAATAATGCGGGAGGATATTATAACCACAATCTTTTTTGGCAGATTTTGAGTCCCAAAAGCTCAGGTGAACCAACAGGCGAACTGGCAGATGCCATTACTAAGGATTTTGGGTCTTTTGTTCAATTTAAAGAAAAATTTTCCGACGTTGCTATGAAACAATTTGGATCCGGATGGGCTTGGTTAATTGTTGATAAAACAGGAAAATTAACTATTACAAGTACTGCAAATCAAGACAATCCATTGATGCCAAATATTGGTGTGTCCGGAACCCCGATTTTGGCACTTGATGTTTGGGAACATGCTTATTATTTGAATTATCAAAATAAAAGAAAAGATTATGTTGATGCTTTTTTCAAGATCATTAATTGGGAAAAAGTTACCGAGAAATACAACGCTATAAAAAATCCCGTTATTTAATCTGAATAGCATTTATCCTATTTGACAGAATAGCAAAAATAAATCTGAGGTATTGTTTTTGGAAGAGCTGTAAAGAATCGCTAAAATGAAGTATTGTTTAGTCGATATTTAGTTGGCATTGCAAAATTTCTTTTTTAAAAAATTTCCTGTCAACGGGCGATACAGATAAGCTCAATGCCTTCTCATAAAATATCCGTGCATTTTCAGGTTCGCCTTTCCGTTTATAAATAAATGTGTTATAACCAATTACCACACATCCTCAACATAATAAACATTATTGAAACAACAAGACTGAAATATAAACCAGTAAAGATAAAAATATTGTTGGTAGCTGAAACACCTCCAAAATCTGATTCAAATCGATTCTTCTATTTTGAGAAAGTTGAGAATCAAGACAGTCTTTTTCTCGAAATCATGAAACTCCTTTATCCAAGAGAAACAAAAGATTTAGAACCGAAGCTAATCAGAAAGAATAAAAAAGACTTTTTAGAAAGATTTAAAAATGACGATTTTTACTTAATTAACTCATTAGACAAACCTTTTGAGATGAAACATTCGACTTCCAAAAAAGTAGAATTAATAAAACACGGACAGAGCGATCCTTCTTAGCAAGATAAACAACCTTGTATCAAATGACACTAAGGTAACTTTAATATCCTCTCCTGTATTTTTAACAAATTTTTCATTCTTAAAGAAGAACAAAATAAATATCCAGAATATTAAATCAATTGATTTTCCTGGTTCGGATAGACAGAAAAAATTTAGAGAGAAGATAAATATGATTTTGGAAAGGTGGCTATAACAACATATTTGCAATAGGCGGGGCTTCATGCTTCGCAAATAGTTTTGTGGTTGCAGAAAGTTCAGTTCTCTGAATGAATATTTATGATAAAAACCAGCCCATCGCAAATCTGCCAAACGTTAAGAGAACAACAGACCAATGAGAAAAATTAAAATTATACTGACAGTAATATTGCCTTAAACTTTTTTATTGTATTTGCTCATAAGGACAGAATTGAACGACCAACAGCATATCAATTTGTTTTTCAAAATCAGGACACAATAAAACTCAACAACCCGAGTGACTCTTTATTAAAATCATATAGTGACGATATAGTGAATGGAAAAAGGAAATTACAAAGTGCCGAATTATTATTTGCGACAGTTACATTGTTATGGAATGAAAAGGACAAACAAGCTTTTAGTGCAAGTCATTTTTACATTCAGTTTGACATTGGAGTAGAAAAATCATTTCTGTTACTCCAAAACAATTGACTATAAAAGTGTGACGGATAACCTTGCTTTTATCAAACCCCTACGATTCTTTTATTATCGGATTTTTTCGGCAAAAGCAATTATGTGTCCATCCAAATCGGCAAAATAACATACTCTGTCTCCCCAATCTCTATCCTCAACCGGACTTATGAGTTTTGCGCCGTTTTTTATGGCATTGTCACACTCCATCTGAATGTTTTCTACATAAAAATACAGCTCACATCTTGGTATTCCATTTCCCTCATCAGGATGTGGCGTTTTATCCAATAATATCTTAGCTATTCCTTTGTTGGGCATCAAGCCTAATTTACAATTTCTTGCAAGTTCAAACTCTGTCATTCCCGGCACATTCAAATCGGGATTTTGCCGGAATATTTTTGTATAAAAATCTGTGCTTGCCTGTTGATCATTTACATAAAGTATAGTTTCTATAGACTGGATATGTTTCATTCTTTCTACGGTTTTGTCGAACTCTCAATTGAATTATGTTTATTTCAAACTCTTCAAACTTTGTTCAATAGTTGCGATTTTAGACAACGCATCCTGTTGTTTTTTTCTTTCCATTTCCAAAACTTTTTCAGGAGCTCCATTTACGAATTTCTCGTTGGAAAGTTTTGCTTCTACAGATTTCAGGAAACCTTTCGTATAATTAAGTTCTTCGGTAAGTTTTGCAATTTCTTCTTCTACATTAATATTTCCTGAAACAGGAATAAAATATTCATTAGAATTTACCCTGAAAGTTAAAGCTCCGTCTAGTTTTTCTGTAATATAATTTAGATTTTCAATATTTCCGAGTTTAGTAACAACAGCATCATAATAAGTAGAAGCTTTGTCATTGTTCATAATACTCAAATCGATAGCATCTTTAAAAGGAATATTTTTATCTTTTCTAATTGTTCTTATTCCGGAAATCACATCAATGGTCTGATTAAAATCTGAAATTAATTGCGTATCAAATGGTTTTGATTGCGGCCATTCTGAAATGATCAATGCTTCTTCTTCTGTTCTTTCTTTAATTAAATGCCAGATCTCTTCTGTAAGGAAAGGCATAAACGGATGCAATAGTTTTAAGTTACTCTCAAACATTTCTATTGCTTTTTCAAAAGTAATTTTGTCGATCGGTTTTTGATAAGCAGGTTTGATCATTTCCAGGAACCACGAGCAAAAATCATCCCAAACCAATTTATAAATTCCCATCAAGGCATCAGAAATTCTGTACTTTTCAAAATTATCTTCAATTTCCAATAAAGTTTGCTGCAACTTAGCTTCAAACCATTCTATCGCTACTTTAGACGATTCCGGCTGTGAAATCGTATCACTAACCTCCCAGCCTTTTACAAGCCTGAACGCATTCCATATCTTATTTGAAAAAGCTTTCCCCTGATTGCATAATTCTTCATCGAATAAAATGTCGTTTCCGGCAGATGCACTCAAAAGCAGTCCTACCCGAACTCCATCTGCTCCGAATTTTTCGATTAATCCTAATGGTTCTGGAGAATT
>CAZSOC010000029.1:0-1408 GCA_964608415.1 uncultured Flavobacterium sp.
CCGGAGTAAAAGTATAAGTTGTCGTAGTAGTATTGTTTAAAGCCGGAGACCAGGTCCCTGTGATTCCATTGTTGGAAGTTGTGGGTAATGCGGATAAGGTTTCGCCTGGACAAATCGGAGTAACCTGAGTAAAAACTGCTGTCTGATTTGGATTCACAACAATTTCCATAGTTACAATACCTGAGCATTGTCCTGTATCCGGAGTAAAAGTATAAGTTGTTGTAGTAGTATTGTTTAGAGCCGGAGACCAGGTTCCTGTGATTCCGTTATTGGATGTTGTTGGCAAAGCCAATAAGGTTTCTCCTTCGCAAATTGGAAGAACCTGTGTAAAGATTGCTGTCTGATTTGGATTTACAATAATTTCCATAGTTACATTGTCAGCACATTGTCCTGCATCCGGAGTAAAAGTATAAGTTGTTGTAGTAATATTATTTAAAGCCGGAGACCAGGATCCTGTAATTCCATTGTTGGATGTTATTGGTAAGGCTGATAAGATTTCTCCTTCGCAAATTGGAGCAACCTGAGTAAAGATTGCTGTCTGACTTGGATTTACAATAATTTCCATCGTCACATTGTCAGCACATTGATCTGCATCCGGAGTAAAAGTATAAGTTGTCGTAGTAGTATTGTTTAAAGCCGGAGACCAGGTTCCTATGATTCCATTATTGGATGTTGTTGGCAAAGCCAATAAGGTTTCTCCTTCGCAAATTGGAGTAACTTGTGTAAAAATTGGAGTTTCAATTGAAGTTACATTTACTGTCACAGAATCTGATGTTACCTGTGAACAAATTACACTGTTGTTGGCACCTACTATTTTTGCATTAACTAAAGTATAAACTGTATTTGTTGTAAGGTTTTCCGTAAAAGTAAATATTCCGGTTGTGTCGAGAGTAACAGATTGAACTGCACCACTATTAATTGTATAATCAATTGTAGATTCGGGTGTTCCTGTAATGGTAATATCTACATCATTTCCTGAACAAATAATTGCATCAGAAGCAGTAATTGTAGCGGTTGGAACGGGGAAAACTTTTAGATTAAAATCTGTAATACTAGAACAACCCGTTGTATTATCGGTTACTCTTGCAAATATCTGTTGCGGATTAGTAGCATTTCCCATAATATTGCCGAGAGCTCCTACATTATCTACAGCATTGGCCAAAGTAGTATGAAAAGTAATAGTGTTGTTGACCAAATCTGAATTGATATCCGATCTAACTGTATTTAAATCGAAAACTCCTATGTTGGGAGTATTACTACAGGTTTTCATATCTCCAATATTATTAGCAGTTGGAGGAGGGGCGAAGGCACCTGTACCATCGGTTGCCGAGCCAATCCATTCCAGTTCAAAACCTCCATCTCCTTCTGGTCTGTCAATAGCAATGTAATAGGATTGTCCAGCCGTAAC
>CAZSOC010000029.1:1418-4812 GCA_964608415.1 uncultured Flavobacterium sp.
AGCCATCTTACATAGCCGTTACCTGCTCCGCCGGGACCTGCTGTGGTAGCTGTTGTACTTCCATACATTCCTGTGTGGTTGTTTGTTAATCCAGCTTCGTTGGGATTTGTTGTAGCACAACGAACAGGACTTCCTAAATTATTACAAAGCTTATTGGGACCATATACCCAAAAATCATAATCAACTTCGATATCCGGATCATTTGGTCTGATATGAAAGCCTAAGTTTCCGGATTGCACTACATTAATTTTAAGCCATATGGAATTATGTTCCTGTCCTCCACAACCTGAAACCTCCTGGGTATTTCCTATTCCATCTGCATTAGATGAGAAAATTCCATTACCGCAAATAATAATGGCATTCACACAATCGTTCGGGGTTTGAGCAATCGTAAAATTGCAGAACGACAACAGGATTATTACAATTATTTTTTTCATTTTAACCAATAACTTTTTAAAAGTGGAATAGCCAACCTTTATGATTTTCATAAAGATTAGCTACTAAAATATTCTAACTTATAGTTATTCAGATTTTTATAAATTCTATTTTAAGTAAAAGCCAAAGTGCATATTTCTATACACTTTGACCTAAACAACCTAAAAATTTAAACCTCATTACTAAAAAAACATCTATCTTTAATTTTTAACAATCAAAAATTCTGAACGTCTGTTTTGAGCATCTTGCTCTTCTGAACATTCTTTACAATTAATTTTTGGTTCAGAAAAACCAAATCCTTTGCCTGAAATTCTATCTTTATTAATTCCTTTTGAAATTACATACTGAACAGTTGCCTGAGCTCTTTGATCTGACAGGTTCAAATTGTAAGCAGCACTTCCTTTTGTATCTGTATGCGCTTTTACAAAAATTTTCATTTCAGGATTATTATTTAGAACTTTGACCAATTTGTCTAATTCATTTGCTCCTTGAGCCGTGATGTTGCTCTTATTGTACTCAAAATAAATTGCATTCAACAATACCTCTTTATCAGTAATAATAACCTCAACAGGTTCTAACTCTAAATTTACGGAAACTTTTCCGGATTTAGATTGAACAACATTTGATGTGGCCGGATCATAATCGTTTTTAGAAGCCTGCAAAACATATTCTGTTTCACATTCTATCGGATAAGATACCTCTCCGGAAGCATTACTTTGCTTTGTTGCAATTATGTTACGCTTGTTATCCAAAATGGAAACTTTCGCATCTGCTAAAACTTTACCTGTTTTTTTATCTTTTACAATAGCAATGGCTTCTGCTTCACATACAGGGATTGCACTATAAATATTATCGGTTCCGTTTCTGTTAGAAGAAAAATAACCGATATTTTTTGATAAATTCAGACTGAATGAAAAATCATCCTTTTCTGTATTAACAGGTTTTCCCAGATTTACAGGATCATTATTTTGGTTCAAATCTAATTTAAAAATATCCAAACCACCAAAACCTTGTCTTCCGCTTGAAGCAAAATAAAGTACATTATCGTCAGTAATAAAAGGGAAAGTTTCTCTTCCGGAAGTGTTTACTTTGGCACCTAAATTTTGTGGTTTTCCATAACCGTTGTTCTCGATGCTTATTTTCCAGATATCGGTTTCTCCTAAACCTCCGGGCATATTTGAAGCAAAATATAAAGTTTTACCATCTTTGCTCAAACTCGGATTACTAACAGAATATTTTTTGCTGTTGATGGGCAAAGCTTCAATATTAGTCCATTTCCCATCTACTTTAGTTGCTTTGTAAAGACCTTGTTGCCCTAATTTTACATTATTCTTTTTATCTTTCTCAAAAGAACCTTCGCTATGGCTGTCACGGGCAAAATAAATAGTATTGCCGTCAGCACTGATCGTTATAGGTCCATCATGAAAAGCTGTGTTCAGGTCACCAACCGCTTTTGGTTCTGATAAACTTCCATCTTCATTGCGAATTGATTGGTAGATATCCAGATAGGGCTGATTGATCCATTTGTCTGTTTTTTTAGAAACATTTCTCGAGCTTACAAAGTATAAAGTATTGTCATTTGACAAAACGGCACCAAAATCTGCCTGATCTTTACTATTGATAGTAGTTTCCTTAATATCAAATAATTTGTTTTTGCTTAACAGGCTTGGAATATAATCCGGATTTGCTTTATGGTCTTTTGTTCTTTGATCAGTTGGAGCCAAAGATGCAAATTTGTCCATTTGTTTGTTGGCTTCCTGATATTTTCCCAATGTTCTTAATGTTTGAGAATAGCGATAATAGGTTTCTGCATCCTGATTGGTCTCTACTGCTTTTGCATACCATTTTGAAGCTTCTTCCATATTGAAAACATTGTAGTAGCTGTCTGCCAATTGTTTGTAAACATAACCATCTGCTTTTTTAGCTTCTGTTAATTTAAGATACTCTTCAACAGCTCCAACATATTGGTAACTTTGATATAACTTATCTGCTTTTTCTGTATGTTTATTTTGGCTGTAGCTTGTCATCAAAGATAAAAGCAAACCTGCTGTAATATATATATTTTTCATTTTTAGAGTTTGTTTTGGTTAGAAATATCTTGGAGACATAGAGACTTTTTTAGACAAGTTCAAATCAAACAACAACATGAATTCGTGAGAAGCCGGTGTTGTTACCTTCAAATCCGAAACAATATGATCATAGGCATAACCTACTCTGATTCCTGGTGTAATAGCGAAGTTTATCATCCCTCCAAAAGAGTCATCCAATCTATAGGAAGCTCCCAATTCGAAACGGTCAAAAAACAATACATTAGCAGAGATGTCGAGAGAAGTTGGAGCGCCGAATGCTGATTTTAACATAAATGAAGGCTTGAATTTTGTGTTTTCGGATAAATCAAAAACATATCCACTGGTTAAAAAATAGTGTTGTGTTTCTGAACCAAACTGATATTCCTGACCATTTTGTGTTACATCTAAATGTTTACTTTTTAGCATATTTGGAACAGATAAAGCTGCATAAAATTTCTGAGTGTAATAGAATGCACCTGTACCAAAATTTAAATAAGTATTGCTCATATTCTCGCTAAAAGCAGGGTCATTTGGGGTTACAATAAATCCGTTACCAATATCACTGAATAAGCCTACTTTATGAAAAGTTGCTCCGGCTTTTAATCCTAAAGCCAAACGATGCTCTCCACCCAAATTAAGAGTATAGGAGAAGTCAGCATATATGTTATTTTCTTCTACCGGACCAATTTTATCGGTTATAGCAGATAGACCTAATCCTACATTTTTCCCTACAGGACTGTGAATTGAGAAGGTTCCTGTTTTTGGAGCTCCTTCAATATCTACCCATTGAGCTCTGTAGAGTAATCCTACGGCTAAATTTTCTTTTGAACCAGCATAGGCCGGATTCATAACATTCATATTATACACAATATATGTATAATATGAATATT
>CAZSOC010000029.1:4822-26932 GCA_964608415.1 uncultured Flavobacterium sp.
TCCTGTTGTGCTTCCATATTCATTATAACCATAAATGCAAAGGCTATTGTAAAATATATTTTTTTCATATTATATGTTGCTTTGTTTTTTTATAACAGTCTGACTGATTGTATATACAGCCAGACTGTTTTATATGATTAATAATTATCTGTTGATGTAAACCCAACCGGTTACAGAAACGCCATTTTCCGTTGTAATGTTATAGAAATAAGTTCCAACAGGTAATTCTTTTCCTTTGTTTGTTTGACCGTACCATTGGTTGGTATAATTTCCTTTGAAACTATAAACTTCTGTTCCGTAGCGATTGAATATCGTTATATGACGAACTTTCATATCTGTTAAATCAAAATTTTGATTATACTCATCGCCATTTGGAGAAATCCCTCTTGGGATATCAAGACAAGTAATATTATTTACTGTAAACGGAACTTCATTTGAACAATCTCCAGAATTAACTGTTACGGTAAATACCATAGGGAAAACCGTATTTGGATTTTGTGTGACATATTCAGTTACATTGAATGTCTCTGAGTTATTTCCAACAACATTTCCTGAAGCATCTTTCCAGGTATAATCTACTCCTGATGGGTTAAATGAACCATTAACAGGATCTGCTTTTAATAACATTTGTTTATTCTCACATCCGCTTGTCACCGCAACATCCAGATTTCCAAAAATGGTAATGGTGTATGAATCAGAACTTCCAATAGTACACGTTTCCTCATCAGATATTACTTCATAAGTAATAGTATAAGTTCCTGTTTGACTTTCTGTAATATTAATAGCTCCTGTTGAAGCATCGATTACTAATCCGTTTGTTGAACTAAAAGTTCCTCCAACTGTAAAGTCAGGTGATAAAACAGGTAAAGCATTTGTGCTTCCGAAACAATAAGTATCATTATAAGTAAATGATGTAACAGTAGTAAATCCTTCAATTAAAATAATTTCTGCAGCGAAAACTGCTCCATCAGTACAAGTTGTAGTATTTACATCTAAAGTATAAATCACATCGTGAACACCTTCTGTAGCTGTAGCTAAATTAATTTCTCCGGTATTTGGATTAACCGTTAAGGTTGGTGAACTGAATGTTCCTCCTTGTGTAAATTCTGTTCCTAAAATTGGTAGAGGATTTGCAGTATTCAGACAAGTATCTTCATAACTGAAAGACACCGATGGCGTTATCAAATCATTAATCGTTACAGAAACGGTATTTGTTCCTTCGGCAACACATCCGCTTGAAGCGACATTATAGGTTACAGAGTGAACTCCTGCCGGACTGTTTTGCAGATCAATTTCTCCTGTGGAAGCATTGATTACCAAACCTGTAGAAGAACTGAATGAACCTCCTGCATAAAAATCAGGAGCCAAAGTTGGCAACGGATTGCTATCTGCCTGACAGTAAGAAGCATCGTAGGTAAATGTTGTTACCGGCATTACCAAAGCATTAATTACAATCTGGAACGTTGATGAACCAGAAACCTGACAATCAGCAACAGATGAAGCCATTTCGTAAACAATATCGTGAGTTCCTGCTGTTGCAGAAGCCATATCGATTTCTCCCGTTGTTGCATCTATAGTTAATGTTGTTGAACTGAAAGTTCCTCCGGATGTAAAGTTATTAGCCAATGTTGGTAATAAATTAGCATTGTTTGAACAAACCGGAGTTGTATAAGAGAATTCAACAACTGGTGTTGCGGCAGGATTGATTACTATTGTAACCGTACTGTCATCTCCCAAAGTACATTCGTTTTGTAGAACACTATAAGTAATATCGTAAGTTCCTGCTGTACTGGTTGACAAATCTATTGCTCCGGTAGTTGCGTCAATAGTTAGACCTGCCGGTGTAGCTGTGAATGTTCCACCAGTTGCAAAATCATCATTTAATGTTATAACAGGGTTTGTACCCATTTTACAGTATTGAGCGGCATCATAAGAGAAACCAACTTCTGGCATTACAGTATCATTAATGATTACTGATAAAGCAACTCTTGGTCCTTCACAACCTTCTGCGCTTACATTACTAACATAATAAATAGTTGTTCCAACGGTATTTGTAGATGGAGTTGGAGCTGTTACAGTCCCTGTTCCTCCTGCTTCTTCTGTAAACCATTTTAATGTATGATTTTCAGAAGGTGTTGCAGTCAAAGGCTGAGCAGTTGCATTCAGGCAATATTCAACCGGAGTTGTAACTGTTGGTACTTCATCTATTCCGTTATAAGTAATGGTTATGCTGTCTTCACAATAATGTGTTCTCCAATAGAAAGTATATTCTCCAGGAAATGTGAATGAAGTAACCATTGTTGATTTATTTTCAGCGTCAGCAATTATTACTTCCCCAGGATTGTTTTCGTCTGCAACCCATTGACCAACTCCTTCAGCTTCTAAAGAAAGATCATTTCCACATTCTAAAACGTTACCTTCGGTAATTATTTTGATTTTATTGTTGTTTGTAATACTAATTCCATCTATAGTATTTCCAACTTCTCCAAGATTTGCTCTGAAAACAAATCGTGTTACCGTTTGTCCTTCAGGAACTTGGTATGTTCCTTCTCTCAATTGCCAGCTTAAAGTACTTACTGTAGAAGAATGAACTTCTGTAAATGGCCCTCCGGGAGCTCCTGCATACAGTTTTACCGTATTTGTTCCTCCACGGGTTCCGTGAGCGAAAGAATAATCAAATGCTGTAATTTCTGATGAATCAAAATCCTGATACAACCCATCAACATTATTTATATCAAAAGTGTATCCGTCCTCTTCTGAAGCGAACATTTGTACCAACTGCCCACCCTCATAAGGAGTTATTCCCATAGTGTTAAGAGCTTCCAAATAGAATATTGCACCGTTTGACCAATATCCGTGAAGATTGTATCTCCAACCTGTAATAAGGTTCTGCGACATCATATTAGACCAGCCAACAGGTGCTTTCGGTTGCTCAAAACCTCCGTTGATTCCTGCAAAATTACAAGGATCTGTGATGGTTTTAATACAAATATTAAAGCTATACGTTGCGTTATAAGTTTCATTTAAAACAACCCGGATTTTGTATGTATTACCTTCTGTAAGCTCTGTTGAATACAACGTTGCTATAGCATTGCTATACGAACAAGCGATTTCTTCCAAATCTCCGTTTTCAAGCTCCTCATAAAGAACCAAAGTTATTTTCGCGTGAGGTTCATCTCCTGATGAATAAGAATAATTGCCTGAAAAACCATCTAAATCAATCAGGTGTGTTTTTGAAGTAGCCACAAATTCATACCAAATATCACCTCCGTTCAACCCTGTACAAGACATTGTATCAGCAGAAGCAGACGAGTGATTTAATGTAGTAACAGAAGCCGTTTCACATGTATCTCCAGTACTTGGTTGTAACACAATAGCTGTTGTTTTGTCATCGTTTATAACAAAAACATATGGTCCTGACCAGTAACTTTCATCTCCTTCTCCACAGATTGCTCTTACAAAGAATTCATACGTGTTTGAGGTTCCTAAAGCAAAGTCTGATTCCTGAGGGTTATAAGAATTTGTATTTACAATAGTTCCCGATAATGGTAAAGTTCCGTTTTGAGAAGGCTGTACAGCAACTTCCCATTGTGTTTCTGTTCCGCCCGCTGTCCATGATAACTCACGAGTTGCACTAGCCGTTAAGTTTGTTGGCTGTGGACAAGTAATAGTTCCACAAGTAGCAATTCCTGTAAAGAAAGTCGATCTTGGAGCAGGAAGCAATCCCAAATCTGTTGAAGAAACAACTTCTCCTTCTGCATTTTTAACCGTTACCATCGCTCCCGGATATTGCCCCGGAGCTGTTCCTACAGAATCCCAGAATAATGAAAATTCAACACCTGTACACAAGAAAAGTGTAAAATCTACCGGTTCCATAATCTCATTCCAAGCTCCGGTAGGAAAATCAAGCGTTTGAATGACAACACCATTTTGGACAACATCAATACCGCCACCAATACCCATTGACCCAGCACCACTAAGAGTTATAGTATATTCACATAAATTCTCAAAAGAGCAGAACGTGTTGAAATCAATCGGTTCAGTCCAGTTACTTTCGGTTCCTGTACAAATTGCTCTTACATAAACATCATATTTTGTTGCAGGATCTAATCCTGATATTATAAAAGGATAAGCCGCAGCCGTATGTGTATATTCAGCTATCGAAGTAGCTCCCGGAGCTTCTGTTCCGTGTGGCTGAACCACCACTTCCCACGAAGTTTCCGTTCCCGAAGTTTCCCAATTAACCGATACCGAAGTATCTGTTATATCAGATACAGTAACATTGTAAAGATCCGGACAAGCAGGAACGTCTTCTATGATAACATTATCTATCATAATGATCTGACCTCTGTAACCTTCCGGTCCGGGAGGCATTGTAGGAATGTGCCATGCAAAATTTACAGGACCGGTAACACCTGTAGGCAGGTTGATTATCATTTCCTTGTAATAATTATTGTTAATGCTAAATGATGCCGTTTCTGAATCGAACAATATGGTTGTAAATTCACTTGTTTCAATACCGTTAGTTGACATTCTTACCATCAGGTCTTCCGCATACCATTCACTGAAAGTTCTGTAATAAAAACGTAATCTCTGACCTTCAGTAACATTGATAGTAGGTGAAATTAACCAATCATCATTTGCACCGTTTGAACCGGTAAACATACCTGCTGACTGATCTCCCTCATAAGGGTAAGAAGTTACGTTGGTAATAAAAGTATAGTTGTCATTATTTACGTTTAGTACTCTCCAGCAATATTCTGTTGTAGAATCTATATTAAAAGTTTCTACAAATGGTGTATTAAAAGCATCACACAAAGTAGTGAAAGTTACAGGCCCAATCCATTCACTAAATCCGTCAGTATCACAAGCAGCTCTTACATAAGCCTCATAATGCGTTCCCGAAAGAAGTGATGAATCCTGATAACTTGCTGTTCCATTTACAGTTGTTCCGTTTCCTGAAGGAATTCCTGTTCCTGCAGGTTGAACTGCAATTTCCCATTCGGTTTCTGCATATCCCGGAGTCCAGGTAAAGCTGGCACTGTTAGCCGAAATATTACTAACTGCCAAAGCAGAAGGATCAGGACAAGCAGGAGCATCATTGATATATACATCATCAATATTCAGTATAGACGTTCCCGGATTTACCACGAAATCAGGAGGAATTCTGAATGCGATATAGAATGTTCCTGTAGCTTCAAAATAAATTGATCGTTCAACATAATCTGTATTAGTAAAATCTTCAAGTGGAGCCAATTCAACAAAACTTGATGGATCATTATCAGTATGTGATATCAAAACCTGAAGACCATATCTTGATACCAGGAAGAATGGTGTTTGTACTGCTCTGTAGCTGTATTTCAGTTCTTTTATTCCCGTACCTGAAATAGCTGGTGAAATCAACCAGTCATCATAACTTGCTGTTCCCCAAAACATATTCCCTTGTATAGCAGGGTTTTCTGCCTGTATCTGCCATTGGGCACCGTCTGCATTTGCATCAAGTGTAGACCAACAGAATTTTTGGGTATTATTATCAGAATCGTTAAAACTTTCATAGAAAGGAGTTGGAAAAACAATACACTCTGTAATAAAGTTTACAGGACCAATCCAATTACTTTGGTGCTCTTCATTACAATAAGCTCTTACATAAAATTTATATCTTTTGGCAGGGTCTAAATTTTCGTAGGTATAGTTCGTATTTATTGAGGTTGTAAGACCTTCTGTTTCAGCCGTAGGAGCCGGATCGTTTATCGGAACAGCAATTACTTCCCATTGTGTTTCTTCATCACCCGCAGCCCATGTAAACTGAGCAGATGTTGTAGTAATACTTCCTGCAACCAAAACAGGAGCCAAAGGATCTGCACAGGCAGGCTTGTCTTCGATATATACATTTGTAATGGATACTCTTGAGGCCAATTGTCCTGAGCCAACAGGAGAAACGATCCAAGCAATATTTACATTACCTGTTATACTTTCAGGGATATTATAAATTATCTCTTGCCAGTTTTCGTTAGTTATAACTGTTTCAGGTCTTAATTCATAAGTGAAATTGTCTTCTCCTATACCGGTTGTAGAAATTTTTATGCTATAGCTACCCGGACCTCCCCAACCTACTTGATGAGAATATCTCAAACGCTTTTGAGCGGTTCCGTCAAAATTTATTTGAGGCGAAACCAGATAATCGTGGTTGAAGTTTTGATTGGTACTTGTATTCAAAGTAGCATACCCCATATAGCCCGTTTCCCAACCTCCCTGATAAGACCATTGTACTCCGTCTCCGTTCATATCTACAGACGTCCAGCAAGGTTCAGGGTTTGTCGCAGTACTGCCTACAAAACCCGTAGAATAAGGTGTTGCAAAAACAGTACATTGAGTTGTAAAACGATAAGGAGTTCCCCATTCTCCAGGAGTTCCTCCACATACAGGTCTTACATACAAATTGTAAGCTGTACCTGCTGTAAGTCCTGTAATATCAATATTTTCATTAGTACCTGTTGGAGCCGGATCCGAAACAGGTAAAACCACATACTCCCAGGAATCTGCAATACCTACCGGGTTATTCCACGAAAAAGTAACGCTTTCCTGTAATAAATTCTCATAAGTATATTGAGAAGGAGAAGGACAAGTCGTAAAAGACAGGCTAAAATCAAAACATATACTTGCTGCAAATCCAAGATCCGTAGACATCACAATAACATATTCTGTTCCTGCTGTTACAGGGAAATTCTCAATTTTTTTAGGCTGACTAGTGGCAGTTGTATATAATCCTGCCAGACATTCAACTCCTATCGCACTACAATTTTCATAAATAAAAACACCTGAACTGGCATTTCCCCAACATTCAGTTCCCTGAGTCCAAGGTTTTGTCATCTGACTGATGTTGATAATTCCATCTTCGGTAGGTGTATAGGTAAAGAAAATCTTATTCCCAAATAAGTAGTTTTGTGTTACGGCAGCAGGCAAACAGTTTGTTCCCTGTGTCGGATATATTATCGTATTTTCATTAGGATAATACATCAGGTTATCACTAAGTAAATAAGGAGAACCTGCTGATGCTGTAATAATAATAGGTGAATCACAAGCCATACCTAATTTAGCTGTCTTAAAACTAAAAGGTCCGGCCCATCCGCTTGCGGTTTCAGTATCACAAATGGTTCTGATATACACATCATAAAAACTATCACCTGTTAATCCTTCTGCTTCATAGGAATTAGTAACAACAGTTCCTGAACTTGCCGGAGCTTGTCCTTGTGGAACTACCTGTATTTCAAAATCAAAAGCCTCAGGATGTGTCCAGGATAGATCAGCCGTTGTTGGCGTGACTGCATCAACATTAAAATCGGTTTCGATTACCTTTAGACATCCTTCAATAATTCTAACATTGTCAATAAACCAGGCATCACCACTTGCAACTGAACCTGTTTGAGTATTAACAGCTACAAACGCAACATAGATGTTCAAACCTGACGGAATACTAGATGGAATACTGATTATTTTTTCCTCATACTCATTTTCAGCACCAATATTTAGATCTGAACCTTCCCATTCTTGTAGTACAACCGAAAAACCATTGATATCCGGCTGACTTGCCGTAGATATTCTGATTTGGTATTTTACATCAGGATTTGCATTTTCAGTAGCTCTTTTGGTATAAAAACGGATCTCTGCATTATCAGGGATCGCTACTAATGGTGTAACCAAAAAATATTGTGCCGTATTATCAGCTCCAATATTTTCTGCAGAGGGGTCGATAAAAGCTGCATCACTTCCGAGATAACCATCATTAGAGATAGTCCAGGGAAGCGTCCCTATTTCATCTTCATCATTGAAAATGGTCCAGCTTGAAGGAATACCACTTTCAAAATTCTGAACAGCCATTTGCCCATAACCGGCAATAGTGACTAAAAAGAATAATACGGGTAAGAATACCTTTTTTCCGATACAACTTCGTAGCAGAAAATTGTTAACTTCTAAATCAAATTTAGGGAAGTTAATGGGTAATAAAATCCGATTTATTACCGTAGTTAATTGTACTTTTTTTCGCATAATGAATATATCATTTTGGTTAGTTTTGCTATAAAAATAGAGATAGAAAACGAGTAATTTTTATTTTAGGCTTTGTTATTTACCTAAATTTTAAAGCCTAAAAATAGTGTTAACTAATTGTTAATTAGTGTTTTATGACTATAAAATTGCATTCTGAAACTAAAATTGATTTTCTTTGTTTTTTTGCAAATTATTGATCAATTCCTGTAATTTGAGGTTTACTTTTTGTGTTTTTTTGTATTTAAAAAATATAAAAATAACAATAAAAATAGTTATTAAAAACAATGTTAAAATTCCGTAGTTGTAGTTAGGAATAATTTGTTCTAATTTTGAGTTCTGATTGGTAAAAGTTTTATCCAAAGAATCGCTGATAGATTTGCGTTCAGATTCTTTAACTTCCAATTGTGTTTGCAAATAATCCAAATGATATATTCTGGATTTTTCCCATTCGTTAATTGCCAGGTAATTTTCTGACAATCCTTTGTAAATACCTTGATTTAGAACTAAATCGCCTACACTTTGAGATATAATTAAAGCTTCTTGTAAAGTTTTTATAGCTTCATTATAGTTACCTTCTAATGTGTATACTTCTGCTAAGCCTTTTAAAGAAAACCCTTCCAGACTTTTGGCATTAATCTGTTTTGCGATTGCTATAGATTCCGAAAAGCTTTTTTTAGCAGCTTCGTTATTACCCATCAAAATATAACAATTACCGATATTATAATGTGTTATACTCAAATTAGGATTCATAAGAGAGCCTTCTATACTTGCATATTCTTTAATTCCTTTTTCAAAAAAATTAATGGCGATATCACAATTCAATTGTTCCTTATAGATGAATCCCCGGATTACATAGCTGTTACCTAAAATAAACCGGACAGAATCCCTAACCGGAAAAGCCAGGCTCAACTCTTCAGATTGATCAAGAAACACAATAGATTTATCGTATATTTTTAATTGCTGATATTGACCCGCTAATCTATTTAAAACTCTAATTTTCAATAAATCATCATTGAGCTGGTTGGTAAGCTGGTTGGCCTTCAGTACATACTCCAATGATTTTTGATAATCCCTTTTGGATGAATAACCATCTGAAATCAACATCAATCCTCTTATCTTATTTTTTGGATTGATTTCATTTTCAAAAATAGATTTTCCCGTTGCGATGGCTTTATCGGGATTTTCGTAAATTTCTAAAGTACTTGCTTTGATCAGGCTGTCCAGTTTATTTTGGGCATAAGCAGAACCGCTGTTGTGGAGAGTTACAACAGTTAAAATGAACAGGATCATATATTTTAGCACTTTACCCATTGATTGATTATACAGTTTCTTGATTTTCCTGTTTTAATAGCTCTATAAAGGTTACGGGAGCAATACCTGTGATTGATTTAAAAACAGTAGCAAAACTACTGTGTGAAGAAAAACCACATTCTCCTGCCAGATAACGGATTTTATAGTGCATATAATTAGGGTCTGTTTTCAGTTTCTGAATAATAAAATTGATACGGAGCTTGTTGATATATGTATTAAAATTATCCTGATAATGTTTATTTATTATTTCTGATAAATACTTTGTATTGGTATCAAACTGCCCGGCCAAAACAGCCAAAGACATTTCTTTGTTGGTAAACTTTGTTGAAGATTCAAAACGCTTTAATTTTGTTAAGATTGCTTGTTCTGTTTCTGCCGGAATAATAATTTTCTTACTCGATTCTTTTTTCTCAGTATTTATTTTTGTGAAAATATTTTTACTGATTTCCAGATAGTTTATAATTTCTTTTAATCGTTTTTTCTTCCATGTGGCTTTAAGCCAGAATAGAAGACAAATTAAAATGATAATTACAGAGATCACTGCAGCTGTATAAAAGGAAGCAGCATACTTATTTTTTTTGTCGATAAAGTAATATTCCTGCTCTTTGCTTATTAAATTGAATACTGTATTGACGGATTCCTGTTCAGTTTGTTCTAAAATGTTATTGAATTTTAAAAAATCACTATTAAATAATTGATGGTTTACCCTGTCATTCAGGGCTAAATAATTAACCGCCAATTGCCTGTTAATAGATTTTAGAAGAGGAATATTGTTTATCTTTTTTACATATTCTAATGATTGCAATATTATTTCGATGGATTTTTGATGTTCTTTTTTATGAAAATACAATCGCCCTAATTCACTTGAAATAATTGTACGTTCCAAAAAATTAACAGATTTTCTTTTTTGAGAAAACAATAATGCTTCATTGAAATAATATTCAGCCGAATCACGTTCTGTGAGGGAAGTAAAAACTTTTGCTTTGGTAATCGTCAGATTCTGTTTGAAATCAGGATTTTCGAAAGATACATTTTTTAATAAGTAATTGTTTTTTCTAATTAGATCATAGGCTTCCTGGTTTTTTTGCCTTGCAAGATTCATTTCAATTTTATTTAAAATAATCTTTGCTTCAAATTTTTCCTGAACGCTTTTTGCATTTAAACTTTGGGTAATCTTTTCGGCATCGTATAAATATTTTTCAGATTGCGAATCCAAATATAAATCCCTTAGAAGTGCTGATTTTAATAAAAGAATCTTTATTTTCAGCGTATCATTTATGGTTTTAAAATATTTCCCGGCTTCATAAACAGAAATAACGGCATTATTATAATTTCCTTTAACATTATAACTTTCAGCAATCAGTAAATTCAACATTGCTTTTTCAGGATCATTGAAACTGCTTTTCAGAAGATGTTGACTTATTTTTATGGCTTCGTCCGGATCAGAATAAATAAGCTGAGAAGCTTTTCCGGTCAGTTCTTCATTTTGCGGAAGCAATTGAGCCAATGAAGTTGTTCCACACGTACCAAAAAGCAGTATGGTAAAAATAACACGGATATAAAAACTATTAGAAAGTATTTTCATCTGATTATTTTCACTTTTTAAGAGTTGACTTTGATACAAATATATTGTTTTTTGATCGTTTTTATAAAGGATAAGCCTTGATATTTTTGATCAATTTTATAAAAAACCCCATACAATTGTATGGGTTTAAAGTTTTATAAGATAATTTTTATTTTCTCCTTAGTTTACGAATTCGTTTTCCAATGGTTTTATTTATAAATGAATGAAAAATAAAATCAATGAGCTATTAAGAAATACCATGTTTTTGGGCAACAATATTGTTTACTTTGTTTTTAATTTTGAATTAAACGAAAATAAGTTTAACTTTAAAATATTGTATGAAATAATAATATATGAAATATATTCTTTTAATATTCACCATTTTTACTACTTATCAATTTTCATATGGGCAACAAGAAGAATCATCTACTTTAACCATTAAAGAAGGTCTCTCGGATGCTGAGTTTTTGAAAACAAAAGAAGAATACCAAAAAATGAGTAATTCTGATTTATATAAAGCACAAACAGAGGCTTCATATACAATGGCAATTAGATTAGGAAGGATTCAAAACATATTTCTTTGAAAATGATGAAGAATTCAAAACATGGATTTCTGAAAACTTGAGTTTAACCAAATTCAAAAGTATTGAAGAAGCGATTGAACTTAGAAAATTATGTTTTGACCTTCAAAAACAAATGCAAATAGAAAATCCGGAAATATTCGAATCTATAACCCGGGCAACTGCTGAACAATTAAAAGAAATATTGAAACCTGACTTTGTAAAACCTTCTGAAATGCGATAATAAATTTTATAATTTACATTATTGATACACAACGAAAAAGAAAAAACAATAGTTATTAGTTAAATAATACAAACAAAAGAGGCTGTTTCATTATTTTGAAACAGCCTCTTTTAATTATTCACTTATTAAAAATTATGAGTTTATACGAATCTACGTTAAAAAACAAAAATGGCTCTTTCTCCCATCATTTCATTTACTTCATCAGCAACTTGCTCAATGATCTCTTCGTTGGTATGATTCATCAAAACCCTGTCGATCATATCAACAATAGTTTCCATGTCAGATTCTACCAGACCACGAGTTGTAATTGCAGGGGTTCCGATACGGATCCCGGAAGTTGTAAAAGGTGATTTGTCGTCAAAAGGAACCATGTTTTTGTTTACTGTAATTTCAGCCTTCACCAATGCGTTTTCAGCTTCCTTACCTGTAATGTTTTTATTTCTCAAATCAATAAGCATCATATGGTTATCCGTTCCTCCGGAAATAAGGTTGTAACCTCTTTTCACGAAAGCTTCTGCCATCGCCTTTGCATTTTTTTGCACTTGCAGCGAATAAGTAAAAAATTCATCTTTTAATGCTTCTCCAAAAGCAACTGCTTTGGCAGCAATAATATGCATTAAAGGACCACCTTGGTTTCCAGGGAAAACAGATAGATCCAATATTGATGACATCATTCTGATTTCGCCTTTTGGAGTTGTCAATCCCCACGGGTTTTCAAAATCTTTCCCCATCAGGATCATTCCGCCTCTTGGTCCTCTCAATGTTTTGTGGGTTGTAGTGGTAACGATATGACAATGCGGAATCGGGTCGTTCATCAATCCTTTTGCAATTAAACCTGCGGGATGAGAAATATCGGCTAATAAAAGAGCCCCGACGCTATCCGCAATTTTACGGAAACGCTCAAAATCCATATCACGACAGTAAGCAGAAGCTCCGGCAATGATCATCTTTGGTTGTTCTCTTGTAGCAATTTCCTGGATCTTATCATAATCAAATTGCCCTGTTTCAGGTTCGACACCATAAAAAATCGGGGTGTATAATTTACCGGAGAAATTAACAGGAGAACCGTGTGTTAAATGTCCTCCGTGAGACAGATCAAAACCAAGAATTTTATCTCCGGGTTTTAAACATGCCGCATAAACTGCCGTATTTGCCTGAGAACCGGAATGTGGCTGAACGTTTGCATATTCGGCTCCAAATAATGTTTTTGCTCTGTCTATAGCGATTTGTTCTACGACATCGACTACTTCGCAGCCACCATAATATCTTTTGCCGGGATAACCTTCGGCATATTTATTAGTAAGGCATGAGCCGGCTGCTTCCATAACCTGGTCACTTACAAAATTCTCTGAAGCAATAAGCTCTAAACCATGTATTTGTCTGTCCTGTTCTTCAAGAATTAAATCGAAAATTTCTTTATCTTGTTGCATTTTATAATTTTTCGTTAAATACAGCGCAAAAATACAAAATCCGTTTGTTAAATTAACATATAATAATATATTTGATGTTTGAATTTATCCATCTCAAATAAAACACTAACAAATGCCAATAATTGCTAATGATCCAACACGAAAATCTTGGTTGGAAGTAAAAAATGACAGTGATTTTCCTATTCAGAACATTCCTTTTGGAGTTTTTCTTACCAAAGATGATGTGATCACTGTTGGAACCAGAATAGGGGATTATGCTATAGACCTGGGAGCTCTTCAACAACTTAATTATTTTGAAGGGATTGAGCTTACAGACGATATGTTTATGCAGGATACTTTAAATGATTTTATTTCGGATGGTCAAAAAACCTGGCGTTTGGTAAGAAATAGAATTGCTGAAATTTTTGATATAAATAATTCAAAATTACGTGATAATAAAAAGCATAAAGATATAGTGATCTTTGATGTTGCTGATATAGAAATGCAATTACCGGTTTTAATTGGGGATTATACAGATTTCTATTCCAGTAAGGAGCACGCCACCAATGTGGGTAAGATGTTTCGGGATCCGGAAAATGCGTTATTGCCTAATTGGCTGCATATTCCCGTAGGTTATCATGGTAGAAGTTCTACAATTGTACCCTCTGGAATTCCGGTTCGTCGTCCTATGGGACAAACTTTGCCAAACGGAGAAACCTCTCCTGTTTTTGGACCTTCAAAATTGGTAGATTTTGAGCTGGAAACGGCATTTATTACTACAGACGGGAATATTATGGGAGAAAATATTCCTTTGAAACAAGCAGAAGAACATATTTTCGGAATGGTTTTATTGAACGATTGGAGTGCAAGAGATATCCAAAAGTGGGAGTATGTCCCGCTTGGACCATTTTTAGCGAAAAATTTTGCCTCTTCAATTTCTCCATGGATCGTAACATTAGACGCATTGGAACCTTTTAGGGTTGAAAGTCCAAAGCAAGATCCAAAACCATTACCTTATTTACACCAGGAAGGCAATCATTCATTCGATATTAATTTGCAGGTACTTATTCAGCCGGAAGGAGGAGAAGAAAATGTTATTTGTAATTCTAATTTCAAATATATGTATTGGACAATGAGCCAACAGCTGGCGCATCATACCATAAATGGCTGTAGAATTAATTCGGGAGATATGATGGGCTCGGGAACAATTTCAGGACCAACTCCGGACAGTTTTGGTTCTATGCTGGAATTGACATGGGGAGGAAAAAATCCTTTGATTCTGAAAGATGGTACAGAACGTAAATTTATCAATGATGG
Source organism: uncultured Flavobacterium sp. (assembly GCA_964608415.1). Classification (GTDB taxonomy): domain Bacteria; phylum Bacteroidota; class Bacteroidia; order Flavobacteriales; family Flavobacteriaceae; genus Flavobacterium. Next base: position 19,274 of record CAZSOC010000029.1, read on the forward strand.
AGATACTGTTATCATGAAAGGTTTTTGTCAAAATGATCAGATCAGAATAGGATTTGGTGAAGTAAGTTCTAAATTACTTCCTCCCAACGAAATAAAATAAAATAATTATTTGTTTTTTTCTAAAAGTCCGAATTGATTTCGGACTTTTCTATTTGTTCCATTATATCAAAAAGAGGTACATTTTAATTTATAATTAATGTATTCTTATTGCTGCATTTCTTAATTTTGCAACAATCATCAATTATGTCAAAAATATTTCGTCTTTATTTCGATTCCTATAAAGGTTTGTCGCAAGAATCCTGGATGTTGAGTATCGTTATGCTCATTAATCGTTCCGGGGCGATGGTATTGCCTTTTTTAGGAATTTATATGAATACCGAGCTTGGGTTTTCACTCAAACAAGTTGGAATAGTGTTGAGTTTGTATGGAGTTGGTTCACTTTTGGGAACCTGGCTGGGAGGTGCTTTATCAGATAAATTCGGAAGTTTTAAAATACAATTGTTTAGCCTTTTGGCAACTGCGCCAATGTTTGCTATAATGCCTTTTTTTCATACATTTTATCAATTTGCGGCTATAATTATGCTCACAAGTATTGTAAATGAAATGTTACGACCGGCAAATTCTGTGGCAGTTACCAAATTTGCCAAGCCGGAAAATCTTACCCGTGCTTTTTCTCTTAACCGGATGGCAATGAATCTGGGGTTTGCCATAGGACCAACAATGGGAGGGATTTTATCAACTATTTCATATGATTTATTGTTTTATCTTAATGCGGCGGGAAGTTTGTTTGCAGCAATTATGTTTTATAATTTTTTTAAAAACAGAAAAGAAAGAAATTCAGATATCATAAAGAATCGTCAAGAAGTAAAAGAAAGATCTCCTTACCGGGATAAGCCTTTTATTGTGTACAATCTGGTCAATATCTTGTTTTGCATAGCATTTTTCCAGTTATTTCAGGTTGCACCATTGTTTTATAAACAAGAAGCCATGATGACCGAAACGGCAATTGGGGTTTTAATGGGTTACAGCGGATTGATTATTTTTCTTACAGAAATGCCTATTGTAAATTGGTTAAAAGGCAAATACACGATTAGATACATCTTGATTGTGGGTACGATTTTAAATGCTGTTTTCTTTTTTATCAACGGGTTAACGGTAAATCATTATTGGTTGTATATTGCAATGACCTTTATGTGTTTTGGTGAAATTCTGGTTCTGCCATATACTGCAACTGTAACAGCAATAAGGGCGGGAGCAAATAATAAAGGTGCTTACATGGGGTTTAACGGGTTGACATTTTCTGTTGCTTTTATCATTGCGCCTTATCTGGGAACCACAACAGCCGCCAAATATGGTTTTGATACATTGTGGTTTGCAGTATCGGGAGCTTTAATTCTGGTTGCATTTGGATTTTATTATACAACTGGTAAAATGGTTGGAAACTCTAAAGTTTAAATTGCTTCTTTATTTCTTCAATAACAATCTTTCATTATTTTTGTATAAAACCAATAAGCAATGAAAAAATATCTGTTATTTCTGTTTTTTATTTTTCTGATAATTTCCTGTGGTGTAAAAAATACTCAACAAGATTTAGCTTCAGGGAATTATGAAAATGTAATTTTAAAATCTGTCCAAAAACTTCAAAAAAATAAAACCAAAAAAAGCAGCCAGAGTTATATACATTTTCTTGAAGAAGCTTTTGCCAAGGCGAAAGAAAGGGATTTGAGAAATATTGATTTTTTAATAAAAGATGCTAATCCTCAAAATCTGGATAAAGTTTTCAAAACCTATCAGGATCTAAACAGAAGACAAGAGCAGATCAGACCCCTTTTGCCTTTGAAATTAAATACAGAAAACAGAAATGCAGTTTTTGAATTTGAAGATTATTCGGAGCAAATAGTGAATAGTAAAAACGCTTTGGTCAAACATTTGTACGATAATTCAAAAGGACTTTTAGGGACAAAAATCAAAGCCAATTACCGTCGTGCTTACGATGATCTGGTTTATCTCAATCAATTAAATTCTAATTATAAAGATGTCGCAACATTAATCTCTGAGGCAAAAAACAAAGGAATGGATTATGTTGAGGTTTATTCCAATAACCAGACCAATATGATAATTCCTCAGGATTTGCTCCGGGCGCTACTGGATTTTAATACTTACGGACTGAACGAAAAATGGGTTACATATCATAATGAGAAGCAAAAAAATATTGATTATGAATATGCAATAGACATCAATTTCAGAGAAATAAATATCTCGCCGGAACAAGTAAAAGAAAAAGAGTTCGAAAGAGAAAAAGAAATTCTTGATGGTAAAAAGAAGAAATTAGACAGTAGAGGAAGGGTTGTAAAAGATAGTTTGGGCCGTGATGTTTATGAAGATAATTATAAGATCGTTAAGATAAAAATTAATGAATTTATACAATTCAAATCGGTCCAGGTTGTTGCCAAAATAGAATATATCGATCTTAAAAACAACAATCTCATACAGTCTTTTCCTATTGTAAGTGAGTTTGTTTTCGAAAATATTTATGCAAGATACAGAGGAGATCTGAGGGCTGCAGACAAGAATTATCAAAACTATTTTTCGAACAAAGCTGTTCCTTTTCCATCAAACGAACAAATGGTTTATGATACCGGAGAAGACCTGAAAAATAAGGTAAAAAGCATTATTCAGCGCAATAAAATCATTAAGTAGATTACATTCCGGATTTTTTATTGATGATTTCAATTATTTTTGAAGCATCGATAGATTCATGAGAAGTATGATAAATTGCTGTTTTATCCTTTATCAGAATAATTTGGGGAGATTGATGGACTACGTCAAATTTTTCTGCAATTGTATTTGATATATCCCTGTAATTCAATAGATCAAGACAATAACATTTGATATTATTGAGTTGAAAATCAAATTCACTTTCAAAATTTTTTAAAGCCATTTTACTAATTATACACCTTGTGCTGTGTTTAAACAGGAGTTGGAAAACTACGGTAGATTCTTCTGTGATGGTATTTAACTGTTGTAGATCTGTTAAAAGATGAAACTTTATCTCTTCAGATGGATTAATTTTATTGGTGTTTTTTTTGAATAGATTAAACATATTATGAGAGTTTAATATGACTTTTTGTCGTTATTTTTATTAAAATCAATCAAAAAAACGACAATTTGTCTTGTTTGTTATGGTGGAATATAAATTGTTGATTTTCGGAAAACAGAATACAACTAAAATTTTTATAAAGATATGAATATAAACAATTATACGATCAAATCGCAGGAAGCATTACAGCAAGCGCAAGTAATTACACAAAGTAACAATCAGCAGCAAATAGAAAATGAGCATATTTTCAAAGGGATTTTTGAAGTTGATGAGAATGTAGCTCCTTTTTTACTTAAAAAACTCAATGTAAATGTTACATTATTTCAGCAAATACTGGATAGTATTATCCAAAGCTTTCCAAAAGTTTCCGGTGCAAATATCACCTTATCCCGTGAAGCCACCACAACTTTAAATGAAGCTGAAATCATTGCTAAAAAAATGGAAGATGAATACGTTTCGATCGAGCATTTGATTTTAGCAATATTCGAATCAAAAAGTAAAATTGCACAAGTATTAAAAGATCAGGGTGTAACCAAAAAAAACTTAAAATCGGCTATTGATGAGTTAAGAAAAGGAGAAAGAGTAACTTCCAAATCAGTAGAAGAAACTTATAATTCATTAAATAAATACGCCAAAAATCTTAACGAACTGGCAAGCTCCGGAAAATTAGACCCGGTAATTGGCAGGGACGAAGAAATACGAAGAGTTTTACAAATTTTGACCAGAAGAACCAAAAATAATCCGATGCTTGTCGGAGAACCGGGAGTTGGTAAAACCGCCATTGCCGAAGGACTGGCACACAGAATTGTAGATGGAGATGTTCCTGAGAATTTGAAAAACAAAATTGTTTTTTCTCTGGATATGGGAGCTTTGATTGCCGGGGCAAAATACAAAGGAGAATTCGAAGAAAGACTAAAATCTGTGGTAAAAGAAGTAATCAATGCAGAAGGAGATATTGTCCTTTTTATTGATGAAATTCACACATTGGTAGGAGCAGGTGGAGGAGAAGGAGCGATGGATGCAGCTAATATTTTGAAACCGGCTTTAGCCCGGGGAGAATTGAGAGCAATCGGAGCAACAACTCTGGATGAATATCAAAAATATTTTGAAAAAGATAAAGCACTGGAACGAAGGTTTCAAAAAGTAATAGTTGACGAACCTGATACAGAAAGTGCAATTTCGATTTTGCGTGGTATTAAGGAAAAATACGAAACACACCATAAGGTAAGAATCAAAGATGATGCGATTATAGCAGCTGTAGAATTATCTCAAAGATATATTACCAATCGTTTTCTTCCGGACAAAGCAATAGATTTAATGGACGAGGCTGCTTCAAAATTGAGAATGGAAATCAATTCTAAACCAGAAGAATTAGATGTTCTGGATCGAAAAATTATGCAGTTGGAAATCGAAATCGAAGCCATAAAAAGAGAAAATGATGAAGTAAAACTCAAATCTTTAGCACTTGATATTGCCAATCTCAAAGAAGAACGCAATAATATTTATGCCAGATGGAAATCTGAAAAAGAAGTTGTAGATCAGATTCAGGATGTAAAAACACAGATAGAAGAATTAAAACTTGAGGCAGAACGTGCAGAACGAGAAGGCGATTACGGAAAAGTAGCCGAAATAAGATATGGAAAAATTAAGGAAGCTCAAGTCCAATTGGATCAGTTACAACTTCAGTTAATCGAAAATCAATCAGGAGATTCTTTAATAAAGGAAGAAGTAAATCGTGAAGATATTGCTGAAGTTGTTGCCAAATGGACAGGAATTCCCGTAATGAAAATGTTACAGGGAGAAAGAGAAAAGCTACTTTATCTTGAAACAGAATTGCATCAAAGAGTTGTAGGTCAGGAAGAAGCAATCCAGGCTGTGAGTGATGCTGTAAGAAGAAGCAGAGCAGGATTGCAGGATATTAAAAAACCAATAGGATCATTCTTATTTTTAGGAACTACCGGAGTAGGAAAGACCGAATTGGCAAAAGCCCTGGCTGCTTATCTTTTTGACGATGATAATGCAATGACACGTATCGATATGAGTGAATATCAGGAAAAACATAGTGTGAGCAGACTGGTTGGAGCTCCTCCGGGTTATGTAGGTTATGATGAAGGCGGACAATTAACGGAAGCTGTGAGAAGAAAACCATATTCGGTAATTTTGCTTGACGAGATAGAAAAAGCACATCCCGATACGTTTAATATCTTACTCCAGGTTTTGGACGAAGGAAGATTGACCGATAATAAAGGAAGATTAGCCGATTTTAAGAACACAATTATAATCATGACTTCCAATTTGGGAAGCGGGATAATCCAGGATAAGTTTGAAAACCTGAAAGGAAATATTGAAGCTGCAACAGAATCTGCAAAAACGGAAGTTTTGGGGTTGTTAAAACAAACTGTAAGACCTGAGTTTATTAATCGAATTGATGAGATTGTAATGTTTACACCTCTTACAGCCGAAAATATCAGGCAAATTGTTACCATACAGATAAAAGCATTAAGCAAAATGCTTCAACTACAGCAGATTACACTGGATGCAACTCCTGAAGCAATAGATTATTTGTCTGAAAAAGGATATGATGTACAATTTGGAGCAAGACCCGTAAAAAGGGTAATACAACGAGAAGTACTCAATGCTCTTTCAAAAGAAATTTTAAGCGGAAATATTGCAACAGACAGTATTATCTTACTAGATTCTTTTGATGGGAAACTGGTATTTAGAAATCAAACGGAATTATAATTTTAAAGTTTTTTAATTTAATACAGTCGAAACCATAAACGGTTTCGACTTTTTTTATTGAGAGAACTTTTACATTAAGCCGGTTTCAAAATATAAAATATTTTTTTTGAAACTATTAAACATCTGAATTGTATTGAGTTGAATATTCATTTTGATTTTTAACATTTATAAATAAGCAACCTTTCACTGCTTACACATCTTATTTGTAAGTAACATAAATAATCAATACATAAAATGAAGAAAAAAATCAAAATTCAAGGATTAACTGTTCTATTTATTATTTCGGCAATCTTTGTCTCATGTAACAGTGATGATAATAGTTCAGTTCCGCCAACAGTAACCAAAGAATCTTTTGTTACAGAAGTAAGTGGTCCGACGGAAGCAGATAGAAACCAAGAAGTTTCTATAGAAGTAAAATTTCTTGTAGAAAATGAATGTGGCAGCTTTAATAAGTTTATTGAAGTTAGAGACGGAAATACTACAAATATTGAAGTAGAAGCTAAGTACATAGGAACAGATTGTGATGAAGAACCTGTTATAAAAACAGAAGTTTATAAATTTAAATCTCTTATTCCAGGTACTTTTGATTTAAAATTTAAGAAGGATAGTACTGAGTTTATTACCCATACAGTGGTGGTAGATTAGTGATTTTTGTTTTGTTTTTAAAACACCATCCTTATTGGGATGGTGTTTTTTATTTTAGTATATCCAAAAAAATTTTCTTAAAAAAGAATTTGAATTTGTTTATTACAGATTAGTATTTAAAAAAACGTATGTGCAAATATGTATAAAAATGTACTATACATTTATACATACTTTAATTATTGTTATACCTTTGCAAACCTATGCAAAAGACAGTTAATATACTTAATAAAAGAGCACGTTTTGATTTTGAAATAATCGAAACCTATACTGCCGGAATTGTACTTACAGGTACAGAAATAAAATCTATACGTTTAGGAAAAGCCAATATTACAGAAAGTTTTTGTGAGTTCAGTAATAACGAACTGTTTGCAATAAATACTTATATCGAAGAATATGCTTTTGGAAATCAGTTTAATCATAAATCCAGAAGCGAAAGAAAGTTATTGCTTAATAGAAAAGAGCTTAAAGCTTTAGCAAAAAATGTTCAGACCAAAGGTTTGACGATCGTTCCGCTAAAACTATTTACCAACGAAAAAGGATTGGCAAAATTAGAGATCGGTTTGGCAAGAGGGAAGAAAAACTATGATAAGAGGGAAACCCTTAAAGAAAACGATACCAAAAGAGATTTGGCGAGAATAAAGAAAGCATTTAATTCATAAAGAAAGCCGTTATTTTTTGATAACGGCTTTTTTTTATAATCTAAAAATTAATGTTTAATTGATGATAACCTTTCTCGTAACCGAAGTTTTACCGGTTGTGAGTTTTAAGAAATAAAAACCTTTTGGTAAACCTTTCAGTTGATAAAAATGATCCGAAGAGTTTGTATTTTTTATCGTTTGGATGATTTGACCATTGGTGTTGATTAATTTAATTTCTTCAAAGTCAAAATCAGTTTCGATATTTATTACTTCTCCATTAGACGGATTCGGATAAATATTCAGAGCAATAGTTTCTTCAAATTGCTCATTGCTTAATGCCTGACACTCAGCAGACCATATTTGACAAACATATGCTTCATTATCGATAAAAGGATTTCTATTTCCCTGAAATGCATAAATAGCATTGTTAAAGTCGATCTCTTTCTGACTTACAGGATCATTAAGATGCCAGGTAATAAGAATATTTAGGAATGTGTTTGAAAAAACTTTATCATTACTTCCGTCAAACATTGC
>CAZSOC010000029.1:26942-34387 GCA_964608415.1 uncultured Flavobacterium sp.
GGGAGTACTACTGGAGTTATTGGCAGCAGTATAGAATCCTGCCATTTGTGTTTGATATCTTGTAGCGAAATAAAAAAAGCTTCTCGCAACATCACCTTTGAATTCGTCAATCGGTTCAAAGACAATGCCTGTATAACCTGAAGAATATCCGGTATTGGCATTATTTCCTTTTTTTGAACCATTTTGAGAATTACAGGGTATATTTGTAGCTCCATTATTACAAGGGTTTGAAGTAGTTCCCGATACCGGTCCAAAAGGGTAATTGTCTCTCCATCCGTTTACTCTTCCATCAGAAGGAACAACATGATGAGCATCAGAATACATTGGCATTTCGCCATCACCAAAGTAAGACTGAGGAATTAAGTGTTCTTTATTATAGCATATTCCTTCTGCATTATAATTTCCGCATTGTTGCGACGTTGAAGTATAATTGTATGGATCTGCTCCATTAGGATTTTCAGAATAAATGTCTAATAATGAATTGTCGTTTTCATAATAAGCATCTCTTAAGCTTGTGGCATATAAATTCCACAATCCTGTTGTATATGACTGAGGACTATGTCCATTAGAAATTATATCTTTAAGTTGTGTTTTGAGCGTATATCCTGTTCCTGTTGCAGAGTTGTAGTAATTAGGCGGAGCTTGTGCAACAACAATCCCGATTGTGAATAGTGCGAATAATGTGTAAAATTTCTTCATAATAATAATTTATTGGTTTTTTCTTTCTAACAACGCCATGTAAAAACCGTCAAAACCACTTTCTGAAGCTAAAATTTTTACATCTTGAACAAAGGTAAAATTTTTACCATTTTCTGTTGTTAAAAATTTCTCAATTTGTTCTTGGTTTTCAGAAGGTAATACAGAACAAGTGGCATAAACCAATTTTCCTCCCGGCTTTACAATTCTGGAATAACTTTCCAAAACCTCTGCTTGTACTTTTTTGATGTTATCTATAAATTCGGGTTGTAATTTCCATTTTGCATCAGGATTTCTTTTAAGAACTCCTAATCCGCTGCAAGGAGCATCAATCAATACACGATCGGCTTTTTCCTGTAATTTTTTGATTACTTTGGTAGAATCTATTATTCTGTATTCTATATTGAAAGCTCCGTTTCTTTTTGCACGAAGTTTGAGCTGTTTGAGCTTACTCTCGTACAGATCCATAGCAATAAGCTGTCCCTTGTTTTGCATCAGGGCAGCCATGTGCAAAGTTTTTCCACCGGCTCCGGCACAAGTATCTACGACTCTCATTCCCGGTTGTACATCTAAGAACCTGGCAACCAGCTGAGAGCTTGCATCCTGAACTTCAAACAGACCTTCTTTGAAAGCATCGGTAAGGAATACATTGGCTCTTTCTTTTAATACTAATGCTTCGGGTTGATTTTTCAGATATTCTGTATCAATATCCAAATCCATCAAAATAGCTCTTAGTTTTTCTGGGGTAGTTTTGAGTGTATTGGTTCTCAAAATAACTTTTGCGGACTGGTTTTGTGCATGAATTTCTTTACTCCATAATTCTTCACCCAATTCTTTACTTCCTAATTCATCCATCCAATCGGGAATAGATTCTTTAAAAACCCTTATTTTTGATAGTTCGTCAAAACGGCCTTTTATTTTTCTTTCGGGAGTTCCTTCCAGTTGTCTCCAATCTGGAATAGGATAACCTCTTAAAACTGCCCATACGGCAAACATTCTCCAGATTTCATCCCTGTCGAAAGGTTCTTTTACATTGGCAATTTCTGCATATAATCTTTTCCATCTTACGATCTCATAGATCGTTTCTGCAACAAATTTTCTATCATGGCTTCCCCAACGTTTGTCTTTTTTTAATGCTCTGGCAACAACTTTATCTGCATATTCTCCTTCGTTGAAAATTGCATTTAAAGAGTCTATCGTTGTGTAAACTAAATTTCTGTGTAATCTCATGATTTTTATTTAGGGATGCAAAGGTACAATTTTAAGTTTCAGTTTGATGAACTGTCAATTAGAATATTTTCCATAAGAAATCCAATCTCTAATATCCAAAGTTGGAATTGGAGTCTGAAACTAAAAAACAAAAACCCGAAATATAATTTAATCATGTTTTCCGTTAAAATGAACACTCCATTTTCCCTGAACTTTCATTACCTGTTCTATAACTTCTCTTACAGCTCCTTTTCCTCCGTTTTTATGAGAAATATATTTTGAAATATCTTTGATCTCCGGGCTTGCATCCTGAGGACACGCAGGTAATCCTACTAATTTCATTACGTAGTAATCGGGAATATCATCTCCCATATACAAAATTTGCTCCGGTTTGATATTGTAAATATCTGTGTATTCTTTTAAAGTTTCTACTTTGTCAGGACTACCCAGATAGATATCTGTAATCCCCAAATTTCTTAATCGTATTCTTACACCTTCATTACTTCCTCCGGAAATTACACAAACATTATAACCACTTTCTATAGCCGATTTTAAGGCAAAACCATCTCTTATGTTCATGATTCGTAACATTTCTCCTGTAGAAGTAACGTGTACGGAACTATCTGTGAGAACACCATCTACATCAAAGATAAATGTAGTAATATCGTTCATGATTTCTTTATAACTTTTTGACATGATTTTGTATTGATCGGGTTAGTATTTGATATATGTTTTTGTAATTTTCGTTTTGCAAAAATAACAGATGTGAATCTATTGTTCGGATATCATTGCGAATTGCAGGGCCGGTTTGAGCAGCCTGAGGTTCTAAGGTTTTTATTTTTTCTACAGTTTCTGAAATGAGCGGTTGTAATATTTCAAAAGGAATATCATTTTCTTTACATATTTCTGAACCTATAAAATAAAGATGATTTACAAAGTTATTTACAAAAACAGCGGCAATATGTAATGCTTTTCTTTGTGGGGAACTGATATTAAAAACATGATTTGAAATACATTTTGCTATGTTTTCTAAAGTTTTATAATCTTCCGGATTTTCGGTTTCTAAACAGATTGGGATTTCTTTAAAATCGATTTCTTTATTTTTACTAAATGTTTGTAAAGGATAGAAAACGCCTCTTCTGTTTTTTGAATTGATGTTTTCAATAGAAGAACTTCCGGATGTGTGAACAACTAATTTATTTTCAAAATTTAATTCGCTTGAAATATGCCGAATGGCATCATCTGTTACAGAAATAATATAGACATCGGCATCTTTTATAAGATCTAAATCATTAACAAATCGATCCAAAACGATACGATTACTTTCTGTTTGAATAGTTCTGGAATATACCTGAGTGATTTCAAGCAGATCAGAATTGTTAACAGCTTTGATGAGATGTTGTGCAACGTTGCCAAATCCTATGACGCAAATTTTTATCATAGTACAAAACTATTGAAAAAATAAGAATTAAACTTCCAAACTTTATTTTGGTCTGAAATTAGATAATTGATCGGGTAGAGGAATGTATTCATATTCATCCGGAACTTTTGGAAATTCATGGTTGATCCATCTTTTTTTGGCATCTTCAATGAGTTGTTTATCTGTCGCTACAAAATTCCAATAGATAGTGCGTGGTTCTGGAAATGGTATTCCTCCAAATATGTAAACTGTAGAATTTTCGTTGATGGTAAAAGAACACAAAGTAGCATCATTGGCAATAAGGATGTGTTTGGGCTGGTAGGTGTTTTCTCCGTTGGAAATACTTCCTTCCAGTATATACAACGCACTTTCTCCATAAAGCTGACTGCCGATGTCTATGAGCTGTTTGGTTTTGGATTTTATTTCAATAAAGTATAAAGGGCTATAAACAGGAACGTCAGATTTTTTACCAAAAGCTTCTCCTGCAATAAGCTTGTAACTTAAATCACCATCTTTCCAGCTTGGAATACCGTTTTCTTCAATATGGGTAAACGAAGGTTCCATTTGCTCTAATTCTTTAGGCAACGCAACCCAAATTTGTAATCCGTGCATTTTTTTTTCTTTATCCAGTAAATGTTCTGGAGTTCTTTCGGAATGGGTGATTCCTTTTCCGGCAGTCATCCAATTTACCTGATTTGGAACAATCTCTATTTTTGTTCCCAGGCTATCACGATGCATAATACTTCCTTCAAACAAAAATGTAAGAGTAGAAAGCCCAATATGCGGATGGGCTCCAACATCGTAGTTTTCTTGATTGCCGAAAGTTGCCGGACCCATATGATCAATAAATGCAAAAGGACCAACCATTCTTTTATCTTTAAAAGGTAATAGCCTTCCGACCATAAAATTTCCTACAATACTCGGTCTTTCTTCTATAATGAGATTGATGTTTGACATAAGATATGATTTTATTTCAAAGATAAGAATAATAAAAATGTATGTTTCTCAACTTGGATTTTTATCGAAATTATTTAACATACGGCAAAATAGGCAATATGTGGAAGTAAGATTTTCAACTTTCAATTTTTCAACTTTTGGTTTTTGATCTTCGATCTTGGGTTGTAGCGTTAATTTTAGCTTAAATTTAAGAACTATCTATACGATTTAATGGCTTATAAGCTAACATTTTTACTTACTTTTGTGGCATTTATTAAAAATACCCAGCAATACAATGGACAACAAGATACTTTCCAAAATTGGTTCATTCTTTTTCTCAACCAGGTTAATGGCAGTTTTATTTCTCGGTTTTGCATTAGCATTGGCATTAGGAACTTTTATAGAAAATGAGTATAATACCGATACAGCAAGAATTTGGATTTATAATGCATTTTGGTTTGAAGCGATTATGTTCTTTTTCATGATTAATTTTATTGGAAACATTAAAAGATATCAATTGTATAAAAAAGAAAAATGGGCGACACTATTACTGCATTTATCTTTTATTTTAATTTTAGGAGGCGCATTCATTACCAGATATATGAGTTTTGAAGGAATGATGCCAATTAGAGAAGGAGAATCTTCTAACGAAGTTTTTTCAGAAAAGGTTTTTCTAACTGCTTTTGTAGATGGAGATCTAAATGGAGAAATGAGAAGAAAAACCAAGGAAAAAGCACTGTTACTATCTCCTGTTACCAATAATAATTTTTCTATTAAAGATAAATTTGCTCAGGATCCTTACGAGATTACTTATGTAGATTATATAATGGGAGTAACAGAGACTGTTGTCGAAGATGCCAACGGTATTGAATACTTAAAACTTGTAGAATCCGGGGAAGGAATAAGACACGAACATTATCTTAAAGACGGAGAAGTTCAAAATATTCATAATGTTTTGTTTGCCTTGAATAATTATACAAAAGGTGCAATAAATATAAATACAAAAGGCGAAACTTATACTATAGAGACACCTTTTGATGGCCAGTTTATGAGGATGGCAGATCAAATGCAAGGATCAGTTGTAAAAGATAGTGTACAACAATTAATGATGAGGTCTTTGTACAATTTGGGAGGTTCACAATTCGTCTTTCCGGAACCCGCCATAAGAGGTAAGATTTCTTATGTTTCCAATAACGATTTTAAAGCCAAAAATTCTGAAGATGCTTTGGTTATAAGCATAAAAACAGGAAACGAGTCCAAAGAAGTGACCTTAATGGGAGGAAAAGGAAAAATGGGAGAACCTCAGTCTTTTCATCTGGGGAATTTAGAATTTACCTTGTTTTTCGGAAGCAAAATATATATTACTCCTTTCAAAATAAAACTTAACGATTTTATTGCAGAAAAATACCCAGGAACTGAAAAAAGTTATTCATCTTTTGAAAGCAAAGTAACCGTTGAAGATGAAGATGGCAACTTTGATTCGAGAATTTACATGAACAATATATTAGATCATAAAGGTTACCGATTCTTTCAGGCTTCATTTTTTCCTGACGAAAAAGGAACAATATTATCTGTAAACCACGATTTCTGGGGAACCTGGATAACTTATATTGGTTATTTCCTTTTATATATAGCAATGATGGCAATTTTGTTTGATAAAAATACCCGTTTTGCAGAGATCAAAAGAAAATTAGAAGCTGTGATCAAAAAGAAAGATAAAATTACAATGATCATATTATTGTTTTTGAGCTTTGGAGCTTTTGCTCAGGATCAGCATACACATGGAAACCCGAATGTTGAAGTAATTGAAAAATTTATTTCAGAAAAACAGATCGATAAGGAACATGCAGACAAATTTGGTCGCTTGGTAATACAAGATGCCAATGGGAGAATGAAACCTATCCATACTTTTTCTTCGGAATTATTGAGAAAGGTAAGCAAAAGTGATACATACAAAGGGATGAATTCTGATCAGGTTTTTCTTTCGATGACCCAATATGCTCAGGCATGGTATCATGTTCCGCTGATTAATGTAAAAAAAGACAATGATAGTATCCGTAAGATTTTAGGAGTTCCAAAAGGTCAAAAATTGATACCAATGATCAATTTCTTTGATGAAATAGGAAATTATAAACTCGACGCTTATCTTGAAGAAGCCTATAAAGCATCGGTTCCGAACCAGTTTCAGAAAGATTTTATTGAAACAGACAGGAAAGTCAATCTTTTGCATTCTGCATTAAGCGGAAGTATTTTGAGGATTTATCCTATACCCGATCATGAGAATGATAAATGGGTCTCGCATTTGGAATTATTCAATTCCGGATTAATGGGAAAAGATTCTGTTCAGATAAAAGGGATTTTACCGGTTTATTTGATGATGTTAGATTCTGCAGCAGTTAATAAGGATTATTCAAAAGCAGATAAATTTTTAGAAGGAATTCAGGAATTTCAGAAAAAATATGGAAGTAAAGTAATGCCATCTGAAGATAAGATCAATGCAGAAATTGCTTACAATAATTATGACATTTTCAAGAACTTATTTTCCTGGTATATGTATGCAGGAGTATTGATGTTGATTTTTACAATTATAAATATTGTGAACAAAAAGAAAATTATTTCAATTGTCCTTAATATTTTTCATGTAATTATTGCTTTGCTATTTATTTTACATACTTTAGGATTGATTGCCAGATGGTACATTTCCGGACATGCACCATGGAGTGATGCTTATGAGTCTATGATTTATGTAGCCTGGGCAACTATGTTTTTTACATTGGTTTTCAATATAAAATCAAAACTTACTGTAGCTTCCGGAACATTTGTCGCTTCAATGATCCTGATGATTGCACATTGGAGCTGGATGGATCCGGCTATTGCAAATCTTCAGCCGGTTCTTAATTCGTATTGGTTAATGATTCACGTAGCAGTTATTGTAGGAAGTTACGGACCATTTACCTTAGCGATGATTTTGGGGGTTGTTTCTCTGATTCTGATGATTCTGACCAACGAAAAGAATAAGGACAGAATGAAATTAAGTATCCAGGAAATTACTTATATCAATGAAATGGCATTAACAATTGGTCTGGTAATGCTTACTATAGGTAATTTTTTAGGAGGTCAATGGGCAAATGAAAGTTGGGGAAGATATTGGGGTTGGGATCCAAAAGAAACCTGGGCTTTAATC
>CAZSOC010000030.1:0-236 GCA_964608415.1 uncultured Flavobacterium sp.
TGTATATTCATATCCGGAAATAATCATTCTTGCCACCCAAAAAAATAAAATATCCGGACCGGTTACCAAATCGTTTGTTGGATAATAATACTTAAAATCTTTGTTTTCCGGATCCAGAATTCCACCAAAAACAGCCATCGGCCATAACCATGAAGAAAACCAGGTGTCTAATGCATCAGGGTCTTGTTTTAGATCTTTTGTTTCAAGTTTCAGGTTTGAAGTTTTCTCTTTTGCCA
>CAZSOC010000030.1:246-21748 GCA_964608415.1 uncultured Flavobacterium sp.
GCTCAGTCATCACACTGACAACAGCATCACCCGCCAGCACTAAAGCTTCTTCTATAGTTTCTGCAACAACAAAATCTTCTTTTCCATCTCCATAATAATATGCCGGAATTTGTTGTCCCCACCAAAGTTGACGGGAAATATTCCAGTCACGAATATTTTCCAACCAATGACGGTAGGTGTTTTCAAACTTTTTTGGATATAATTTAATTTCTTCTGTTTCTAAAACTGCTTTTATGGCAGGTTTCACCAAATCTTCCATTTTAAGAAACCATTGATCGGACAAACGTGGTTCGATAACAGCTTTGGTTCTTTCTGAAGTTCCTACTTTATTAAGATGGATTTCTACTTTAAGCAGGTTTCCTTTTTCTTGTAATTCTTTTTCTATTTCGGTTCTTACTACAAAACGGTCTTTCCCCTGATAGTGTAATCCAAAACTATTGAGCGAAGCATCTTCGTTAAAAATATCGATTACTTCAAGATCATGTTTATCCCCCAACATTTTGTCGTTTACATCGTGTGCCGGAGTAACTTTAAGACATCCTGTTCCAAACTCAATATCTACATATTCGTCTTCGATAATAGGAATGATTCTTCCACAAATAGGTACAATGGCTTTTTTACCTTTTAGGTGAATAAATCTCTCATCATTAGGATTGATACAAATCGCTGTATCTCCAAAAATAGTCTCGGGTCTTGTTGTGGCAACCGTTAGATAATCTGATGAGCCTTCTATTTGATATTTTAAAAAATATAATTTTCCCTGTTGTTCTTCATAATTTACTTCTTCGTCAGACAAAGTAGTTTTGGCTTCCGGATCCCAATTGACCATTCTGTATCCTCTGTAAATCAACCCTTTGTTATATAAATCTACAAAAGATCTGATTACAGATGCAGACATATCGGGATCCATGGTAAACTTGGTTCTCTCCCAATCGCAAGAACATCCCAATTGTTTGAGCTGTTCAAGAATTACACCTCCATATTTATTGGTCCAATCCCATGCGTGTTCAAGAAATTCTTCTCGTGACAAATCGTTTTTGTTGATTCCTTCGGATTTGAGCTTTGCTACAACTTTTGCTTCTGTAGCAATAGATGCATGATCTGTTCCCGGAACCCAGCATGCGTTAAACCCTTTGAGTCTTGCTCTTCTTATCAAAACGTCCTGAATAGTGTTGTTGAGCATATGTCCCATGTGTAAAACCCCTGTTACATTGGGTGGAGGAATTACAATTGTATAAGGTGTTCTATGGTCCGGTTCTGAATGGAAATAATTATTTTTCATCCAGTAATCATACCATTTTTGCTCAATTTCTTTTGATTCGAACTGTGATGGAATTGTCATATATTTTTTATTATTTTTAATTTTTAAAAAATCTTCCAAGAGTTTTCTAATGAACTTTCCAGCCCTGATGGAAGCGAATATCCTTTTTGTTTTTCTATTGAAAAGTACTAAAAAAAACAAAAAGATATTGCAAACAGCAGGAAAATGGATCGCCGAAAATGCCCAAATGTTTCGCTCCTGAAAAAAGAAAAAAATCTGGTACTCTTTTTGAAGAGGTTACAAAAGTAAATAATTCATGGGGGATAAAAAATTAAGATTTAATAATTTGTATTTCTTGAAAAAGAAGTTAATTTTACATAACTGTTTAAATAAACTAAAATGAAAAAACTATTACTTTTGATGTCCTTTTTTGCCGCTTCGGCAGGTGTTTTTGCGCAGAGTGGTCCTAAAATTGAATTTAAAGACAAAGATAATACTATTGATTACGGGAAGGTTTACAAAGATAACGACAATGGTATAAGAACTTTTGAGTTTACTAATACGGGAGATTCCCCTCTTATTATTACAAATGTACAATCTACTTGCGGTTGTACTGTTCCTTCTAAACCTACGGAACCAATTCTACCTGGAAAAACCGGCAAAATTGATGTGAAATATAATATGAATCCGGGTCCGATCAGAAAAACAATTACCGTAGAATCTAATGCCGTGAATTATCCTGACGGAAAAATTCCATTGAAAATAAAAGGAGAGGTTTTGGTAAAAAAAGAAGCCAATCCTATGGAAAAGAAAAAATCTATGGTCGAAAAATCATAAACTAATATATCTTTTTAAGGGAAAACTGTCGGAAACGGCAGTTTTTTTTATTTTGAAATAATCAAAACTTCTACTCTTCTGTTCTCGAATTCCTGATCTATATTTTTTTCGGGAATAGGATGCAGTGGTTGAGTGGTGCCAAATCCTTTGTAAGAAATTCTGCTTTTAGGGATTTTATTTCTCAACAAATATTGATATACTGATCGGGCTCTTTGAGTTGAAATATTGTTTACATCTCCGTCTGTTCTGCAACAAATATGCCCTTGAATTTCTATAACCAATGTGGGGTTATCCCGCATAATGCAGAATAATTCTTCTAAATCAGGTCTGGATTTTGGCATCATAATCGCCGAATTATTCCTGAATAAGATATTTTTAAGCTGAAGTTTTTCTCCTACTTTTGCTTCAAGCATTGCAAATGTTAATGAAGGTTCGGGTTGTACCGTAATTATTTCCGGTTGGATCTGATCATAAATAATAATCACCTTTCTATTTTCTGATTGAACTTGCGATTGCTCGAAATTTTTCCCAAATCCTTTAAGCAAATAATCTTTCTGAATCGGAATTTTATGAGATTGCAAGTATTCGAAAACCGTATTTACTCTTTTTACAGACAAAGTATCGTTGTATGAATTGGATCCCACCCAATCACAGAAACCATAAATTTTAGAAACTTCTATATTTTGGTTTTCTACAATCCAGGTATTTATTTTTTTTAAGCTTTCTTCACTGAGCTGATGTTGATTAAAGTCAAAAAAAACTTCTATCTTCTGCTGAGAAAATGTATTTACTGTAAATATTATGGTAATAAAAATATGTTTTACAAGCCACTTCATTGACTAAAATTAATCATATTTTTCTAATTTTCAACAATTAAGATCTCCACACGCCGATTGGCAGCTCGTTCTTCTTCGTTTTGTTCAGGCAGAGGATAAATCGGGTTGGTGCTTCCGAAACCTTTATAGGTAATTCTGCTGCCATCTACTCCTTGCATTACAAGAAAGTTTTTTATCGCTTTTGCTCTTTCTGTAGAAAGTTTTTCTTTGGGGTTTTTATTACAGCAAATATGTCCCTGAATCTCTATTTTAAGGTCCAGATTAATTTGCATTACAGTAAGCAATTCATAGAGTTTTCCTCTGGAATCGTTTTCTACAGCGAAAGTATTGAGTACAAAATTGATATTTTTAAGCTGAAGTTTTTCTCCCGGCTGAGCAATATGAATACTTTGCATAAACTCAATATCAAAATCAAAATGTGACTCTGTACCATTGGGATTTGTTAAGGTAATCCCTTTGGGGAAATCTACTTTGGGTTTGGGTTTTGGAATTATTTCGTTGGTTTTAATTCCTAATATCTCATCTTCTTTATCCAGGTCTTTATTTAAAATAAAATAGATCGTAACTCTTCTGTTTTGAGCTTTATCTAGCGACTGGTTGTGTAATTTTCCGAAACTTCGTGTTTTGAAATCTTCCCGGATTTTTACTTGGGTGCTTACAATTTTATATACCTCCTCTACTCTGTTTTTTGCTAAAGTGTCATTATATCCCACGCTTCCATCTTCATCTGTGTATCCATTGATAGCAACAATTTTTACATCTTGATTATGCTTTATCCAATCTTTGAGTTTCGATTTCTCTTTTACAGAAAGTTGATATTGATCTGTATTGAAATAAACCGAAAACTGTTCCTGTGCATTTGCCATAAAGAACATACATAAGCATAATAATGTAAGATACTTTTTCATAGATTGTATTATAATAACGAAACTAACAAAAAAAACACTCAAAGCAAAAGCAATGAGTGTTTTTGTAAACAAACTAATAATTAAAATTATCGTGTAAATAATAATTCTCTATATTTTGTAAGTGTCCATGTTTCATTATCTACCAAAAGCTCCAGTTTATCACAATGTGTTCTGATAATATCGAAATATGGTCTTACTTTATGACAGTAATCTTCTGCCATTTGTTGAGCCCCTTCCAGTTTATTTGCCATTTTTCTTGCTTCTGTCATGAATTCAACTTTAGAATTGATTTCTTCAATATGAACTGAGATTTTTTTGATTAAACTAATCTGCTCTTTTCCTATATTTTTGAAATCTTCGCCAAATATTTCTTTAAGACCTTTTACATTTTCAATTAATGTATTCTGATATTTGATCGCTGTAGGAATCACATGATTTCTGGCTATATCTCCCAAAACTCTGCTTTCTATCTGAATTCTTTTGGTATATTCTTCAAGTTCTATTTCGTAACGGGCTTCTACTTCTATCTCGTTCATGATATTGAGATCTCCAAAAAGCTTGATCGATTCTTTGCTTACTTTTGCTTTCAATGCTTCGGGAGTAGTTTTGAAATTACTCAAACCACGTTTTTCAGCTTCTTTTTCCCAAGAATCACTATAACCATCGCCTTCAAATAAAATCTTTTTCGAATTTTTAATGTATTCACGTAAAACATTGAAGATTGCTTCATCTTTCTTTAAATCATTTTTTTCGATCAGACTATCAACTTCTTTTTTGAATTCGATCAGTTGTTCTGCAACAATCGCATTAAGTGTAGTCATCGAATTGGCACAATTTGCAGATGATCCGACAGCTCTAAACTCAAATTTATTTCCTGTAAAAGCAAAAGGGGAAGTTCTGTTTCTGTCTGTATTATCCAAAAGCACATCTGGAATTTTACCCACAACATTAAGCTTTAAATCTGTTTTTTCTTCGGGTGAAAGTTTTCCTGTTGAAACTCCTTCTAATTCTTCCAAAACTTTAGTAAGCTGTTCTCCAATAAAAACAGAAATGATTGCCGGTGGTGCTTCGTTGGCTCCCAAACGGTGATCATTACTAGCCGTTGCAATAGAAGCTCTAAGTAATGATTCGTGTTTTTGAACCGCTTTTATAGTATTAATAAAAAAAGTTAAAAACTGTAAATTACTCATTGGAGTTCTGCCCGGACTCAAAAGATTTACTCCTGTATCTGTTGCTAAAGACCAGTTATTGTGTTTTCCTGAACCATTTACACCTTTGAAAGGTTTTTCATGAAACAAAACTTTGAAATCATGGCGTTCAGCAATTTTTCGCATCACATCCATTAATAAAGAATTATGATCTACCGCAAGATTGGTTTCTTCAAAAATAGGAGCCAATTCAAATTGATTGGGTGCCACTTCATTATGACGTGTTTTTACAGGAATTCCCAACAACATACATTCTTCTTCAAGCTCTCTCATAAAATTAAGAGCGCGACTGGGAATTGAACCAAAATAATGATCGTCTAATTGTTGTCCTTTTGCAGAAATGTGTCCTAATAAAGTTCTTCCTGTCATTAAAATATCGGGTCTGGAATTTGCTAAAGCAGAATCTATCAAAAAATATTCTTGCTCCCATCCTAAAGTTGCTGTAACTTTTTTTACATTTTTATCAAAATATTTACAAACTTCTGTCGCAGCAGTATCAATTGCATTTAAAGCTCTTAAAAGTGGTGTTTTAAAATCCAAAGCTTCTCCTGTATAGGAAATAAAAACAGTAGGAATACAAAGTGTTGTGCCAAAAATAAATGCAGGAGATGTAGGATCCCAGGCTGTATATCCACGGGCTTCAAAAGTATTTCTTATTCCTCCGTTGGGAAAACTGGATGCATCGGGTTCTTGTTGTACTAATTGTGCTCCTCCAAATTTTTCTAACGGATCCGAACCATCAAAAGTAGTTTCGAAAAAAGCGTCATGCTTTTCTGCCGTTGTTCCTGTTAATGGCTGAAACCAATGAGTATAGTGTGTTACTCCTTTGGACATCGCCCATTCTTTCATCCCCAGAGCTATGTAATCTGCTAATTTTCTGTCTATTTTAGTTCCATGTAACATTGCATCCTGCACTCCTTTGTAGGCATCCTGTGTCAGAAACAATCTCATTGTTTTATCGTTAAATACATTTGTTGCAAAAAGTGTTGACTTTTTACCTTTTTCTTCAAATTTTGGTGTTTTTCTAGATGATGCATCTCTTAATGCCTGAAATCTTAATGTTGCCATAAAACATAAATTATTTACTTATACCCCTATAAATTTATGCAAATATAAAATAAAAATGTTTTTGCCGAACACACACCCTTATTTTTTTAGGGTATAATTTTAAAATATCACTTTATATTATTTGTTTTATAATTATAAAGATATTCAAAACCGGCAAAATTATATAAACTTTAAAAAATAAGTTATAATGAAAATGGTATCTATTAAGTAGATATTTACAAACTCGAACCTTACATAATTTTACGAAATGGAATTTAATAATCTCATACCTAAATCATCAAAAAAAATAGATGGAAATTTCACTTTCGAAAGTAAACCAACCTTTATTGCTGAGAAAAAGAGTAAAAATCTGTCTAAAGTATTATTTGTAACAACCTACCCTCCGAGAGAGTGCGGTATTGCTTCGTATACTCAAGATCTGATTTCTGCATTAAAAAAACAGTTTGTAAATTCTTTTAAAATACAAATCTGCGCTATAGAAAACAATAACGAACAATATACTTATTCCGGAAAAGTAAAATTCAAACTAAATACTTCTGATAAAAATTCATATAGAGCTCTTGAGCAGGAAATAAATTCAGATTCATCTATAAAAGCAATTATTATACAACATGAATTTGGACTTTTTGCTGAAACTAAAACAGATTTTGAATCTTTTATAAAAAAAATCAATAAACCCGTAATATTGGTTTTTCATACTGTTTTACCTAATCCGGCTCCGGAATTAAAAAAACATGTATCCGAACTAATAAAAAACACAAATGAAATTATTGTAATGACTCATCATGCTGCCATGACTTTGAGCACACAGTACGATCTTCATAATACCCCCATTAATGTAATTCCGCACGGTACGCATCTGGTCGCTCATCACGACAAAAATGAATTAAAAGAAAAATACAAACTCAAAGGCAGAAAAGTATTAAGCACTTTTGGTTTTCTAGGCCCTAACAAAAGTATCAAAACTAGTTTGGATGCTTTACCTACTATTATCAAAACCACACCCAACATCATTTTTTTAATATTAGGAAAAACACATCCCGCTTTATTGCTTAAAGAAGGTGAAAAATACAGAAAATCATTAGAGCATAAAATAGAAACTCTTAATCTTCATAAACACGTAAGATTTATAGACAAATATTTACCGCTTCAAGAATTGCTTGAATATCTACAACTTACAGATGTTTATCTCTTTACATCAATTGATCCTAATCAAGCTGTAAGCGGAACATTTGCCTATGCGCTAAGTGCCGGCTGTCCTGTAGTATCGACCCCTATTCCTCATGCTAAAGAATTCCTGACTGATAATAGTGGTATAATTATAGACTTTAATCATCCGGATCAATTATCTGATGCGGTAAATCTTTTACTATTTGATGTTCAGTATAGAAATCATATTATCCATAACGGATTAACAAAAACTGCACCTACAACTTGGGAAAATTCTGCAAATTCACATATTAAAATTTTAAGCAAATACATTATTGGTGAATCAAAACTACAATATAGAAATCCGGAAATCAACCTGGATCATATTATTAAAATGACAACTGATTTTGGAATAATCCAATTTTCTAAAATTAATAAACCTGACATCAACTCAGGTTACACCATAGATGATAATGCAAGAGCTCTATTGTTTTTTTGCAAACATTATTACTTAACAAAAGAAATTAATGATTTAAAATATATAGAAATTTATCTCAACTTTATTGCTTATTGTGAAAGAAGACAGGACCTTTTCATTAATTATGTTGGCATAAATCATAATTATACAACTCAAAACAAAGAAGTAAACCTTGAAGATTCAACCGGCAGAACAATATGGGCATTGGGATATTTACTATCACATAATGATATTTTACCCCGTGAATTGATGATAAAAGCAAAAGAAATATTCGAGAGAAATATTAATAAATCTATAGAAATACATTCTCCGCGTGCTTTAGCATTTATTATAAAAGGTTTATATTATTATAATTTAAATTTTGGATCTGAATATAATATCCGTCTGACACAGCTTTTATCTGCAAGATTAGCCAGTATATATCAAAAAGTGGCAACTCCGGACTGGAATTGGTTCGAAGATTATCTTACCTACGCAAATAGCGCACTTCCCGAAGCAATGCTATACAGCTATTGGATCACAAAAAACGAAAATCATAAACACATTGCAAAAGAATCTATGGATTTCCTCATGAATTTGATTTTTAAAAACAATCAAATTCGGGTAATTTCTAATAAATCCTGGTATCATAAAAATTCTGTTCCACAACAATATGGAGAACAGCCTATTGATGTGGCTTATACAATTTTGGCTCTAAAAAACTTTTATATAGAATTTAAAAACCAGGAATATATAGAAAAAATGGAGACTGCTTTTGGATGGTTTTTAGGAAATAATCATTTAGATCTAATGATCTATAATCCCTGTACAGGCGGATGTCACGATGGGATTGAGAAGCAAAATATTAATCTTAATCAAGGAGCAGAATCTACAATAAGTTATTTACTGGCAAGAATAACTGTACATAAACATTTCGGCAACGAAATAAACTTAGTGAACAGAAAAAAAAATACGGTTTCAGAATTATCTAAACAAAAATTTTAAGATTGTAAAAGTAAATTCTCAAAAAATCCAAAAAAGCATGATTTATAATTTATATTTGCATCATATAAAATATTTTAAATGACAGTTTGGATAATTTTCCTCATAGGAATAATCGTTTTTCTTGCATTAGATTTAGGTGTTTTCAACAAAACTCCTCATGTTATATCTTCAAAAGAAGCAGGTGTCTGGACTTCAATCTGGGTTTCTCTGTCTTTTGCCTTTTCGGGAATAATATATTGGCTCTATAATAATGGGCACGTAGATAATCCCGATCTTTTATCGCCCAACGATGCGATGGTAAAATACATTACCGGTTATCTCATCGAGTTATCTTTGAGTATAGATAACATTTTTGTAATTGCTATTATCTTTGCTTCATTCAAAATACCTGCCAAATATCAACATCGGGTACTTTTTTGGGGAATTTTAGGAGCTATATTTTTTAGAGGAATAATGATCTTTCTGGGTGTTATGCTTATCAATAAATTTTCCTGGATGACCTATATTTTTGGTACATTTTTGATCTTTACGGCAATAAAAATGTTGTTTTCTAAAGATGATGAACAATTTCAGCCCAAAAAATCCTGGGTTTTCAGATCATTAAAGAAAATTATTCCTGTAACATCTCATATAGACAGCGAAAATTTTTTTATAAAACGAAGACACATTACTGCAGCAACTCCTTTATTTGTTGCTTTAGTAGTAATAGAAGTTATGGACGTTGTTTTTGCTATCGATAGTGTTCCTGCAATTTTAGCCATCACGTCAGATCCTTTCTTGGTATTTAGTTCTAACATATTTGCTATTTTAGGTCTCAGATCTATGTATTTTTTCCTTGCAAATATGTTGGCAAGATTCAGTTATTTAGAGTACAGCCTGATTGCAATTTTGACTTTTGTAGGTATAAAAATGCTTATCGTTCATTATTATAAATTTCCGGAGTGGGTATCATTGGGATTTATCGGACTGGCACTTATCTTAGGAGTAATAATTTCATTAAGCAAATCCAAAAAAGAGAAAGTATAAAAAAAGGGATTCAATTGAATCCCTTTTTTTGTCATTTATTTTTAGATAATTAAAATCTTATAATATGATTGTTGTCTAAATTGAGTTGAGACATTACTGCATCAAAATTTTCTACATTAAGATCTCCCGAAAAATAACCCGGAATAATTACGATTCTAAAAGTTTTATTATTAAACCAGGAATTATCTAAAATAGATAAATCGAAATTTGCGTCTATGAAAATACTAAAGTCATTAAAAGAAAAATCATAGTTGTATTGTAAAATATCCCCATTATCGAAGGTATAAACCTGTGGTAATAATTTCCAAATATCTTTGCCATTTATTACTCCGGAAAGCTGATATACCAAAATATTGTCTGATTTATATATAACCGGATTCAAATCGAAAAATGATCTATAAGTAGTTTCCGGATTATTAGTAGGGACAAAATTTGTTGTTACCTCAAAAACTTCTGCTTCCGGACCTGGATTGCCTTGTGGTCCTCGCGGTCCTGTATCTCCTTCACAACTTTGCAAAAATGGAATTGCAACTACCGCCAATAATAAAAATATTCGTTTCATAATTTATGATTTTATAGTTTATAAATGTATTTCAAAAATCTAACCAAATTTACTTTTTAAGAAAATTTTAATGAAAAACCAGCCAAATGATTTATCTGCCTATAAATTCACTAAGATCAATTTGTAGTAGTTTAGCTTCTGTCTTTATAATTGGTTTTCTATAAAAATATTCATTTGTAATATAAAAATTATAGTTTAATCCATGTGTAATAGCTTCGACTTGATGAAAAGGTAATCTTAGTTTAATTATTCTTTTATTTCCCGAAAAAACATTTTTTGTTTCAAACTGGTTTAAAATAACCAAAAATGGTTTTAATTTTTTATTGTACCCACACAAAACAACCGTATTATCTTGAGGGAGATAACTTGCTCCGGTTATCAGTCCTTTTACATTTAATCTACTAATAAATTTTGCCTGAAAATTTCCTGATCGATTTGGCAATGCGTAACATGAAGTATATTTTGATTTCCATTCCTTGGTAAAGATCAAAATAGTATCGTTTTTTACAATGAAAGCTTCAGCGTCAAAATCAGTACGGTTGGATTTTGATATTCCTTCCCGGATGACCTGATTTTCGTATGTAAAATGAATCGTATCGATTTTTTGATTTTGGGTAAACAACGAATCTATTTCTAATTTATATATTCTAAGATCTTTTCTGTTACCATCATTGTTGTTTCCAAAATCTGCTATATAAACGTATTTTTCATCAAACTGAATTTCTTCCCAGTCTTTATTAATCAACGTCGAAAGCTTTATTCTTTCAACAATATTGCCTAATGTATCTAATTTGTATAACAAATTATCATGGCTGTCGTTGTGAGTGTACAAATGATCTTTATAATAAAATAGCCCTGAAGTTTCTTTAATATCCAAATCCAACCTGGCTATTTTCTGAGGTTTTAACCTGATCTTTTTATAAATACAACTTCCATTATTTACTGTTGCGTGTTTGTCAAAGTTTTTAGCATAGATATCTGTACATCCTTCGGTCTGAGTCTGACTAAAAGAATCGATTGAAAAATAAAATATTATAACTGTAAATAAAAGTTTTTTCAATTTTGTACAGCTGTAAGATTATTCTGAAAAACATTATAAAAATATAACATTTGGTATTTTATTGCATTTTGCCAATAATCCCAATCATGTCCTCCTGGTCTTTCTATATAATCATGAGAGATATTAAATTCGATCAATTGACGGTGCAATGCTCTGTTACTTTCCAGAAGAAAATCCTGTAATCCGCAATCTAATATCAAAGCAATGTTTTGATTCTTCAATTTTTCTGAATTATATAATACAGAATACGGTAG
This sequence comes from uncultured Flavobacterium sp., assembly GCA_964608415.1. Classification (GTDB taxonomy): domain Bacteria; phylum Bacteroidota; class Bacteroidia; order Flavobacteriales; family Flavobacteriaceae; genus Flavobacterium. The sequence continues at coordinate 11,878 of CAZSOC010000030.1, forward strand.
AAATATATTGATATCTTCTTGCTGCTCTCCAAAAATCAACTGTGACAGTTTTTGAAATTCAGGTGCTGTACTTCTGTCGTTCAGTATAGAAACATCTACTGCTCCGCTCATACTTCCAGCCGCAGAATAAAGCTCCGGATTATTGATCACCGCATACAAAGCACCGTGTCCTCCCATAGAAAGTCCTGTAATTGCCCTTCCCGAATTACTTCTTGTAGTACGGTATTTATCATCTGTAAAATGTAGGATTTCTTGATTTATAAAAGTATGAAACTGACTCTTATTATTTATTTTACTATCAATATAAAAACTAAAAGTTTCTCCTTCAGGAAGAATTACTATCATGTTGTATTGATCTGAAAGTTCTTGTATCAGATTAGAATTAGGGGTTTTCTTTAACCAATCATCATATTGTCCGAAAGCTCCATGAAGCAACGTTAATGTTGGGTATTTTTTTGTATTTTGATAATAAGAATCCGGCACCACTATTACAATTTTCAGCGATTTTTCCATAGATTCACTATAAATATCCCATATATCGACTTTTGCAGCAGTACAATTTAGGACGAACAGCAACATTATAATTAAATACTTCATTTTAAAAAAAAATCTAACTGCAATATACATATTTTTAAAACCATATCCCGTTTTATCAACACTTTTGGGAGTTATTTTACAATACAAAACAAGCATCAAAGTTCGGATCAATCGTTTTAGGTTTTAAATTCTTAACTTTTGACTTTCGTCTTTTTGTTATGTAAAAGTTGTATAAATTGACTAATTTTACAATCTATAATTTTAAAGAAAAAATGCAAGGTAAATTATATTTAATTCCTACCACTTTAGGAGACAATGATCCTCTGGAAGTATTACCATATTTAGTAAAAAAACACATTGAAGAGATCTTTCATTATATTGTAGAAAATGAAAAAACTTCCAGAAGATTTATCAAAAATATCGTTCCCCATAAAATTCAATCGGAGTTAAAGATAAGTATCTTAAATAAAAGAACAGAAGATTCCGAATATCAAGCAATGTTAGCACCATGTTTTGAAGGAAAAAATGTAGGACTTATGTCTGAAGCAGGTTGTCCCGGAGTTGCCGATCCTGGTTCTGTAATTGTAAAATTAGCTCATGCAAAAAATATCCAGGTTGTTCCATTGGTTGGTCCTTCTTCGATTTTATTAGCGATTATGGCTTCGGGAATGAATGGGCAGAGTTTTACATTTAATGGTTATTTGCCTATTGATAAATCGGAAAAGAAAAGCGCGTTAAAAAATCTTGAGAAAATTTCGGGAGATAAAAATCAGTCGCAAATATTCATAGAAACACCTTATCGAAATAACAAAATGCTGGAAGATATTATTGCTTCTCTTTCTCCCAACACTTATTTATGTATTGCCTGTGATATTACGTTACAATCTGAATATATAAAAACTATGAGAATATCCGAGTGGAAAAACAGTAAGTTAGATTTGAATAACCGACCGGCTATTTTCATTATTCATAAAACATAAAAATCTCGTTTAAGTTTTTTTACATCTTTACTCTTGCATTACTATCTGCAACAATAAATGAAGTATCATATCCTTCGAAAGATTTCATATAATTTTTTAATGAAGTACCATAACCGTCCTTAATAATCGTTTTTCCATTATGTCTGAAAAACTTTTTTACAGATCCTGCACCAACTAAGTGAGCAGATGCCAAAATACCGGATTCAGTAATTTTTATACCATCTATTATTTTACCATCATAAGTTTCGATCTCTTTTCGAAGTTCCCATTTATTTTTTGCCAATAAAGCATTAAAAGCTTTTTCCTGCAATCTGGGGTTTCTTAAAAATTCGGAGCTATCCTGAATTCCAATAGCTCTTAAAGCCGCATTCCCGAATTGATATTTTCCCATGTATCCAAATGAATTGATCATGTGGTACATTCCTCTGGATTCTCTAAAAGCCAATTTCTCTTTAAATCCTGTAAAAGACTTTCCTGTGTAAAGAATATTAAAATTATCTTCTAAAACATCTTCTAAAGTAGGTTTAGAAATAATTTTTTTGTCTGAAGTGTTTGTAAAAAACCAATCCTGATTTTCTAATACTAAAGGTTTAAAACCTAATGATATAAAAGCAACAATTATAGCAATACTTGTGTAATATATACATTTTTTAATCATAACTTAGATTTCTTTCCTAACTGCCACCTCGGAAAATTTCTGCGATGCAAATATACAAAATATTTTTTAATACTGAATATCAACAAGTTAAGATATTATTAAAAATAGAATAGTTGTAATCTTGATTGACCTCTATCGTTTATCTCAAAAGTAGGAGCGGGAATTTTTATAGTATTAAAAACCGAGAACAACGTTTTTAAAAGATGTGATTGCGTTTCTATTCTGGTTAAGTCTATATCTAATGAAAGGTAAAATTGTCTTGTTCTGTTTTTTTCAGGAAAAAAAACAGTGTTTACCAACTGATCATTAGCCGTAATCATCCCTTCTGCTCCATAACCGACTGCTAAATTCAGCCATTTTGGAAACTTATTCCATTTTGTAAAAGAATAAATATTTGCCGACAGCCAATAAGTCTGCCCGTTATAATCCTTAAGAATTTGCTCCGAAGGTGAAGCACCCAAAACATTTGGGCGAGCAGAAGCATAGGGTGTAAAATGAAATGAAAATTTAGGTACAATACGTTGCTCATTCCATAAAAGTTCTTGCGAAACATATAAAGCTGTTCCCGAAACATTTGCTGCAACATCTCCCCAGGATGCTCCCCATTCTTGAGAATATCCATCAAAAACCTCTACTGTGGTAAGAAAAACCAGTCCTAAGGTCGATCCATAAATAAGTTGTGTTTTTTTATCACTTCCGCTCCACTCCAATGCTTCTGCTCCGAATCTTCCTAAATGATACGATGTAAATACATGACCCGCTTTATCCATTTGTAACCAATGAATATTGTCGTTTTTGAAATGAAAATCAGATTTTGGATAATCTTTATACCACATCTGACTTAATCCTATCAATGCTCCTGCTCCAATAATACCTTCTGTAATAAAAACGGTTTTCTTTCTTTGAACATCTAAAGTATCACTTGGTTTGAGAAATTGATTAATAGAACTCTGAGCAAATACTGCTGATGAGAATAATATAATTAATATGTAAAGAAAGAAAACTCTCACTATCTCTTTACTCCTTGTTGACTAATCCATGCGACATATTTTCTGCGATTTGCCTCATGTTGAGATAATGTAACTGCAAATTCATGATAACCAAAATTAGTTACACTGGCACAGAAATAAATATAATTATGCTTTTCTGGATTAAGTACTGCATCAATAGCTGTAATATCCGGCATCGCAATAGGTCCGGGCGGAATTCCTTCATACATATATGTATTATACGGAGAATCTACTTCTAAATCCTTATAAAGAACTCTTTTTATGACCAGATCAAAATCATTCGAAACTTTTTTTACCGCAAATATTACGGTAGGATCTGCCTCCAGTTTCATTCCTCTTTCCAACCGGTTCAGGTACACTCCGGCAACTCTCGGCCTTTCATCAGGTTTTACGGTTTCTTTATGTACAATCGAAGCCAATGCACTTACCTGTAATGGAGTAAGATTTTGCTGTTCTGCTTTTGCTATTCTTTCCGGAGTCCAAAATTTTCGATATTCTTTCATCATTCTTTCTATGAATTTATTGGCATTCGTATTCCAATGAAACTCATAAGAATTGGGTATGAAAACAGATAAAACATTGTCCTGATTTAATTCATTTTCTGCAAGAAATTTTTCGTTTCTAAAAGCTTGTAATAAAGACAGACTGTCTGCCTCAATCTGCTGAGCAATTCTTCCGGCAAAATTTTCTAATCTTTCTTGATTATTGAATGATAAGTTTACCGGAACATTTATTCTTAATGAATTAACAATATCGTTACTATTCATTCCTTTTTTAAGTAAAAACTTCCCTGCTTTTACATTGGCTACATATGATTTTTTTTCTGCAACCATTGTAAGTCTTTCAATATCTTCTACATAAGGACTTAATATTTCCTGTACGGCAAAAAAATCCGAGTCTGTAGGGATAAATATATAAACTTGCTTCTCGCTAAAACTTGTATTGGATGAAAATATTTTTTTATAAATCGTGTAACCATATATAGACATTCCTGTTACCAGTAATATAGAAAAGTATATCAGAATTTTTTTAAATTTCATATCGATTTTGTTTGTAAGAACACCAAATAATATTTATAATATTTTGAAAATTTATGATTTGATCAGTTGAAACATCATTTCGTCCTCAAACTCATCTCCGACCAGATTCCATTGTTTTTTTGTACCGATTAATTGAAATCCAAATTTAGTAAAAACCTTAATACTCGGTTCGTTTTTTACATTTATATTCGCATACAATTGATTAAGATGTAGGTTTTTAAAACTATAATTAATCAACAATTCTAATGATTCTGAACCTATTCCGGAATTTCGGTTATTTTCATTTTTAATAAGAATTCCTATTCCAGATCTACGATTTTTAGGGTCAAAATCAAAGAGATCAATTAATCCAATTGCTTCAAAAGAATTTTTAAGGCAAATGACCAATCTAAGCTGTTTGGCTTCATAAATGTCCTGATTTGCGTTTTCCAGATACTGCTTAATAAGATAATAACTGTAAGGAGTTTGAGTATTACTTATTTCCCAGACAGATTCATCATTTTCTATTGTATAAATAAAATCCAGATCTTCCGGTTCTAAAGCCCGTAAATAAATCTGTCTGCCTTGAAGTGTTTTCATTTTCATAGCATTTCAGTTGAAATTTCTCCGCTAAAAACAAATTTTGCAGGACCTTTAAGCATCACGTTTTTATAAATATCCCCCTCTTTTTCAAATGAAATTTCCAACTTTCCTCCTTCTACATTAATATTTACAGAATTAGAATCGGTTTTTCCTGTAGCATGCATTGCAATAGCAACTGCCGTCGCTCCGGTACCACAAGAAAGTGTTTCATCTTCTACACCACGTTCATACGTTCTTATGGCAAAAGAATCATGATCTATTTGTTTATAAAAATTAACGTTGCTCCCTTCCTTTCCGTACAAATCTCCATAACGAATTAATGATCCTGCTTTTTTTACATCTACTTCTGCCAATTTTTCTGAAGCTTGAACATGGTGTGGAGATCCTGTATCAAGAAAAATATAATCACTTTTAACCTGAATATCTCTCACATCCTGCATCTGAAGTGTTACGGTCCCATCCGAACCCAACTGTGCAATATGCAAACCATCTGCAGCAATAAACCGTGTATCGGATTGATTATTGAGAATTCCCAAATCTTTAGCAAAAGCTACAATACAACGCCCTCCATTACCACACATTGTACTGGTATTCCCGTCAGAATTATAATAAACCATCTTAAAATCTGTCGAATTGTCATTTTCTAAAAGGATCAATCCATCTGCTCCAATGCCAAATTTTCTATGACATAAATGAGCAACTAATTTGGTATCATTTTTGGGAAACTGATTATTACGATTGTCTATCATGATGAAATCATTTCCCGTTCCGTGATATTTGTAAAATTTAATTTGCACTTTTTTAAAATAATTTATTATTGTTCTTAAAAGAATTTGATTTTAGAAGAAGCGCTTGTTATTTCTCCTGTTCTGATAAATATACTTATTGGTCTAAAAACAAAAACAGAAAAATAGATTTTATATTTTGCTTTTTCAAAAAACCGTAAATTTCTTCGTACAAATCTACAAATATTAATTTATAGTTAATGATTGTTAACCGGACGTTAAACTGATTTTTTGATTGTAAAGAATCATATAATTTTATTGTTAAATAACTAATTTAATTATTAAATGATGAAAAGTTTAGGAAAAATTTTCTTGGTTTCTTTGATAAGCGGAGCGATGACGCTTGGTGCTTATAAAATGTTTTTTGAAAGTGAAAATTTGAGGACCTCATCAAACAGTATAGTGAATGTTGCCCCTCAAAATTTTACTAAAAATGTAGGTCTTGGTGCCGAAAATATAGACTTTACAAATGCTGCAGATAAAGCTATACATAGCGTTGTTCACGTAAAAAATGTATCTTATCGTACAGTTTCTAATCCTATTATGGAATTCTTTTACGGATATCGGGGAGGGCAGCAGCAAGAACAAATTGGTACGGGTTCTGGTGTAATAATTTCTGAAGATGGTTATGTGGTTACTAATAATCATGTTATTAAAGATGCTAAAGAGATTGAAATTACTTTGAACAATAAAAAATCCTATACTGCCAAATTGATTGGAACTGATTCCAAAATGGATATTGCTTTATTAAAAATTGATGCCAATGAAAAATTACCTTATACAACTTTTGCAGACTCCGATCAGGTAAAAGTGGGTGAATGGGTATTGGCTGTCGGAAATCCTTATAACTTAAACTCTACCGTAACCGCAGGAATCGTTTCTGCAAAAGCCAGAAATTTGGACACAAACGGAATTCAATCTTTTATTCAAACAGATGCAGCTGTAAACCCGGGGAACAGTGGTGGTGCATTAGTTAATACCCGAGGAGAATTAGTAGGAATCAACACTATGATTTCTTCTACAACCGGTTCTTACGTGGGATATTCTTTTGCAGTTCCATCTAATATTACCAGAAAAATTATTGAAGATATTATGGAATTCGGAAATGTACAACGTGGTGTCTTAGGAATTGAAGGAAATGAACTAAATGGTATGATTTCTAAAGAATTAGGACTTACACAAAGTGAAGGTTTTTATATCAAAAAAATAAATTCTAAATCCGGAGCTTCAAAATCCGGGTTAAAAGAAGGTGATGTTATCATAAAATTAGACGAACAAAAAATTTCCAGTATTGCAGATGTTAATAGTTATATTAACTCAAAAAGACCTAATGATAAAGTCGAAGTTACTTTCTTAAGAGATGAAAAATTACTAAAAACATCTGTCGTATTATCTAAAAATGATGTAATTGAAACTTCTCTCAAAGGTTTAAAACTTGAAGATTTGAGTAATACTGACATGAAAAAATTCCGTACCGATTATGGTGTAAAAATCAACGAAATTGATAATCCTCGTTTTAAAAGATACGCCAATGAGCTTAAAGGAGCAGTTATTTTAAAAATAGATAATATCAAAATAGATAATCTGGATACTGTAAATCAGATTATACAAAACACTACTGAGGATGAAGGATTTCAAATAGATTTAATTACAAACAGAGGTCAGATGATCAGAATGATATTGGATTAATTTTCAATAATTTTATAAAAAAAAGAGATGTTAAATAAACATCTCTTTTTTTATAATATAGAATCAAAGTTACCATTTCATAATAACACTTCCCCAGGTAAATCCACTGCCAAAAGCAGCTAATATTACTGTATCTCCGGACTTAATTTTCCCCTGCTCCCAAGCTTCGGTCAAAGCGATAGGGATAGATGCAGCCGTCGTATTACCATACTTCTGAATATTATTATATACTTGATCGTCTGTAAGTTTAAACTTGTGCTGTATGAATTGTGAAATTCTCAAATTGGCTTGATGAGGAATCAGCATATCAATATCAGAAACTTGCAGATTATTTACCTGCAATCCCTCGTTGATTACTTCTGCAAAACGCCCGACAGCATTTTTAAACACAAATTGTCCATTCATATATGGTAAATAACTTTCATCATTCTTGGGATCAGAATCTTGCAAAATATCTGTTACCCATCTCCCTCCCATTCCCGGTGCTTTTACAATAAGTTCTTCTGCATGCTGACCTTCAGAATGCAAATGAGTAGATAAAATTCCTATATTATCATCTTCACTCCTGCTTAATACAGCTGCTCCAGCTCCGTCTCCAAAAATTACAGAAACTCCTCTTCCTCTGGTTGTCATATCCAGTCCTACAGAATGAACTTCAGATCCAATAATAAGAATGTTTTTATACATTCCCGTTTTAATATATTGATCTGCAATCGAAAGCGCATAAACAAATCCCGAACATTGATTCCTTACATCCAATGCTCCAACTGTTCTTAATCCTAAATCTCTTTGAACCAAAACTCCCGGACCAGGAAAGTAATAATCCGGACTTAATGTAGCAAAAATAACAAAGTCTATTTCTTCTTTTGCTATTCCCGAACGCTCAATTGCAATTTTTGCAGCTTTAACCCCCATGGTTGTTGTAGTATCTTCTCCCCTAACGATGTGTCTTCTTTCTTGAATTCCTGTTCTTTCCTGAATCCATTCATCATTGGTATCAATAATTTTACTCAAGTCTTCATTGGTTACAATATTATCCGGTACATAATATCCTAAACCTGAAATTTGCGATTTGTACATAGCTATTTATTTGTTTATAGACAAACAAAATTACGCTATTTTTTTCAAATGTGATTTTTGAAATCAAAACTCATCATTATATCCAATTTATGATATCAATCTCTGAGCAAAAATTAACATTTTATCTCAACTCAAAACTAACATTTACAGTTTTAATTGTAACAAATAGCCTATATTTACTACTTACATAGATATTAATATAAAAATCCTTCAAGATGAAATTAAACTTTTCGATTGTGTTTTTCTTATTTATGAGCTTATTCTCCTTTGCTCAGGAAAATTTGAATTATCAAAAACCACCTAAAGAGATACTGGATCTTGCAGAATATGAAAGAGCTCCTTCTGTAACAATGGATACCAAAAAAGAGTACATGCTTTTATCCTACAGAAATACATATAAATCTTTGGAAGATCTCAACCAGGAAGAAATGAGATTAGGAGGATTAAGAATTAATCCAATAACAAATATTTCCAGTACTGCAACTTATATCAATAACTTAAAAGTACGTAAAATTGCAGACAAAAACGAAATTCAGGTTACCGGCTTACCTCAAAACCCAAGAATCACCAATCTAAGCTGGGCTCCGGACGAAAAGAAAATTGCTTTTACGCATACAACTACAAAAGGTGTAGAACTTTGGGTTTTGGACATTGCTTCTGCAAAAGCAACTAAATTAACCCAGGATAATCTAAACGCCAATTTGGGAAATCCAATAAGCTGGTATAGAGATAGTGAGAATATTCTGGTAAAAATGCTCCCAAAAAACAGAACCGCTTTGATCGATCCGAAAAATGATATTCCTGCCGGTCCAATTATTTCTGTTGCCGATGGCAGCGTTTCTCAAAACAGAACTTATCAGGATTTATTAAAAAACAAAACAGACGAAATTAATTTCGAAAACTTAGTCACTTCAGAATTATACAAAGTAAGTCTTTCGGGAAATACTACTTTATTCAAATCCGGAAATATGTATTCGGGAGTAAATTTTTCTCCTGACGGAAACTATCTGATGCTAACTACAATAGAAAAACCATTTTCTTATATTGTTCCTTTAAACAGGTTTGGTTCTCAATCTGTTGTTTATGATAAAAACGGAAAACAAATCAAAATCGTAAATGAATTAAGTTTAAACGAAGTACTGCCTAAAGGGTTTATGGCTACCAGAACCGGAAAAAGAAGTATGAACTGGAGAGCAGACGTTCCTTCTACTTTGGTGTTTGTAGAAGCTCTGGATGGTGGAGACCCCGCAAATAAAGTAGAATACAGAGATGAAATATTTACATGGGAAGCACCTTTTAATTCATCTCCCAAGTCACTTGTAAAAACAGGTCAGAGATATGCCGGAATTATTTGGGCAAACGACAATTTAGCCGTTTTATACGATCAATGGTATGATACCAGAAGCATCAGAACTTATTTCTTTAATCCTTCTGACCCTAATGAAGCTCCAAAATTAATTTCAGATAGAAATTCACAAGACATTTACAGCGATCCCGGAAGTTTCGAAAC
>CAZSOC010000030.1:21758-34360 GCA_964608415.1 uncultured Flavobacterium sp.
CGAAACTATAAAAAACCAATACGGAAGACAAGTTCTTGCTTTAGAAAATAACAACGCCTACTTAATAGGAGAAGGGCATACCAAAGATGGGCAATTTCCTTTTATAGACGAATTGAATGTTAAAACACTAAAAACAAAAAGATTATATCAATCGGATTTCAAAGATAAGATTGAAAATATCTATTCTATTGAAAATTTCAAAACAGGAGAAGTACTGGTTCAGATACAATCAAAAACAGAATATCCTAATTATTACTTTAGAAACATCAAAAAGAAAATTGGTTTAAAACAAATTACTGACTTCAAAAATCCATTTGAAAGTATAAAAAATGTACACAAAGAAGTCATTAAATACAAAAGAAAAGACGGTGTTGAATTATCAGGAACATTATATTTACCTGCCGGATATGATAAGAACAAAAAAGAAAAACTGCCGTTATTGATCTGGGCATATCCGGAAGAATATAAAGACAAGAATAGTGCAGGTCAAAGTTCTCAAAACCCAAATGAATTTACATTTCCTTATTACGGATCATTCGTTTATTGGGTAACCCGCGGTTATGCTGTTTTAGACGATGCTTCTTTCCCGATTATTGGAGAAGGCGATATGGAGCCAAATGATAATTTTATCCAGCAACTGGTTGATAACGCAGAAGCCGCAATCAATGCGGTAGATAAATTAGGATACATTAACCCTAAAAAAGTAGGTGTTGGCGGACATTCTTATGGTGCTTTTATGACAGCCAATTTACTCACACATTCAGACTTATTTGCATGCGGAATTGCCAGAAGTGGCGCATACAACAGAACATTGACTCCTTTTGGATTTCAATCTGAACAAAGAAATTACTGGGAAGTTCCCGAAGTTTACAACACTATGTCTCCTTTTATGAATGCTTCGAAAATGAAAACACCAATGTTATTAACACATGGTGAAGCTGATAATAATCCGGGAACATTTACCTTACAGACAGAACGTTATTTTCAGGCCCTAAAAGGTTTGGGAGCACCTGTAAGAATGGTTATCCTCCCTAAGGAAAGTCACAGCTATGTTGCCAAAGAAAATATCTTACATCTATTATGGGAGCAAGATCAATTCTTAGAAAAACATTTGAAGAACTAAATTTCAATAATTCAAATAAAAAAAGCACTTATATTTTTCAATACAAGTGCTTTTTTATTTTATTTACACTATTAAGTAGTCAAATTTCTTACTGGATACTTGGTATTTGTACCATTTCATTTGTATCTGCTGTATAATCTACTCCTTCTATATCAAATCCGAAAAGATTATAAAATTCTTTTCTATATCCTTCTAAATCTCCAATGTCAGGAAGTGTTTCTGTAGTTGCTTCTTTCCAAAGTTTTGCCACTTCTTCCTGTACATCCTCACGCATTTCCCAATCGTCTATACGAATTCTGCCTTTTTCGTCTACAGGAATTTCACCTCCATTATATAATCTATCCTGATACAATCTTTGAATCTGCTCAATTGTTCCTTCATGTAATCCTTTTGCTTTCATGGTTTTGTACAACAAAGAAACATACAACGGAATTACAGGAATTGCCGAGCTAGCTTGTGTTACCAATGCTTTATTTACAGATACAAATGCTTTTCCGTGCAAATCTTTTAATCTATCTGTAATATCAAAAGCTGTAGCTTCCAGATGATCTTTTGCCCGGCCAATTGTTCCGTTTCTATATACTGCTTCCGTTAGTGCAGATCCAATATAAGAATAAGCCACTGTCATCACTCCATCTTCTAATACGTTTGCTTCTTTTAGAGCATTCATCCACATTGACCAATCTTCTCCTCCCATTACAATTACAGTATTTTCGATATCATCTCCTTCACAAGGATTGATCGAAACTTCACTTACTTTTCCTGAGTGAAAATCTACCGTATTATTGGTAAATACTTTTCCGATGGGTTTTAATACAGAACGATGAGTAACTCCTGTTACCGGATGTGTACGTACCGGAGAAGCCAGACTGTAAATTACTAAATCTATTTTACCTAAATCTTTTTTGATTAATTCTATAGTTGCTGCTTTTACTTCATTGGAAAAAGCGTCTCCATTGATACTTTTTGCATACAAACCGGCTGCAGTTGCTTCTTTTTCGAAAGCTGCAGAGTTATACCAACCCGGAGAAGCGGTTTTTCCTTCTAATGGTGGTTTTTCAAAAAATACACCGATAGTTGCGGCATCACTTCCAAATGCACTTGTAATTCTTGAGGATAATCCAAATCCTGTTGAAGCTCCAATTACTAAAACTTTTTTTGCTCCGTTAATTTTTCCTTTGGACTTAATATAGTTTATCTGATTTTTCACATTTGCCGCAGCTCCATCCGGATGTGCAGTAAGACAAATAAACCCTCTCATTCTTGGCTCTATGATCATATTTTAATATTTTTCTGTTGTAAAATTTATTTTTTTGACCCGCATTTTGCTCTAACAAATATAAGTGATTATATTAGTTCAGCAAGGCTTTAGCATGATTTATAGCAGAATCTGTAAGATCTTTTCCGGACAACATTTCTGCAATTTCCCTGATTCTTTCTTCCTGATTTAATTTTATAATTTCAGAAGTTGTATTTTCGGAAACAGTTTGTTTAAAAACCTTATAATGTGTTTGCCCTTTTGAAGCTATCTGAGGTAAATGCGTAATAGAAAGTACTTGTATATTTGTACTAAGTTCCTGCATGATAATTGCCATTTTATTGGCTATTTCTCCCGAAACACCTGTATCTATTTCGTCAAAAATAATTGTTGGTAATTGATTATATGTCGCCAATATGGATTTGACAGCCAGCATAATTCTGGACATTTCTCCTCCGGATGCAATTTTTTTAAGCAACCCGAAATCACTTCCTTTATTAGCAGAAAATAAAATCTGAATTATATCTTTACCGTTTTCTAAAAATGATTCGCTTGGTTTCATGTCTATTTTAAACCGGACATTTGGCATTCCTAATTCGGCTAAAATAGTTTCTAATCGTATGATAAGTTTTGGAATTTCTCTACTTCTGTTATCAGAGATCTGTTGGGCAATTTTATCTAGCTCAGATTGATTTTTCTGGATCTCTTTCTGTAAATTTTCAATCGTATTTTCCAAATCCAGCGTACTGCTTACTTTTCCTTGTAATTCATTTTCAATTTCAATTAATTCTTCAATTGTATTAACCTGATGTTTTTTTTGTAAAGTATAAAGTTGTTGCAGGGTTTGGTTAATCTGGTCCCTTCTTTCCGGATTATCAACAAAATTTTCCTGATGTTGAACCAATTCAGAAATTATATCATCTAATTCTATTAAGACACTATTGGTTCTTTCCGAGAGATTCTGAAATGTTGAAACTGTATCGCTTACTTTTTGTAATGTTATCTTAATTTCTTTTATAGAATTGATTGAGCCAAATTGCTCCTCTCTTGCAATTACAATACACTTTTCTATATTCTCTTTTAGAAATTCTATATTATTTAATTGTTCCAATTCGTCTTCTAATTCTGTCTGGTTGATTTTAGAAAGCTCTGCTTGTTCCAGTTCATTTAATAAAAATAAATGATAATCCTGTTCTTTTTGCGATTGAGCCAAAGTAGCTAAATAGGTTTTGAGTAAAGACAGATTTTTTTTGTACGTTTTATGATATTCCTGATATGAATTGAGAAGGAGTTCATTAGCCGCCACAGCATCCAGAATTTCAATCTGATACATTTCGTTACCAAGCTCTTGTGTTTGATTTTGAGAATGTATATCTATTAAAAATCCACCCAGCAATTGTAATTCCGACACATTTACCGGAGTATCATTTACAAACGCACGCGATTTTCCTGAGGGAAGGATTTCTCTTCTAATTAGGGTTTGATCTTCATAATCAATATCATTTTCTTCAAAAAAGGATTTTAATTTAAAATTTGATAAATCAAAAACAGCTTCAACCACACATTTTTGATCTTTATCTTTCAAAGAAGTCAGATCCGCACGTTTTCCTAAAACCAAACCTAAAGCACCTAATAATATAGATTTCCCGGCACCTGTTTCTCCTGTTATTACAGAAAATCCGGGTGAGAAATTAATATATAACTGCTCAATGAGAGCAAAATTTCTTATAGATATCGAGGATAACATACTGGTTCTTTAATGATTCGAAAATCTGCAATTTTTAATTATAATACAAAAAAAATTGAATAATTAAAATTTAATATTAACCCATTTTGAAGTATTAATCGGAGAAATACGATTTAATGTATCAATTAAGTCTGTAACGGAAATTTGTGGTCCGCCACTGAAAACAGAAACCAGCTCATCTGATTTTGCATCAAAAAATATACGGGTCAGAAAAGCATTAGGTCTTACAGAATGGACTTTATTAAGTAAGACAATTGCTTCTTTAATACTGGTTTTCCCTCCCTTAACATCATTACTCATTGTGTCTAAACCTTTGTAATGATATTCATACATTGCGGTTCTTATAGGCTCGTATGTTCCTGATAATAAATCATTTATTAAAAAATATCTGTTTTGATTTCCATCTGATTGTTTCCAGCCTTTATAATTGCTTTGTTGTGCGGTATTGGCAGCTTCTTGTGCTTTTCTCAAAAATTCTGTTCCTCCAAGCGGCGCAAAAGTATCGGCATCCAAACCAATAATAAGATTACTATAAAATGCTAAAACCGAAACCAGATTAGAATCGAATGAATTGGGGTTATACAATAAACTCTCAAATTCTATATATCTGAAAGAAAAGTCACGATCGTTATAATTAAAAACCGGTGATGAATAAGTAGAATCAAAGATAGGTCTTGAAGAAGAAACCTGAATACTTGCAACAAACTGGTCTGAAGCATATGAAGTAACATTGATAAACATCGTACAGTCTATTTTTTCTCTTGGAGCATAGGTTTTATTTGTCCATCTGGTATTGTTTACAAATTCTGTAACCGCCTTCTCAAGTGTTTTAAAAATTTTCTGATCTGCATTGGTCATTGATTGAGAGTTAACAGTGACCGTACAATTTAACTCCTGACCATAAGAGAAACCAAAAGCCAATAATAACAAAAAAGAAATATATTTATTCATAAAAATGATTTATAACCTTGTTTAAAATATCTTTGGCAACATCTTCTTTAGACTTCAGTTCCATTGGTTCAATATTAAAATCCTGATCTATAAAAGTTACCTTGTTTGTGGGTTTTCCAAAACCTGCGCCTTCATCTTTTAGTGAATTTAGCACGATCAAATTTAGGTTTTTTTTCTGAATTTTCATCTTTGCATTTTCTATTTCATTTTCTGTTTCCAATGCAAAACCTATCAAAAATTGTTCTTTCTTACTCGCTCCCAAGGTTGCTAAAATATCAGCTGTTTTTTCTAATTCTATAGAAAAAGACTGATCATTCTTTTTTATTTTTTCAGAAGCAACGGTCTTTGGTCTATAATCTGCTACAGCGGCAGCGGCAATTGCTACATCTACCTCATCATAATATTGATGACACTTATCAAACATTTGTTGTGCAGAAATTACTTTTTCTACTGTAATCAAACTATGGTTAATTGATAAATGTGTTGGTCCTGAAACCAGAATTACCCGGGCCCCAAGCTTCGCGGCTTCGATTGCCAGATCGTAACCCATTTTTCCTGAGGAATAATTTCCTATAAAACGTACAGGATCTATAGATTCGTATGTGGGTCCGGCAGTAATTAAAAATTTTTTTCCTTTGAGTGGCATTTTACTCAACAAATCATCTTCTATAAACCGGATGATATTTTCGGGTTCTGCCATTCTTCCTTCCCCAGAAAGTCCGCTTGCTAATTCCCCGTTTTCTGCAGGAATCATAATATTATTAAAACTCTGTAATTTTCTAAAACTTTCTAAGGTTGTAGGATGTTTGTACATATCAAGATCCATCGCAGGTGCAAAATATACAGGACATTTGGCAGAAAGATAAACAGCCATCAAAAAATTATCGCATTGTCCGTTTGCCATTTTAGAAAGTGTGTTGGATGTGGCAGGAGCTATAATCATTAAATCTGCCCAAAGCCCAATATCTACATGATTATTCCATACGGCATTTTGGGAGGTTTGCAGATCAGAATTATCCTCATTGAAAAAATCTGAATAAACCGGATTTTTGGAAAGGGTTGATAATGTCAAAGGAGTGACAAAATCTTTAGAAGCAGGAGTCATAACTACTTTAACGTTTGCTCCTGCTTTTATAAAAAGTCTAACTAAACTAGCAGTTTTATATGCGGCAATTCCACCAGAGATACCCAGTACTATTTTTTTTCCGCTTAAAACTGACATAGTATATTATTTTGTGGAATCTCTGTGGTAAATTTTATTATCCAACCATTCCTGTACAGCTAATGCGTGTGGTTTTGGTAATTTTTCGTAAAATTTAGACACTTCGATTTGTTCTTTGTTTTCAAAGATTTCTTCTAAACTATCATTGTAAGTAGCAAATTCTTCTAATTTTTCTGTCAACTCTTTTTTGATTTCAGAGTTAATTTGATTTGCTCTTTTAGCCATAATTGTAATTGCCTCATAAACATTTCCAGTAGGTTGTTCTATCAAAGTTTTGTTATAAGTAACCGTATTTACTGGTGCGTTCGTCTTTTTTAAATCCATGACTTCTATTTATTTGTATATTGTTGTAAATCTTTATCTATCCTTTCAAGCATTTTGTCTGCTTTTTCTTTAAATTCTGACTCGTTTTTGAATTTCATCAAACCTAAGTATGCAGATTTTGCAGCATTCAATCGTTCAAATTTCTTTTCCTCAACACTATTTATCGCTAATTTATAAGCTGATTCATATTTATAAAACAATGCTTTTTCTTTATATTGTGTCCCGGGAAAATCAATTAAAAAATTATCAAATACTTTTATTGCAGCGTTATAATCTCTAAATGCTTCTGCTGTTTTTTGATAATTTAAAGCAATTTCAAAAGCCTTTTTTTCTAACTTATTTGTCAAGATCTTAAGTGCTGCGTTAGCCTGTGGCAAATATTCAGAATTTGGATAGTTATTAATAAATTTTTGCAGTTTCTCTATACCTGTATAAGTATATTCCTGATCCAAACTATATCTCGGTGATAATTTAGCATAACTCTCAGCTCCCAAAAATGCTGCTTCCTGATTCTTTTCACTACCAGGGTATTGTGCTGCAAAACTTTCGAACTGGTAAGATGCTGAATAATATTGTTTGGTTTTATACAGTGCCTGAGAATACATATAAAACATTTTTTCTGCCTGAGGTTTCCCTCTGTAAGTTGTAGCAATGTCTTCAAAAAGTCTTATAGCTTTATCATAATTGCCTTTTTCATATTGTTTTTCTGCAACCGCATATTTCTTGGCAATATCATCTCCTTTTAGTGCTTTTTGATATTCACTGCAAGAACTTAAAATTAAGGTAATTATTAATATTATAAATATTTTTTTCATTCTATAGAATCGGGTTTTGTAATAAAATTAAAAGGATATTTCCTTAATTTAAAACCAACTGCAAATTTAGTGATAAAATGCAGATTACAAAACATTTTTTTGCGGTCTGCATTTTAATTTAAATAAATTGATTAAAAAAAGTTTCGCAATCTTAAAACTTCCTATTTAGGACCAGGTATCGGGCTTGTAAAATTCTTCATTTCGTTATCAAAGAGATACAATCCGCCTTTATCGTCACCGATAAGATTTATTTTATCCAGAATATATCTGGCATTAGCTTCTTCTTCTATTTGTTCTGCAACATACCATTGTAAAAAATTATGTGTTGCATAATCTCTGTTGTCCAATGCGATTCCTACCAGATCATTTATACTTTCTGAAACCATGATCTCATGCTCTAACAGTTGCTTAAACAATACTTTATAATTGCTTACATCCAGTTTTGGTTCAATAATAGAAGATATTTTAGCTTCTCCTCCACGTTGATTTACATATTTTACTAATTTAAGCATATGCATTCTTTCTTCTTCAGATTGCGTATACATAAATGTCGATATTCCTTCAAAACCCTGAACTTCTGCCCATGATGCCATTGCCAAATAGATTTGAGAAGAATCTCCTTCTACTTTTATCTGCTTATTTAATGCTTCCTGAATTTCTTTTGATAACATAATATTATTCTTTTCGTATTAAACTTCTTAAATATTTTTTGTAAACTGAATTAGTCTGTCAGACAAATCTTCGTTAACACTTACTAACGGCAAACGAACCACATTTTCTGAAATATTTAGTGCTTTATGCACTTCTTTAATTCCTGCCGGATTACCTTGCTCAAAAATCATATCTATTGCATCTGCCAGCAAATAGTGTAACTGATACGCTTCATCTACTTTTTTGTTTAATCCTAAGCGAACCATTTCTGAAAATTCTTTTGGAAATCCTTCTCCGATAACCGAAATCACACCTGATCCTCCAGCTAAAATCATGGGCAGGGTAATCATATCGTCGCCTGAAATCACAAGAAAATCTTTAGGTTTGTTCTGAATAATCTTCATTGCCTGAACAATATCTCCTGCTGCTTCTTTTACTCCTATAATATTAGGAAAATCATTTGCTAATCTCAATATTGTTGAGGGCAAAACATTACTTGATGTTCTTCCCGGAACATTATATAAAATAACCGGCAAAGGAGAAACTTCTGCAATTGCTTTAAAATGCTGATAAATTCCTTCCTGAGTAGGTTTATTATAATAAGGAGATACCGATAAGATAGCCGAAAAACCTTCGAAATCTCCAGATTTCAACTCTTCTACTACTTGTGAAGTATTGTTTCCTCCAACTCCTAAAACCAGCGGTAATCTGTTGTTATTTACATCCTTTATAGTTTTTATGACCAGTTCTTTTTCTTCTTTGGTCAATGTCGCAGGCTCTCCTGTAGTTCCTAAAACTACCAAGTATTCTACTCCTCCTTCTATCACAAAATTGACTAATCTGGTTAATGCCTCGGTATCTACAGAAAAATCTTTTTTAAATGGTGTGACCAATGCTACACCGGTACCTACGAATGATTTCATTTAAAATTATATTTTATTTAAAATTTTTAAATATTTGAACAGCTCTGTTACAAAGATCTCATACTTATCGATTGTTGTATCTATAATAAAATCATTTAACTGTTTGTCTGTCGAACTAAAACCTACTCTAAAATTTGCCTGAGTTTTCATTGATGTTAAGATCAATGGTGTTTTAGCATCTTCAAAATAGTTAATGAGCAAATCATATTTCCCGGATACAAAATCTTTTACTTCTTTGCCTACAAAATCCCCTTGCCAATTCACACTTTTCATTGTAAAAACAGGTTCATTCTGAGTTTCTGCTTTTTTTGTTTTATTTCTGTAAATCAATATCTTAATATTGTTTAACTCAATATCGTTTTTAACTAATTCTTTGATCAGCTCCAATTTATTAAAAAAAACATTTTCATCTATTATCAACCCTACAGATATAATTTTGTCTTTTGAAAAATCTATATTCTGTTTAACGATGCTATTTTTTAACTTCCTTTTTAATAAAAAATTCTTTATAAAATTTAAAAACATAGTACCTTTACTTGAATTACAAAATTAACCTAAAAAAGTCGCATTTGGGATGGTAAATCTAAAAAAGTATCAACGCTTTCAATATCATTTTGTTTTATTATTAACATTTTTGACCTCAATTTCTTGTGCTGAAAAAAAATATATAGTTACAAAAATCGAAGGAAAACAACTTTCCGTTTCAGAAACATACACATTAACTACTGATATTGAAGAATTTGTAAAACCTTATAGAGAAAATATAGATAAAGACCTCAATACCATTTTGGCTTATTCTCCTAATACGCTTGATAAAAGTGGTGTGTGGCAATCTACAATAGGAAATCTCCAGGCAGATATTACCCTTGAAGCTGCAAACCGGATTTTTGAATCAAGGACAGGCAAAAAAGTAGACATTTGTTTGCTTAATAACGGAGGAATCCGATCGATTATAAGTAAAGGAAATATTACTACCCGAACAGGTTTTGAATTAATGCCTTTTGAGAACAATCTGGTTGTAACAGAACTTAAAGGGAGTACGATTCTGGAAATGGTAAAATATTTTATTCATGAAAAAAAACCGCATCCATTAGCTGGATTGACTTTTCGAATTGTAAATGGAAATCCGGAGCAAATAAAAATTGGCAGTAAGAATTTGGATTTAAACAAAATTTATTATGTTGCTACAAATGATTATCTGTATAATGGTGGCGACAGAATGAATTTTTTCAGTCAAAGCATCAATCTTTACGATCTTGATTATAAAATAAGAAATGTATGGATCGATTATTTCAAAAAAACAGATACCATACCGCTCATAAATGATATTAGAATTTTTACCGAATAAACCGGCATGAAATGAAAAGAAGGACTTTTATACAAAAAACTGCAGCAACGACTGCTTTGGCAAGTTTGTCAGGAATTCCGCTGATGTCTTTTACAAATTCAAAAGTAAAACATCTCACTATTTTGCACACCAATGACACTCACAGTCATATCGATCCTTTTCCTGCAGATGATGCTAAGAACCCAAACAAAGGAGGAGTTTCGAGAAGAGCCTCATTGATAGAATCTATTCGAAAGGAAAATCCGAATACCTTATTGCTTGATGCCGGAGATATTTTTCAGGGAACTCCTTACTTTAACTATTATGGAGGAGAACTGGAGTTTAAAATTATGTCTATGATGAAATATGACTTATCAACCTTGGGAAATCATGAATTCGACAACGGGCTTGAAGGGTTATATGCTCAATTACCACACGCAAAATTTGAATTTGTACAATCCAATTATAATTTCACCAACACCTTATTAGAAGGTGTTTTTAAGAAATATAAAATTTTCAATAAAAATGGTATTAAAGTTGGTGTTTTCGGATTAGGTGTAGAACTTGAAGGACTGGTAGATAAAAAAAATTTTAAAGAAACCCAATATCTTGACCCGATCGAAATCGCACAGGATATTACCCGAGATCTCAAAACCATTCATAAATGTGATTTGGTGATCTGTTTATCTCATATCGGATACGAATATAAAAATGATCCCAATAAAGTTTCTGATTTGACTTTGGCTGCAAAAACAAAAAATATAGACCTGATAATTGGTGGACATACTCATACTTTTCTTAGCAAACCAACTATTGTAAAAAACCAGGCTGGGGAAGATGTTCTTATCAATCAGGTAGGGTGTTATGGAATTAATCTGGGAAGAATAGATTTTTATTTTGAAAACAGCAAAAAACAAAATCAAACAGGAAAATCAATAATTATCTAATAACATTTGGCATCTTATTTGAGTTCTATTTCAAAATTTGAAAATCTGTCTTTTAAGAATATCTATATTTGCATATCTGAAATTTAATCTAATGAAAAAATTACACTTACTTTTCTTAACATTTACACTTTTTGTTTCTATTGAAATTCAGGCTCAATATTATGAGAATTACGGGCTTGACAGAAGAATTGGGGCTTCAATGCGAGGGAACAATTCTAAATCAAAACCAAAACAAATAGATTATGCAGAAGAATCTGTAAATTATTTCAAAAAAGAATTAAACCTGGATGATTTTCAGGCAGCAGTTTTCAAAAGCATCTTTAGTGATTATATAGATACTGCAATGTATATCAACTCTTCTTCGGATCTTAACGACATTAAAAAAGAAAAACTAAAACTTGAATCCGATAAAATGAATGAAAAATTCATTGAAATCCTCAATCCTGATCAAGTAAAAAAGTATGAGGAATTAAAAAACAAGAAAGACAAAAAGAATAAAAAGTCCAAAAAAAATAAAACTGAAGATTCTGAAAATTCCAATTCTTCCGAAGAATAAATTTACAGAAACAACAAGCTGCTTTGTCTTAATGTTTCTATTTCCCTGGAATACAAAAACAAATTAAAATCTCCTATTTCCTGAGATTCGTAATCTTTTCTCACATCCGAAACAGATAATGTCGTCGGATTGTTTACAGTTATTTTTTGTAGAATATTTTGTAACCAGATTGCCTTTTCCACGTCATAATTGCAATTGGAAGAAAACATAAAGGCAAAAATGTTATAGGTTTTATTTCATTATCAATAATTTGTGTTATTGATATAATAACAATTACGATACCTAAGCCAATAAAAATTCCGAAAGCAAATTTCGTTTTCTTAGCTTCTTTTAATAGTTCTTCGTTTGATAACTCTTGTAAATTTTTCTTCATCTTATTGTCTTAAATTTGTTTTGAGCGTGTTTTTGGTTGAAATTTCTGCTAACGTCCCGGCGGCTTTGCGCACGTCCCGAGCGGGGCGTAGCCCCTGTGAGGGATGGCGCAAAACCGCCTGATGTGCGAGAGTCCGCGAAGCGACCGAGCGCATCAGGCGGTGCAAGCCGCCGGGACGATGTGGCGAAAGGAGCGTTAGCGGATTTCGCCACATCGGTTCGCGGCTTTGCGTAGTGGCGGTTTAGAAGAACGAACCTTTCAACCAAGCACAAATGTTCATTAGAAGCAATACTGTTCATTTAAGCACTTCGCCCGCCATTACGCAAAACCGCTGTGCTTGTTGCACAACTCAAATTTAAGGATTAAATTTAGTCATGCAAGGAAA
>CAZSOC010000031.1:0-1617 GCA_964608415.1 uncultured Flavobacterium sp.
CCCACGACCTGCTGATTACAAATCAGCTGCTCTAGCCAACTGAGCTACACCGGCAATAACAATAAAAAAGTCCGCTATTTCTAACGGACTGCAAATGTATATCTTTTTGTTTTTTAATCAAAATTTTTTAATATTTTTTTTACTATATATGTGTACGGACTTTTTCTTTTCTTTTCAAAAGCAATCTCTCAAGCGATTCTGCCGCCTGATCTACTGCTTCTTCAAATGTTTTACATTGTTTTTTTACTATTAAATCATCTCCCGGCACTTGAATCTTTATTTCTGCAATTTTATTTTCCTTCTCACTTGTATTTTCAACTTTTAAAAACACATCTGATGCTACAATCTTATCATAGTATTTTTCTAATTTATTTAATCGTTCTTGAATAAAATTTACCAGCTTTCCGTCAACAGAGAAGTTGACTGCATTACAATTTACCTTCATAATCTCATTATTTAATGGTTCAACATTTAATTATATCTTTTTATTATTTCTTGGATGAGATAGTTGATGTACTTTTTTTAATTCTCCCAGACTCATATGGGTATAAACCTGCGTTGACGCCAAGCTTGAGTGTCCTAATAATTCTTTTACCGAATTAAGATCTGCACCGTTATTAAGCAGATGCGTTGCAAATGAATGCCTTAATATATGCGGGCTTTTTTTTACTTTCTCAGAAACATTACTAAAGTAATCATTTATTAATCTATAAACAAATGAATTGCTCAATTTTAATCCTTTTTTTGTTAGAAAAAAACAGTCGTTATCTACAATAGTCTCTAAAGCAGCTCTTTCTGATAAATATTTTATTGCGTTTTGCTGTACATCTTTAATTACAGGAACTATTCTTTCTTTATTTCTTTTTCCCAAAACTTTTATGGTTTGGTTTTGAAAATCAAAATCTGATAATTTAAAATTGATCAGCTCCGATTTTCTTATTCCTGTTGAATAAAACAATTCGATAATTAATTTATTTCGAATTCCTTCGAAATCATCATTAAAATGCAATTGATCCAATACTTTATTTACTTCTGTGTCCGAAAATGGCACTTGTATCTTTTTACTGGTTTTAAGCGATTTGTGTTTAAGCAAGGGAGAGAATTCTATTTGACCCGATCGTACCAAATATTTATAATATGCTTTGAGAGATGCTATTTTTCTGTTTACAGTTGTATTTGAAATTTTATTTTCAACTAAACTTATTATCCAGCTTCTTATAAGATTATATTCTATTTCTTGTATATTTTGAATTTGAAAAATTTTACTAATAAAACTTTCAAATTCTTTCACATCTTTTGCATAAGCAAAAACTGTATGCAAAGAATAATGTTTTTCTTTTTGCAGATATTCCTGAAATGTTTCTATGGCATTTGACATAAAAAAACCGTTAGATCCAAAGATAAGAAACTTTGAATTCTAACGGTAATTTTATGAAAAGTATTTTATTAATTTTCTAAACTATCTTTCATATTTTGAATATAAGCCGCTTTCTGAAATTTCATTCTGTTTACAACAGATGGTTTTGTGAAAGCTTGACGCGCTCTTAATTGACGAACAGTTCCTGTTTTGTCGAATTTTCTTTTGTAGCGCTTTAATGCTCTATCGATATTTTCTCC
>CAZSOC010000031.1:1627-33909 GCA_964608415.1 uncultured Flavobacterium sp.
GGTATAATTAACATAATATGACACCTCCTCTCGTTAAGGGTGCAAAATTAGAAATTTATTTTGAATTATAAGTGTGAATTGTAAATTATTTTACTGCTGGTTTATAATTTTGCTTGTCGATTATCATTTTCGATAAAATTTCTTTTAAAATTTCTGAAGTTCCCCCTCCGATTGGTCCCAAACGACTATCTCTTAACAAACGTGCCAAAGGGTATTCTTCCATATAACCATAACCACCTAACATTTGCAAACAACTATAAATTGTTTCATCGGCTACTTTTGTAGATTTCAATTTTGCCATTGTAGCTTCTTTAACCACGTATTCTTTTTGGTTTAATCTGGCAACTGCTGCATAATTAAATATCTTACAATGCTCAACATCTGTTGCGTGTTCAACTATTGTATGTCTTAATGCCTGGAACTTATCTATTGTTTTCCCAAATGCCTCACGTTCTGACATATAACCTATTGTATAATCAATTGCATATTCTGCTCTTGCATGAGCATTGATAGCCATAATTAATCGCTCCAGTGCAAAATGCTGCATGATATAAGGAAAGCCTTTCCCTTCTTCTCCCATTAAATTTTCTTCAGGAATCTCAACATTATCGAATGCAATTTCGGCAGTATCGGAAGCTCTCCAACCTAATTTATCAAGTTTTGTAGCCGAGATTCCTTCTAAATTAGTATCCATCAAGAAGATACTAATTCCTTTGTTACCAAGTTCAGGACTGGTTTTAGCTGCAACAACATAATAATCTGCATAAACTCCATTTGTTATAAATGTTTTAGAGCCATTTATAACATACTTATTCCCTTTTTTAACAGCTGTTGTTTTCATACCCGCCACATCACTACCGCCAAAAGGTTCTGTAATACACAAGGCTCCTATTTTCTCTCCGGCAATACTTGGAGCCAAATAGTTTTGCTTAATTTGCTCATCGCCTTCGGCATTTAAATGTGTCATTGCCAAATAGGAATGAGCCCACATTGCAGCAGCAAAGCCAGCAGATTTTATTTTTTGAAGTTCTTCTAAAAACACAACCGTATAAAACAAATCCAAATTCATTCCTCCATAAGCTTCAGGATAATTGATTCCGAAGAAGCCCATTTCACCAAATTTCTTCCAAATAAAGCGTTCTATTGTACCTGTTTTTTCCCATTTTTCGATATGAGGTACAACTTCTTTTTGCAAAAAATCTCGTAAACTCTCTCTAAACAATTCGTGTTCTTCTGTAAAATATACTGAATTCATATAATAGTAAGGGTATTTTTATCTTATTTTTTTAGAATTTCAAATATAAGCCAATTATTTAATTTTTATGGTTTGAAATTAGGTCAATTGTGAATAAATTAAAAAAATGAATCTATTTTATTAAAATTCAACAAATC
This sequence comes from uncultured Flavobacterium sp., assembly GCA_964608415.1. Lineage (GTDB taxonomy): Bacteria > Bacteroidota > Bacteroidia > Flavobacteriales > Flavobacteriaceae > Flavobacterium. The sequence goes on from CAZSOC010000031.1 coordinate 3,020, forward strand.
ACCTGTAAGACATTTATCATTTGGGTTGAATTATTATTACTTTTTTAAAAATCAATAAATTTAAAATCTCTCCTTATAATAGATTTATGCAAATACCCGATAACTCCCAAATATATTATGTCCCTAAACTTTTAGTAAGCAAAATATTGAGAGAAAATTTCTGCGTTTTTATCCTGAAACACTTGAATGTTTTTTAGATCTTCTACTCCTTTTATTTTCCCATTCATGCTTCGGTAGATTACTATTTCTTTTGCCATATTATAATTGAGAAAGGGAATTTGTGAAAGTTCTTTTACTGTAGCTGTATTAACAGGGTATTTTTTGATATGTGATAAATCTGAAATAATAAAATATTTGTAAAGCCCGTCTATAACTTCCGGAGACAATCCCCATATATCTTTCATTTGTTCCATGTTTACAAAAGCTCCATATTTGTCCCTTTCTTTTAATATTCTTTCGGAAATTCCGGGTCCTATTCCGTAAACTTTCATTAGATCTTCCTGAGTTGCCGTATTAATGTCTTTTACCGAAATTATTTCTTTTGTTTTCGATTGAAATTTATTTTTACCTGAATCATTTTTTTCCTGTTTATTTACTACCCAATCCGGAAATTTAAAATATGGTGAAATTCTTTCAAGCAAAGAATCTGAAATTTTAGTAACTGTTTGAAACTCTTTAGCCGAATTGACAAATTGATTGGATTTTCTAAATTCGAGCAACCTATCTATTTCTTCGATTGTCATACCTAATTGATAACCTTTATAATCTGTTATAAAATTAGGATTGAAAGGATAAATTTTATGATCATTTTGTTCCTGATTCTTTTGTACTGAATCAAATTTTTCCTGAAACATTACCCATTGGTTTTCCTCATCATCTGAAATTTTATTTGGAGAGAAATCTACAAAACAGATCAGTAATTGTAAAACGATCATCAACGCAAACAGCATTAACAATCCTATTCTATGACTTCTGCTGAAGTGAAGAATATTCTTAAAGTCCTTATTTTTCATAGCACAAATTATAAGTCGAAAACCGACGAACGTTTTGCTCTAATCAAATCTTTTAATTTTATCCAAAATGCTAATGTAAGATAGACTCCAAACCATAATCCAGCGGTTACAAATGAAATGTAGATAAAGAACAAACGTACATTGCTTGCTCTCATCCCCAAACGATCTGCTAATCGGGAAGCGACATTAAATCCGTGATTTTCGAAGAAATATTTTAATCTAAGAACAAATGACATGGTTATTAGTTAATGGTTCAAAATTAATTAATTTAATTTATAGTGTTGTGGTTTTTGAGTAACGAAATTCCAATATTGCATTCTAAACACCGGGATTTATCACAATAATTATTCTTAAGTTGTAATAATGATTGTGTTTGCAATGCATTGGAAGATTTAATTCCAATTTCCGAAAATTTATCTACAATATTATTTTTTTCCGGTGGCAAATTGTTGATCATTTGAAAAATCTGGTCTGAGTTTTCTATATTTTGAAATTTATAAAAAGTAAAAATAACCGGTATTATGGTATTAATGAACAATAATTCCTTAAATGCTTTCGATAATTTTCTTTTTTTATTTGAAGAAGGAACATCAAAATTATAATGATTTTCCCAATAGGAAGAAACTCCATTTTCAAATAGCTCAAAATACTCCGAAATATTCTTTATTGCGATTGTCTTCGAGAAAAGCTGCTGGTGCAAATGATATAAATTTGCCAGCTGAGCCAGTCTAATTGTTGGAAAATTATCCGGTCTTAACTTATAAAACTGTGGTTTTGCTTTGAAACCTAACTGTAAATTATATTTTTGTTGTATATAAGTAAATCTCTTTTGAAGACTTTTGAAATATAAATCATCATAATCTTTTTCTAATAATCCCGAACTTCCAAACAATATAGACTCAATAGATTCTAAATCAAACAACTCTTTTCTTATTATCTGAAATGGAACCTGAGATAAATTATCATAAAAAATTTGTCCATTGTAATTCAATCCGAAATTTTTTGCCAACAATACAAACAAAGTTGCTTCCCAATCATTATCCAAAGATTGTAACGTCTGTAAAATCCTCTCAGACCGGATCTCTAGTCTTTCTACATACAAACGTTCTTGCCAGTTTTGTAATGCAAACGGATCTATTTCTGATATTTGATTCTGACAATAAATCCAAGATTTTGCAGATTGCAGTTTTTCATAATTATTAATAAGATCTATATCTACATAATTTTGAAGTTCCAAGACAGGAATCTCTGTATTATTCTTATAATATACCGGCATATCATGATTCCAGACAACATGCAGAATCACATTGTCATAACTTTGATCCTGCTCATGATTATGCAAATACCAATCCGAAGATTTAAGATGAATTTCTATATTTCCTGCCCATTTCTGATTACCAATAAGAATCTGGCTATTAAAAAAATCCGGACCTGAATTTTGTAAATATTGTCCAGAATTTATAATAGTTACGTTTTCTCCCTGAACGGTTTTTAGGCTGGAAAAATCAAATTTCTTGAATCTCCATAAATAATGCAGAAAATCTTCTTTCATCTTTCATAGCAATTTGATATAGAAAAAATAATCTGGGGAGACTAATGTAGTAATTTTTATTTAATTTGCGACTCATATACCCAACAAAATAAAACTCTATGAAAACTTTTTTTTCGATCATTTTAATCCTATTGTCCAATTGTATTTTTTCTCAAATAAAAAATGCAACAGGAATAAAGGTAAGTTATGTGAAAATTTCAAATGGAAAAGAAATAGAAACTCAAGATCCGATTTTAGTCTTCGCAAATAAAGAAAATGCCTTAATTACTTCTTCTGAAAAAATAGCTCAAAAAAGTAAATTCCCTTACGAAGAAACCTTAATCGATTTTAAAAATAATTTTTTATATCAAATTGGGCATTTAAACAAGTCTAAAAAAATTAGTACAACCGATAGCTTAACCTTGACGAATCAAACTTTTGAATTAAGTAACGAAACAAAAAAAATATTAGGTTATAATTGTAAAAAAGCTTCGATTATCATTAACTCCAACACCATTACACTCTGGTATACAAATGACCTGAAAACAAAAGCAGGACCTATAGGTTTGGGGGCTAATCTGGGATTAATTTTAGAATATAACAGGAACAATACTTTTATAATTCGGGCAGAAAAAATTGAAGCAGTCACAGAAAAACAATTTCCAAATGTCTCTAATTTGATTGAGCAAAAAAATACCGATCAGCTAACCTATCGGGATCTCCTTTGGAAAAGCAGATTTACTATAATAAATGTTTTTGAAAACGAAATCATCAATTTTTCAGACGATTCAAAATCTAAAGATAGTATTTTACGATTTGCAAACGGAACAATCATTTTAAGAAAAATAAAATTTCCAGAAATACAAAATGGCAATAATATCTTTATCGATTTGCTCGCTCAATCCAACGGAGATGCTTACGACAGAACGGGTTCTGTTTTTATCATTCCTGAAAAAAAATCAATCAGCTTTTTTGATGCTTTGCAAAATGGAGTACAATATTTGCCAAAATATTCTAATGGAAATCAAAAAGAATATCAAGGTATTGTAGCAACAGAAGATTATGATCCGACCATAGAATTGATGCGTTTCTTTACACCATTCGGAATTAAACAATACAATCACATCAAACTTAAAGATAAAGAATGGCATGAATCTGTTTCTTACAGACAAGATATTTCTGAACTACAATCTGTTTTTAATAACGAAACATTATATATTGGAGCTTTTATTGGAAATTATGACAAAGGAGGTCATAAAATAAGTCTAAATATTACAATTCATTCCGGAGGAAATAGTTCTGAAAATGTAAAAAAAGTAATTCCGCTTTTTAATACTACAAATATAATGGAAATGGCCGGGCAAAATTATGCAACTATGTTTGATCATGAAGATGGCCTGAAAATGAAATTTACACTAAAGGAAAGTTTAAAAAATGTCCGGCTAAAATACATCACGACCGGTCATGGAGGCTGGGAAAATGGCGATGAATTTGTACCTAAAAAAACTCCATTTATTTAGATAATAAACTCGCTTTCGAATTTATTCCCTGGAGAACAGATTGCGGTTCGTATCGTTTATTTAACCCTGCTTCAGGAAATTTTGAAAATGGGCTTTCATCTTCAGATTACAGCAGAAGTAACTGGTGTCCCGGAACACTCACCAATGCCGTTTTTATAGAATTAGGCGATTTAAAAGCAGGAGATCATAACATTCAAATAAAAATCCCGCAAGGTCCGAGAGCCGGAGAAAGTTTTAGTTCCTGGAATGTTTCCGGTATTTTGATCGGAGAATAATTAGTCGTTCCTTAACAAAACTTCCTTTCCAATTTATTTTTAAAAATAGAATTAGAAAACAGGATAATTTGCATCTGATAAAAATAGAAAATAATTTTCTGTTTCAGCATTTCCATCATTTTCTTCATGTTCCAAGCGGTTGCTGATGATAATGCGTTGATTTGTGGTCCGGTTTCTCCCATGAAATAATTTTAAGCCGGCCTGAAATCGGTTTTCAGGTGTCCGATAATGGTTCTATTATTACGCTGTAACCAAAGATTTTTTCAATTTTTTTTTTCGCCAATTCTTTTATGAAAATGAACAAAATTACTCGGGTGGCTCGGATCGCCTGTTTTGGAGTACAACGGCGAGAATTCTTTCTCAAAATAATTCCAATCCATTTTTTCTGAAAGCAAAACGAGTTAGTGCTTATCATCAATAAAATCCGCCAACATCGGGCGGAATAATTCCGGTAGTTTTTCTGGATTTTCCCCCAACATATTTGCAAGCTTTTAAAGCTCCAAGATACAAAATCTTGCAAGAAAAACAAGCGTTTTTAGATATAAAATACTATATTACAGATTGTTAAATTATTTTTTACTTTCGTGGTATTCCTGTTCGGTATTGATTGACCAAATGTTGTCTTTATTAAATTTTCCTTTTTGGATGTTTTTTACGGTTTCAATAGCTGTAAGCATAGAATGGTCTTGGTTGTTGTATTTGTGCATTCCGTTTCTTCCTATCAAAAATAAATTTTCATATTCATTTACATAAGTAATCAATTCGTCAATTCTGTCATACGTTCCAAAATAAGCAGGATAAGCTTTTTCCATTTTGATAACCACACTATCTACAACATCATTTTGGTTAATCATTCCCATTTTTATCATTTCTGAAACTCCCAATTGTTTCATCTGTTCTTCCGAATTATTCCATAATTCATCTCCTTCATTACAAAAATATTCCAATCCTATCCACAATTTATCTGAATCAACAACCATAAAAGGGCTCCAATTATTAAAAAATTGTATTCGACCTACTTTTACATCAGGTTCCTGAACGTAAATCCAATTGTCATCAATGCTTTTATGGTTTATTTTGTTAAGGAGTAATCCGACTGTAATAAAATCTCTGTATTCAAGCCCTTCAGCTATTTCAGAAACATTTTTAGGAATTGAATCGGTTTGTAATGATTTTATCAGTTCTTTTACAGGCATTGTGGAAATGACGTAATCTCCTTCAATATAATTTTCTTCTTGGGTAATTGAGTTTTTTGTGGTTACTCCAATCACTTTTTTATCTTGTGTATGGATTTTGACAACCTCAACATTTTGATGTAATTCTCCTTTTTCGGATTGAACGATTTCTGCAACTTTTTCCCACATCTGACCTGGTCCGAATTTGGGATATAGAAAATATTCTATAAGTGAAGTTTCCACATCTTTTTGTTTAATGTCTTTTCTTTTACTACTGAAGCTCTGTTTTATAAAATGTAAAATAGTTTTTTTAATAGAAAGTCCTTTAACCCTTTGAGCACCCCATTCAGGAGAAATTTCGGTACATTTTACTCCCCAAACTTTTTCGGTATAATCTTTAAAAAAGGTTTTATACAGTTCTTTTCCGAAACGATTGATAAAAAAATCCTCTAAGTTTTTTTCTTTTTTTATGGGAAACAAAACGCTTTTCATATAACTGAATCCAATGCGGATTGTTCGGATTATTCCCAAATTGGAAAGCGTTTGAGGATTTAAAGAAATCGGATAATTGAAAAATTTTCTCAAATAAAAAATTCGTGATTTACGTTTTCTTACCAAAAAAACATCATCAGAATTTTCGTCTGTTGTTTGTTTTACCTGAACATCAGCTGTTTTGTTTTGGTAACTTATGGTTAATTGGTTTTCTTCCGAAAGTACAGGTAAAATGGTATTCCACCAATCCATTACTACATCTGATTTTGAAAAAAAACGATGTCCTCCTATATCAATTCTGTTTCCTTTGTAATTTACCGTTCTGGAAATCCCTCCCCAAAATTCACTTTTTTCGAGTACAATAGGCTGTATTTGAGTATATTTTACAAATTCATAAGCAGCTGTTAGTCCTGCTGGACCTCCTCCGATTATTATTGCTTTTTTCATTTCAAAGTTTGTATTCTACAAACATATATTTTTTTTTAGCTATTTTTGTTTAAAACCTTATAAAATGTTAGACATCAAGCAAAAGTATTTTTTAATTTTCGTTGGTTTTTTGTTTTTACTTTTCTTTTTTTTCAGAGTATATAGTGGAAATTATTTTTTAGCAGATTCAAAAGAGTACTTGCAAACAGCAGAACTCATTAGTTCTGGAGAATATATTAAAATTGATTCTATAAAAAATTATTATCAAACAGAACTATTGAGTAAACGTGGACTTACTTATCCTTTATTTTTATTGAGTTTAAGTTTTTTGTCAATTCCAACAATAGCTTTTCTACAGATAATAATTAGTTTTTTTAGTGTTCTTTTAATATTGAATATATTCAATAAATATGGAGGAAAAAACAGTTATATTATTATTGGATTACTTATTTTAACTCCATCTGTTTTTATTTACACGAATCTAATAATGACAGAGTTTTTGGCTCTTTTCTTTATTCTTTTAATATTTCGGCTTTTGTTTGATATTCAAAATAGGAGAAATATATTATACATTCAAATCATACTTATTTTGTTGATTTTTTTGAAACCTGCTTTTTATTTGTTTCCTGTTATCAGTTTTTTATTTTTCATTTATCTGTCAATCAAAGACAAAAAGACATACTTTTCTTCTTTATTTCCAATTTTAGCTGTTATCTTATTTATCAATTTTAACGAAAAACGGACAGGATATGCTCATTTTTCCTCAATGCAAAATATCAATTTGGTTAACTATAATATTTATTTACATAAATCGAAAGTACAAGGACAAAAAACAGCAGATGTATGGAAAGAAAATATCGAAAGTAAAACGGAAATGTTAGGGAATTTCAAAGAAAAAAATGAGTACTTAAATAATATAGGGAAAACTTATATTAAAGAAAATTTTGTTTCGTACTCTTTGTTTCATTTTTATGGAGCTGTCAGAGGTTGTTTAGATCCTGGTAGATTCGATTTAGGTACTTTTTTTAAAGATGAAAACCAACCAGGAACAGGTTTTATGACTTTATTGAATAAAAAAAGCCTCAAAGACACATTAAAAATTCTTTCGGAACAAAAAAATGTGTGGGTTTTAATATTATTAATTCCCATATTTATAGGTCATCTCATAAAATGGTTCTTTGCTTCGTTTTTTGTGTTGAAAGAAAGAAAACATTTAAAATTCAAAGAATTATACATTATGACACTTTGTCTTTACAGTATTTTTATTTCAGGACCTGTCAACACTTCTCGATATATGGTCATTGTTCAAGGAGTATTAATTGTCTTTTGTGCTTTGTATATAGACAAATATTTGGGAAACAAAATTAAAAAAGCCCATTAATTTCTGCATCAATTTTATTGATGATATTTCCTAAATGTTCAAAATTATCTACATCAATAATTAATAATTTTCCTTTCTTATATCCTCGAATCCAAGCTTCGTATCTTTCGTTCAATCTTGACAAATAATCAATCGAAATCGAATTTTCGTAATCTCTACCTCTTTTATGGATTTGACCAACCAGATTCGGAACGGAACTTCTCAGATAAATCAGCAAATCGGGAGGAGCAACTGTATTTTCCATAAGTTCAAAAAGCGAGGCATAATTCTGAAAATATAAAAAAAGTAATTCCGCTTTTTAATACTACAAATATAATGGAAATGGCCGGGCAAAATTATGCAACTATGTTTGATCATGAAGATGGCCTGAAAATGAAATTTACACTAAAGGAAAGTTTAAAAAATGTCCGGCTAAAATACATCACGACCGGTCATGGAGGCTGGGAAAATGGCGATGAATTTGTACCTAAAAAAACTCCATTTATTTAGATAATAAACTCGCTTTCGAATTTATTCCCTGGAGAACAGATTGCGGTTCGTATCGTTTATTTAACCCTGCTTCAGGAAATTTTGAAAATGGGCTTTCATCTTCAGATTACAGCAGAAGTAACTGGTGTCCCGGAACACTCACCAATGCCGTTTTTATAGAATTAGGCGATTTAAAAGCAGGAGATCATAACATTCAAATAAAAATCCCGCAAGGTCCGAGAGCCGGAGAAAGTTTTAGTTCCTGGAATGTTTCCGGTATTTTGATCGGAGAATAATTATAAAAAAACAGCAATTTTTATTCAAAATTGCTGTTTACTATTAACTAATAACTTAATATTATTTTATCGATCCAATAATATCATATTTAGTAATTATATGATACTTTCCTCCATCTAAGTCTATTAATACCGCCTGATTGTCTTTTGAAAATAATTTTGATACTTCTTCTATAGGAGTTCCTGCCTTTACAATAGGATATGGTTTTCCCATAATCTCCCGAATTGGTATCCTCGCACTATTTACATCATTAACATAACTCTCAAATAGATCTGATTCGTCTACAGAACCTACAAAACCATTTATATCTATAACCGGAATTTGTGAAATTTTATATTTACGCATTCTTTCTATCGCATGAGAAACCAGTTCTTCGGTCCTAACAACTACCAACGGTTTATCTATATGGTCTTTAATAACATCTTCTGCTTTTGTGATCTCTTCATCCAAGAAACCTCTTTCTCTCATCCAATCATCATTAAACATTTTTCCTACATAACGACTTCCCGAATCATGAAATAGAACCACAACAACATCTTCTGGTTTAAAATGTTCTTTGAGTTGCAAAACTCCTTTTATTGCTGAGCCTGCAGAGTTTCCTACAAATATTCCTTCTTCTAATGCTATTTTACGGGTATAGACCGCAGCATCTTTATCTGTTACTTTTGTAAAACCATCTATTAATGAAAAATCTACGTTTTTTGGTAAAATATCCTCTCCTATTCCTTCTGTTATATAAGAATAAATTTCGTTTTCATCAAAAATTCCCGTTTCATGATATTTCTTAAAAACCGAACCATAGGTATCAACTCCCCAAATTTTTATATCCGGATTTTTTTCTTTTAAATATTTTGCGACTCCGGATATAGTTCCGCCAGTTCCCACTCCAACAACAAAGTGTGTGATTTTTCCATTGGTTTGTTCCCAAATTTCAGGACCTGTTTGCTCGTAATGTGCAATCGTATTAGAAGGGTTATCATATTGATTAACATACCATGAATTTGGGATTTCTTCCGCCAGTCTTTTTGAAACCGAATAGTACGATCTTGGATCGGTTGGCTCTACATCTGTAGGACATACGACAACTTTTGCTCCTACAGCGCGAAGTATATCTACTTTTTCTTTAGATTGTTTGTCCGAAATTACGCAGATAAGTTTGTATCCTTTTACAATTGCTCCCAAAGCTAACCCCATTCCTGTATTTCCTGAAGTTCCTTCGATAATTGTTCCTCCTGGCTTTAATCTTCCGTCTGCTTCTGCGTCTTCAATCATTTTTACAGCCATTCTGTCTTTTACCGAATTTCCCGGATTGAAAGTTTCTACTTTTGCTAAAACTAATGAATCAATCTCTTGTGTCACTTTGTTTAGCTTAACTAATGGTGTATTCCCAATAGTTTCGAGAATATTATTTGCGTATTTCATCGAGGTTTTATTTAAGTTTTTTTTGGAATTTACATTCTAAAAACTTTGCAAAGGTATTGATTATAAAAATGGTTTTCAAAAATTGAAATGTTTTTTCTCTTAACTCTGATCAAAGAAATATCCTCTATTTTCAAAATAGAAAAACATATCATAAAAATAAAAATTACCAATTGGGATTACCAATCTCTTTTTATTTATGAAATTTTATTGAAAAAAATTCCAAACCAATCCAAATCTAATCAGGAAATCTCTGTAGGGATAACTTGGAGAACTGTAAAATTTATTACCAGTCATTGATGAGTTAAAATGTTCTGCCTTGAGATAAATCCTAGTTTGACGAACCCTTGCATTAATAAAAAAATCTATCATTGGAAAATCCCCGATCTTGGTCGCGTTTTGTACATAAAAGTCTCCTATCAACGGATTATATTCGTTGGCATTGTATTTTGTAAAATAATTTATCGTAAATCCTGTCTGGAGAAACAATGCTCTCTTGAAAAAATAATCTGAAAAATACAGCGTATTACGTGTTACTATTTCGGGAACATTGAGTATGTTATCATTTTCACTGGATTTTTGGTATAAAATAGTATTATCTAAAGCTAATTTCCATACTTTGAATTCTTTTTCGACTTTTAACGAAAGATAATTAATACTTCCCGAAAACTGAGCCGGACTAACGAATAATTGATCTTCTGGTGAAGCATCGGGTTTGAAATATAAATAATCTGTAAGATTGCTGTACTGAAACGTTGCAGTTCCCCATTCAGTATCCGCCTTAGCAATGAAATTATTGATTTTTTCGTTATTAAAATTATTATACCAATTATAATGTTTGTAATTACTTTGATATAAATTATAAACATGATCCGGAATCTTGCTTATGTTTTGAAATTGAAGCAACAATATGTTATTTTCTCCAAAAGTATATTGTGCTTTTGCATCCAGATTAGACATTTCCTGATCTGAGATAGAATTTGAATACATAAAACTTCCCGTCCAATTGTTTTTTTGATATAAATATTTTCCTCCTAAAGTATTGATTCTGTCCGATAGTTTATTAGGAATTACAATGTCATCAAAAACTAAAATTTTATCAAAATAATGATTGTATCTGTAATCTTCTACAAAAAACTGAAATCCTCCAATAGTTTTATTATGATAAGTTACTCCTGCTTTATTATACATCCTGTTATTTCGAGCTTCATCTTTGATATTTGAGCCTATATAAGCTTCTCCAAACCGCACTAAACTACGTTGACCGGTTTCGGTAATAATATTGGTTACTAAAGTTGGCTGATTATATTCAAAATACTTATTTTCATACGAAAATTGATGATCAATGAGTAGGTTGTTTTCACTATCATTTTTATTAACCCTAAAATGATGATCAACAAAATATCGATTCCCATCTAATAAGGTCTCTGCATCTGGTAAAAACACAGTAAGTCTGGCTCTGTCTTTATATCTTCCGTCTTTATTTTCAAAATTCTCCAAATCTACAACACCTCCATTTTCACCATTATACATATCCTGAGCTGTAATATGCATATTTACATAATATCTTGAATTTGTAGTTTGATAATTTGTAGTAAATCTAAAATTCCCTGAACTCGAAAGATTATTTACATATTTACCTAATGATCTTAATCCTTTATAGGCTACGGAAAAATTTAATCTCTCATGAATATTTAGGGTGAGAAACGCATCTAACGATTGGCCTTGTTTCATAGTCGTCTTAAAATACAATTCTGTTAACGGTGTTGCAACTGAATAGTACTTTATATCGTCTGCTTGTAAATAATTAAAATGCTTGCCCTTAAAGCCAAATTCAGGAAATGGGCTAAATTTATCATATCCAAAATCCAACATTTGATAAGTGTGTCCATCATTATTAAAAGCTAATAATCCAAAATTATCTTTTCTTAGATAGTTAAAAATATAATCTTTTCTAATAGTAAGCGACGTGTCTATGTAAGTTGTATCTCTCTCAAGCGTAACAACTCTGTATTGATCTATAGTTGCTTTTGGCGCTTTTAGTTTTTTTGATTTCTGGGAATCCGAAATCTCTACATCATTATTACTCCTTGTTTCTGTTTTTAAATTTGAATTATTTAAATTTTGTGTGCCTGGTTCCAGCTTCTTGTCAATATTTTGTAACGGCCTTCTTTGGGCTGAAACATTTATCGTGAATACAATTAATGTAAAGAGTATATATATATTTTTCATCCACTTCTTCTTATAAGCAGCAAAGTTAAATTATTTTGTTTACTAACTTATATTGTAAAAAAAATTAGGTGTGATTTAACAAAGATTTATTTAAAAAAAAAGCTGTCAATAAAGACAGCTTTTTTGGAATTGTTTTTTAAAAGAATTATTTTTTAATAAATCTTTTTACAATAATATTATTTTGTGTAGTAAATTTCACGAAGTAAACACCACTTTGTAAATGAGATACATTGATATTATTTTGTCCTGAAACAAAATTAGTTTGGAATGATTTTCCTGAAACATCAGAAATAGTCACATTTTGTACTTCAATAAAGTTGCCTACAGTAAAGTTCAGTACATCAGAAGTTGGATTTGGATAAACTGTAATCGCGTCTTCGGTAAATGAAAAATCTTTATCACTCAACGTCATTTGTGGTCCTGAAGCAATTAATGAAAAATTTTGTGTTCCCCCAGTAAGTGTCCCTTTATGCGTTACTGTAATTGTATAAGTTCCATTTGGATTATCTACTTGAATTTTTTCGAAATTATCTCTAAAATTATCTTGTGTTCTAACTGCTCCTAAAGTTGGAGAAACTGGATTTAATGTCCATGGAAAGTGAGTCTCATTATTTTTAGTTACCCTAACATCAAGATCATTGATTAGATTAGAAGTTGTTGGATCTATTGTTCCTGTATTAGCTGTTCCTGGTCTATCTGTCCAAGAAATAGAAACCATTAATGGTTCAGTTCCGGAAACTGAAACTGTTTTAGTGTAAGTTGCGTTATTATTTAAAATTAACTCTTCTAAAACGGCCGTATTTGCCACTTTATCACTAATTATTGTAGCCGCTTTTTCTGCATTTATAAGTCCCCATCCGAACCTATAATCTGGCCCATCTTCATAACCTGCTTCATCCGCGGTATGATTTATTAATCCTTTTAAAGAAGCAGATCTCATGTAGGCACTATTAAGATTATAATAATGTTGTTGTAATAATAATGCTACCCCTGCAACAGCTGGTGAAGCCATAGATGTTCCTTGATTGTTTCCATAAGCAGTATTTGATGGAACTCCAGTAGGAGTTGTAGGTAAAGTCGAATATACAGCTACACCTTTTGCCACAACATCAGGTTTAATCCTTCCGTCATCTGTAGGTCCCCAACTACTAAAAGCAGACATATTTACACTTTCGGGTCCTGAATATATTGGAACCTGACTTACAGCACCTACCGTCAAAAAGTTTTTAGCATTATTCATGCCTCTAATCAAGTTATAACCACCTTTAGCTGTTAAATGATTTACAAGTGCTGGCGGACTGTTAGAGTCCGTAGTCCTATCATTTCCAGCAGCAGATACAGGTAAATAAAAAGGAGCATTAAAAGCAATCTGATCCAACTGTCTCGCTCTATTATCGTATGCACCAAATTGCCAAGTATTAGACAAAACAGTTCCTATCCAATAGGAATGATTGGAAACCAACAACCCCTCAGCAGCTTCAGCTGTCATTTCTGCATAATCATTATCCCAATCATAAGAATAAACAGAAGCATCAAAAGCTATACCTCTTGCATTGTTCATAATACCTTTTGCAACGACCGTACCTACTACGTGAGTAGAATGTTCACTAAAGGAACCAGAATTATTCAAAATTACCTTCCCCCCTGCAAATTCTTGATGTGTATTTAGTGCAGGACCTTGATCCCAAACACCTGCAAACATACCTTGACCCTGTACATTCAAATCCAATGTCCCTCCCGAATATAACCTATTAGCTCTTGCTGTTTGGGCGGAAAGCCTGTTTGCCGTTGAGTAATACCAAACTTCATTATCCAGGACATCATAGATTTGTTTTCCTACACCATCTTCATTTGTTTTTATTTTAGCTGAAGGATTTTCATTCAAATAAGCATTAATTCTTACTTGTCTTTCCAAATATTCTTGATTAAATTGGGTTCGCAATTTATTCAATTCCTCAACGTTTGTATTTCTTATTACTTCTCTTAATTGTTCTTTAGTTTGAGAAAATAGAACTGAAAAACTAATCAAAAGAAAAAAAGTATACATTTTTTTCATAATATGGTTTTAAAAAAAATTAATATGAAACCAAAAATATAAAAAAAATCCCAACTAGTGTTGGGATTTTAAGTTAAATTTATAATTACTTTACTGTGCTGGATAAAAAATACACTGAGTAATAAATGGTGAGCTAAATATTCCTTGATTTATCGAAACATTAATAATCCCAGTTTCAGGATCATAGGTACCCGAACCTCCAGTATAATTAGGTGCAGCTGCAGTTACTGTAACAGTATTATCACAATTAATTGCAATTGTTGCAGGATATACAAACTGACCATTATAGGATGGATCACCAGTAGCCCAAGCGACAAAATTAGGGCCCCACATAGAAGCTACTCTAAAGGTGTTTTCACTATCTTCAACAACCGTAAACGTCTGAGAATGTGTTTCTGCTTGTTCATCAAAAGCATTAACTTCAACATCATATTCCAGAGGAAAAACATCTAGTTCCACTTGACACGATAAATAAAATGTAACTTCAACCAAATTATTAAATTCAGCATTTTCTATTTCTGAACTTTCTAATGTAAAGTAAGCCTTTTTACCAAGAGAAATAGCTGGTTCCTCATACACTTTAATGTCAAATGCACCAAAAACCTGACCTGCCTCAACAGTAACTACGTCACTAACAATATCGAAATCTACTCCAAGTACCGCTGTAGAACTCACGGCATCATAAACTAATTTCACTTGATAGGATGAAGAGGAAGCTCTTAAAGTTCCAAAAGTTAATTGATGATTTTCAAATCCAGTATCTGGTGAAACGCGCATCTTTTGTTGATCACCCTTATTAAAAATCAAGTAATTTTCACCGGTGTATCCTTTTTGACCATTGCTATCGTCTGAACAGTTTGAAAAAACCAAAGACAAAAGTAAGATCGATAAAATTTTTAAACTTTTCATAATAATTAATAATTAGGATTTTGTTGAATAGTACCATTACCAGAAATCTCAGACTGTGGAATTGGTAAAATGAATCTATAGTCAGTATTAGAAATTGTAGTAGGAGCACTCTTAACTGCATCATCTGTTGGATGTCTATCAATTGACTGATTAGCTAAAACACCCAAACGTTTTATATCCAAATATCTGAAACCTTCAAAACACAATTCTTTTCTTCTTTCTAACAAAATGTCAGCCCAAGCATCAGTAGCATTAGCATAAGAAGGAAGAGTTTGAGGAGTAGAAAATCTTCTGTCTCTTATATTTTTAAGATATCCAGCAGCAATGGGTAATTGACCCTCATCAACAGCACACTCTGCCAATATAAAATACATTTCGGAAAGTCTAAAAATTTTCAAGTCATTTCTTAATGGCGTATTTCCTTTTCCTGGATATTTATTAATTGGTAAAATATCTGTTTGAACATAATTAGGTACAATATTATAGGCTGGGTTTTCAATTCTAGAGTTATCTACAAATGTAGATTTTCTGATATCTGTTGTATTAATTGTTGAAGTTACATCTGCCGGGAAAAGATTATATAAATTCCTACCCATATCTAAATAACAACCGCCTGTAGCACTTGTAGTATTAAAATAAAAATTACCCGCCACATTTTCCCAAGTACCGGGTATTGGACGAGAAGCAGCGAAAATAATTTCACCCCCCTCCGTATCAGCCCACATTGCTGGATAAACAGCTCGAGTCGTTAAAGTCAAACCTGAAGTACTAATTACAGTTTGAGCATAGTGTTTTGCCAACGGATAATTTTTTCTGTATAAGTACATTCTTGCATAAGTAGCATCGATAAATGACTTCGAAACATATTTGTAAGTCGCTCCAGGTATTTGATTAATTATATTATCACTAGCGAAAGTTAAATCACTTTCAATTAAATCAAAAATTTTATCATTCGTGACTCTAGGTAGCTTTTCATTAAGTTCCGGAACATAATCCAACAACATCACCCCTAAAGCAGAATCATCAGACATATCTGTAGAGAAAAACGCTAAAAGTTGAACATAAGAATATGCCCTTAAAGCTCTAGCTTGTGCTAAAATATCAGCGTAAACTGGCTCCTCATCTATTATATTATTTGGATCTGAATCATCAAAAACCGGAGTAATGTTCTCTGCAAACTCTAACAATCTGTTAACTCTATTGATAACATAATAGTGTTGCAACCAGATTGCAGACGGATAACCAGATGAAGCATTAAGTTGAAATCTATGTAAATCAACTTGTTGCCCCCCATTACTCGGCCCGATACCCACTTCATCAGTGAAAACAGCCGTGAAAACCAATTCATTAACATTGGATACACCTCCATAAACAGAACCTACTAAAAACTGTTGCAATTCGTCAACTGTTTCAGCAGTTTCTACATAAGGTAGCTCCCCATCCTGAACGATATCAAGGGCATCATTACATGATGAAACCAAAGCTACCAACAGGACAAACATTAAAGTATTTTTTATTTTTTTCATATTATATTAATTTTTAAATATATCATTAAAACTGAATGCTTGCACCAAAAGATATTATTCTAGGATTAGGATAATTTGATGGTGTTCCCAAAGTAAATTGCTCAGGGTCAAATCCTCTCCATTTTGTCCATAATAACAAATTCTCACCTTGAACATATATTTTCAAGTTTGTAATGAAGGTATTATCCAAAAATCTTTTTGGAAAATTATAACCAACATTCACCGATCTTAATCTCAAGAAAGAAGCATCATTAAGGAATCTATCAGAATCCATACTGTAATTTTGATTAGTAGCATTCAAAGACGGAAGACCTGTTGGATTTTCTGGAGTCCAAGAATTCAACAAATCTGCAGAAATGTTCTCATCTCCAATAAAATCCAATTGATAAGCCCAATAGTTACTAATATCTTGTTTCCAAACTTCTTTTGCCCATGAAAATAAAACATCAGCAAAAAAACCTTTATAATCAGCATTAAAACCAAATCCTCCTTGATATTTAGGAAGAACACTTTTACCTGTAGTTCTTCTATCATTTGCTGGATCAGGGTTTTCAGTAGCGTTTCCATCAGCGTCTAAAAACAACAAGTTACCATTAGCTTGATTTACCCCAAGGTAAGGAATAACATTCCATTCGTAAGCCATACCGCCAGGTAAGAAAACAGTATCATCTCCTGATTGGTCGTCGATATCAATTTCAACAATTTCAGATTTATTATAAGAACCATTAGCAAAAACAGATAATCTGAAATCCTGAGTATTGAACAAATTATACTTTAACATTAATTCAATTCCACTATTTCTTAACTTTCCATTATTACCGTTTTGAAAATACATACCAGTAGCTGCGGATCTACGAACTGAAGTATAAAGATCTTCTGTTTGTTTTCTGTAGACATCTATATTTCCTTCTAACTTGTTCTTTAAAACTTTAAAATCAAGACCAATATTTGCTTGAGAAATTTTCTCCCATACTAAATCAGGATAAGCAATAGCAATCACGCCAGGAGCTAAACCTTGAGCATTATTATATCCGTTTACACTGGTACCTGTATTTCTGATAAGATTACTGCCCGGGAATAAAGGATTAGTCCCGTAAGCCGGAGATATAACGTTTTGATTTCCTTGTGTTCCATAAGAAGCTCTTAATTTTAACATATCAAAACCAGCGTTTTCCATAAAAGCTTCTTGATCAATATTCCATCTACCTGAAACAGACCAAAAAGTTCCCCATCTGTTATCTTCCACAAACCTGTAAGAAGCATCTCTTCTTATTACCCCACCGAAACCATACTTTTCTTTATAATCATAATCTACACTAGCAAAGTAAGAAAGTGTTCCTGCATCAATTTTTTGAGCTGAAACTGTAGGAATATAAGAATTAGTAGCCGGAGCCGGGGCAACATAACCTGTACCAGCTCCTAAGGCCCAAGTCTTAGGATTTAAACCATCTTGTGTACGCGAATTAAACATATAGTGCGCTTTCATATACTCCATAAAAGCACCTGCTTCAATTCTATGTACCTCATTAAATACTTTAGAATAGTTCAAACTCACAATATTTGTAAATGTGAAGTCTTTAGTAGAAGAAATAGTCTCGATTCCTCCAAATTCTTCATTTCTACTATCAGCAACTGCAAGTGCCAAATAATTCCATGGAGCTCTTGCAAATAATCTATCACTAACTTTATAATCAACCCCTGATTTGTTATTCAAAGTAAACTCATCATTTAATTTATAAGAAACCGCCATATTAGCCAAAATACTAGTTTCTCTAAATTGGTTAGGCATACTACCTTTTAATATATCTTCTAACACATAAGTATCATTAGGTCCATTAAAATCTGTACCAATAGCATCAAACAAATCATAACCGTTCACAAATTGATTTGGCTCTACGTAAGGCAATCCTCCAACAGCTCCCAACAATGGATTCTGAATACCATTATTGTCAGCAGCAGCACCGTTCTCCTGAGCCAACTGATTTCTTTTTGAATATCCAAGAGCTACTTGCGAGCTGTAGTTAAACTTCCCGTTTACAGATTTTCCATTAAAGTTATTCCGCAATGTAAATCTTTGAAAATCAGTTGTAGGAACTAAACCTCCTTGTGTATAATATCCAATAGAAGTAAAGTTAGAAGTATTTTCTCCTCCAAAAGCAAGACTTAAATTATGCTGTTGTGTAATATCTTCATGAAAAAATTGTTTTTTCCAATTCGTATCAACCGACCAAGCTGCAATTTCTTCATCTGTTAAAGTAGAACCTAAACCAACACCTTTTCTTTGCTCAATAGTCAAAACCTCTTTAGCGTTTGACATATTATAATTATTTTTAGGAAGCGTACTAATTCCTGTAGTAACATTATAAGAAATCACCAATGAAGAACCGTATTTTGCTCTTTTTGTAGTAATAACCATAACCCCATTTGCACCTCTATTACCGTAAATAGACGTGGCTGCAGCATCTTTCAATATAGAAACAGTTTCTATATCATTTTGGTTAAAATTTCTAAATTGATTTCCATTAGTAGGAACCCCGTCAATAACAATCAAAGGCTCAGTAGCTGCATTAATAGAAGACATACCTCTAATAAGCATATCAATCTTAGACGAACCAGGAGAACCTGATGAAGACAAGATTGTCAAACCTGGTGCAGTTCCTTGCAATGAAGTTAAGAAAGATGCATTTGGTCTGTTCTCAATTTGCTGAGCACCAACTGTAGTTACTGCAATATTTGAAGTGGTTCTAGTACTTGTTCTGTCATATCCAGTACTTACTATTTCTACTTCTTCGATTAATGTATCATCTTGCAATACAACATTAATTGTTGAAGAAGCTCCAACTACAATTGTCTGGGTTTTAAAACCTACATAAGAAAAAACAAGAGTTTCTCCCTGTTTTGCAACAATTGAGTATTTACCATCAAAATCTGATTGCGTTCCTTTATTAGTTTCCTTTACTAAAACAGTAACACCTGGCATCGGAAGACCATTTTCACTAATGGTACCTGAAATACTTTTTTCTTGCGCAAACGAAAACTGCATAGAAAACGCTATCAAAAGCGTAAAAATCCATTTGAATTTCGATCTCATATTAAATTTGATTTGAATTAGTTATTCTGCAAACTTCTTAATTATTTCTTAATTATACAAATAATTGAAGTTTTTTATTTACTATTCTAATCCCGCTTCTATAAATAATTTCCAAAGTTCATGATGTTTTTTATTTTTATGATGCTTTTTTCTTATTTTGGTTGCGTTATTTCATTAAACTTCTAATTGATTATTAATATCATATTTTTTTTAACTTTCTATCCTGAGATTGACTTTATAAATTTAACCATCTTACTATCTATTATTAAATATGTTGAATACATCATTTTCAAACCTATATCCTGAAGCAGGAACAGATGAAGCAGGCAGGGGCTGTCTTGCTGGTCCGGTAGTAGCTGCTGCTGTTATTTTGCCAAAAGATTTTTCCAACCATATTATTAACGACAGCAAACTTTTGTCTCAAAAAAGAAGAGAATTTTTAAAAACTATCATTATCAACGAAGCTATAGATTACAATGTTCAAATGATTGATGCAGAGATTATAGATGAAATTAATATTCTGAACGCTTCTATTCTCGGAATGCAAAAAGCTGTTTTAAACTTAAATCCTACACCTATGTATATTATAGTTGACGGAAACAGATTTAAACCGGTAAATAATATTCCTCATGAAACTATTATAAAAGGTGACAGCAAATTTTTGAGTATTGCAGCCGCTTCTATACTGGCAAAAACTTACAGAGATGAATTTATGGCTAAAATACATGAAGAATTTCCGGAATACAACTGGAAAAAAAATAAAGGCTATCCTACAAAAGAACATAGAGAAGCCATTAGAAAATACGGTATTACTAAATACCACAGAAAAAGTTTTACTCTTCTACCCAATCCAAAACTAGAGCTGTAAAGTTTGTTGTTTTAAAAATTCGGCTTCAAATAGATTTTCAAAATGTTTTAAGATTTTTTCCTTAACTTCAATTTCGTCAATAAAATCTTTTCCCATCTCAACATTTAATGATGTAACTGACTTTCCTTTTATTCCGCAAGGAATAATATTGTCAAAATAACCTAAATTAGTATTAACATTCAATGCAAAGCCGTGCATGGTAACCCATCGCGAAGCTCTGACCCCCAAAGCACATATTTTTCTGGCAAAGGGAGTCCCAACATCTATCCAAACACCTGTTTCACCTTCACTTCTTGTTCCTGTAATTTGATAATCTGCCAATGTTAAAATTATAACTTCCTCCAAAAGTCTTAGATATTTATGAATATCAGTAAAAAAATTTTCCAGGTCTAATATCGGATACCCTACAATTTGCCCCGGACCATGATAAGTAATATCTCCTCCTCTATTTATCTTATAAAATGTTGCCTGCTTCTCTTCCAGTTGTTTTTCATTTAACAAAAGATTACTAAAATCTCCACTTTTACCTAAAGTATAAACATGAGGATGTTCAACAAAAATGAAATGATTTGGAGTTACTAATGACAAATCTTCTCTTCTGTTTTTAATTTTTATATCCAAAATATTATTAAACAACTGATCCTGATATTCCCAGGTTTCTTTATAATCTTTAAAACCTAAGTCAATCAATTCTATATTTTTATTCATTTGTCTTTATATTCAAAAATGTGGAGTACAAAGTTAGGTAATAAATAATATTTGATTAGAATATGATCATTATAAAATCATTATTGTTATATTTTAATTTAAAACAAATTTTTAAAACATTTTGTTTAAAAAAATAATTATCTGTATTTTATGCTAATCATTCTTTTACTTATCTTTGCACTCTTAAAATTTATCCAGACATGCAACTTTCGGAGCAAGAAATCATTAGAAGAGAGAAATTAGCCAAACTCAGAGACTTAGGAATTAATCCTTATCCAGCCAATTCATACCCTGTATCTCATAATTCAACATCCATAAAAAACAATTATTCAGAAGGTGAAAAAGTAATTATTGCCGGAAGAGTAATGAGTACCCGTATACAGGGAAAAGCTTCATTTATCTCTTTACAAGACAGCGAGGGAAGAATACAAGTGTATATCAATCGAGATGAAATTTGCCCGGACGAAGACAAAACTTTATACAATGAAGTTTTCAAAAAACTTATCGATTTAGGCGATTTTATCGGTATCGAAGGAACAATGTTTACAACTCAGGTTGGAGAAAAATCGGTAAGAGCAACTTCTCTTCAATTATTAAGCAAAACCCTTAAACCACTCCCCCTTCCAAAAGTGGATACAGACGGAAACATCCATGACGGATTTACGGATCCGGAATTAAGATACAGACAACGGTATGTAGATTTAGTTGTAAATCCACAAGTAAAAGAAGTTTTCATAAAAAGAACCAACCTCTTTAATGCAATGCGTTCTTTTTTCAATGATGCCGGGTATATGGAAGTCGAAACTCCTGTTTTGCAATCTATCGCAGGAGGTGCTGCTGCAAGACCATTTGTAACCCATCATAACTCATTAGACATTCCATTATATATGAGAATCGCTAACGAATTATATCTGAAACGACTAATCGTTGGTGGTTTTGATGGTGTGTATGAATTCTCAAAAAACTTTAGAAACGAAGGGATGGACAGAACTCATAATCCGGAATTTACAGCAATGGAAATCTATGTTTCATACAAAGATTATAATTGGATGATGGAGTTTACAGAAAATCTTTTAGAACATTGCGCTTATAAAGTAAACGGAACAACAAAAACTGTATTTGGAGCCCATGAAATAGACTTTAAAGCTCCTTATGCAAGAATTTCCATGACTGACGCTATCAAAAAATATACTGGATTTGACATTACAGGAAAAACCGAACAAGAACTCTTTGAAGCTGCAAAATCTATGGGAATTGCTGTAGATGAAACTATGGGTAAAGGAAAACTGATCGATGAAATTTTCGGAGAAAAATGCGAAGGTAATTTCATCCAGCCTACATTCATTACCGATTATCCAAAAGAAATGAGTCCGTTGTGTAAAGAACATCGCGAAAATCCGGAGCTTACCGAGCGTTTTGAGCTAATGGTCTGCGGAAAAGAGGTTGCCAATGCTTATTCTGAACTAAATGACCCTATTGATCAAAGAGAACGATTTGAAGCACAATTAAAACTCGCAGAACGCGGCGATGATGAAGCAACTCAATTCATTGACCATGATTTCCTTAGAGCTTTAGAATACGGAATGCCTCCAACTTCCGGTTTAGGAATCGGTATGGATAGACTTATTATGTTTCTAACGAACAATTCATCAATTCAAGAAGTTATATTCTTCCCGCAAATGAGACCTGAAAAGAAAAAAATTCAGATTGAATTTACTGAAGAAGAAAAACTAATCTTAGATCTATTAAATAAAAAAGAAGGCAAATCAGAAATCTCTGCTTTAAAAACAGAAAGCCAGTTAAGCGGAAAGAAATGGGATTCTTCAATAAAATCACTATCAAAAAATAATCTTCTCAGAATCATTTTGGAGGAAGATCAAAAATTTGTTCAAATAAATGAATAGTACATTTTTTCAATATACAAAAGGGGTTTTTAATTATTAAAAGCCCTTTTTCATTTTATAAAAACTAAAAAATATTATAAAATCGATTCTTAATTTAAACCTTTTCAAATTACTGTGGTCTTAATGTTATAACTTTTAAAAAAAAGATCATGAAAAAATTAATCATTGCATTGCTTCTTACGTCATCACTGGCAACATTTGCACAAGAGAAAAAAATCAACAGAAAAGACAAAACCTCTAAAATTGAAAAACTTACTCCGGAACAAAGAACTTCTTTACAAGTAAAAGAATTAACATTAAAACTAGACCTCTCTGATCAACAACAAAAAGAAATCACCGAGGTTATCAAGACACATCAGAATAAAGTTGCTGAGCAAAAGTCGAAAATAAAAACAGATAGAAATGACAAATTATCTGCAGAACAGAGATTTGAATTAAAAAATCAAATGCTGGATCAAAAAATTGAATATAAAAAAAATATAAAAAAGATTTTAAATGATCAGCAATTTGAAAAATGGTCAAAAATCAAAACAGATCATAAGTGGAAAACTTCAAAAAAAATGAAACATTTCAAAGGAAAAAAGTTCCAAAAAGATAGTATCGGAAAATAAATTTTGTATTTAACTTTTATTTGAATAAATTTGGATGCTTATTATCAAATAAACCAACCAATTATGAAAAATATATTTATTGCGATCACATTTTTATTTTCAATGGGAGCTTTTGCTCAACAAACCAATAATACCCCTAAAGCACAAGTTGCTTCTGATGCGTATAGTCCGAGTAATTTAGCTAAAAAAGATTTTGAAGCTTTAAATGCCTTTGTAAAAATTGAAGACGAGTCTAAAGCTGCAAATATTTTAAAAATACTTGAAACTAAACATAGTTTTAAAACTGAAACTAATATGAGTGATGAAAGAAAAGCATATTTTACTCAATCTTTATCAGAAAGTTTAAAAATATATATGGGTGAAGAAGTTTTTGCCAAAGTAAAAGCTAATACTGCACTTTACAATAAGTTGACCAAATAATTATTATCATTTTGAATACCATAAAAAAACCGTCTTTCGACGGTTTTTTTTTATAATTTATCTGCCACTTTTCTAACGGCATTTATTGTAAAATCCAAATCTTCATAAGTTAAAGCATCGGTTATAAACCATGTTTCGTAGGCAGATGGAGCAATATAAATTCCTTCTTCCAGCAAACCATGAAAAAACTTTTTAAATATATTATTATCCCCTTTTGCAGCTGTTTTAAAATCAATTACCGAATCTTTATCAAAATGAACTGAAATCATTGATCCTGTTCTATTTATAGTAAATTCAATGTTTTTTTCCATCAGAACCTTTCTGATTCCGTTTTCCAGATACAAAGTTTTCTCTTCCAGTCTGTCAAATAATTTTTTATCCTGATCAATCGCTTTCAACATTGCCAAACCGGCAGCCATTGCCAATGGATTTCCCGACAATGTCCCTGCTTGATAAACCGGACCTAAAGGCGCAAGGTAATTCATTATTTCAGCTCTGGCAGCAAAAGCTCCCACAGGTAAACCACCTCCTATTACTTTTCCGAAAGTTACAATATCTGCCATAATCCCGAAAAGTTCCTGAGCTCCACCTTTTGCCAACCTGAATCCGGTCATGACTTCATCAAAAATCAATAAGATTTTCTCATCATTACATATCTCTCTTAAAGTTTGTAAAAAATCTTTTTGTGGTGGGACACAACCCATATTCCCCGCAACCGGTTCGATAATTATCGCCGCTATTTGACCTTTATTGGCTTCAATAATTTGCTTTACACTCTCAATATTATTATAATCTGCCAGCAAAGTATCTTGTGCTGTTCCTACAGTAACTCCTGGTGAATTTGGACTCCCGAAAGTCATCGCTCCACTTCCCGCCTGAATCAAAAAAGAATCTGAGTGACCGTGGTAACATCCGGCAAATTTGATAATTTTATCTTTTCCTGTAAAACCTCTCGCCAGCCGGATTGCACTCATACAAGCTTCCGTCCCCGAATTAACAAATCTGATTTTGTCTATTCCGGGAACCATCGATACCGCAAGTTTAGCAATTTCCGTTTCGAGCTCGGTAGGCATTCCGAAAGAAGTTCCTAATTTTGCTTTTTCAATTACTGCATTTACTACCGGTTCATACGCATGACCCAATATCATTGGACCCCACGAATTAATATAATCTATTAATCTTCTTCCATCTTCATCATATAGATATGCTCCTTTGGCACTTTTTACAAAAACCGGAGTTCCTCCAACAGATTTAAAAGCTCTTACCGGAGAATTTACCCCTCCCGGAATATATTTTTCTGCTTCGACAAAAAGCAAACTGCTTCTTTGATATAACATTATCTATGTCTATTAAGTTTATTTTACAATTAATTTTTGACCGATAGACAGTGTATTATCAGACAAATTATTTTTTTTCATCAATTCATCTACAGACAAATTGTATTTTTTTGAAATTGAATACAAAGTATCTCCTTTTTCGACTTCGTGAAGATTTTCTGCCGAAACATTATTTATTGCAACCGGAGGTGTAGCCGTTTCTGAAGGAATGAACTTTTTATTCAAAACTTCCGCATCATATTTAT
The DNA here is from genome assembly GCA_964608415.1 of uncultured Flavobacterium sp. Taxonomy (GTDB): domain Bacteria; phylum Bacteroidota; class Bacteroidia; order Flavobacteriales; family Flavobacteriaceae; genus Flavobacterium. Next base: position 28,924 of record CAZSOC010000031.1, read on the forward strand.
GCAGATTATACCTTTCTATATAGCCAATTAATTTTTCAGGATATTTTGGATCGGTTGCATAACCTGCCGCTCTCAATCCTTTTGCCCAGCCTTTATAATCATCCTTATCGAGCTTAAATAAATTTGCGTATCTGTTTCTTGTGGTTAAAAACAGTGAATGATCTTTGTATGACTCAGCCGGATCTTTATATTTTCTGAAACATTCCTGAGCTGCATCGTCGTCATGACGAACAGATTCTCCCTGCCAACCCGTATGACATTTTATTCCGAAGTGATTATTTGCTGTTTTCGCCAGATGGCTTCTCCCTGCTCCTGATTCCAGAATACCTTGTGCCAATGTTATACTTGCCGGAATTCCATGATTTCTCATATTATTTTTTGCCGTTTCTTTAAACTCTTGTACATAATTTTCTACAACATCGCTATACACAATTGTTTTGGAAGTTGACTCTATTACTTCTACATCTCTGCTGTCTTTTGTAGTTCTAGGATTGGTTGCCGGTTTTTTTACGGTTGTTGTTTTAGAAGTTGCCTTTTTTGTGGTTCTTACGGTTTTTTTAGAACTACTACAACTTGCCATGATCATCATCACGCAAAAAACAAATAAAATTTTTCTATACATTGATATTAATTTTGGGTAAATTTTTCTTTTCAAGTAATTGATTCATTCCGTCTATACCTTGAATGCCACCGGTATGTATCAATAAAATTTTGGAGTTTTCAGGAAAATATTTCTTTTTGATCAGATCATAAACGCCAAAAAACATCTTTCCAGTATAAACCGGATCTAATAAAAAATGATTTTTGCCCGAAAACTGATTCAAAAAATCAATCAATTCGGATGTAATTTTTCCATAACCTCCAAAATGATAGTCGGTTATTAACTCCCAATTATCATTTTGAGCAAATATACGAATAGCATCTTTCAAAAAATCACCTTTTAACACCGGAAATCCTAAAATTTTCTGATGTGATCCTGATGCGTTTATCAATCCGGAAATAGTCCCTCCGGTTCCTACAGCACAAGCAATGTGAGTAAATTTGGTGTCTGATGGAATTAAAATTTCTTCACATCCTTTTACTGCCAGATAATTTGTTCCGCCTTCAGGAACAAGATAAAAATTTCCAAATTCTTCTTCCAAATCTGATATAAAATCCTCATCTTCTTTATTTTGATAAGCCGTTCTGGTAATAAATTTAAAAATCATTCCGTTTTCCTGAGCAAATTTTAAAGTAGGATTTTCTATTATTTTCGGTTCTAATTCTTCGCCACGAATAACTCCAATTGCTGCAAAATTATGCATCTTCCCTGCATAAGCAACCGCAGCAATATGATTAGAAAACGCTCCTCCAAAAGTAAGTAATTGTGAATAATTCTTATTTTTAGCTTCTGCTAAATTATATTTAAGTTTTCTGAATTTATTCCCTGAAACAAAAGGATGAATTAAATCTTCGCGTTTGACCCAAACTTCAATTTTGGTTAATTCATCACAATATACCAATTGATTTTCAATCATTATTTGTAATAATTTATAAAATTCCAAAAACTCAGTTTATTCAGATATTCAAAATCATTTTCGTTTTGATAAGCTTCCCGCTCAAAAGATATATTTCTATAAGCAATATTTTTATCTTTATAAATCATCCATTTGATAAGAAATTCAATCATATACCAAATAAAAAAAGGAAATATCAACAATTGCAACTGTTGTCTCACATGAATTTTTTCATGGTTTATAAATACCTGATCTTTTTTTAAATCTTCATTCTTCAAAAAAATAAAAGGAAAAAAAGTGACTCCCAAAAATCCATCAGGAACCATATGTTTTAAAACTATTAAAAACATTAATTTATTGAATAAAGTTTCACAAAATATATTGAATTTTAAATGTAGTAAACAAGATAGCTATAATAAAATTTCTTTAATTTTGACAAAATAAATTTAGTAGAAATAATCCTGTTTACCAACAATGAGCAACAAAAAAGAGGAAAATAAATTAATCGAAGGAGAAGATTTTTATTATACTCCAGAAGGTTATAAATGTTTTACCGAAAAGTACCATCAAAAAAGAGGTTATTGCTGTAAAAGCGGATGTCGCCACTGCCCTTATGGTTTTGATAAAAAAACAGGAACCAACAGAAAAAAATAAACACAACAAAATATCAATATAAATTTACGATCTAATGAATTTTCAAGAAGAAATACAACAGGGAATACCTTATATCTTACCAGAACCACAACTCTATGACCCTAACATAAATCATGCTCCTAAAAGAAAAGAAATCTTAACCGCAGATGAAAAAAAACTGGCAATAAGAAATGCTTTAAGATATTTTGATCCAAAAGACCACGCTGTTTTAGCAAAAGAATTCTACGAAGAATTAGAAAAATACGGCAGAATTTACATGTACAGGTTGAGACCAAAATATAAGATGTATGCACGTCCGATTTCTGAATATCCGGGAAAATCAGAACAGGCAAAAGCAATTATGCTAATGATTCAAAATAATCTGGATTATGCTGTAGCACAACATCCTCATGAACTTATTACTTATGGAGGAAATGGAGCTGTATTTCAAAATTGGGCACAATACCTGTTAACAATGAAGTATTTGTCTGAAATGACAGACGAACAGACTTTAACCATTTACTCCGGGCATCCAATGGGACTTTATCCTTCACATAAAGAAGCTCCCAGAGTTGTTGTTACCAACGGAATGATGATTCCAAACTATTCTAAACCAGACGATTGGGAGAAATACAATGCGTTAGGTGTTACACAATACGGACAAATGACAGCGGGAAGCTATATGTACATTGGTCCGCAAGGAATTGTACACGGAACGACAATTACAGTTTTGAACGCCGGAAGAAAGATTTCAAAAAACGGAGAAGATCTCTCCGGTAAACTCTTTGTTACATCAGGACTTGGCGGAATGAGTGGTGCACAACCCAAAGCCGGGAATATTGCAGGTTGTATAACCGTATGTGCAGAAGTAAATGAAAAAGCAGTTCATACAAGACATTCACAAGGATGGGTTGATGAGGTTATTTCAGATTTAGACACATTGGTTAAAAGAGTAACTTCAGCGAAAGCTAAAAAAGAAACCGTTTCTATAGCTTATCATGGAAACGTAGTTGATGTATGGGAAAAATTTGATCAGGAAAATCTTTTTATAGATTTAGGAAGCGACCAGACTTCACTACATAATCCTTGGGCTGGAGGCTATTATCCTGTTGAATTAACTTTTGAAGAATCTGTAAAAATGATGGCAGAACAGCCACAATTATTTAAAGAATATGTACAAGATACCTTAAAAAGACATGTAGCAGCAATCAATAGACATACAGCAAAAGGCACTTATTTCTTTGATTATGGAAATGCCTTTTTGCTTGAATCTTCAAGAGCCGGAGCAGATGTTTTTGCTATAAACAAAATCGATTTTAAATACCCTTCTTATGTTCAGGATATTTTAGGTCCTATGTGTTTTGACTATGGCTTTGGTCCTTTTAGATGGGTTTGTACTTCAGGTAATCCGGAGGATTTACAAAAAACAGATGATATTGCTTGTCAAGTCCTGGAAGAAATGGCAAAAACGGCTCCAATCGAAATCCAACAACAAATGCAGGACAACATCAAATGGATAAAAGGAGCTCAACAAAACAAATTGGTAGTAGGTTCGCAGGCAAGAATTTTGTATGCAGATGCCGAAGGAAGAATAAAAATTGCCGAAGCTTTTAATCAGGCAATTGCCAAAGATGAAATTGGATATGTTGTTTTAGGAAGAGACCACCATGATGTTTCGGGCACAGATTCTCCGTATAGAGAGACGTCTAATATCTTTGACGGGTCAAGATTTACTGCAGATATGGCAATACAAAATGTAATTGGCGATAGTTTTAGAGGAGCAACATGGGTATCTATACATAATGGAGGTGGTGTTGGTTGGGGAGAAGTTATAAACGGTGGATTTGGTATGGTTCTTGATGGCTCTACAGAAGCCTCAAGACGCTTAGAATCAATGCTTTTCTGGGATGTAAACAACGGTATATCCAGAAGAAGCTGGGCGAGAAATGATGAAGCTATTTTTGCCATTAAAAGAGCGATGGAAACGCAACCATTACTTAAAGTTACCATCCCAAATTTAGTAGATGATCGTGTTTTAGATTTTTAAATTTCATTATCATCTATGATGTTTTCAAATATTAATTCTAAAAATTACGATTATGAAACTATTAAAAATTATACCTGTTGCCAGCATTATTCTGTTTTATTCCTGTGCCTCGATAAATGTGACTTCGGATTATGACAAAACAGTTGATTTTAATCAATATAAAACTTTTGCATTTCATAAGTCAGGAATTGATAAAGTTGAAATTTCTGACCTGGACAAAAAAAGAATTCTTAAAGCAATTGATGAATCTCTAAGTGCAAAAGGGTTAATTAAACAAGAAAATCCGGATATTTTAGTAAATATTTTTACCAAAAGCAGAGAACAGGTAGATGTAAATACTTTCAACGCAGGTTGGGGTTACGGCTGGGGTTGGGGATGGAGTCCCTGGATGTACAACAACAGAACTTCTGTATCCAGAAGTACCGAGGGAACTCTTTATATTGATTTGATAGATGCAAAGAAAAAAGAGTTGATCTGGCAAGGAGAAGGAAACGGAAACTTACCTAAATCTGTAGATAAAAAGGACGAACAAATAAAGAAAATGGTTTCTAAAATATTAGATCAATATCCACCTCAAAAGAAATAATTTCTTTTATAAAATACTGAATGAGTTATTTAAAATCAATAAATCAACCTATTTAATTTATTGTTTTTTAGCATTGTTTTAAAATAGTGTATTCCCACGGAGCAATAAGTTATCTCCTTCACTAACGTTAAATTCAAAATAGTAGAACATATTTTGTTTTCACTTAACCCCTGTGCTTGTTGCACAACTCAAATTTAAGGATTAAATTTAGTCATGCAAGGAAA
>CAZSOC010000032.1:0-33712 GCA_964608415.1 uncultured Flavobacterium sp.
GAAGAACAACACGCAATCAACAGAAGAAGTGAATTCTTGATCGTAAAAAAATAACAAAATCCCCCTTACTAAAAAGCACAATCCATTAATGGATTGTGCTTTTTTTATGCTTTAAGAAAAGTAATTTTTAAAATAAAAACATTCTTTATTAAAAAGTTTATAAGCACAGAAAGCTATAAAGTATATATTTTTTTAAATTTTATAATATAACTTGTTGATTGTATTGTATTAAAGACTACATTTGCCCATTATTAATTATTTTTATTATTACAATGCGTACAGGTACAGTTAAATTTTTCAATGAATCAAAAGGTTATGGATTCATTACAGACGAAGAAACAGGAAAAGATATCTTCGTTCACGCCTCAGGAATCAGAGCGGAAGAACTTCGCGAAGGGGACAGAGTATCTTACGAAGAAGAAGAAGGAAGAAAAGGTAAAGTAGCTGCTCAGGTTGCAGTACTTGAAGACTAAAAATATATAAGATTATTTTTATTACCTAAATGACAAACGCTCCGAAATTTCGGAGCGTTTTTTATGTTCACAATTTTCACACTACTATCTTTACAAATATTGTAAATTTGCTATATGAAGTTTCCTGATAACTTACAGCAAAAGCTAAATATAAGAATTCAAAATAACGCATTGAGACAACTTTCAAAATCTCAACCTGCAATAGATTTTTCATCTAATGATTATTTAGGATTTTCGCGATCTCAAGAAATATTTCAAGAAACACATCAATTTCTTATTGATCAGAACATTATTTCAAACGGAGCAACAGGATCGAGATTATTATCGGGAAATCATTCTGTTTTTGAAATTACAGAAAACTTTATTGCTCAGTTTCATCAATCAGAAGCAGCATTGATTTTCAACTCCGGATACGATGCCAATATAGGTTTCTTTAGTACAATTCCTCAAAAAGAAGATCTGATTTTGTATGACGAATTATGCCATGCATCTATTCGGGATGGTATACAACTTTCTTTGGCAAAATCATACAAATTTCAACATAACGATTACGAAGATCTGGAACGTTTGTGCAAAAAATTTCAAAAGGAATACAAAAATATCTATCTCGCAACAGAATCTGTTTTTTCGATGGATGGTGACACTCCAAATTTTCCCGAACTGATTACAATCGCAGAAAAGTATGATGTCTTCATAATAGTAGATGAAGCGCATGCTCTGGGAGTTTTTGGCTCTATGGGAGAAGGTGTTTTACAAAACCAAAGTATTCAAGATAAGATTTTTGCCCGAATCATGACTTTCGGAAAAGGTTTAGGCTGTCACGGTGCCGTTATTTTAGGGTCAAATGAGTTAAAAAAATACCTTATTAATTTTTGCCGGAGCTTTATTTATACCACCGGACTTTCTCCTCATTCTGTTGCAACAATTCTAACAGCTTATCAGCATTTGGAAAAAGAAAAAAATATGCTTTTTAAAATTCGTGAAAATATTAATTTCTTCAATCAGGAAAAACAATTATTAGGGTTGAAACCACTTTTTGTAAGAAGCAAATCGGCGATTCAATGCGCCATAATTCCGGGTAATGAAAAAGTAAAAAACATCGCTTCTCAATTACAAGAGAATGGCTTTGATGTAAAAGCTATTCTTTCGCCAACAGTTCCGAAAGGTCAGGAACGGCTTCGGATTTGTTTACACAGTTATAATTCGAAAGAAGAAATTTCCAAACTACTCGAAACATTAATATCTATTTTAAATTAATTATGGAAAATAGTACTTTCAAAAAGATTGGTCAATTTCAATATTCCAGCGAAGCCTATATTTATAAAGGCAGGTTAGAAGCCGAAGGCATAGAAGTTTTTATCCGTGACAATCATACTATTAATTCCGACCCATTGGTAAGCAATGCCATTGGAGGTGTAAAGCTTTTTGTAAAACAAGAAGATTATCAAAAAGCCGAAAATATCCTACATGAAATAAGCAAATTTTCGCTAGACGACAAAGGAAATTTGATTGTATGTCCAAATTGCGGAGCCGAAAAAACCCAGCTACTCACTACTATTAAAGATTTAAAATCTTTTTTTTCTTTTCTTCTCTCATTATTATTTGGAATTTTTCCGTTTTACAACAAGTACAAGTACAAATGTGATGCTTGCAATTTTGAATTTACACAAAAATGAAATTATTTATTACAGGAATATCCACAGATGTTGGAAAAACAATAGCCTCTGCAATTATCACAGAATCTATTCAGGCGGATTATTGGAAACCCATTCAGGCAGGAGACTTAGAAAATTCGGATAGTCATAAAGTACAAAGATTAATTTCCAATTCTAAAACCAAAATTCATCCAAACGCATTTGCCTTACAAACTCCGGCAAGCCCCCATCTTGCCGCAGAAATCGATAACATTATAATTGAATCCAAGAAAATTCAACCACCAAAAACTAAAAATCATTTGGTTATCGAAGGAGCTGGAGGACTATTTGTTCCGATAAATCACCAGGAAACCATCCTCGATTTGATCCAACCAGATTATAAAGTAATTGTTGTTTCCAGAAATTATTTAGGAAGTATCAATCATACAATGCTCACTATCGAAACGCTTAAAAATAAAAAACTTTCTATTGCCGGAATTATTTTCAATGGAAATAAAAACCCGTCAACAGAAAAATTTATATTAGAAAATACTCAAATCCCATTGATCGGAAGAATAGAAGAAGAAGCCTATTTTGACCAAAATGTAATTTTAGAATACGCAGATTTGTTTAGAGAAAATCTACTTCAAATTCAAAAACAAAAAACATGAATCTCTCAGAAAAAGATCAAAAATATTTATGGCATCCCTACACACAGCATAAAACTGCAGATTTACCTATTGTAATCACAAAAGGTAAAGACGCGCTTCTTTGGGACGAAAACGGAAAAGAATACATCGATGCCATTGCATCCTGGTGGGTTAATCCCTTTGGTCATTCCAATAATTTTATTGCAGATGCGATCTACAAACAACTCTCCAGCCTGGAACATGTATTGTTTGGCGGATTCACACACGAACCTGCAATAAAAGTTGCTGAACAATTACTGCAAATGTTACCAAAAAATCAACAAAAAGTTTTTTTTTCAGATAACGGATCAACTGCTGTAGAAGTTGCTATAAAAGTCGCCTTACAGTATTTTTACAATAAAAGCCAAAAACGCACAACCATTATTGCACTCGAAGACGCCTTTCATGGAGATACTTTTGCCGCAATGGCAGCCAGCGGAATTTCATTTTATACTCAGGCGTTTCAAGGAATGTTCATTGATGTAGTTCGTATTCCGACTCCTGTTCCCGGTAAAGAAAAACAGAGTTTTGAAGCACTAAAAAAGGCTATAAAAAACCACAATTGTGCAGCCTTTATTTTCGAACCTTTGGTACAAGGAGCCGCCGGAATGGTAATGTACAGTCCCGAATCTTTAGAAAAAATGATCGAAATTTGCAGTGAAAATAATGTTTTGACCATTGCAGATGAAGTCATGACCGGATTCGGAAAAACCGGTAAAACCTTTGCCTGTGATTACATCACTCAAAAACCCGATATATTTTGCCTGTCCAAAGCATTAACAGGAGGAACTATTCCAATGGCAATTACTACATTTACTCAGGAAATTTTTGATGCGTTTTTCGACGAAGATATCAATAAAGCATTATTCCACGGACATACATTTACGGCAAATCCCGCAGGTTGTGCGGCAGCGCTCGCCAGTTTTGAACTTCTCAATCAACCCGAAATGCAGGCAAATATCCAACGGATAAACTCCTCACATAACCAATTTCAAAACCAAATTAAAAACCATCCAAAAGTAAAAACCACCCGAATTTTAGGAACTATTTTTGCACTGGAAATCCAAACGCAAAATACAGAAACCTATTACGGGACAATGAGAAACAAGCTGTATAAATTCTTTATCGAAAACGGGATAATAATGAGACCAATAGGCAATATAATTTACATATTACCACCATACATTATCACCAACAAACAGCTTCAAAAAATTTACATAACCATCGAAAAAGCGTTAGAAATAGTTTAAATTTGTAGCCAATCCTGCTATTCGCTCTATCTTTTCCCTGCTAAAGAAGCAGGAAAAAGGATGCCGCTTCTATCAGGGCTGGAACAATTGGTTTCATAACACATTCTTCCTTTCAAAAACAAAAAAATTGGATTCTAAAATTGCCATAACATCCATAGCAACTATTTCCTCCTTAGGGAAAGAAACAAACGAAATCTGGAAAAATTACAATACAGACAGGCATCATTTTACTTACCAAAAATGGGGTACGATAGAAACTTATGGAGCTAAACTCAATGAATCATGTTCGGACGAAATCGAAAAAATAAGACAATCCGATCCTAAGTACAAACCATTGGATCCATCCGTTCTATTTGCCATTTTTGTTTCCAGAAAAGCAATTGAAAAGTCCGGCTGGAAATCTTCAGAACTATTTGGGATTAACATTGGTTCATCCCGTGGAGCCACAACATTATTCGAAGAACACTATCGTTACTTTTTACAAAACAACAAAGTACAAACACTCGCCTCCCCAACCACAACAATGGGAAATATTTCATCATGGGTTGCTCAGGATTTGCAATCACAAGGTCCGGAAATTTCACATTCTATCACTTGTTCTACAGCTTTGCACGCAATTCTCAACGGAATTGCCTGGCTCAAATCGGGGATGGCAGAAAAATTCCTCGTTGGAGGAAGTGAAGCTCCACTGACAGATTTTACGATTGCACAAATGCAGGCTTTGAAAATCTATACCAAAGAGAAAGCAGACTTTCCTAACAGAGCTTTGGATTTACAAAAAAATCAAAACACAATGATCTTAGGAGAAGGAGCAGGAGCTTGTTGTTTAGAAATTGGCAAAAAACCGAATGCTTTATGTTACATATCAGGAATTGGATATGCCACAGAAATACTTCAACACAATATTTCTATAACTGCAGAAGCAGATTGTTTTCAAAAATCGATAAAAATGGCACTCCACAATACCAATCCGGAAGAAGTCGATGTTATTGTAATGCACGCTCCGGGAACTATAAAAGGGGATTATTCTGAATTTAAAGCAATCGAAAAAGTTTTTGGAAACAAAATACCATTGCTTACCAGCAACAAATGGAAGACAGGTCATACTTTTGGAGCTTCGGGAATATTAAGTTTAGAAATGGCAATTCTTATGATACAAAATAACCAGTTTATCGGAATTCCGTTTACTTCAAGCAAAAACCAGTCGAAAGAAATAAAAAAAGTTTTGATTAATGCAGTAGGTTTTGGTGGAAACGCAGTAAGTATCCTTATCGAAAAGCCGTAAATTATCTTTAATTTCTAAGATAAAAAACAATAATTTAATTCATCTCTTATAATAATTTTATAAATCAAATTATAAATATTTCTTACTAAACAACTTTAATTTTATCTTTATCCGTATAATTCGAAAAAAATGAAAATTTATCCAATTGAAGCAGGAAATTTTAAATTAGATGGTGGAGCAATGTTTGGCGTTGTACCCAAAACCATCTGGAACAAAACCAATCCGGCAGATTCTAATAATCTAATAGATATTGCAGCCAGATGCATGCTTATCGAAGATGGAAATCGTCTGATTTTAATAGATACGGGAATGGGAAACAAACAATCGGAAAAATTTTTTAGTTATTATTCTCTTTGGGGAAATCATTCGATTGACCAATCTTTATCCAACTACGGTTTTCATCGGGATGATATTACTGATGTTTTTATGACACATCTGCATTTTGATCATTGCGGCGGAAGTATCCAATGGAACAAAGATAAAACCGGATATGAAGTCGCTTTCAAAAATGCAAAATTCTGGACAAACGACAATCATTGGGATTGGGCTACAAAACCAAACCCAAGAGAAAAAGCTTCGTTTTTAACCGAAAATATTATTCCGATGCAGGAAAACGGTCAGTTGGAATTTATAAAAAGACCTGAAGGTGATTTACTTAAAAATTCAGAATTAGGTTTTGATATTTTTTTTGCAGACGGCCATACCGAAAAAATGATGATTCCAAAGATCCAATATCAAGACAAGACCATTTGTTTTATGGCCGATTTACTGCCAACAGCAGGACATTTACCCTTGCCTTATGTGATGGGATATGATACGCGTCCGCTTTTGACCTTACCGGAAAAAGCAAAATTTTTAAAAGAAGCTGCCGATAACAATTACCATTTATGGCTGGAACATGATGCTAATAATCAAATAATTACTGTTGAAAATACAGAAAAAGGAGTTCGATTGAAAGAGGTTTTTAAATGTGAAGACTTATTTTAATCTTTTTCAAACTCAACTTTGTCATTCTAAAGAATGGGGTGTCTGCATAAGTTGTGGAAATTCCTCATTCTATAAGAACGACAAACCATCATAATCTTAAATATTTAGCGAAAGAATCTTAAGTTAAAAAATAAAATTTTATGTTAAATATTTATTTGATATATCAAATATTGATAAATCATTTATATTTTTGAATTACAATAAACCAACAAATGGAAAAACTAAAAGACATTACTTTTTATACAATGGACAAGGCCATAAGAACTTACAGAAATTATGACCAGAAAAAACTCAAGGAAAACGGTTATAAGATCACGATAGATCAATGGCTCATCATCAAAGCTATTTTGGAAAACCCGGGCATTTCCCAGCAGGAATTAGGCGAAAAAGTTTTTAAAGACAATGCTTCGGTAACAAGAATTATTGAGCTTCTGGTAAAATCTGAATATCTGGAACGTAAAGTAAATCCTAATGATAGAAGAAAATCGGATCTGAAGGTAACCAACGAAGGAAAATTAATTATTAAGAAGGTTCAAGGTTTGGTTCTAGAAAACAGAAAAACAGCCTTAACAGGAATTTCACTAGAAGATTTGGAAGTTATGAATAGAACTCTAAAATCAATTATAAAAAACTGTAATAAATAAAACATCAATCATCAATCAAAAAAACGAACAAATTATGGTACGAATCATTTTATTTTGCATGCTTTTTTTCTTTTCGGCAATGACCTCCCTTGTTTTCGGACAGGAGTTAAGATCCGAAAAACACACGATTACAGGCACTGTTTTATCCGAAAAAAATAACGCTGTGTCAGATGCGGTAATCTACCTCATGAATCCAGCCGACAATACACTGATAAAAACAGAAACATCCGATCCAAGCGGAAAATTTACTTTCGAGAATGTCTCGGCAGGGAACTATTTTATTAAAATTTCGGAAAATGAAAAAATAAAATATTCCGGAGATTCTTTTGAGATCAATAACAACCTGATCCTGCCTGAAATTATTTTAAACTCAGGAATTCAGCAACTCGACGAAATAGTCATTACAAAAACAAAACCATACATAGAACGAAAAGACGGTGTGATGATACTAAACGTAGAAAGCAATATTGCCTCAACAGGAACATCGGCATTTGAAGTTTTAGAAAAAGCACCAGGTGTAAATATAGATAACAATGACAATATCAGTCTTCGCGGAAAAAGTGGTATTTTAGTTCAGATCGACGGAAAAGCAACTCAAATGTCCGGAACCAATCTGGCAAATTATTTACGCGGAATCCCTTCCGGAAACATTGATAAAATTGAGTTCATCACCAATCCCGGTTCAAAATACGATGCTTCGGGTTCGGCTATCATTAATATCAAAATGAAAAAAGACAAACGAAAAGGAACCAACGGAAGCATTTCTACCGCCTACGGACAAGGAAAATATCCGAAAAGCAACAGTAATATAAGTCTCAATCACAGAAATAAAAATGTAAATGTTTTCGGGAATTACAGTTTTGCTTATCGTGAAGGTTTTAATGAGCTAATTTTGGACAGAAAGTTTTATGATAACAACAATTTTACCGGAGCCTATGAGCAGGATAATTTTCTAAAAATGAATTTCAGAAATCATATAGGACGGGTTGGTGCTGATTTTTTTGTTAATGAAAAACATACGTTCGGAATTATTACAAATGCCGTCAGTAATAAATTCAATCCGACCGGAAAAAATATTTCGAATGTTTTTGATGAAACCAACTCCCTAAATTCACGGTTTGAAACCAACAACAATTCGAGGGATAACTGGCATAATCACTCTGTAAATCTCAATCATAAATTTGTGATCGATACTTTGGGGACCGAGTGGACAACCGATTTTGACTATGCCAGTTACGGCAATGAAACCCGGCAAAATTTCAAAACACGTTATTTGGATCTTCAGAATAATGAATTTCAAAACCCCTATTTATTATACGGAGATATCGAAGGCGATTTGAAGATTTATGCTTTGAAAACCGATTTTGTAACTACTTTAAAAAACCAGATAAAATTGGAAACCGGCTTAAAATCGAGTTATGTAAAAGCCGATAATAATCTGGAATTTTACAATATAAGTTCGGGAAATCCCGTTTTTGACCCTACAAAAAGCAATCATTTTATTTATAAGGAAAATATCAATGCCATTTACATCAATGGTTCAAAAACCTTTGGAAAATGGAATACTTATTTAGGATTTCGAATCGAAAACACCAACATTACCGGAGAACAATTGGTAAATAATACTTCTTTTAAAAACAGTTATACTCAGCTTTTCCCAAGCGGATTTGTGAGCTATACTTTCAACGAAAAAAACAGTCTGGAATTCAATTACAGCAGAAGAATCTCCCGTCCAAGCTACGATCAATTAAATCCTTTCAAGTTTTTTTTGGATCCAACAACCTATAAAGAAGGGAATCCCTATTTAAAACCGCAGACCACACATTCGTTGGAAATGACACACATTTTTAATCAAAAAATTTACACCACACTAAATTTTTCAAGAACAACAAACAATATTACCGAAGTGATCGCCCCATCTGAAAACGATCAGCAACTTACGATTCAAACCAATAAAAACCTCAACACAGCCGATATTTACGGATTGTTTATGATTGTTCCGTTGGAAATTACAAAATGGTGGACCAATAATAATAGTCTCAATTTTTATTACGGTTCCTACTCCGGAACAGTTGCCAATACCACATTGCAAAATCAGGGTAATTTTACTTTTAACTGCAATTCGGTCAATAACTTCAAAATCGGAAATGGTTATTCTGCAGAATTTACTGCAAATTATCGTGCAAGAGAAATATATGCTTTTATGGATGTAGATCCGATTTGGTACATCAATTTAGGATTTCAGAAAAAATTCAAAAACAGCACTCTAAAATTAGCGGTTAATGACGTTTTCTATACAAATGGATCAACCGCTGATACTGAGTTTGTAGATTATAAAGAAAATTTTAGAGTAAAAAGAGATACAAGAGTTGCTGTTTTATCTTATATTTATAACTTTGGTAAAAACTCCAATCCGCAAAGGAGAAGAACAGGTGGGGCTGATGATATTAAACAAAGAGCGGGTTCGGCAAATGGGTAATAACAAATTTATAATGTAAAATATTAGTATTGATCTAATTCCTAAATTAATGTTAAGTTTTTACTTGTTTGTAACAAAACAAAAGTATTTTTGACAAATCAATTAAATTTCAAATATTTAAAAATGAAAATAGTAAAATTATCCTATCTATCTCTAGCCGCTGCTTTAGCACTAACAGGTTGTAGCACATCAAAAGTAGTTACTTATAATGTGGACAAACTTCCGCTTAAAAATGTAAAAATTACCGATGATCAGCTTATGAGATGGAGTCATCTGGACATCCTAAGCGATACAATTCCGGGAATGAGCGTGGACAAAGCATACTCAGAATTATTAAAAGATAAAAAAGGAGTTAAAGTTATTGTTGGTATCGTAGATTCTGGTGTTGATATTGAGCACGAAGATTTAAAAGCTGTGATTTGGACAAACCCTAAAGAAATCCCTGGAAATGGAATTGACGATGATCAAAACGGCTATATCGATGATATTCATGGCTGGAACTTTTTGGGTGATACTACCAAAGAGAAACTGGAATACGAACGCATCTACGGAGACAAAAGCCTTGTAGATGAAGCTACATATATCAAAGCAAAAGCTATGGTTGATGAAAAAATTGAAAAATCTGCCAAAGCAAAAAACCAATTGTCTATAATGACTGAAACATTGGATAAAGCTGATGGAATTATTTCTAAAGAATTAAAAAAGTCTGATTATACGCTAGATGATTTAGACAAAATTACTTCTACAGATCCAGAAGTCGGACAAGCAAAAATAGTGATGAAAGAAATGCTTTCATACGGTTTACCGGTTGCCGATTTAAAAGTTGAGATCAAAAAAGAATTAGATGGTTATAATACTTATGAAAACCACTTAAAATCTGATTACAGATCAATAGTTGGAGACAATCCTTGGGACATTAACGATAAAAAATATGGTAACAACAACGTAATTGGTCCAGATAAAGATGAAGCATTACACGGAACCCACGTAGCAGGAATCGTTGCTCAGGTAAGAGGAAATGGACTTGGCGGAGACGGGATCGCTTCTGAAGTTGTAGAAATCCTTACTGTTCGCGCTGTACCGGATGGAGATGAATATGATAAAGATATTGCTTTAGGAATTCGTTATGCAGTAGATAATGGAGCAAAAGTAATTAACGGTAGTTTTGGAAAAGCATTTTCTCCTCAAAAACAATGGGTTTATGATGCAATTAAATACGCAGAAAGCAAAGATGTACTAATCGTTCATGCTGCCGGAAACGATGCAAAAAATATTGATGTTGAAGATAATTTTCCAAATGATTCAGACGATAAAATCAAGGAATTTGCAAGTAACTTTATAACTGTTGGAGCTTTGAACTTTGAATATGGTACAGACATATTAGCTACTTTTACCAACTACGGAAAATTAAATGTAGATGTTTATGCCCCCGGAGTAAAAATTTATGCTACAACTCCGGAAAACAAATACCAATATCTGCAAGGGACTTCAATGGCTGCACCAAATGTTGCCGGAGTAGCAGCTTTGATCAGATCATACTATCCGGATCTATCTGCCAAACAAGTAAAACAAATCCTTATGGATTCTGGCACAAAAATCAATAGAGAAGTGCAGGTTGCAGGAAAGAAAAACGGATTTAAAAAACAATTTCAAGAATTATCTCAATCTGGTACAATAGTAAATGCTTATACAGCTTTACAAATGGCAGAAAAAATGTCCAAGAAAAAATAAAACTCCGGATTATTATTAACAGCGGAAGACTTCAAACATCTTCCGCTTTTATATTTTTATGATTATGAAAAAATTAATTTTTCTAACCGCAATGGTTTCTTTTTCAACAACTTCCATAGCTCAAAACACCAGCTATTGGCAACAAAATGCAGATTATAAACTTGAAGTAGAAATGGATGTAAAATCCTTTCAATACAAAGGAAAACAACAGTTGATTTACAGCAACAATTCTCCGGATACGCTTCATAAGGTTTATTTTCATTTGTATAATAATGCTTTTCAGCCGGGAAGTGAAATGGATGTGAGACTGGCAACGATTTCCGATCCGGATAAAAGAATGGTAAGAACTTTTAAAACTCCCGATAATCAGGAGGTCAAAGAAAGTAAGATAAGTATTTTGAAACCTAATGAAATCGGTTATTTAAAAATTAATAATTTCAAGCAAGACGGACAAACATCTTCAACCAAAACTACCGGAACTATTCTGGAAGTTACTCTTGCTCAGCCTATTTTGCCTAAACAAAAATCTAATTTTGATTTTGATTTTGACGGGCAGGTTCCCTTGCAAATCAGACGTTCAGGAAGAAATAGTTCAGAAGGAGTGGCGCTTTCAATGTCACAATGGTATCCAAAAATAGCCCAATACGACTTTGAAGGCTGGCACCTTGATCCATATATCGGAAGAGAGTTTTACGGCGTTTGGGGAAATTTTGATGTAAAAATTACAATCGATAAAAATTATACAATTGGAGGAACAGGATATTTACAAAATGCCAACGAGATCGGACATGGATATCAGGAAGACGGTGTTGTGGTAAATCATCCAAAGAAAATCAAAACATTGACCTGGCATTTTTTAGCTCCCAATGTTCATGATTTTACCTGGGCTGCAGACGACAATTATCTGCATGACAAATTAGCATTGCCCAATGGGAAAACACTTCATTTTATTTATAAAAACGATCCCGAAATTCTGGAAAACTGGAAAGCTCTACAACCAAAAACCCAGCAGTTGATGGATTATTTCGAAAATGCGATCGGAACTTATCCTTATGATCAATATTCTGTAATACAAGGAGGTGACGGAGGAATGGAATATGCCATGTCAACTTTAATTACCGGAAAAAGAAGCTTACCATCATTGGTTGGAGTAACAGCTCATGAACTGGCACACTCCTGGTTTCAATTCGTATTGGCTTTTAACGAAAGTAAATATTACTGGATGGACGAAGGATTTACTTCTTTTATTTCTGATTTGGCCGTAAATTCTATTTCCGGAAAAGAAGAGGAATCTATTCAGTCTTCATACAACAATTATTACTATATGGTAAGTTCGGGTAAAGAAGTGCCGCTAACTACACATGCAGACCGTTATGAATTCAATCAAATTTATGGAATCGCAGCTTACAGTAAAGGGAGTATTTTCTTAAGTCAATTAGGTTACATCATTGGTTATGACAACTTATTTAAAAGTTTACAGCGTTTTTATAAAGAATTTCAGTTTAAACATCCGACCCCGACAGACTTTATAAGAATTGCCGAAAAAACTTCAAACATTCATCTCGGATGGTATCTTACAGATTTTACACAAACTACCAATACGATAGATTATAACATTAAAGAAGTAAACGAATCCGGCAATGCTACTTCTGTAACTCTCGAAAGAATTGGTAATATGCCAATGCCGTTGGATATCTATGTAGAATATAATGATGGAACTGCAGAAACTTATTATATTCCGATAAGATTGATGTATGGAAGCAAAGAAAATCCATATCAAGAACTCAAAAGAACCGAACTGATTGATTGGGCATGGTCTTTTCCTACTTATCAGTTTGAAATTCCAAAAGCAAAAAAAGACATCAAAGTTATTGTAATTGACCCAACAAACATGATGGCTGATGTAAATAAAGAAAACAACGTTTTTGAAAACAAATAAGCTTAAAATTCTAAAGGTGAAATTTTAAATCAAATTTCACCTTTTATTTTAGGTTTTCTGTAATGGAATAGAATTTGTAGTTTTACGGCTTTATAAAAATAAATCATGAAAAGAGTTTCTTTTATCATCATATTCATCATCACTGTTTTAAATATAAATAATGCATCTGCCCAGGTGTACAGATTTAAAGCTGATAGTTTTAGTGTTTTAGAAAAAAACAAACAAGGTAAATGGATGGAATGGACAGAAGCAGAACCATCTACTGTTGTAATTACACTTGACGGAAACAAGGATCGATTAGTGATCAATTCCAAAGAAATTCAGTTATACAACATATTGGCCTATGGAGAGAAACTTGAAACCGAAAAAGACGAAACCATTCCTTTAAAATGCACCGATAATGATGGTGGTCTGGTTACTGTTCTTATTGTAACCCGTAAAAACCAGGATGACAGAAAACAGTTCTACATCAATTATAAAGACATCAAAATTGTCTACAACGTCTATCCTTTCTAAAAGCCAAAATTCACACCAAATTCTACATTGAGAGTATTAAAACCTGCATTGCTGTTTTGCAGTCCTGCATTTGAAGTATGACGTACATTGGGTCTGAAATCCAGATTTATGTTATTGATCTTATAAGTAATCCCTATTCCTAAAACATCGCAAAAAGAAAATCCTTTTGACAATCTTTCGGTTTCTGTATCTGTAATCATTGGTCCTACACTTAAAACAGCATAAATACTCCATTTTTCTGCAAAAGGATACCTGCAAACGGCTCCTAAAGTAAATACATATTCTGTTATGTCTTTGAGTCGGGTATATACTTCTCTTTTTTCTTCAAAATTAGGTTCGTCCGGTGTTACAAAATACAAATTCATCAATTGATGTGTTGCAAAATTAATTTCTGGCTGTACAATCAATTCAAATTCAAAATTTTTAGTTTTTTTAAACGTATAATAGAATTGTGCTTTAATGTATTGATTAGTATAAGTATAGTCTGTATTTTTTATTTCATTTCCAATACCGTAACTCATTCCTCCTTTGTACTTAGAAATATTATCTTGAGCATATACCTGCAAACAGAAAAAAACTGCAAAAACTAACCCCGCTAAGTTTCTCATAGATTAAAATATACCTGTTTTTGAATGGATGTCATTGGTAATAATTTCGTTATATATAATAATTGATCATTTCAAAAAACTCCTTCTTGTCACAATAATAAAAGGCAATTATTTACATTATTACTAAAAACAAACAATCCGTTTAATCTGATAAATATAATAAAAAACTATTGAGATATTTTATTTGAACCCGAAAAGCAGGAAATCACCTCATCCCAATCATATTTTAAATTCTACTTTGTAACTTTGCTTAAAATCCATTATCGATCAATGAAATTCACATATCCGAAAACTCAAAAACTCAAACTCAAAAGAACAATCAATTTATTGTTTTCGGAAGGTAAATCGGTATCCAAATTCCCACTCCGCCTGGTATATATTCCGTTAGAGATTGATTCAGAACAATTTAATTCTGATGGAATAAAAATAGGCGTTTCTGTTTCAAAAAAATATTTCAAAAAAGCCGTGGACAGGAATTATTACAAGAGAGTTTTGAGAGAAACCTATCGGTTAAACCAACAAATTCTAACTCAAAACCTGCAAGAACCTTATGCTGTTATGTTATTTTATCAAACAAAAGAACAACTTTCTTTTGATGAAATAAACCAAAAAACCATCCTTCTTTTCGAAAAATTCATCAAACAGGTCAACTCAAAATCTTTACCGGAATAAGTTTTATAAAAAATCATACTTACAAAATAATCATAATCACCTCACAGTTATATAATAATTACTGATTTAATTCCTAAATTAGTAACCTGAATTTTCCAGAAAAAGAATTCAGGTTTTAAAATCAAAAAAATATGTTGGTCAATTTCAAAAAAAGATATGTTATTCCTGTCATTGCATCAGGAATACTGGTAATTGGAGCAGGATTTAAAGACGATTTTTTTGCTATCGCAAAACAAATTGAAATTTTTACAGATCTATATAAATCCGTAAACATGAACTATGTAGACGAAGCCAATCCCGGACAGATGATGGATAAAGCAATAAAAAGCATGTTGGAAGATCTTGATCCTTACACTATTTATTTTAACGAACAGGATGTCATCAAATTCAAAATAAACAGTACTGGAGAATATACTGGAATTGGAGCAATGATTAATAGAAAAGAAGGGAAACTCATCGTCAAAGAACCGTACAAAGATTATGCGGCAGATAAAGCCGGACTTAAAGCCGGAGATGAAATAATACAAATCGGAGACGTCAATCTATCCGACTTTAAAGATGATGCCTCACAACTTTTGCGTGGAGCAAAAGGCACAAAAATAGCCATAAAATACATCAGACAAGGACAAACAAAAACTACAGAAATTATTCTGGACGAAGTAGCAATAAAAGCCGTTCCTTTTTACGGAATGGCAGATCAAAAAACGGGATATATTGTTTTATCTCAATTCAACCAAAAAACTACTGTCGAAACAAAATTCGCACTCGAAGAACTTAAAAAACAAGGTGCAGAAAAGATCATCTTGGATCTAAGAGGAAATCCTGGTGGATTGCTCAACGAAGCGGTAAATATCTGTAATCTTTTTGTCCCGAAAAACGAAATTATTGTTACTACAAAATCCAAAGTAGACAAGCACAATAATACATACAAAACCATGCGGGATCCTGTAGACCTGGATATTCCGTTAGCCATTTTGGTAGACGGGAAAAGTGCTTCGGCATCAGAAATTGTAGCAGGTGCTCTACAGGATTTAGACAGAGCAGTTATTATAGGAAGCAGAAGCTTTGGAAAAGGATTAGTACAAAGACCCATCGATCTAACCTACGGAACCCAGGTAAAAGTTACCATTTCCAGATATTATACTCCGTCGGGAAGATGTATTCAGGCATTGGATTACAGCAAAAAAGACAGTGATGGAAAAGCTTTAAAAACCGATGCAAAAAATTATAATGCTTTTAAAACCAGAAAAGGAAGAACCGTTTATGATGGAGGAGGAATTTTACCCGATATAACTTTAGAAGAAACTCAATTAAGCCCGATCGCCAAAGCATTAGAAAAAAACGATGGGATCTTTAATTATGTTACAAAATATTGTTTCAAAAACCCCAACTTAGGCAGTAAGATTCCCTCTATCACAGATGCAGATTATGCAGATTTTAAATCATTCCTGAAATCTGAAAAATTTTCGATGGATACAGATACGGAACTGGCTTTGAAAAAAACATTCGAGACCGCCCAAAAAGAAGAAATCGATCAATCTATTAACAATGAATACCAACAATTGCTCGCAGCATTACATAAAACAGAGGAAAATTTACTAAACAAACACCAAAAAGAAATAAAAAATCTAATTTTGAACGAAATTATTCTTCGTTATCAATACAAGGAAGGTCTTTATAATTATTATATCAAAAACAATACAGAAATAAAAAAAGCCGTTTCTTTGCTGAATAACCTTTCAGAATACAATACAATTCTATCAAAATGATGATTCGTCTATTCTACATCCTTTCCCTTATAATTGGAATAAATATTTATGCTCAGGAAGAATCCATCCATTCTGTGTATTTTGAATTTGACAAATTCACCCTTGACGAAAGTCAACTGGAAGATGCTGTAAAATTCATTACAACCACAGATACAACCCGTATAGAATCTATTGAAATTTTTGGTTATACAGATGATCGAGGTAAAGACGAATATAACTTCAAGCTATCTCAAAACAGAGCCAATACAATTCGTGATGAATTCATCAAAAATGGAATTACAAAAAAAGTCATCATTACAATTGAAGGCAAAGGTCGTATTATGATCGATGATGATATCGAAGAAAACATTCCGGAAATCCGCTCAAAAAACAGACGGGTAGATGTTGTAATGAACCTAAAGCCGCTTCCTGTTATTCAAATGCCGGGATATTATGAGACAATAGGAAAAAATCACGTGATTGGAGATCGTATTTACCTCAACAACCTGCTTTTTGATCGCGGAAGCAGTAAACTTACTTCTACAGCAAAAAAAGAACTGGACCGATTGGCAAAACTATTACTGAAACACAAAAACATTCATTTTGAAATTCAAGGTCACGTGTGCTGTACTCCAAAACACCAAAAGGAAGCCATAGACAGACATACCGGAAAAAGAAAACTTTCTCATAATAGAGCAGAATCGGTATACAATTATCTTGTTCTTAAAAAAATTCCGAAAAACCGTATGAGTTTCAAAGGATATGGAAGTACAGTACCTCTGCACAAAGGACCGGAATACGACAGGAGGGTTGAACTTCTGATTACAAAGATCTAAGTTTTATCATTTGAATGTGAGGAATATCGTCCTCCAGATAACTTTCTCCAACTTTTACAAATCCGTGCGATTCATAAAATTTGTGCAGATGTAATTGTGCAGAAATAGTAATTTCATCTGCATGAAAAATACTTTTAATCACTTCGATTGAAGTTTGTATCAACAAATGCCCGAAATCCTTACCTCTGTAACCGGGATGAACAATGACTCTTCCTATTGATGCGTTTTCGAAATAATCTCCTGGACCAAAAACACGTGCATAACCAACTATTTTTTCCTGGTAAAATCCTATTACATGAAAAGCTTTCGTGTCTTTGTGATCTATATCCTGATAAACGCAGTTTTGCTCAACAATAAAGACTTCATTTCTCAAAGCCAATATTTCATATAGTTCGGAAACAGAAAGCTTGTTGAACGGCTTTATTTTAAAATTAATCATTTTTATCGTTTAAAAATTCCACAGATTTGATAATTGCTTCTAATTCGTGCATCAAATCCCGTTTGGTTGTAGACGGAGCATAAGTAAATCCTTCCAGAATTAAGAATTCTTTTTTATCCCGATCCATAATCGCATAATTGATAAACGAACCGGACATGTAATCTCCCTTGAGTTCCCAGGTTCCTTTAGTTTCATAGGTTCTTCTTTCTGCAATAACCGTATTGAAAAAATATGGGGCATAAGATTCTTCTGTAATCATTCTGGTATTGGGCAATTTTCCTTTAATATATTTTGCTCCTACGATATCTCTCATTGCAATAATATGGTTTACTATATCATCGTCTTTGAGCAATGTTCTAAACGGAACACGATAAATAAGCAAACTGGTATTACCTCCTAAAATTTCTTTTTTTAACCAAAGAAAACTTTTCTTTTCCAAGACCAGGTTATAACTTTTGGGAATGTCTAATTTTATCTGGAATTTCTCTCTTATTTTAGAATCGTCCAGCAAAGAATTTCGGGTTATGTCCTGTTGTCTTTTTAATTCAGTTTTTTTAAATACATCTACGAGAGAATCGCCGTATCTTTCTATATAATCAATAATTTCATCTACATTATTTCCGGAAATATATGCAATATTTTGTGGGTTTGCGTATTGATTTTTTATAAATCTGTAACTGTTTTTTTCTTCTTTTTTAACAATAATAATATTTCTGTTGAAGGCCGTCTGATTGTCAAGAAATTTATTATTGAACTGATCTATTGTAAATAATGGTTCCTCTTGTTGTAAACCATCAACAGGTCCTGCAAATTTTTTTCTTAAGCTATCCCCTACTTCACCGTTCCATAAATGATCGGAAACAATTATCGTAAGATGGTTTATGTCTCCTTTTGATGTGGCATTATTTGAATCTTTATTTTTATTACATCTAAAAAAAAAGCCTAAACTTAGCATAATCGCCAGAAGCAAAAATGTCGTTCTATATTTAGATCTTTGTATGTTTAGATAAAGCATTCCGGTTAAATTTTAAATTCAAATTCCTCGCATGAACCTATTCATACAAGGAATTTTTATTACTTCTGTTATATTATATCAAAAACTATGCTATCTAACCGTTTATTTTCAATTTCATTCCCGGTTTTATTTGTTCGTCTTTAATATCATTCCATTTTTTGATGTCGGAAACAGTTACTCCCGGATGTTTCTGAGCAATTTTAAATAGTGAATCTCCTTTCTGAACTAGATAAAGTGTTTGTTTTTTTGCTTCATTATCAGCATTTACAATATCTTCATTGGTAGAGTTATTGGATTCTTTTAAGATCAATAATTTGTTTCCTACCTGAATATTCGTGTCTTTTAAATTATTCCACTCTTGAATATCTGCAACCGTTACGCCTTCTTTTCTGGCAATCATATTAAGATTGTCTCCTTTTTGAACGATATGATAATTATTTTTCCTGATTATTTTGGTTACGACGGCTGCTTCTTCAGAAACATCGTTTTGTTTTTTAATGATTTTAAGCTTTGTATTCATCGGGACGGTTGTCGCTTCCATATTATTAAGCTCTTTCAGCTCGTCAACCGTTAATCCGAATCTTTTTGCAATTGCATACAGATTGTCTCCTTCCTGAACTACATAATAATCCTGCTTTTCGTGATTCTCATCTTTTGGATTATCTGTATTATTTACAGCAACTGCCGTATTTTCCTGAGTTGGGATTATATTGGTTTTAGGTTCTTTAGGTTTTACAACCGGCACTGCTTCCTCGCTTTGTATTTTTAGTTTTCTCCCCGCTGCAATCGAATTGGTTTTTAAGTTATTCCACTTTTTCAACTGGTTGATACTAACTTTATATTTGTTGGAAATCAATCCTAAACTTTCGCCTTTTTTTACTGTATGGTATTTCGTTTTTGTAATTGTAGCGTTCCCTTCTACACTTGCATAAGCCATTTTAGAATAATCAAACGGTCTTTCTATTTTGCTTAATTCATAATTTACATAAGCATAAATTTTATCTTCATTTGAAGTAAAAGTTCCAATTTTATCAAT
Organism: uncultured Flavobacterium sp.; assembly: GCA_964608415.1. Lineage (GTDB taxonomy): Bacteria > Bacteroidota > Bacteroidia > Flavobacteriales > Flavobacteriaceae > Flavobacterium. The sequence goes on from CAZSOC010000032.1 coordinate 19,982, forward strand.
CGGTAATCTTAAAAAATGCTTTTTGTCTTTGTAAGCCGGAATTACATTTCTCTTAAAAGATGGGTTCAGCAATTGGATTTCTGCAACGGGGATGTCTAATAAATCTGAAATTTGTTTGAATGAAATTTCGTTTTTTATCATAATTGTATCCGTCTCAAAATGTTTGATTATTGCTTTGTTTGGGACAATTCCGTGTTCTTTATGATATTCGTAAATATACATTGTTGCCAAAAATGCCGGCACATAACCTTGGGTTTCTTTTGGTAAATAATTTTTAATATTCCAAAAATTTTGCTTTCCTCCGGATCTTCTTATTGCTTTCGAAACATTTCCCGCTCCGGAATTATATGATGCCAAAACCAATTCCCAGTCTCCAAAAATACGATACATATTGCTCATATATTGAGCTGCTGCTGCACTGGATTTTAACAAATCACTTCTCTCATCTACATAAGAATCTACTTTGAGATTGTACTCCAAACCTGTTTGATACATAAATTGCCACAAACCTGTAGCGCCTACTCTCGAAACTGCTTTGGGATTCAATGCAGATTCTACAATTGCTAAATATTTGATTTCCAAAGGAACATTTTGTCTGGATAAAGCTTCTTCAAAAGTTGGAAAATAATATTCTGATAATGCCATTAATCGCTCAAAAGATTTTTTACGGTTTTTTAAAAACGATTTGATCAGATTTTCTAACCCCGGATTATATTCGATATTAAAAGGTGAACGGGCATCCATCTCTTTAAGCCTTTGTTTTAAAAGCTCTGTCGAAAGTTCCGGATAATCTACTTTTTCGTCGATATTTATCGTTGCAATATCGGTAGAAATCTCATTGAAAATATCCTGATTGGTCAATTCTTTCATCCACAAACTATCTACGCAAGCAGCTATTTCATCATAAACAAACGAATTTTTTATTGAGTCTAAAAATGAAATTTTTACTTCTGTTTTATTTGGGATGTCTACACTCAAACTATCCTGAGCATAAATTACTCCTGAAGATAATGCAAGTATAGATAAAATTATTTTTTTCATATTATATTTTAGAGATTTGGGATTATATCTCATTCCTTTAATAAAATAATGATATAATTATTAAGTAAAACGCTTATTACTTGAAAATATTCAAGTTGTTTGACGCAATTGACTATAAGTCAATACATTGCAAACATAATAATCTTATACAAAAGATCATTGTTTTATAACTTAAATTTTATATAAATATTGTTTAAAAAACATATTTAATCTAATATTGCGGCTATTCCCGGCAGCGTTTTGCCTTCAAGCATTTCAAGCATAGCACCGCCTCCGGTAGAAACGTAGCTCATTTTTTCTTCTAAGTTAAATTGTTTTACGGCAGCAACAGAATCTCCTCCTCCAACAAGTGAGAATGCTCCGTTTTTTGTAGATTCTGCTATAAACTGACCTAATGAGATGGTTCCTTTTGAGAATTTTTCCATTTCAAAAACGCCTAACGGACCATTCCAAAGTATCGTTTTGGACTCCAGAATTACTTTTTTTATTAATTCCAAAGATTTTGGACCGGCATCCAAACCTTGCCATCCATCAGGTATTTGATTTACATCGACAATCTGTGTTTCTGCATCGTTGGAAAATGCATTCGCAGCAACAACATCTACCGGTAAATGTATTTGTACATTTTTGTCTTTTGCCAATCGCAATATTTCTAATGCGAGGTCTTGCTTGTCGTCTTCACAGATAGAATTTCCTGTTTTTCCGCCTAAAGCTTTAATGAATGTAAAGGTCATTCCTCCTCCAATAATCATATGATCTACTTTATCAAGAATATTTTCGATCACCGTAATTTTTGATGAAACTTTTGAACCTCCCAAAACTGCCGTTACAGGTTTTTGAGAATTTTTTAATACTTTGTTTAAACTTTCGATCTCTTTTGCCAACAAAAACCCAAAGCATTTTGCATCAGGGAAAAACTGTGCAATTATTGTAGTAGACGCGTGTGCTCTATGTGCAGTTCCAAAAGCATCGTTTACATAAATATCTCCAAAACCAGCTAATTCTTTGGCAAAATCTATATCTCCGGCTTCTTCTTCTTTATAAAACCTGAGATTTTCTAATAACAAAACTTCGCCCGGTTGCAAATTATCTACAGCTTGTTTTACTTCTGTTCCTTTGCAGTCTTTTGTGAATTTTACTTCTGCCTCTAAAATTTCAGAACATTTTTCAACAATGTGTTGTAATGAATATTGATCCTCAAATCCTTTTGGTCTTCCCAAATGCGACATTAATATTACACTTCCTCCATCTTTCAGGATTTTATCTATCGTGGGTTTTGCTGCTTCAATTCTTGTTGCATCTGTTATCTCAAAGTTTTCATCTAATGGTACATTAAAATCTACTCTTATTAATGCTTTTTTATTCTTGAAGTTAAAGTCTAAAAGGGTTTTCATTATAAAATTGTATGTTTAGGTTCGTTGTTCCAACAACAAATATAGTTTTTTTTGATTATTGAGGAAAAGACCAAGCTTTAATCGACAACAGTTAAAGAAAAAGGCTTCCGTTACAGAAACCTTTAATATTGAATTTAGTCAAGCTTTTAGTTGCGATTTAAAAGCCTGTAAGTACATTTTTTACTTATAAATTTCTTCTATCGAATCTTTTCTGATTATTTTTCCATTTCCCGTTTCTTTGAATTTTTCAATAAAGAAAATTTGTTTCGGTCTTTCGTAAATTTCAAAATCCCGGAAAATGCCTGGGTCCAGATCGTACTTTTCGCCTTCTATAACAAGGACTATTTTTTCTCCCAAATCTTCATCCGGAATTCCTGCTATAAAAAATCTTCTTGATATGTGCTGATGCAACTTTTCTTCTATAATTTCCGGGCTAAATTTTATACCGCCACTGTTAATGATATTGTCGATTCTCCCTAAAAAAGTAAAATGTTTTTCATCTATAATTTCTACCAGATCATTAGTAATAATTTGTTTATCCGAAATAAATTCTGCATCAATTACCAGGCAACCTCTTTCGTCCTTCTGAATATTTATATTTGGCAAAACCTTAAATTGCTTCTCTCCTACCCTTTTTGCCGCAATGTGAGAAACTGTTTCGGTCATTCCGTAAGTTTCATAAGATTTTGTCTTGAGATTTAATAGCATTTGTTCTAAATTGGAATTGATTTTTGCTCCGCCGACAATAAGTTTTTTAATGAATTTTAAATCTTCTAATGAATTTTGAGCCTGCAAAGGAACCATTGCCGAAAAATCATAATATACATTATTGTTTTTGAGTGGTCTGAAACTCGGAGCAACAAAATCTGCTTCCAATCCTAAAACGAAACTTCTTACAAACATCATTTTTCCAGCGACATATTTTACAGGCAAACAATTAAGCACTTTATCACCTGGTTTCAATTCGAAAAAATCACCGGATGCGATGGATGAATTTACCATGGATTGTTTATAAACTCTGATTCTTTTAGGAATTCCTGTACTTCCCGAAGTATCCATTTCGATATAATCATTAGAGTCAAACCAATCCAATATAAATTCTCCTACAGGTTTTTCAAAATCCTCCCCTTCTTTAATAAAGCAATAAGCCAGCCTGCACAAATCATCTCTATCTAAACTAAATCCATTGAGTTTAAAGCTCGGATGAACATCTTGATATGTAAAATTATTTATCATAACCGTGATCTTGTAGATTATTTATATTCGGATTTAAAGATCCTGTGAGTTTCTCTTTCCAGTTTTTCCACCCGTATTTTTTACCTAAAACAAATAAAATTACCGGATAGACAAATAAAACAGGTAAAACTAATTCTAATACCGAACCTTCATCTGTGAGTTCCTTCAAAATAGAATGGGTTTGCAATGCAGACCAATCTGAAGTAACTAATAATGCTCCAATAATATTATTTGCTGCATGAAACCCCAAAGCCAGCTCCAACCCATCATCCATCAATGTCATAATTCCTAACAACAAACCCGTTCCTATATAAAAAACCATCATAATCATTCCCATTTGTCCTACTTCGGGATTGGCCAGATGCATTAATCCGAACACTATCGAGGTAAAAAGCAATGGAAACAATCTGCTGTTTGTCGCTACTCCCAATCCTTGCATAAGATATCCTCTAAAAAAATATTCTTCGAAGCTGGTTTGAAGTGGCAGAAGAATAATAGCAAGTACTAAAAATGTAAAAAACGGAACAGGCTGAAAATTGATTTCAAAATTTTCGGGACTACTAAAATATCCAATCAGTGTAGTAATTAGCAAAACGGCTCCCCAAAGCCCAAAAGAAAACCAAATTCTGCCCCAATCTATCTTTTTCCTGGCAGTTGTAAGACTTGTAATAGATTGTTTATGAAAAAATTTTACCCATAATAACAATGCAACACAAAACAACGACAACGGCAAAACCAATATTATAAAGGTTATATTTTTACCAAATTGATCAATAAATAATTGAATCATAGTATTTGTATCTGTTCCTTCCACAAAGAATTGGGGAATAATCAATAAAAGAAATACCAAAGAAAATGGTAAGTATAATATAAAATTAAAATTCTTTGTCTTAACTTGCTCGATATACATTTTCGTAAAAATTTTTATAATTATTTTAAAGTTGTAATTTACTGCAAAATCCCGAAAGTAATTTATTAATTCGTAAAAAAATATTTCATGATTACAATACTTCACAACCCAAGATGCGGAAAATCCCGAGAAGGATTAAAAATCTTAGAAGAATCCGGATGTGATTTTAAAATTATAAAATATCTGGAGGAATCCATTTCAAAAAAAGATCTGATTACTATCATCCACAAACTCCAAATTAAACCGATAGAATTAGTCCGGAAAAATGAACCTGTCTGGAAAGAAAACTATAACGGCAAAAATCTTTCTGATGAAGAAGTTATAAACATTCTGATTGAAAATCCTATCCTGATCGAGCGCCCAATTATTATAAATGAAAATCAAGCAATTATTGGAAGACCTCCGGTACTCATCAAGGATATAATTTAGAACAATTCAAAACGGTTTTTAACATAGAATTGTGATTTGACGTTTAAACCTAAGGCTATTTTTGCAGTCTTATCTGGATGTTTAAACACAAATTTTAATGAAAAAACTTACATTATTATTCGCTTTTTTAATTTTTTCCGTTTCATTGCCGGTCAATGCACAGGAAAGACCACAGCCTAAAAAAATTGTCGTTACCGGAAAAGTTATAGACAAAACCACCAAAGAGCCTTTAGAATACACTACTATCGGTCTTCAAAATACACGAAGACAAGAAATATTTGCCGGCGGAATAACAGATGCAAAAGGCGAGTTCAGTATCGAACTAATGTCCGGAGAATATGATATAAAAATCGAGTTTATTTCATTTAAACCTTTAGAAATAAAAGCACAAAAAATTACCGACAACCTCAATTTAGGAACAATTATCCTTGAAGAAGATGCAACCATGCTAAGTGAGATTGAGATCCGGCAAGAAGTTTCCACACTAAGCATCAAACTCGACAAAAAAGTTTACAATGTAGGTCAGGATATGATGGTAAAAGGAGGAACCGTAAGCGATGTTCTTGATAACGTCCCTTCTGTTTCTGTAGATGCCGACGGAACTGTAAGTTTACGTGGCAATGATAATGTAAGAATCTTAATAGACGGAAAACCCTCTAACGCAATTAATATTTCTGAAGCTTTAAGACAAATTCCTGCCGATGCAATAGACAAAGTAGAGGTCGTAACCAATCCCTCTGCGAGATACGATTCTGAAGGTGGCGGAGGACTGTTGAACATCATTCTCAAAAAAGGAAAAAATCAGGGAATCAACGGGACAGTAATTGTTTCTGCTGGCGATCCCGAATCGTATGGTGTTTCTGGAAATGTAAATTTTAAGTCAGAAGAATTCAACCTATTTACCAATTTTGGTTACAACAAAAGAAATAATCCCGGAAATTCATTAACAGAAAGCAAATATCTTAACCCGGATGGAACAACCAGAAATTACATCGACGAGGTCAGAAACAACATTAGAAAAAGCGAAGGTTTCAACGGAAGTTTCGGATTGGATTGGTTTTTAGACAAAAACACGACCTGGACCAACATATTCAGCTTCAGAAAAAACGACAACAACAATCCGGAAACTATCTTATACAGCAGTTTTGATACCAATCATAATTTCACCGGAAATACTTACCGATATAATGACCAGATCGGCGATAGTGAAAACATAGAATATTCGACCAACTTAACCAAAAATTTCAGCAAAGAAGGTCACACACTTACTTTTGATGCTGCGTTTTCTCAAAATAAAGACAACGGAACTTCTATAATTGGTGGAGATTTTGACGAAACTACTGCAAATGTGCAAAAACAAAACCGTAATGTCCTACAACTGGATTATGTTTTGCCTATAGGAGAAAAAAGTCAGTTTGAATTGGGTTACAAAGGCGATTTCAACAAATTATTAACCGATTATAAAGTAGGTAAGATCGAAGACGACGGATCTTATTCCTCATATGACCAATTTTCTAATGCATTAGAATACAAAGAAAAAATCAACGCGCTTTATACCCAATTCGGAACCAAATTCGGGAAATTTTCTGCCTTATTCGGATTAAGATGGGAAGATTCGGATATAGACATTAATCTATTGACAACAGATAATTTCCATAATAAAAAATACAACAACTTCTTTCCGAGTGCTTTTTTTACTTACGAAATTTCAGACAATAGCAGTACTTCTTTAAGTTACAGCCGAAGAGTTTCCAGACCAAGAGGAAGAATGATCAATCCTTTTTCCAATTACTCCAGCAATATCAATATTTTTCAGGGAAATCCCGATCTGGATGCTTCTTTTACAAATGCGTTCGATTTGGGTTTCTTAAAACGATGGAGCAAACTTACACTAAGCACCTCGATGTACCTCAACCAAACAACAGAGTCTGTACAATTTGTACGTAAAGAATCGGGAGAGTTTGTAGACGTAATCATCGATGGAGAAGAAATCAGTACACCAGTAATTTTAACATCTCCGATCAACCTGGCTACACAATATCGCTTTGGCTTCGAATTTACCCTCAATTACAACCCGTTTAAATGGTGGAGATTAAACTCTAATTTTAATTTCTACAGAAACGAAACACAAGGAGATTATAGTTATGTTAATTTCCATGACGAATTAATTACTCAAAATTTTGACAATACAGCATACAGCTGGTTTACAAGATTAACATCAAAAATAACGCTGCCATACAAAATCGACTGGCAAACCAATTTAAGTTATAATGGTCCTCAAAATACAGCTCAGGGAAAAAGCCTTGGCGTTTTTGCCGCCAATTTAGGATTTAGCAAAGATGTATTAAAAGAAAAAGGAACAATAGCGTTAAACGTTCAGGACGTTTTTAATTCCAGAAAAAGAATTTCCGAAACTTCTCTTCCATTAGTAGAGTCATACAGCGAAATGCAATGGAGAGAAAGACAAATCACACTTACTTTTACTTACAGATTCAATAAGAAAAAAGAAGAAAGAGACAGACAACCCCGAAGAGATAACAACGGTGGTGATGAAGGAGAATTTATGGGAGGTTAATCAAAAACACAAATCAGCTTTACGGAGCTGATTTTTTTTGTAACATTGTTAAGTGATACTTTTTGTTTTTTTTTATTTAAAATTTTAAAATGGCCAATCCAAAATTTCTAGATCAAATTGCATTAGAATTATTATCAGATCCAACCATAGATCTGACAACTACTACGGTAATTTTACCTAACAAAAGAGCCAAAATTTTTCTAATTGAAGCCATAAAACAACAAACACCTACTACACTTTTTGCTCCGGAAATTTACAGTATCGAAGAGCTCATTCAAGACATTGCCCAACTTCGGGCTATTGATAATATTGAGTTATTATTCGACTTTTATGATGTATATCTTTCTGTCACAAAAACAAATCCTCAAACATTTGAGCTGTTTGCTAATTGGGCAAAAACATTGCTTCAGGATTTTAACGAAATAGACCGTTACCTGCTCAATCCCGATTATGTCTTGTCTTACCTGAAAGATATTGATGATATCAAAAAATGGGGAGTCGAAGCAGCAGACGCGACCAGAATGCTGGAAAATTATATCGACTTCTGGAAACTTCTACCCAATTATTATCATTCACTAAAAAGCCATTTACTCCAAAAAAAAGTAGGATATCAAGGATTAGTTTATCGTACTGCCGTAGATCATTTGGCTGATTTTAGTAAAAAAAACGAGAAAAATAAAATTGTTTTTGCTGGTTTTAATGCATTGAATAATTCTGAAGAAAAAATCATTCAGTATTTAATAGAAAACAATAACTCCAAAATTTATTGGGATATCGATGAAGTTTTTCTTAATGATCCTTATCATGATGCCGGATTGTTTATAAGAAAATTCAAATCTCAATGGAAAACCTATCAGAAAAATCCTTTTGAATGGATTTCAAGATCTTTTGCAGAACCTAAAAATATTCAAATTATTGGTACAGCAAAATCTATGGGCCAGGCAAAAATTGTTGGAGAAATTATTTCAAAATATACCGAAAACCTCAACAATACCGCTGTAATTTTAGGAGACGAAAATTTACTTTTGCCCGTTTTGTATGCTTTGCCCAAAAATGTAGATGCACTCAACATCACAATGGGCTATGCCGGAAAAAACAATCCGATACAAATTTTAGTTTCACAATTGTTCAAGCTGCATACCAATTCTATCAAAAGAAATCGGGAAAGTTATGTGTTTTACTATAAAGATCTACTGGATGTTTTGTCAAATCCATTTGTAGAAAGCTATGCACAGACTTCAGGGTTGATTTATTTTATCAAAAAAAATAATTTCACTTTTATCACACACAAAAAACTTATAGAGATTCAGCAGAAAAACAATACTTTTTCCGATTTGTTATTTCAAAAATGGGATGGGGGCGTTATACCTGTTTTGGAACAAATTCAGTCTGTTTTAATGTTTGTAAAAAACAACCTCGACCGGGCAGATAAAGAAGATAAAATTGCTTTGGCATTTGTTTATTCGATTTATAAAATCATTAATAAGCTCATCACTTATTATACCCAAAGAACGCATATCAACGAGCTGGAAACCTTATACACCATCTACAAACAAATCATAGAATTTGCCGAAGTTTCCTTTGAAGGTGAACCGCTCAACGGCTTGCAGATCATGGGAATTCTGGAAAGTCGTGTGCTGGATTTTGAAAATGTTATCATTACTTCTATGAACGAAGGAAAATTCCCGGCAGGAAAATCTCAAAATTCCTTTATTCCTTATGATGTAAAACGAGAGATCGGATTACCTACTTATAAAGAAAAAGATGCTATTTATGCCTTTCACTTTTATCATGTTTTGCAAAGAGCCAAAAACATTTATTTACTCTACAATACCGAAAGTGAAGGATTGGATGGAGGAGAAAAAAGCAGGTTTATCACACAATTGGAAATAGAAAAGCAAAAAAAACATCAATTAACCAGCGAAATATACAGTGCATTTGTACCTAATATTGCTGTAAAACCTCTTGAAATTCCGAAATCTGAAAAAGTAAAAATCCGCCTGAAAGAAATTGCCGAAAAAGGATTTTCGCCCTCTTCACTTACCACTTACATTAGAAATCCTCTGCAATTTTATATGCAGAAAATTATACGGATCTCAGAAACCGAAGAAGTAGAAGAAGACATTGCCACAAATACTTTAGGAACAATTATCCATGGAACTTTAGAGGTTTTATACCAACCTTTTGTAGGAAATTTGCTGAGCATTACAGATATTGAAAATTGCTTTACACGAATTGATGACGAAGTTGCCCGACAGTTTAAAGAAATTTACAAAGAAGGCGAAATCAAAAAAGGACGGAACTTATTGGCATATGAAGTAGCAAAAAGAAACATCTATAATTTTCTTAATCTGGAATTACAACTGCTCAAAGAAGGCGATACTGTGAAAATTCTGGCTTTAGAATCTGAGTTTCAAAGAAATTTAGATCATCCCGATCTGCCCTATCCTGTTTTGATCAAAGGAAATGTGGATAGAATAGAACTGCGAAACGGAAAAATACGTATCATAGATTACAAAACCGGAAAGGTAGAAGGTTTTAATGTTTCCCTGAAAAACTGGGAAACATTATGTGAAAACGAAAAAACCGAAAAGATCATTCAGCTACTTACTTATGCCTATATGTTTGAGCCATATGCAGAAAATGAGGAGATAGAAGTCGGAATTATTTCTTTTAAAAATCTGAAATCCGGTTTTCTGGGTTTTAATATCAAAGAAGAAAAAACCGCTGTAAGTACCATAAACGAAAATATTATACAGCAATATACCCAACAGATCTCAAAATTGATTGCAGAGATTCTCAATCCTGAAATTCCTTTTATAGAAAAGATTTAGATAAAGAAGTCCCGAAATCAAGATTTAATACGCAATTTTAATTTCGATGGACCTGCTTTAAATACTTTTAAAAAACTTAGAAAGTCCAAGTAAAAGTTCGTCTTTGTTTTCTATTGTACTCATGTGCCCGTCTTCAAAGGAGATCAATTGTACCGAATTTCCTTCCAGCTGTTCCAGGCTTTCTTCATAATTAAGAACCGGATCATTTTTGCCCAAGACCAACAAAACGGGAAATGGAGCAAAATGCAGGATCACTTCTCTGTCTTTCCTCGTTTTCATTCCTTCCAATGACGCAATAATGCCTTGAAGCGGGGTTTTTAATGCTTCTTTTTTTACCTGTTCGATTTCCTGAGAAAGTCTTTCGCGATTGTTTTTACTAAACAAATTCGCAATGGACAAACGCACAAAATTGGTGTGATTTGCTTTTACTGATTTTATTGCCCGGTTACGATTTGCTTTTCGCTCATCATTGTCTGCAACAGAAGTCGAATTGATAAGGGCAATTCCTTTTATATAATCCGGATACAATTCGGCAAAAGCCAAAGCCACATAACCTCCCATAGAATGTCCTGCAAAAATCACTTTCCTGATACGTAACTCGCTCAAAACCGCCAAAACGGCATCGGCATGATCTTCCATATTGTGTACGTAACCAATAGAACCCGTATTTCCGTGACCCAGCAAATCTATAGTAATCACACGGTATTTCTTAGAAAATTCTCCGGTAAAACTGTCCCACATTTTCTTATTTTCGAGAAAACCATGTAAAAAAATCACCACCGTTCCTTTACCCTGATCGGTGTAAGAAATTTCGATGTTTTTATATAATAAAGTTTTCATTTCGGATTGAATAATAAAATTCGTGCTTTTGCAAAATTAAGAGAAGTCAGAAGAATATCATTAGTAATTTTGTAAAAAGAAATGTGCAGAATAAAGCCTTATATTTATCCTAAATAATGATCATGAAATCTGAAAAAGAAAAAATGCTATCCGGAGAACTCTATTTTGCCGGAGACAAAGAACTCATAAAAGAGCGCATTCACGCCAAGAAATTATTACATAAACTCAATGTAAAAGAATTTTGGATGAACAGGAATACCCGTAAAATTATTGCAGAGCTTATTCCCAATACTCAAGGAAATTTATACATCGAGCCACCTTTTCACTGCGATTATGGTTATAATATTTACTGTGGTGAAAATGTATATTTTAATGTAAACTGCGTAGTTCTGGACACAATGAAAATCACTATAGGATCCAATGTACTTATTGGACCCGGAGTACATATTTATGCCGCTTCTCATCCGCTGGATATAGAAACCCGCAAAACATTGGAAAACTCTAAACCTGTAACAATTGGTGACGATTGCTGGATTGGCGGAAATGTAGTGATTTGTCCCGGAGTTTCTATAGGAAACGGGTGTGTGATCGGCGCGGGTTCTGTTGTAACAAAAAATATTCCTGACCATACACTAGCTGCCGGAAATCCGGCAAAAGTGATAAGAAAACTGAATGAATAACAATGTTGTTCGCTGTAGTTTTTTATTCTGCTTTTTCGAGTTCAAGAACTGTTTTCGTCCCGTCAATATTTTTGTATTCAAGTTTTACAAATCCGAAATTAGGGTTGAAATATGAAATTAATTCTGTTTCTCCAATTCTGCTTTTGGCTTTTGAGCTGATAACATAACATTCTAAATTTCCCAGTTTGGTTGATATATTTTTCTTATTTATAATTTCATAATCATACTTATTTTCAATTACTCCTTCCCATTCTATCCATAGCTTATTTGACCAATTGTCTCCAATTTTTAACGCCCAATTCCATTTTGTTCCAATTTTATAGGGTGCTTTTATATATGGAAAAGGATTTAATTCTAAAATTTCAAAAAAATTACTTCTTGGCGGATGTATCCAAACGTTATTTTCATTTTCAATTGCACCAGTTACTTCTCCTGAAAAAGATTGCCCGTTTTTCATTAAATATTCATAACCGATTGCGGTTTGATTGTAATCAGGAATATTTTCCTCAAATGGATTTCCTAAACTTGGACTTAAAACAATATGATTAATTGTTTCCTCATCTTGTTTTTCAAGATTTATAAACTCCCAATCATAAGTGCTGTAACCTTCTGGCTGCAAAACTAGTTTACCTCTTTTTATTAGAAATTTTTCTCCTTTTAAATTTTGATAGTAATATGAATAAGTAAATCTCTTCCCAATAGTATAAATAATGTTATTGGCATTATAGGTTTCATCATATGTTTTGGTACTATCCGGTTTTTCTGCCGTAATTCCTTCAACAACATATTTGTCCGGGTTGGTTTGTGAAAGACATGAAATAGGAAATAATAAGATTGATATAAATTTGATGATTTTCATGATGTGGCTTTTTTCATATCAATACTGTCGCCCTGTTTTGTTCGGGTCTTTTAAGTCTATCCAAAAAATATGTATTGGTTCTCCTTCATCTTTTCGTCCGTTGTTATTACTGTCCAATTGGGCAAATACATACATAAAGTCATTGTCGGAGTCATACTCTGATTTGAGTACAGAATAATTCTCCGGAATAAGTGATTTTTGTCTTTCTCCGTTTATGTTGAATAAATAAAGCCGTCTAAGGTCTTTGAGGTTGACAAAACCATCTTTATTCGTGTCGTCATTGTAAACAGAGATAATAAAATATTCTCTGTTGACTGGTTTATGGTTTAGAGTGTCTTTGGAAAATGTCGGATAATAGAGTGTTTTAACTAAAACTGGTTTTTCAAAGAATTTTTTTTGCTTGTTCTCTTTTATGTCATAATGTGAAATATTCACCATATTGTATCCATAAACAGCTTCAAATCCAGGCATAAGATTATTATTCCAATTGTTTCCTTTATTTCCTTCTGCCTCTTCGTACCTGTAATGAAAGCTGTCTGAGCCAATGAAAGTCGAGTTGTCCTTCTTGTTCACGTTTACTTTGTAGATAGTTGTCAACCGAACGTTTGGAACACCTGTTAACAATACACTGCTTGGTTGTGTATCGATTTTCAAAGAATCACGATTGAGTCCATCGGCCTGGTTGTTCTCAGAATTGTCCGAAGCCGGACTTACCTGAAATCCTTTTTCTTCAAATTTTCTGTTTGAGCAACTTGTCATTAAATAAACAAGCGTCAAAGTAAAAATGGTCTGTAAATATTTCATATTGTCTGTCTTTTTAAAATGTCATGTTTCAGGAACTATACGAAGTGGTGAGAAATCAAAGTACTTCCATTCAGTTTTGTACAATAGTTAAACCGAAGAACAACTGTTGAACTTTGCAGTTTCGCCCCA
>CAZSOC010000033.1:0-31056 GCA_964608415.1 uncultured Flavobacterium sp.
TAATAGGAATAAATATAGTGATGATGACGATCTGTATCAGGACAAAATATATTTCGGAATAAGCAAAATAATGATTACCAAAGAAAAAATATAATAATACTGCATAAACCGATATAAATAACGGGTGGAATATATAAGAAAATGAGTTGAGGATTTTTTTCAAGACAATTATATTTTTTTTCGCATTCTTGCTACCGGAATATCCAGTTGTTCCCTGTATTTGGCAATGGTTCTTCGGGCAATAGGATAGCCTTTTTCTTTGAGCATATCGGCTAACTGGTCATCTGGGAGTGGTTTAGATTTGTCCTCTTCTTCTATAATATTTTGCAGAATTTTCTTTATTTCCAAGGTAGAGACATCTTCACCCTGATCATTTTTCATAGCTTCCGAGAAAAATTCTTTTATGAGCTTTGTTCCATAAGGAGTTTCAACATATTTGCTGTTTGCCACACGCGAAACGGTCGAAATATCCAAGCCAACCATATCTGCAATATCTTTCAGGATCATCGGTTTCAGTTTGGTTTCGTCGCCTTCCAAAAAATATTCCTGCTGATAATGCATGATGGCATTCATCGTTACAAAAAGGGTTTCCTGACGTTGTTTTATTGCATCGATAAACCATTTGGCAGAATCCAGCTTTTGCTTGATAAACTGAACGGCATCTTTTTGAGCATTCGATTTATCACGGGAATCTTTATAGGTTTGCATCATTTCCTGATAATCTTTGGAAACGTGTAGGGAAGGAGCGTTTCTTCCGTTCAGGGTCAGTTCCAATTCTCCATCTACAATCCGGATGGCAAAATCTGGTACAACATTTTCCGTAACTTTATTATTTCCGGCAAAAGAGCCTCCCGGTTTTGGATTGAGTTTTTCTACTTCGTAAATGGCTTTTTTGAGTTGTTCGTTTGAAATGCCGTATTTTTGTAGTAGCTTTTCGTAGTGTTTTTTTGTAAATGCATCAAACTGATTTTGGATAATATCTGTTGCCAGATCTACAGATTCGGTAGGTGTTTTATGTTTTAGCTGCAGCAATAAACATTCCTGTAAATCTCTTGCCCCAACTCCTGAAGGTTCGAGTTCGTGAATTATGTTTAATATTTTTTCTACCGATTTCTCGTCGGTATAAATTCCTTGAGTAAATGCCATATCATCTACCAAATCGGAGATGCTTCTTCTTATATAACCCATATCATCAATGCTCCCTACAAGAAATTCTGCAATTTCTCGTTCTTCATCATCCAAAATAAATGTATTGAGTTGATTGATCAAATCCTGATGAAAGCTCACCGAAGCTACAATTGGCGATTCACGGTCATCATCATCGTCACTATAATTATTGATTTGGGTTTTGTATTCCGGAGTTTCATCATTGCTTAGATATTCATCGATATTGATGTCTTCTGCTTCAATTCTATCTCCTTCAAATTCGTCATAATCATCGTATTCTTCATTCTCAAATTCATCTTTTTCATATTCCTCCTCATTTCCGCTTTCCAAGGCAGGGTTCTCGTTCATTTCTTCTTTCAAACGTTGTTCAAAGGCTTGCGTAGGCAATTGAATCAGCTTCATCAGCTGTATTTGCTGTGGAGATAATTTCTGAGATAATTTTAAATTTAAAAATTGCTTTAGCATTATAAAAGGATTGATTTTGTTTAACGTTTAAGGTTTAAAATTACTCCGAAACGACGTTTTTTGCAAACTTTAAACCTTAAACTTTAAACAATTTTTAGAACTCTGCATTTCCGGGAGTCCTCGGAAACGGAATTACATCCCTGATATTGGTCATTCCGGTAACAAACAATACCAGTCTTTCAAATCCTAGTCCGAATCCGGAATGTACTGCCGAGCCAAAACGTCTTGTATCCAGATACCACCAGAGTTCCTCTTCGTCAATACCTAAAACTCTCATCTTTTCGACCAGGACATCGTAGCGTTCTTCTCTTTGAGATCCTCCAACCATTTCTCCGATTCCAGGGAAAAGAATATCCATGGCGCGAACGGTCTTTCCGTCTTCGTTCAAACGCATATAAAATGCTTTGATATTTGCCGGATAATCAAACAAAATCACCGGACATTTAAAGTGTTTTTCTACTAAATAACGTTCGTGTTCTGATTGTAAATCAGCTCCCCATTCTTCGATGATATATTGGAATTTTTTCTTCTTGTTTGGGGTCGAGTTTCTCAAAATATCAATAGCTTCCGTATAAGAAACACGTTTGAAGTTGTTTTCCAAAACAAAATTTAATTTTTCCAGTAAAGCCATTTCGCTTCTTTCAGCCTGTGGTTTTTGTTTTTCTTCTTCCAATAGACGGTTTTCCAAAAATTTCAAATCATCACCACATTTATCAACGGCATATTTCACTACATATTGAATAAAATCTTCTGCCAAATCCATATTATCATCCAGGTCATTGAAAGCAACCTCTGGTTCAATCATCCAAAATTCTGCCAAGTGACGCGAAGTATTTGAATTTTCAGCTCTGAATGTTGGTCCGAAGGTATAAATCTGACCCAGTGCCATTGCAAAAGTTTCTCCTTCCAACTGACCGGAAACAGTAAGGTTGGTATGTTTTCCGAAGAAATCCTTTTTATAGTCGATGCTGCCTTCTTCTGTCTTAGGCAAATTATCTAAGGGTAATGAAGTTACCTGAAACATTTCTCCGGCACCCTCGGCATCGGCTCCGGTAATTACAGGTGTGTTTACATACACGAATCCTTTTTCCTGAAAATATTGGTGAACCGCAAAAGCAAGAACCGAACGTACTCTCATAATTGCTCCAAAAGCATTGGTTCTTACACGTAAATGTGCATTTTCACGCAAAAATTCAAGTGAATGTTTCTTAGGTTGCATCGGAAATTTTTCTGCATCCGAGTCGCCTAAAATCTCTAATTTTTTAACCTGGATTTCAAATTTTTGTCCGGCACCTTTACTTTCAACCAAATCTCCGGTTACAGAAACCGAAGCTCCGGTCGTGATTCTTTTTAAAGTTTCTTCCGGCATGTTCTCAAAATCAACAACACACTGTATATTATTAATTGTCGAACCATCGTTCAACGCGATAAATTGATTATTTCTAAAAGTTCTAACCCAACCTTTTGCATTTACTTCGTGAAGTGTCTGTGTACTGTTTAATAAGTCTTTAACTTTTGTGTGTTTCATTGTCTAAATTTTTAATCGAATGCAAATATAAATATAAATGTTCTGTTTAATATCATTTAGGACAATGAAGTAATAGAGTTTTTCCGGTTGAAATTCAGTTCTATTGAAATTATAAAAACGCACTATTTATGATAACGAAATAATTTACATTGGCTTATAATGGTGTCGTTCAATATGGGTTTCATTGCTTGTGCTTAGCGTACAATGAAACCTTGAAATATTATATGTAGTTTTATTTTGTTTCAATATTAATTATTTTTCTTCCGTATTCACCTAAATAATGTGTGAGAAGTTTTTCGTAAACCTTATAGCCGTCATCAACATTGGTAAAGATGATAAGCCCTTGTTTTGTTTTAGGAAAAATAAGAACAATTGTTTGACAACCTTCGTCTGCGCCACCATGTGATAAAGCATATTCGCCATTTCCGAAATCATAAATCAGAAAACCAAGTCCGAAATACTTGTCTTTTTTGACCAATACGTGATGCGTTGCCATGTCTTTAAAAACTTTGTCAGACAGTCCGTTACCGTTCAATATACTTACAAGGAAATTTCCGTAATCTTCCACAGTAGTTAATAGATCATCGGCAGCGTTTTCTGTTTTGTTCTTAATTGTCTGATAGGGTATTCCTTCGTTATTGTATCCGGTTGCAAATCTTGTGCTGTCTGTGTTTTCGTCCCAAAAGTATTTGGTATCGGTCATTTTTAGTGGTTCAAAGATCAGTTCGGCTGCTAATTGGTTCAGAGATTTATGAAATTTATTTTCCAATGCTTTTCGTAAATATTCAAATCCTTCTCCGGAATATTGGTAGTTTGTTCCGGGGTCGAATTGAAAATTGAGTTTTTTACTGTCATCCATCCATCGCCAATTCGGAAAACCTGTTTGGTGGCTTAGTATAAGTCTTGTTGTGAGTTTTTTATTTCGTGGATCGTTGGCAATATCGGGGTCAGTCCAATATTTGTAAATTGGCTCGTCCAAATTCCATTTTCCTAAACTGACTAATTTCAAAACAACCATTGCGGTTACGGGTTTTGTCAAAGAAGCCACATTGAAAATAGTGTTGTAAGGTGCTGAGATTCCTTTTGTGATTTCGCCGAAGACTTTGATCTGGTTTAATTTTCCTTCTTCAATTATCCCGAGTCCGAGTGTTGGGATGTTGTTGTCTTTCAGCCATTTTTCGATTTCAATATCATTGTCAACAATTGAATTTTTTATTTGATAGGGTTGATGGTCAAAACTTAAAGACTTTGCCAATTTCCAATTGTCGTTTTCCAACAGCCAAAGGTTTGTGAACTTTGCAATCCCGGGTTGGCTTTCCTGACTTTCATAAAATAAATGTTCTCCGTTTTGGATTGCTCCATAGAGAATTTCATTTTTATAAAGCGGAAAGATTTCGGTACTTTCTTTTACTAAAACTCTTTTTACCTGGCGATTTTCGGGATTTTTACACAGTCCGTTTTTTAGATCATAGAGAAACTTTGTTTTGTCAGAAATACCGTCTTTGTCGTGAAAAAACTCTAAATTATTACTTAAAAGGCTCTCGTATTGTTTAATGTCGCAAGTATTGAAGCCAACGTTAAACAGTAAACTGTCTTTTGAAAGTATTGTCTTGTATAATTCCGAATTTTTATCAACCTGAGCGTTGCCGTTTAGAATAAAAGAGATAATAAAAATAAAGGGTAAGAAAATTTGTTTTGCCATCGTTTGTAAATTTTGACAAAGATTAAAAGTACTTTTTTTAAACCCTGAAAAACACCCCGACAATAACCCGACAAAAGCCCGACAATTTTATATCATATTGAAATTCAGTTTATAATATAATTCTTTTTTCTTGTCTATTTCTAATGTATTTCTAAGAATTATATACACATTTGATAAGACCAATACTATCATTGTAATTAATGCTGCCTTATTTCCAGGTTTCATAAAAATAACCAGCATAAATAGGATAGGAGCTATAATTGTCCACATTATCTGTACAGAAATGATCTGTTTTGTTATGGGATTTTTCTGCCTTATTGCAAACATCAATATAACAGGAAGAAGAATATTAAGAGGAGGGAAAATGGTGAGTGGTAATGATGAGAGATTGATCAGTTTTATCAATGAGTAGTTTAATGAAACCGGCTGTTCATTTATAATTGGGCTTTCTCCCTGATTTTCATTCTTGTTATTAAGCAATTCTTTTTCCTGAATACCTAATGTTTTAGCCAATGCTTTTAGCGTATATCCTTTGGGTTCTGTTCCGGCTTCGATTCTTTGTATCGTTCTTACTGAAACCCCGGATTGATCGGACAATTCTTCCTGGGTCAGGTTTTGTTGTTCTCTGATGTTTTTTAACTTGGACATTGATGTTTTAAAATTGTGTGTAACGGTTTGGGCTTGGCGTAGGTATCACAAAACTTTCTACGAAGACCAATGTTCAAATTTACGAAAAACTGTCATACGAAGCATTGAACCCCGCTTACTCCAAGGAGATGTTGCCTACAGGCATATTTTGTTGAAGGTATATTTTTTAGGATAATTCACTTTGAATATTTTCGTGTTTGTATTTATTGCCTTTGTTGAAGTGTTATGCAGATAATTTTTTTTGCTTTTTTCTATTATTTAAAATGATGATTGTAATAATATATATAATTATAATAGCCAAGGGAATAACTACGAACCTGTTTGTCGGGAACAAATACCAAAGTGCCAATACAGAAATTGTACGAACAATTGAGTGAAATATTCCCACCCAATGGTCAATAATCCAACTAAGAGGAAGCCACATTAAGCCTGTTAATATTCCAACGGTTAACGGTAACGAAGTATAGTTTTCAATAAAAAAAGGAATTGCGATTGAGTAGACTAAAATTGCTTGTACAACGGTATAAAAAAATAGTCTGTCAAAGGTATTTTTGGGTTTGTTTTTATCAAGGAAATTTTCGCCGGTTAGTTTTGAGATGCCCATACCTAAATAGACAATTGAGCCTGTTGCGATAAACAGTACCCAGACAGTAATTTCGTCAGAAAGAAATAAACCTGAAATAAAGACTATTAGCCAAGCTATTAAACCCGCTATTGGTGTAGCCAAAAGTTTACTTTGTTTAAACTCTTCTTTTTGTTTTTCAAGTGTCCTTATATTATGTTCCATATTTTCTATTTGACTGTTATAGTTTTTTTGACAAGTTGTGTTTTTCAAATGCTTGCAAGGAACACTCAAATTAGCAAATGTTTACCGTTTATAGCTATTCTTTAAACCTGTTTCTTTTTCGTCATTGGCTAAATTTAAGGAAAAAGTCGATGCAAAAAGTATTGGAGATATAGAAAGATAGAATTTTTAATTTAATTCGTAACCCCGCCATTTTGCCAAACTGTTTCTGTGTTTGTAGGTGTTTGTCCTTGTTACTAATGCTGCCGAGAAAATATGCCGTTTAAATATGTCGAAAGCAACGAAAATAAATTGATAAAGAAATATATAAATGATTTTTCTGCAATTTTCAAATGAAGGTTATGAGTTCTTTTTATCCAAATCATCAATTTCGGCATCGGTATATTCCTTGAGTCGAATGTTAGGTTCCGGCAATTCCTGTTCGTTTGCCAGACGTTTGTTCATCGTGAGAACCAAAGCCGGTAACAACATCAGGTTAGAAAGCATTCCAAAACACAACGTGATAGAAACCAATCCGCCTAAGGCAATCGTGCCGCCAAAACTCGATAACATAAATACTGAAAACCCAAAAAACAGCACTATTGAAGTATAAAACATACTTAGTCCGGCATCGTTAAACGTAGCATAGACCGATTTTTTGATCTTCCATTTGTTGTTTTTCAATTCTTCACGATACTGTGATAAAAAACGGACCGTATCGTCTACCGAAAGTCCGAAGGCAATTCCGAAAACCAAAATCGTAGAAGGTTTTAGCGGAATATCCAGAAAACCCATAATTCCGGCAGTCATCATCAAAGGCAAAAGATTCGGAATTAATGCCACCAGGATCATTTTGAAAGAACGGAACATAAATCCGATCAATACGGCTGTCAAAAAGAAAGCAAATGCCAAAGAGGACAAAAGATTGTCCAATAAATAATTGGTTCCTCTCTGGAAGACCAAAGATTTCCCTGTGATATCTACTTCAAAAGATTCTTTCGGGAAAATATCACTGGCGATTTTTCTGATGGAAGCTTCAATGACAGGCAGGTTCTCGCCGTTGTCATCTCTCATAAAAGTTGTAATTCGGGCAAATCGGCCATCGTCATCTACATAACTCTTTAAAACATTATCTTTATTGTCTTTCGCAGTATTTTTTACGTAACTCAAAATAAAGCTTTGTTCCTGAGGCGATGGCAAGGCAAAATATTCCGGATTTCCGTTATAATAAGCCTGTTTTGCATATTTAACCAAATTGACTACCGAAATGGGTTTGGACAATCCTTCAATCTTTTGAATTTCATCTTCAAAAGCTTCCATTTTGTTCAAAGTAGAAAGTCTCATTACACCTTTTTTACGTTTGGTGTCAATTACTATTTCCAAAGGCATTATTCCGTCGAATTCTTCTTCAAAAAAAACAATGTCCTGAAAAAACTTTGTTTTCTTCGGCATGTCTTCAATAATGCTTCCGGTAATTCTCATTTTCAAAATTCCAACAATGCTCAGTAAAAGCAAAAGAGAAACTACCACATAGATTTTGGTACGGTTGGTTTTTACATTTTTCAAAATCCAATCCATAAAACGTCTTACAGAACCTCTGTCCAAATGTTCCAGATGTCTCTCTACCGGAGCCGGAATATAACTGTGAAAAATAGGAATTACAAACAAGCACAGGAAGAACAATGCAAAAATGTTGATGGCAGTTACCACTCCAAACTCTATCAGCAATTGGTTATTGGATGTTACAAATGTTCCAAAACCAATGGCTGTAGTCACATTGGTAATTAAAGTTGCCATTCCGATTTTGGTCGTCACACGTTGCAATGCTTTTGCCTTATTTTTATGCACTTTGTATTCCTGATGGTATTTGTTGGTCAGGAAAATACAGTTCGGAATTCCGATTACAATAATAAGCGAAGGAACTAAAGCAGTAAGAATCGTAATTTCATAATTGAACAATCCCAAAATTCCGAAAGACCACATCACACCAATAATCACAATGATTATCGAAATCAAGGTCGCTCTAAAACTTCTGAAAAAGAAGAAAAACAGCAGAGAAGTTATTAAAAGGGAAGCTCCGATAAACAAACCGATTTCACCTTTGATGGTTTCGGTACTCATCGTTCTGATATACGGCATTCCCGAAATATGCAGATTGATGTTGCTTTCCTGTTCGAATTTTTCAACTGCAGGATTTAGAATTTCCAGAACAAAATCTTTTCTTTCGGCAGTATTTACAATGCTTTTACGCAAATAGATGGCCCCGCGAATGGTTCCCGATTTCTTATTGAACAACAAACCTTCGTAAAAAGGCAGATCGTTTCTTAACTCGGTTACTTTATCAGAAAGGTATTTGGCATCTTTTGTCTTGGAATTATCCAGAAACGGTTTTAATTCAAAAGTTTGGAGCGAATCATTTTTTTGTAATTGCTGTAAATTATCAATACTTAAAACCAGATCAACCGATTTGTTTTCCTGAAATTGATGCATCATCTTACTCCATTGCTCAAAAACTTCAGGAGTAAATAATGAATCATTTTTTGAACCAATAATAATGAGGTTTCCTTCCTCACCAAATTTTTCTAAAAAAGCATTATATTCTATACTTGCAATCTCATTGTCCGGCAAAAGATTGGCTTCGGTATAAGTAAACTTAATGTTACGCCATTGAAAAGCCAAAAAAACAGTAACTACTACAACTGTAATAAGTATTGGAACCCTGTTTCGGAGCACTAATCTTGCCAAAAGAGCCCAAAACCCTAAACTAAACCACTTAATCATTATAAATCATTTTCGGTGGCAAAGGTAAATAAAAGGATATTTTTTTTGTCGGTTTTATCTTTATAAATGATTGTTTAAACGTTAAAAAAAAGGAATTTTTTTTTTTACATACACTTTTTTTGGCAGATAAATTTTTATATTTGGAAAATACACCTTCGCAGTAAAACAAAAAGATTTGAAAACCATCACTTATGAAGAACTATAAAAATTCCATTTTTTATATCGCTACAGTAGCATTATTTTCAGTATTAATATATTGGATTATTTCCAAAGGAAAATTTCTAGAAAATGGCAGGAATGTTGTTTCTGCAACTTCTGTAAACGATCATTGGAATGAGTTTTTAGATTCAATGTCGCATAGTTTTAAAGAACCATTGGCTATTTTATTACTTCAGATAATATCTATCATTTTAGTTGCCCGTTTCTTCGGATGGATGTTCAGAAAAATCGGACAACCTTCTGTAATTGGTGAAATGGTTGCCGGAATTGTACTCGGTCCGTCTTTGGTTGGATTATATTTTCCGGAATTTTTCGAAACCTTATTTCCGATTGACTCACTTGGAAATCTCAAATTTTTGAGTCAGATAGGATTGATACTTTTTATGTTTGTTATTGGTATGGAACTCGACTTGAAAGCGTTGAGAAATAAAGCCAATGATGCCGTTGTAATCAGTCATGCCAGTATTATTTTTCCGTTTGCATTAGGAATTTCATTGGCGTATTTTATTTATACGCAGTTTGCACCCGATGGGATTGAGTTTATGTCATTTGCATTATTTATCGGGATTTCCATGAGTATAACCGCTTTTCCTGTTTTGGCAAGGATTGTTCAGGAAAGAGGAATTCATAAAACAAAGTTAGGAACAATTGTAATTACCTGTGCTGCGGCAGATGATATTACAGCCTGGTGTATTCTGGCAACCGTAATTGCGATTGTCAAGGCAGGTTCGTTTGTGAGTTCTTTGTATGTAATTGCTTTAGCAATAACGTATGTTTTTTTAATGTTAAAAGTAGTAAGACCATTCTTAGAAAGAGTAGGGCAGTTAAAAAATTCGCGTCAAAGTTTGAGTAAACCTGTTGTTGCTATTTTTCTTCTTACACTTATAGTTTCTGCCTATACAACCGAAATTATAGGAATTCATGCTTTATTCGGAGCTTTTATGGCGGGTGCTATTATGCCTGATAATGCCAAGTTTAGAGCTATTTTTATAGAAAAAGTAGAAGATGTTTCCGTAATCTTATTATTACCTTTATTTTTTGTATTTACCGGTTTAAGAACAGAAATCGGGCTTTTAAATGATCCTTATTTATGGAAAATTACGGCTTTGATTATTGCTGTTGCAGTTGTAGGGAAATTTTTGGGAAGTGCAATTGCTGCCAAATTTGTCGGACAAAATTGGCGTGATAGTTTAACCATTGGGGCTTTGATGAATACCAGAGGATTAATGGAATTAATTGTCCTGAATATCGGATTGGATCTGGGAGTTTTATCTCCTGAAATTTTTACAATGATGGTGATTATGGCCTTAGTAACTACTTTTATGACCGGTCCGGCTTTAGATTTAATTAATTTTATATTCAAAACCAAAGATGTGGTTGTGCCTGAAGATATTAAAGCGAACAGCAAATTTAAAATTTTAATTTCTTTTGGAAATTCTGATAAAGGGAAATCTTTATTGCGATTAGCAAATAGTTTAATTAAAAAAAATCAGGATCAGAGTGCTGTTACAGCGATGCATCTAACTTTGAGTAATGAGTTACATACTTTTGATATAGATGAGCAGGAAAGAAAGAGTTTTACGCCTATTTTGGAAGAATCCAAAGTGTTAAAACAAGAAATATTTCCGTTGTTTAAAGTGGCAAACGATATCAATGCCGAAATAACAGAGGTTGCCAATCATGGTGAATATGACCTGCTTTTGGTAGGGCTTGGACAATCTATTTTTGAAGGAACGCTTCTGGGAAAAGTATTAGGATTTACTACCCGTATTATCAATCCAGACAGATTGATCGATAAATTTATAGGAAAAGAAGGATTGTTTGAAAATTCGCCATTTGATGAAAGAACACGCCAGGTAATTGCAAACAGTAAAATTCCCGTAGGAATATTAGTAGATAAAAATGTAAAAAGTATAGACAACGTTTTTATTCCTATTTTTAGTAACGAAGATGCTTTTCTATTTGATTATGCAGAAAAATTAGTTTCAAATAATGGCTCACACATTACTATTGTTGATCCGAACGATACAATAGCAAAGAACCCTGAAATCAAGAGTCAGATAGATTTAATAGAAAATAAAAATCCTAACTCTACGGTATTGGGAGACAGGATTATTAAGAAAGATTTTATTAATAATCAGGATATCATGCTTATTAGTTTAGATAGCTGGAAGAAATTGATCGACACACAAAGTATATGGTTAACAAATATTCCTTCTGTTTTGATTATAAAACCATAATCTTTACTAGATTTGGACATTTACGATTTCTATTTGCCTGTTAATTTCAAAAAAAGGCAGGCTTCTTTTATTTACCTTAATTATTATGAATTGGATCTTACTTGTTATTGCCGGATTATTTGAAGTAGGTTTTGCAGCTAGTTTAGGAAAAGCCAAAGAGACCACAGGAAACACTTCTGCTATTTGGATGGGAAGTTTTTTTGTATGTCTTTCTATAAGTATGTTTTTATTGTATAAAGCAACCCAGACTTTACCAATAGGGACAGCTTATGCGGTTTGGACAGGAATTGGAGCAGTCGGGACTGTGCTTGTAGGGATATTTATATTTAAAGAACCGGCAACATTTTGGAGAATTTTCTTTTTATCAACTTTAATTGCTTCTATAATAGGATTAAAATTTGTTTCCAGCCATTAAAACCCTAAATCGAAAACAAAATTTAATTTTAGAGAAATATTATCTTCAAATCTGGCTAATTGATTGGGACCATATCTGTAAAACCCTGAAATACCAAATCCCTTGAATATCTGATTGAGTTCTATTCCGGATTCAAAGTAACCGTCTTCGAGTGTTTTGTAATCAAAACCCAGATGTTCTTCTGCGTTTTCCATTGCTCCCCATGCCATTCTTGTTACTACAACCAGCGAGGGTTTTATTTTTCGGAATAATTTAATTCTCTGAAAAGAATGTTTTATCTGGAAAAAAGCATACTGGCTTGAGAAAAATTCATTAAAATACATGGTTTCAAAAGAATTTTTACCGGCTATAGTTATTCTCTGGATCAGGTTGTCTTTTGTTAAACTATTAGGAGAAGTATTGTATAAATGTGTTAGCGGAACCGATCCAAATGCATATCCAAATTCCGAATAAAAACTGGTTCGTTGATTATTCAGGTACTTTTTTTGGTATTCGATTCTCATATCAATTTTACCAAAATCAAAATTATTTCCTGCAATTTGGTCTAAAGTTTTAGTAAGCTGAAAGGTAAATTTTGGAAATCGTTTTTCAACTTCTAATCTACCGGATGGTGTTTGCATAAAATCGCTAAAAGGATTCCATTGCATGGAAAGCATTACAGCAGTAATGTCGTATTGATGATAAGAAATCCCATTGTGTAAAAAAGTATAATTGAATAAAGGTTCTACTCTACTTTGGGTAAATTGCCATAGACTTTCGGTTTTAGGAATAATACGGCTTTCAATATATGCTCTCCAGGTTTTGTGGTTATAGAAAGTACTTAGGTTAATTGGTCGGGGATCGTATAATTTGAAAACTCTTTTATCGATATCAAATTTAGTGCTTGCCAACTCCCGAATGTCATCTGTGTAATTTCCCCCTATCCAGCTATTTGAAGATCGTCCTACTCTCAAGGCTGCTCCGGCAGAATATTTATACTCATTATCTTTTAAACCGTATGCTCCATAGCCGTCAATTCTAAAAATTTCAGAAAAACGATCGTTAGTAATTCCTCCTATTCCAAATCTAAAACCTTCGTGATTATTGAATTTTACTAAATACCGCAAATCCATATCAAAAAATCCAAAAGGGATATAACCGTTTAGAATTCTTCTCCCGATTCGCAATTTTTGTTCAATACCCTCTTTTACAACAATACTGTCCAGAGAAATATAAGTTTGTTTGTCTCTGAAGTTTAAAGTGTCTTTTCTGTATTTTTCCCAAAAGGATTCAGGTTTGGAAATAGCGTCATCGTGGATGTGAATAGCGATCGAAGGCTTTTTTATCTCGAACTCCTGATTGAACTCTGTATTGAAAATATTAGTTTCGGAAATCATATAGACAAAATCAGATGGATGCTTGTCTTTGTGAGCCCGATCTTCTTTTTCGACACTTCCTTGAAATTGGATTTGACCTCCTAATATCTTGATATTTTCATTATTGTCTCCTTTTACGATCTTAAAATATCTATTGGAACTGAACCAGATATCTTTTTCTTCGATATATTTATATTCGTGGATTCCTGTTATATCAATAATGTTTTTGACTCTGAAAACAGCTTTTGCAACAGCAAAATTTTGTAAGTCTATAAATAAAACACCATTGAGCTTACTTTTGTTATTTTTATTTTTTGGATGAAATTGTATTAAAATAGTTTTACGCTCCTGGATGGTAATGGTGTCTAAAATTTTATATTGATACTCCTTGAGAGCCTTGTCGCTAAGTGGTGCAATATACCGGGTTTCCAGTAGTTCATATTTGTCATCATAAACAGATGAAGATTGAAGATTAAACCCTAATAATTCATATATGGGTTGTTTGAATCCTGCCATTTTAGTACCTAACACATTTTCTTTGAATTGTTCGCCGTTATATTGAAATTCGGAAACTTTTTCGGTTTGATAAATGTGTTGTTTGTCTATTAGTTTTTTAAACTTGTATTCTGTAGAATCAAGTTTTACAAATTTTCGGATACCTTTTTTGGTTACAAAAACCGAATCCAATTTACCATGAATAGAATCCGGATTAGCGGTAATTGTGATTTTGTTATATGCCTTAAATTTATAGGAGCGGAGTTTTTTATCCGGGTTGTTCTGATTTTTTAAAGCAATTGCTTTTTTGATAATGGAGATTGCGGGGTTTTTTTCGATGGAGATTTCTTGCAGGTTCTCAGATTTAGGAGAAAGCAGGACGATAAAATTTTTCTTTCCTTCCGTGAGAATTTCTTTTTTGTGAAAACCAACATGAGAAACAGCAAAAATTAAAATAGGTTCTTTACTTTCAATATCAAATTTGCCATTGATATCCGTAATTTCAAAACCATTTTTTGATGAAATAGAAGCAAATGGAAGCGGTTTATTACTGGTTTCGTCCCGCACAACTCCGGTTATTTGGAATTGGGCTTGAGCCGAAACGGGAAGAAGAAAAAAGAATAAAATAATTCGCTTCATAGGGTTGTATAACAAACGAATAAAAGACATATTTGTTACACTAAGCAAAAGTAAGTTAGTTGTATAAAAAAATCCACTTTTTTAAGTGGATTTTAATATTTGTATTTTATTTGCTTGAAAAAGTTTCTCCACCAGATTCTTGAATACTTATTATATTGTCTGAATATAAAATGTTGTCTTTTGACTTTAACTCTAATTCGAGCGTAACTTTTTTATGATTTGAATTTAGATAGCTAAGCGTAAAATTTTTAATTTTTTCATACTCTTTTTTGCTAAGGAAAATTTGTTTTGTTTCTTCGTTTAATTCCTTAATCATAATAAAGGGTAGTCCTAAAAGCTCCTGCTCTTCTAATTTTTTTAAATAAGTAAATAGTTCTTTTTCTTTTGAATCGGTAGCATTGTCAGATCTAAAATTATTAAGAGTTTGCTTCAACTGTTCTGTTTCCTGATTCGACATTCCTTCTGGAGAAGTTATAGTCACTAATTTAAAATATAAATCTCCTTTAATTATTTTGGTTTTTGAATGACAGGAAATTAAAAAGACCATTGAGAAAATAAAAACTATTCTTTCCATAATACCACTTTTATTGTAAGTCTTTTAGCTTGTTTAAAATGCCTTTTGTGCAAGGATAAAATTCATAATCAATACAAATCAGTTGTTTCAACCTTTTCGACAACTATCCACTTTCCTTTTTCTTTTTTCAATATAACTACTTGATTATAAATAGGCGAGGTAGTCATATTTGAACCTTTGTTCATGCTGAAAAAAACATATTTTTTATTTTTAAAAAAGTAAGGCTTGGAGATAGAATAAACAAAAATTTCTTTATTCTGTCCTGATTTATTTAAATGACGAAAGTATTTCATGATAGAATCATTTTTGTTTGTTATCATCCTAAAATCAATCTTTTGGAAATCATTTTTTACCCAATCTTTTAGAATAGTTTCATCTGCATACTTCTTCGTCAGCTCAGTATATGTTATGCTGTCACACAATTTAGAACCTCCGTAAGAAAAAGTATTTTTTCTTTCCAAGCTATTTAGCCCTTTAAATATATACAGTGCTTTTTTAAAGGGGGTTTTTTCTTGAAGCAAAATCATTTCTTTATTTTCATTAGTTCGTATTTCTTCAAGCATATAGTTTTCAATGACTTGATTTGAAGAGCATGAAATAATACCAAAGGTGATTATAACTATAAGAACAGTTTTTTTCATTATTTTATAATTAAGTTATGGGCATGGTGTTCCTTGTGGAAAGTATTCTAAAGCTGTTCCTGTAATATTGTATTGAGGCTGGTTATAGTTTTCAGCAGCATCGGTCTTATTAATTCTGAAAATATCAGAACTTGATAATGCTTGATATGGAACGGTACCTTGAAGACCGCCCCAAGCCAAATCAGTATATAATTGTAAAGGTTGCTGTCCATTTGTTAAAGAAGTTCCTGTATGAAACTCTTGCAATGCCGTTGCTAGTATATTTACATAAGACTGTGCGAGTTGTTCATGTTGAGATCCTCCGTTCGTGCTAGTATGTTGAACATAATAATTCCAAACTTCTGGAAATGCTTGTAATTGTTCGCAATTGTTTTGATAGTGACAGTCATCTATTAAACTTAAAAAATAGGCATGTACTAATTCGTGTAGAATTGTTGAAGCAATCCCTAAATCGGTTCCTACTGATGTAAAGCTATTTTTTATTTTTATAGAATAATTATAAGGGACTGCACTTCCATTCTCAGTTTGCCAATTCGTTACAGCCAATTCATTCCAGTTCAATTCTGAATCCGCTACAGAAATGATTTTTACTTTGTAGAGTGAATCAACGTTTCCTAGTTTAGTTATAATCTTCACAATATCATTTTGTTGCAAATTTTTTAGCTTGTCTAAGATCCCTTTTGTACACTCATCAAGTAACGAATCATCAATCTTGTCTTCAATAATGCTCGCAATTATAAAACTCTTGGCATTTTCTTCGTCAAGGTTTTCTGCAATACACTCATTAATCAATTCTTTGCTAAATTCTTCTTCATTGGGATTCTTCTTCAGATAGTCCAAAATCGTTTGTTTTGCATTAGCATTTAGAGCATTCTCCCACCATTGTTTTTGTGCAACTGACAATCCGTTAACAAATGCCCGCTCTGCAAATAAAAGCAAAGGTTGAGTGACAATAGGTGTAGGATCA
The DNA here is from genome assembly GCA_964608415.1 of uncultured Flavobacterium sp. Lineage (GTDB taxonomy): Bacteria > Bacteroidota > Bacteroidia > Flavobacteriales > Flavobacteriaceae > Flavobacterium. The sequence continues at coordinate 16,621 of CAZSOC010000033.1, forward strand.
GAAGGTGTTACAATACCCCCGCCATTTCCAGGATTTTCAGGATCACCAATTATATAATTTATATTGGATGATTCTTTACAAAAAGTAAGGGTTCGGGTTATAACATGATCCCCTCCATCTGTGTTTGTATAACAACCCAACCCGGCTAGTATACCTGTTGGTTCTTCCTACTATAGGTTAACACTGCCTTTTTTAGTTTAAAACTCAGAATCAGGCAATTATGGATTATAATCTAAATATGCTTTCATTAATACTATTTTATTTTTTTTAAAATTCTCTTCTTTATCAATTATATAAATTGCTTTTTTGTTAGACAATATCTCAAACATAGCACTAAACCTATATTTATTTATTGTGCTTAAATCTATTTTCACTTTGTTATTGATCGCTTTTTTCTTTACTACTTCCCTTTCCTGAGATAGAGTCTTTAAAATCAAATTTTTATTATCCGAAAACAAAAAAGAATAAATGGATATATTATTAGCTAAAGTCTTCTCTATTTTTAAGTTTCTTGTTTCATTCAACTTCTCATAAATTAGATATATTGTATCGATTCTTTTTAGATTCTCATATTCAATATCATAAAAAAGAGCTTTCATGCTATTGAAAACATCGACAAATTTTTTTCTTTCTTTAAAGCTAGGATATTTATTTTCAATATAGACATTCGGGCTATAGGAACTATAATTAACCTTGCAGTTTTCTTTAAATAATTCTATTTGAAAAGTTTCACCATCTTCCACAACTATTTTTTCCCCTTTTTCATTTTCAGTAATATTAAGCAAAGATGGATTGATAGTTCTAAGTGTATCTAATAATTTTTTATAGTAGTATGTTTCATCTTTGGAGAGTTTTTCTTTTTCAAGAATCAAATTTTCGCTTTCTGCTACATTGTATTTATAAATGAGATTGTCTTTAAAGGTCAAATAATGACGGCTATTCAACCTTAATATCGTGATATCTTTATCTTGATTTTGAAAATGCTCAAAAAGTTTTGGATATCTCAAACTAGAACCACATTCCTCAAACTCTGAAATCACATAGTTTTGGGCAAAGATACTGTTAGAAATTATTAAGATATATAATATAAAAAGAGATCTCATAATTTATGGTATAAAAATAAAAAGTCCGATAGACAAATATTGTGTTCTTTTCAATAAATTGGAAGATCCAGCAGGATAAATTAAAGGATAAGCAATACTGTTTTCCAAACCATTCGTACACAAATGTGTGAAATAATTATTCCAATTCCAAGGCAAAATAATATTATAGTTTATTGTAGCTGGGGTGGTTTCTGTAACGGCATAAATAAATGCGTTTGGTTCCGGGTTCTCTACGGCAGCAATTTGACTTGGAGTTAATATTTCGCTTTTAATATCATTTAGTATTTTAACCATAACAGGAATCATATATTCCATAAAAAAGCTATGTTGAGTTTGATTTCCAGAAAATCCGTTATAATAAGTATTGATACATTCTTGAAAATCCATATCATTTATATTGTCAATGGACATTCCAATACTAGGGTTACGGAATTTGATGTTTAGATAAGCATGTACGCATTCATGAAGAATAACTAGGGCAATGTCAATCTTCGGCTTCGATAAAAGAAACTCCCTATCAATTTTAATTAAATTAAATAAGGCAGGATTATTTCCTGAAGTATATAAAGTACACGTACCGTTTGTATGTCCATTGATATTTATTTGAGGTATATCTTCTATGACAAATTTCACATTAAATAATGGTGTTGGGCCGAATAAATTAGTAAATAATTCTTTAAAACGAGTTGATTTTAATAAGCTTTCGTAAGCTTGCCTAAAAATAATTTCTTCCTCAGAATTTCCTAATACAGACGATAAATCTATAAAAAAAGGAGAAGCTAATGATTTTTCAAAATTTAAATTCAAACCGCTTTCAATATCATTTTGAATGAACTCCTCAGCAAACCCTCTATCATTAGGATTTTCCCTCAAATATCCTAAAATCCCTTGCTTTTCTTCTGAATTAACATCGTCATCCCACCACTCTCTTTGCTCTCTAGACAATCCATTAACAAATGCCCGCTCTGCAAATAAAAGTACCGGAGTTGTAATAATTGGCGTAGGTGGCGTAGGAATTATTCCTCCTCCTCCAGTATTAGGATTGGTAGGGCTTCCGGGATTTGAAGGCATATCCGGGCCAAAGTTGCCATTTCCATCTCCATTTCCACCACCTCCCGACATACAATCTACATCTATATTAATTATTTGGGTTGTTTTATGTTCCATTACACCATTGCAGCCGCCGGAATAGGTATTAGGAGCATAAGTAATTGAGGGGTCACCATTATGGGGATGACAAATTGATATTGTCACGATTGTACTGGAAATACAAGGTCCTGATATTTCTGCTCTGCTGGTTTGACCATTGGTAACCTTGTCCATTTCTACCACCGAATATGGCGTTTTATTTGTTGGAATTGTGTTGTTGTCTATTTGGTTCAGTTCTTCCTCTGTGAACATATAAGAAACTTTATATGCAGTATAACTTTCGTCCTGATTCAATTTCAACACCAGGTTTTCGACCCTGTTATAATCGTCTCCGATAATATGAAAAGTTATAGAATGGTTTGTTTCCTTCTGGATTAGTAGAATATTTGTTGTGTCAACAAATACGCCATAATCCTCATTGTATTCGCCTCTCCCCATCAAGGATGCGTTTTTCATCCCGGCTTCTTTTAATTTTTGAAAAGCTTTAGGTTTTTCTTTTACCTCTTTAAAACTGATTTGGTCTATAATGTATTCATTCGGATTTTTAACAACTGTTTCGCTCTTCTGGAGATCATCATTCTGGCAGTTAAGAAGAAATAAACTGCAAAAGATTAAAAATACATTAATTGTCTTTTTCATAGATTTAATTTTTAAAATTGCTGTACACAATTTAATAAAATTTATTAAAAACGCAAAAACATTAATTAAATAATAAATTCAAAAAAAATAAAACCAAATTTTTTACAAGACAGAATTTCTGTGATCAATCGGGAGCTTGTTGGTATAGGTTTTAAAAGTGCTATAAAAGCTGGTTTTTGAATTGAAACCAGCTTCGAGACCTATTGCTGTATTTGGATGTTTTTTGAAAATAAAAGGAAAAAGCCGAAAATCAATCCTTGAATGATTTTCGGCTGGAATTATAATATTTAAATTGAAGAGAAGTCTTACACTTATACCTTCATTATCTCAGCTTCCTTAACAGCCAGAAGTTCATCGACTTTTTTGATAAAGTTATCTGTGAGTTTCTGAACGTCGTCTTCAGCTTTTTTGCAGATATCTTCAGAAGTTCCGTCTTTTTCCTGTTTTTTGATATCGGTATTCGCATCTTTTCTTGCGTTTCTGATACCGATTTTCGCATCTTCTGCTTCGCTTTTAGCTTGTTTTGCCAGATCACGTCTTCTTTCTTCTGTTAGTGGAGGGACACTTATAATGATCATCTCTCCATTATTCATCGGGTTAAATCCCAGATTGGCAATCATGATTGCTTTTTCTATAGCTTGTATCAGATTTCTTTCGAAAGGCTGAATAGTGATTGTTCTGGCATCAGGAACCGAAATTTTCGCTACTTGGTTAAGGGCTGTCTGCGAACCGTAATAGTCCACAAAAACACCTCCCAACATTGCCGGGCTTGCTTTTCCTGCACGAATGTTTAAAAATTCTTTTTCTAAATGTGTAAGAGATCCTTCCATAGATTCTTTAGCACTATCTAATATAAATTCTATTTCTTCTGTCATTTTTATTCGATTTTAAGAATCAAAAATTATAGTATTTCAGATGGTTGATTTTATACATCAACTAATGTTCCAATATTTTCTCCTTGACAAATTTTTAAAAGATTTCCTTTTTTGTTCATATCAAAAACCAAAATTGGCAATTCGTTTTCCTGGCTTAGCGTAAAAGCGGTGGTGTCCATTACATTCAGTCCTTTTTTCAATACATCTTCAAAAGTAATATTCTCGAATTTTACAGCGTTCGGATCTTTTTCTGGATCTGCCGTATAAATTCCATCTACTCGGGTTCCTTTAAGAATTACATCGGCATTAATTTCGACTCCTCTTAAAACAGCTGCAGTATCTGTGGTAAAATAAGGATTTCCTGTTCCTGCACCAAAAATTACAATTCTGCCTTTTTCTAAGTGACGAACGGCTCTTCTCTTGATGTAAGGTTCGGCAATAGCTTCAATTTTTAAAGCGGTTTGTAATCGTGTTAGCATACCTTTATCTTCCAATGCTCCTTGCAATGCCATTCCGTTAATGATGGTTGCCAGCATTCCCATATAATCACCTTGAACGCGATCCATCCCGTTGCTGGCTCCTGCAACTCCTCTGAAAATATTTCCTCCTCCAATTACAATGGCAATTTCAACTCCCTGATCGTGAATCGCTTTGATGTCATTTGCGTATTCGGCTAGCATTGCAGGATCAATTCCATATTGTCTTTCTCCCATTAATGCTTCCCCGCTTAGTTTTAGAAGTATTCTTTTGTATTTCATTACTTTTTTATTGAGTTGTGCAAATATAGTTATATTATGTTTTTTTGAATTATTTTTGCGCATCAAATTTTTTTTATGGATTTAAAATGTATTTCATTATCAACTAACAAAGCTTTTGACTATTCACAATATCGTAAAATTGTTAGCGAGAAACTAAAAAACGGATTATCTACCGGTCCTGTACAATCGGAAGAGTTATGGAATTACAGTAAACTCAATGAGTCCAGAATGAATCGTTTAGAAAAAACAATGATTGTTGTTGATGAGGTAAAACAAAAATTGGAATCGCTGGAAAATAAATATACTTGGCTGGTTTTGTCTGAGGGATGGTGTGGTGATGCTGCTCAAATTTTGCCAATTCTAAATAAGATGGCTCAAATTTCTGAGAATATAGATTTAAAAATTCTTTTTCGTGATGAGAATGAAGAATTAATGAATCTGTTTTTGACTAATGGCGGAAAATCCATTCCAAAATTGATCATCATAGATCAAAATACTCAAAATGTAGTGGCAGATTGGGGACCAAGACCAAAGGGAGCCATAAAATTGGTAAATGATTATAAAAAAGAATTTGGAATTTTTGATGAAACAGTAAAAATCAATCTGCAAAAATGGTATCTGGAGGATAAAGGCGTTTCAACTCAAAAAGAGATTGTTGGTTTGATGCAATAATTTAAAGTAAGTATTTCATTTCAAAATCATTCGGATCAAATGCGTCATTTACATTAAAATTACCAATTTTGGTTCTTCGCAAAACAGTAAGATGTGAGCCGGATTGCAGTGCTTTTCCAAAATCGAATGCTAGTGAACGAATATAAGTCCCCTTACTGCATTTTACTCTAAAATCTATTTCAGGAAGGGCAATTCGGGTAATTTCAAATTCATAAATTGTAGTTTTTCGCGCTTCAATTTCTACAGTTTCACCCACACGTGCATGTTCATACAAACGTTTTCCGTCTTTTTTTATAGCCGAAAAAATGGGCGGTTTTTGATATATTTCACCTAAAAACTGTTTTACGGTTTCATAAATCAGTTCATTACTAATATGAGAAGTTGGGAAAGACTGATCAATTTCGGTTTCCAGATCATAAGAAGGAGTTGTTGCGCCAATATAAAAAGTTCCGGTATATTCTTTTTCCTGATTTTGTATTTCAGAAATTTTCTTGGTAAACTTCCCTGTGCAGACAATTAGCAGTCCTGTAGCCAAAGGATCGAGAGTTCCAGCATGCCCTATTTTTATTTTTTTGAGATTGAGTTTGCTTTTGAGCAGCCATTTTAATTTATTTACTGCCTGAAATGAGCTCCAATTAAGCGGTTTGTTTACTAATAAGATTTGTCCTTCCTGAAATTCCTCTGCTGTCAAAACAATATTATTTAATAATTGTAAAATAGATCAATAACAAACTTCCGGCAACAATTCTATAATAACCCCAGGGTTTGAAACCATATTTTTTGATGACCCCGATAAAGAATTTTATAGCAATTATTGAGACGATAAAAGCCAGGATATTTCCTATGATGAATAATTTCAGATTTTCATTATTACTCACGAGCAATTCATATCCTTTTAGTCCGGATTCATGGTATGTTTTTAAGAAAACCGAATAGCAGGTTACCGCCAGCATAGTCGGAACTGCAAGAAAAAAAGAAAACTCTGCGGCAACTTGTCGGGTCAGACCTTGTTGCATTCCTCCAATTATCGAAGCTGCAGAACGGCTTGTTCCCGGCATCATTGCCAGACATTGCCAGAAACCAATCGTCACGGCTTTCTTGATACTGATTTCTTCTTCTGTTATAATAGTTGGATTTTTAAAAAAACGATCGATAAAAAGCAATACAAAACCACCCAAAATCAATACAATCGCAATCGGAATAGGATTTCCCAGAACAGCATCAATATAATCATCAAAGATGTAACCTAAAATCAGTGCGGGAACAACGGCACACGCCAGTTTTATGTAAAAATTAAGTTTACTGAAATTAAAAAACTTTTTCCAATACAAAGCAACAACAGCTAAAATAGCTCCAAACTGTATAGAAACCTGAAATAGTTTTACAAAATCATCTTCCTGAATTCCAAAATAAGAACTTAAAAAAATCATGTGTCCTGTTGAAGAAACCGGTATATATTCTGTTAATCCTTCAACTATTGCAATAAGTATCGCCTGAATTAAATCCATTTTAAAAAATTAGGTTCGTATAAAAAAGTCTTTGAAGCGGTTTTTATTTTAAATTATTTTTTAGGATTTTTAAGAATGCCGTAAATTACCATCCCAAAACCTGCCAAGACAACCGTTGGAGCCAGACGAATTCTTCTAAAACTGAAAACCTCGGGATTAAAAACATTAGGATCATCAGAACTACCACCACTCATTAAGATGAAACCTAAAGTAATAATTGCAATTCCAATCAATAACATTTTGTAATTTTCTTTTTTAAAAAGAAATTCGGGTTGTTGTTTATTTTCCATAATATAATTGTTACCTGAAACTTGTTTTTAGTATAATTGATCTGTTCTTAAATTTAGAAAACGCTGAGTAGCAAAAAAAGTACTCACCCATGTAATGAGAATTCCCGCTATAAACACACCTGCCAAAATAGCCAGTGTCAATATCTGATCTTCCAGAATCATCAGTTGCGGATGATTGGTTTCTATATAATATAAAACAATTACCAAAGCTATAATAGCCAGACCGGCACCGATCATTCCCAATTTTATACTTCGCCAGATAAAAGGTTTACGGATAAATGACTTCGTAGCACCAACCATTTGCATTGTTTTAATAATAAAACGATTCGAATAAATAGACAAACGCATAGAACTATTAATTAGTAATACCGCAACAATTGCCAGAAATCCACTGGCAATAAAAATATACATACTTACTTTTTTAATATTGTCGTTTACCATTTGTACCAGCACTTTTTCATAACCAATATCTTCCACAAAAATATTTTTACGCAGACGAGCTTCAATTTTTGCAATGCTGTCTACTTCAATATAGTCGGCTTTTAAGTGTAAGTCAAAAGAATTTCTCAACGGATTTTCACCTAAAAAAGACATAAAATCCTCGCCGATAATATCCGTATGTTCTTTTGCAGCTTGTTCTTTAGATACAAATTCATGTGATTTGATAAAGCGGGCAGAACTCATCTCTTCATCAAAATTCTTGATAACACTATCATTTGCCTCATTTTTAAAATAAACGGTCATGGCAATATTTTCCTTAAAAGCATCGGTAAGCCTTTTAGAATTAACTAAAAACAAACCCAGGATTCCCAATAAAAACAATACAAGGAAAACACTCAAAACTACCGAAAAATAAGACGAAAGTAATCTGCGCTTTTGAAATCTGTCGTAAGAAGTACTCATATTTCTAAAATTATTGGGTAAAAATAATAAAGAATTTCTTTAAACACAGTTTATAACGCTCAAAGTTTCAACTTTCGTACAATAAACGTAAATTTGCCACCTCGAATTGATTTTTTTTGTATAGGAGCAAAATCATTCGGGCATTTTTGGAAACCATTTTCCCGCTTTCCGCTACAATCTTTTTGTTCCGAAACCCGGAACAAAAAGGATTTTCGCTACAATCGGGGCTATTGGAAAAACCATTTTCCTTTGGAAACTTAGAGAATAAATAGATTATAAATTTTTAAAAGATTAACCACATAGACCCATAGCTTTGTGTAACCAGGTAAAGTGAAACGTCTTTTTTAAGTATTGATAAAAACTATGTTTCTATGTGGTAAAAAAATAACTAAATAAAGAACAAAAGGTTTTAGTTTCAAATATTTTCACAACTGAAAATCTCAGAAACTCAAAATGACTTGAGTTTGTGAAAGCATGGCTCAATTAATAAAAAATAAAAAAGCGGAATGAAATACAATCCTAACGAAATCGAAGCCAGATGGCAAAAATACTGGGCAGAAAACCAAACATTTGCAGCAGAAAATAACTCAGACAAACCAAAATATTACGTTTTGGATATGTTTCCCTATCCATCCGGAGCCGGCTTACACGTTGGGCATCCGCTGGGTTATATCGCTTCTGACATCTATGCACGATTCAAACGCCACCAAGGTTTCAATGTTTTGCATCCGCAAGGCTACGACAGTTTCGGACTTCCGGCAGAGCAATATGCCATTCAAACCGGACAGCATCCCGATAAAACTACAAAAGAAAACATCGCTCGTTACAGAGAGCAACTAGACAAGATCGGTTTCTCTTTCGATTGGAGCCGTGAAGTCCGTACTTCAAGTCCGGAATATTACAAATGGACCCAATGGATCTTCATCCAGTTGTTCAATTCCTGGTACGATAAAGATGCCGACCAAGCCAGAGACATCAAGACTTTGGTAATGGATTTCGAAGAAAACGGAAACGCAAAAGTAAATGCCGTTTCAGACGATAATATTCCGGTATTTTCTGCCGAAGATTGGAAATCCTATTCAAAAGAAGAACAAGAAAGAATTTTGCTAAAATACCGCTTGACTTTCCTTGCCGAAACCGAAGTAAACTGGTGTCCGGCATTGGGAACTGTTCTGGCAAACGACGAGATCGTAAACGGCGTTTCAGAACGTGGCGGACATCCTGTAATCCGCAAGAAGATGACGCAATGGAGTATGCGAATTTCCGCTTATGCAGAACGTTTGCTTCAAGGTTTGGATACCATCGACTGGACAGAATCTTTAAAAGAAAGCCAAAGAAACTGGATCGGAAAATCGGTTGGAGCTTCTGTTACTTTTAAAGTAAAGGATTCTGAATTCGAAAGAAATGCCGTAGATTATATCTTAAGCGGAGACGAAACCAACGACCACGTTATCGAAGTCTTCACGACAAGACCTGATACGATTTTCGGAGTAACGTTTATGACTTTGGCACCAGAACACGAATTGGTTGCCAAAATCACAACACCAGAACAAAAACAAGCCGTGGAAGCTTATGTTGAAGCAACAGCAAAACGCAGCGAACGCGAGAGAATGGCCGATGTAAAAACCATTTCGGGCGTTTTCACAGGAGCTTATGCCGAACATCCTTTTACAAAAGAAGCCATTCCGGTTTGGATTGGCGATTACGTTCTGGCAGGTTACGGAACAGGAGCTGTAATGGCGGTTCCTTGCGGTGACGAACGCGATTATGCTTTCGCAAAGTATTTCAATATACCTATTGTAAATATATTTGACAACATAGATATTTCAGTAGAAGCTTATGGTTCTAAAGATAATGTTGTGATTGCCAATTCCGATTTCCTAAACGGATTGAATTATAAAGAAGCGACAAAAAAAGCTATCGAAGCGTTGGAAGAATTAGGTCAAGGAAAAGGAAAAACAAATTACCGTTTACGTGATGCCGTTTTCTCCCGCCAGAGATATTGGGGCGAGCCTTTCCCGGTGTATTATGTCAACGGATTGCCGCAGATGATCGAAACACAGCATCTGCCGATTCGCCTTCCCGAAGTAGAGAAATATTTGCCAACCGAAGACGGACAACCGCCTTTAGGAAATGCTACGGAGTGGGCTTGGAATAGTATTGAGAATAGAGTAGTGAGTAATGACTTGATTGATAACGTTACCATTTTTCCTTTGGAACTAAACACCATGCCTGGTTGGGCAGGAAGTTCCTGGTATTGGCTGCGTTATATGGATGCCCATAACAACGACGAATTTGTTTCGGAAGAAGCACAAAACTATTGGCAGAATGTCGATTTATATATAGGAGGAAGCGAACACGCCACAGGCCACTTGCTGTATTCCCGTTTCTGGAACAAATTTTTGAAAGACAGAGGTTTTGTCAATCAGGAAGAACCGTTTAAGAAATTGATTAATCAGGGGATGATTTTGGGGATGAGTGCTTTGGTTTACAGAATTTCTGGAACTAATAAGTTTGTTTCTAAAGGACAGAAAGAAAATTATGAAACGGATGCAATTCACGCTGATGTTTCATTCGTAAATTCTTCTGATGAATTAGATATAACCGCTTTCAAAAATTGGCGTTCAGATTATAATGATGCAGAATTTATCACCGAAGAAAACGGAAAATTCATAGTAGGTCGCGAAGTAGAAAAGATGTCAAAATCAAAATACAACGTAGTAACCCCAGACGACATCTGCGAAGAATACGGAGCTGACACTTTGCGTTTATACGAAATGTTTCTGGGTCCGTTAGAACAAGCAAAACCTTGGAACACAGCTGGAATCACAGGCGTTTTCGGATTCTTAAAGAAACTTTGGAGATTGTATTTTGACGAATCAGGTTTGATTGTAAATTCAAATCCTGCAACGCCGGAAGCTTTGAAGACGTTACATAAAACCATTAAAAAGGTAACAGAAGATATTGAAGGCTTCTCTTTCAACACCTCCGTAAGTCAATTTATGATTGCCGTGAATGAACTGACCGCTCAAAATTGCCACGAACGTTCTGTTTTAGAACCATTGGCTGTTTTAATTTCTCCTTATGCTCCGCATATCGCTGAAGAATTGTGGGAAAAATTAGGACACCAGGAAAGCATTTCAATGGTTCCTTTCCCAAGATTCAACCCGGAATATTTGATAGAAAGCAACAAAGAATATCCGGTTTCCTTCAACGGGAAAATGCGTTTTACATTGAATCTTCCGTTAGATTTAACCAAAGAACAAATCGAGGAAATCGTGATGAAAGACGAAAGAACCATCAAGCAACTGGACGGAAGAATACCTAACAAAGTGATTATCGTTCCGGGAAAAATCATCAATCTGGTAGGGTAATAAAAAATTAAGACTTTTTTAACCCGTGTCAAAATGGCATTTTTGTTCATTTGGCGTATATTTTGTTATATTTGAAGCAAACAATAAATTGAAAAACAAATGATAGGATATTATATCATCATCGGATTAATTGCATTAGTAAGTTGGGCAGTTAGTGCCAGATTAAAAAGCAAATTTGAACATTATTCGAAAGTTTCTTTGAGAAACGGGATGAGTGGAGCTGAAATTGCACAGCAAATGTTGCAGGATCATGGAATTTATGATGTGAAAGTTATTTCTACTCCGGGACGTTTGACCGATCACTATAATCCAACAGATAAAACGGTTAATTTAAGTGAAGCCGTTTATAATCAGAGAAATGCAGCAGCAGCAGCAGTTGCGGCTCATGAGGTTGGTCATGCCGTACAACATGCAACAGCTTATGATATGTTGACAATGAGATCCAAACTGGTTCCCATTGTAAGTGTATCTTCAGGAATGTCACAGTGGTTAATTATTGGAGGTTTAATTCTTGGTGGGGCTGCAGGAGTTGGAATGGGATATTATGTGGCAATTGCAGGTTTGGTATTAATGAGTTTGGCAACAATTTTCAGTTTTATTACCCTTCCGGTAGAGTATGATGCAAGTAACAGAGCTTTGGCTTGGTTGAAAAATAAAAATATGGTTTCTCAGCAGGAATATGCCGGAGCAGAAGATTCATTAAAATGGGCTGCAAGAACTTATCTTGTTGCAGCGATTGGATCTTTAGCAATGTTAATTTATTGGGCACTTCAGGTTTTTGGATCAAGAGATTAATTTTTTGAGTCTTAATACAATTTAATCCGTTCTTTTGAGCGGATTTTTTTTGCACTTTATTTATTGAAAACCACAACTCACAGATTGTATGTTTTCTACCATATTATATTAAATTACTTTTGAAATGAACATAAATTAATTCATTATGAAAAAGAGTTTAATTATTTTATTTGTAGTATCAATTTTTACTTTCAGTTGTAGTAACGACGATGGAGGAAGTGGTAATAAGTCATCTAATTTTTATAAATATAATAACGTTGTAAAAGATATTGTGCTGGCAGAATATCTCTTTGTAGATGACGATGTGTATTTGTTTTTTAAAGGAACCGGTAATACAGCCTATTTACAAGTAATTTTTGCAGAAGCAGGACTTGAAATTCCTGTGGGAAATTTTGAATACAATTCTGATAGATTTTCTGAAAATTATAATCCTGCCAAAAACTTCTGGTCCGGATCTGTAACAGATTTTGATAATCAGCAACTTCTGGATCAACTTAACGGAGGAACAATTAAAATTTCGAAGACAGGTACCGAAGATTATGAAGTTACATTTAATATGCAGGCTCAATCGGGTACTATAACAGGAAATTATAAAGGTAAATTTGTAGCAAGATAATTAAGTTACTGGATGAAGGACAGATTCTTATAACTGAATTTGTCTTTCTATTTGCTGATCCAATGAAATAAAAGTTTCTGTTCTGGAAATTCCCTGAATGGATTGAATTTTGGTGTTTAAAAGATTCATCAAATGCTCGTTATCTTTACAAATCATTTTAATAAGAATAGACCAGTTTCCGGTCGTATAATGACATTCTAAAACTTCCGGAATTTTTTTAAGCTCGCGCACGGTTTCCAAATTGGTAGAAGCTTTTTCCAGATAAATTCCAACAAATGCCATTGTATTGTAACCGAGAACTTTATTGTTTACAATAAACTTTGACCCGGAAATCACACCGCTTTGCTCCAGTTTTCTTAATCTTTGATGAATTGCCGCCCCGGAAATCCCAATGCTATTTGCTATTTGTAAAATAGGTTTTCTGGCATCCTGCATTAATTCACTCAAAATTTTTTTGTCTATCCCGTCAATTTCAATTTGTAATGAATTTATTTTCATAATTCGATATTTTAAAGTAAAGATATATTCAAAAGTAACAGATTTTAATTCAAATTAAAACTTTACTCATTTATTTGAAATAAAAAAACCGCCTCAGTTTTGAGACGGCTTTTTATCTATTTGTTTGATTTTGTTTATTTTATTTTAGCTTTATCTAATGCATCATTGATGTTTTTCTTAGCATCTTCTTTTGCATTTTCTGTAGCTTCTTTTACATCGGCTTTTGTTTTATCTGCAGCCTCATCAATTTTTTCTCCTGCTGTTTCCACACCTTCTTTTACATCATTTACTGCCTGGTTTGTTTTTTCTTTTGCTACTTCCCATGCAGATTTTGCAGTATTCACGGCTTCTTGAGCAATTTTTTGCGCTTCTGTATCTCCGTTTGCTTTTGCTTCTTCCAGTTTTGTAACAGCTGCATTATATTCTGCTTCCAAACCCTCTGTGTCTACAACAAGATTTTCATCTACCGCAATAATATTTTCACCATCTGTTACAACAGTAGTTTCTTTTTTACAAGATGTAGCAAAAATTAAAGCTACAACGGCCATACTTAAGATTACTTTTTTCATAATTATTTTTAAATTTTGTTTATAAATTATTCCATGGTAATCGTTACAAATCGTGTGCCAAAAATATAGTTATATAAAAAAGCAGCTGTATTATTAAAAAATACAACTGCTTTAATTTATTTAATTTCAGATTAGTATCTGTAGTATTCCGGTTTAAACGGGCCTTTTACTTCAACACCAATATAAGCTGCCTGATCATCTCTTAATGTTTCCAGTTCAACTCCCAATTTAGCCAAGTGTAAAGCAGCTACTTTTTCATCTAAATGTTTCGGTAGCATATACACTTCATTTTTATAAGCAGCACTGTTTTTCCATAATTCAATTTGAGCCAAAGTTTGGTTGGTAAATGAGTTACTCATTACAAAACTTGGGTGACCAGTTGCACAACCTAAGTTTACCAAGCGACCTTCAGCCAAAATAATGATGTCTTTTCCTGCAATTGTATATTTGTCAACCTGAGGCTTGATTTCAATTTTTGAAGCACCATGGTTTTTGTTCAACCAAGCCATGTCGATTTCATTATCAAAGTGCCCGATGTTACAAACAACTGTTTTATCTTTCATTTTCTCGAAATGAGAACCCAAAACGATGTCTTTGTTTCCAGTTGTTGTGATGATGATATCGGCGTTAGCGATAACAGTGTCTAATCTTTTTACCTCGTATTCGTCCATTGCAGCTTGTAATGCA
>CAZSOC010000034.1:0-30747 GCA_964608415.1 uncultured Flavobacterium sp.
TTTAGAACCTCTTTGTCTTACGATGATGTTTCCAGCAATTGCAGCTTGACCACCATAAATCTTAACGCCTAAACGTTTTGATTCTGATTCTCTACCATTCTTGGAACTACCGACACCTTTCTTATGAGCCATGACGTATTGGTTTTAAAATGTTATTACTCTTGAGTTGCTTCTTTTTTAGCTTTTGCTACTTTCTTTTTTGGAGCTTCTGCTTCTTCACTTACCGGAGCAGCTTCTTTTTTAGCAGCTTTTTTAGTACCCGAAACATTAATTCCTGAAATTTGGATTTGGGTCAAATATTGACGGTGTCCATTTCTCTTTTTGTAACCTTTTCTTCTTTTCTTTTTGAAAATAATTACTTTGTCTCCTTTTAAGTGTTGTAACACTTTAGCTTCAACAGAAGCACCTTCTACAGCCGGGGCGCCTAAAGTGATTGTTCCTTTGTCGTCTACTAATAATACTTTGTCAAATGAAACACTTGAACCTTCATCATTAGCCAAACGGTGAACATAAACCTTTAAGTCTTTGCTTACTTTGAATTGTTGCCCTGCTATCTCTACGATTGCGTACATAACAATAATGTTTAGTTAAATTTTAAGTCTGCAAATGTAGTAATATTTTTTTAATCTGCAATTCTTTGATTTAAATTTATTCATAATTAGTAAATTAGCTTTTTCTTCATCACATTTTTTTTAATATTAATCCCATAAAAATTTCTCAGTTGCAAAAAAAAGTTAATTTTGATGTAACATTAATTGTAAAAGATATACTAATACCAAAATCAATAACAAATTTACTAATCGTTATGAAAAAATCATTAATGGCTTTGAGTTCTGCCCTCATGCTTAGTGGTGTAGCTTCAGCACAAAAAGTAGCTTTCGAAGAATTTACACTGGAAAATGGTCTTCATGTAGTATTACATCAAGACAAATCGGCACCTGTTGTTATCACTTCTGTGATGTATCATGTAGGTGCAAAAGATGAAAATCCGGAGAGAACGGGTTTTGCTCACTTTTTTGAACATTTGCTTTTTGAAGGAACTCAAAATATTGCTCGTGGAGAATGGTTTAAGATTGTCTCGGGAAATGGAGGGACAAACAATGCTAATACTTCAGATGACAGAACCTATTATTTTGAGGTTTTCCCTTCAAATAACCTGGAATTAGGACTTTGGATGGAATCAGAAAGATTATTACATCCTGTAATCAACCAGATTGGTGTAGATACTCAAAATGAAGTAGTAAAAGAAGAAAAAAGACTTCGTGTAGATAATTCTCCATACGGAAATATTCTTACTGCCGTAAAAGAGAAAATGTTTACAAAACACCCTTACCGTTGGGCTCCAATTGGTTCTATGGAACATCTTGATGCTGCAACTCTGGAAGAATTTCAGGCTTTTAATAAAAAATTCTACGTTCCTAATAATGCCGTTTTGGTAGTTGCAGGAGATATCGAATTTGAACAGGCTATCAAATGGATTAATAAATACTTTGGTCCGATAAAAAAAGGAGCAGATGTAAAAAGAGAAACTTTTGTAGAAGATCCAATTACTAAAACCATTAATGCAACTTATGAAGATCCGAATATTCAGTTGCCAATGGTAGTTGCTTCATACAGAACTCCATCTATGAAAACCAGAGATGCCAGAGTTTTGGATATGATTTCATCTGTTTTAAGTGATGGAAAAAGCTCAAGACTTTACAAAAAACTAGTTGATGACAAAAAGAAAGCACTACAAATTGGGGCATTCAACTTTAGTCAGGAAGATTATGGAATGTATTTGATTTTCGGAATGCCAATGGGAGAAAATACAATGGCTGATTTGGTTACTGAAATCGATGAAGAAATTGTAAAAATTCAAACAGAATTAATTTCTGAAAGAGATTTTCAAAAACTTCAAAATAAATTTGAAAATCAATATGTAAACAGTAATTCTTCTATCGAGGGAATTGCAGAAAACCTTGCAAGTTATTATATGCTTTATGGAGATATCAATTTGATCAATACAGAAATTGATATTTATCGTTCTATTACCAGAGAGGAAATCAGAGAAGTAGCTAAAAAGTATTTAAATCCAAATCAAAGACTTATCTTAGAATATATTCCTAAGAAAGACAGTGATAAATAATAAGACATTCCATCATGAAAAAAATAGCAATATTATTAAGCTTGTTTTTATCTGTAACTATGCAAGCACAAGATAGACCACAACCAAAACCAGGACCAGCTCCGGTAATCAATATCGGAAAACCACAAACTTTTGAGTTGCCAAACGGACTTAAAGTATTGGTTGTAGAAAATAATAAATTACCTAGAGTTTCTTACAATCTTACTATAGACAATGCACCATATGCAGAAGGTTCTAAAAAAGGAGTTGCCGATTTGGCAAGTATGATGATCGGTAATGGTACTACCAACATGACCAAAGATGCTTTCAATGAAGAAATAGACTTTTTAGGAGCAAATATCAATTTTAGTATCAATGGAGCTTTTGGAAGCGGACTTTCTAAATATTCTGATAGAATTTTAGAATTAATGGCAGATGGCTGTCTTAACTCAGTTTTTACTCAGGACGAATTAGAGAAAGAAAGAGCGAAGATGCTGGAAGGTCTTAAAGCAGACGAAAAAAGTGTTACTGCAATTGCCGGAAGAGTTGAAGACGTTTTATTTTATGGACGTAATCATCCAAACGGAGAATATCTTACAGAAGAAACAATTAATAATGTATCATTAGCAGATGTAAAGAACGAATACAATACTTATTTCGTTCCGGTAAATGCTTACCTGATCGTTATGGGAGACGTAAAGTTTGAAAATGTAAAAGCATCTGTAGAAAAATTATTCGGAACTTGGAAAAAAGCAATAGCTCCAAAAGTTTCTTACAATGATCCTAAAGACGTACAATACACACAGATCAACTTTATAGATATGCCAAATGCGGTTCAGTCTGAAATTTCATTAGTGAACGTATCTGATCTGAAAATGACAGACAAAGATTATTTTGCAGTATTGTTGGCAAATCAAATTCTTGGAGGAGATTTTAACAGTTACTTAAACATGAATCTTAGAGAAGCTCATGGATGGACTTACGGAGCACGTTCCAGTATCAGAGGAAACAAATATGTTGGAAAATTCAAAGCAAATACTCAGGTAAGAAATGCTGTAACAGATAGTGCTGTAGTAGAATTTTTTAAGGAAATCAAAAAAATCAGAAACGAAAAAGTATCTGACGAAATGCTAAAAAATGTAAAAGCCAGCTACATCGGAAATTTTGTAATGCAAATCCAAAAACCGGGAACAGTAGCAAGATATGCATTGCTTACACAAACTCAAGGATTACCAGCCAATTTCTACGAAAACTATATTAAAAATATCAATGCAGTAACAGCAAACGATATCAAGAGAGTAGCGGCAAAATATTTCTTAGATAAAAATACAAGAGTCGTAATTACAGGGAAAGCATCAGAAGTATTGCCTGGATTAGAAAAACTTGGATACCCGATTTTTTATTTTGATAAATTTGGTAACCCGACAGAAAAACCGGAAGCAAAACAAGTAAGTGCTGATGTAACTGTAAAATCAGTATTGGATAACTACATCAAAGTAATTGGTGGTAAAACTGCCGCAGAAAGTGTAAAAACCTTAATGCAAACAGGTACTGCAACAGTTCCGGGAGCTCCTGCACCACTTACTTATACCACAAAAACAGATGCTTCAGGAAAAATGATGTTGGATCTTACAATGATGGGAATGAGTATTATGAAACAAGTAGTAAACGGAAATTCAGGATATATTTCTCAACAAGGACAAAGAACAGATCTTACTCCGGAAATGCTTGAAGAATTCAAATCTTCTGCTTATCCGATTGCAGAGCTTACTATGTTGTCAAATCCGGATATAAAGCTTGGTTCTATAGAAAAAATAGCAGATCAGGATGCTTATGCGGTTGTAAACGGAAATAACACTTCATATTATTCTGTTGAAAACGGATTAAAACTAGCAGATGTTACAAAATCCCCACAGGGAGAGGCATCGATTATGTATAAAGATTACAACGAAGTAAAAGGAGTAAAAATCCCACATACACTTATTATAAATCAAGGATTCGAAATTGAAGTGAAACTTACTGAGGTAAAAGTAAACGAAGGAGTTTCTGACGCAGATTTCCAATAAGACCCAAAAATAATTAGACAAGAAAGACCATCAGAAATGATGGTCTTTTTTATTGATTTTATATAGTTTAGAGATATTGGTTGTTAGAAGAATTACACATATTCTCACTAATAATTCGTAATGCTCTATTTTTTAGCAGAAAGATATACACCGATCAATACTACAAAAGCACCCAAAAACTGTATTGGAGTCAACATTTCATTATAAACCATTCCCCAGAAAAAAGCTACAACAGGAATGAGATAAGTAACAGAAGAAGCAAAAACGGGAGAAGAGATCTGGATCAGTCTAAAAAAAATAATATTAGCAATCCCTGTCCCTACAATACCGAGTATTGCAATAAAATACATTGCACTTTGTACTTTGTATATTTCAATTTTCGGAAAAAAATCAATGGAACTCAATATAATTAAAGCGGGAATGACCAATACTATAAAATTTCCGGTAGTAATTGCCAAAGGAGGGAGATCAGATAAATGGCGTTTAATCAGATTTACGTTCATGGCATAAAATAACGAAGCGATGATCACCAGGATAGTGTACAGATAATTCTGATCCGGATGATTTGCAGCACCATTTAATATTAAAACAGAGCAACCTATAAAACCTATTATTACTCCCCAGATTTGTCTTTTTTGAAAATGAACAGCAAAAATCAAACTCCCCAGAATTAATGTAAATAAGGGGGTCAGAGAGTTAAGAATTGCACTTATCGTACTGGAAATCTGAGTTTGTGCGACAGCAAATAAATAAGCTGGAAAAAAAGTACCGCAAAAAGCAGTCAAAACAATATACTTCCACTGTAAAGGTTTGATCTGTTTTAGGGTTTTATGACCAATGATCAATAAGAAAACAGATGCAAATACAATTCTCAACGAGCCTAATTCATAAGGAGTCAAACCTTCCAGCCCTTTATGAATTAAGATAAATGAACTTCCCCAGATGAGCGAAAGTATTCCTAAGAGAACCCACTTAGACGACCTGATTTGCATAACTTGTTTTTATATTGCAAAATTCAATTATTTAATTCAATTTCAAGTAGAAAATTTTCTAAATTTGTTTTGTAATATAATTTCTATAAATAATTAATCTAACATAAATATTTTAAGTTATGAATCTTAAAAAATCTTTATTTGCATTAGCAATTGTGTCTCTTATGACCATCAGCTGTAAAAAGGAAAACACGAATCAAGAAGTTACAAGCGAAAATGCCGCAGAGGTAGAAGATGTTATTCTGGCAGAAAATCTGGAAACCGCAAGCTTTACGATAGAAGGAATGTCTTGCCAGGTAATGTGTGCTTCAAAAATTCAAAAAGAATTAGCTGCATTAAGTGGTGTGAAAGAAGCAAATGTGGATTTTGAAAATAAATCAGCATCGGTGCAATATGATTCGTCAAAAATTTCTCCGGAGAAATTAGTAGAAACTGTAGAAGCAGTTGGTGGCGGGGATTTGTATAAAGTTTCTAATGTTTCTTCTACCGCAGATCAAGCAATGGTTTTTTATAAAGAAAAAGAAAAAAAGAAAGAGAGAAAAAACAAAAAGAAAAATAAAGAAGATAAAAGTTCTGTAAATGCCGAAGATGCTCCAAAAGCAAAGCCGGGATGTTGTTCGTCAAAAAAATCCTGTTCAAAATCTGAAGGACAAAAACCTAACAGCATTTAAGTTTTTGCAGTCTGATTTGTAAAAAAAAGGGTCTGAATTTTATAAAATTCAGACCCTTTTTTTGAGAATTATTGATAAATCTTTTGGTTTTATTTATTCCATCTAAAACTTTCCATGAGATGTTGGATGTCGTTCCTTACATAAGCTGCAGCCGGTAAAATTGAGTCGAAATTGGGTTTGACATAAAAATATACGGAGCAATTTACAAAATGATTGATGCTGTCGGTAACATAAAACTGAACTTGGGTCGCAGCATTTCCGTTTACCTCATAAAACATCCCAAAAACCCGATCATCATTATTTATAAAAGGTTGTTCTATTATATCATCTGCTTTTATCACATGTTCAAAAGTGAGTTTTTGAGCATCTCTTAAAAGAGTATTGAGATCGTTATTTATTTTTTTATAACTCAAGAAAATACTTGCTTTCATATTAGGATAAGTAATGCTGAAATTACAAGAATCCAGGTTTTTTACCACTCCTGCTTTGTTTACGTCAAAAGTATAAGCACAATTGTTCTGATACCTTTCATATTGAGCCGGATCGTAATCCAGTCTCAGATGGGCATTGGGTTTGGGTAAAACATCTTTTTTACAACTTGTAAAAAACAAAAGAAGAAGTACGGTAATTATATAGGTGTAATATTTCATTGTATGGAGTATTCTTTAGAATTGTTTTTAAAAATTACTCAAGCGTAACTTTTATTTGTTTGATCCTTTTCTTATCTACTGCTTCAATAGTAAATAAGCAGTTTTCAAATTGTACTTTTTGACCTTTTACAGGGAAATTTTCCAGGATTTCTAATATTAATCCTGCTAACGTTTCTGCTTCTCTGCTTTTGTGTTCAAAAAGGGTTTCATCAACTTCAATGATTTTGTAGAAATCGATCAGGTTTATTTTTCCTTCAAAGATATAATTCTTATCATCAAGTTTGATGAAATTAAATTCATCTTCATCAAATTCATCACTGATGTCTCCTACAATTTCTTCGATAACATCTTCGAGAGTTAATAACCCGGAAGTTCCGCCGTATTCATCAACTACTATTGCTAAGTGATTTTTTAGACTTTGAAAATCCTTGAGTAAACTATCCAGTTTTTTGTTTTCAGGAACGAAAAACGGTTTTCGTATTACAGTATTCCAGTCAAAATTTTTATTAGAAAATTCTGCAATGATATCTTTTACAAAAAGAACTCCTGTAATTTCGTCTATGTTTTCATTGTATACGGGAATTCTGGAAAAACCTTTTTCTATTATTTTAGGAAGAATATTATTAAAAGGTTCAGATTTTTCAACTGCAAAAATGTCAATTCTGGGAGTCATCACCTGACTTGCTTCTGTATTTCCAAAAGAAATTATTCCGTTTAATATTTTTTGTTCGTCAATGTGATAATTTTCGGTTCCGTCTTGACCAATGTTATTGTTGTCTTGCTTTTCTACTGCAAATTGTGCGGCTTTTTTGTTTTGATTATCCTGCAAATAAATGATTACAGAACGTATAGGAAGGCTAATAGGAGACAGTATTTTTTCCAGGAATAAAACAGGAAATATTAATCTTTTGGCGATACTGATTTTGTCTTTTCCTAAATAAATCCTTGGGATAATTTCTCCGAAAAACAGAAGTAAAAGCGTAGCGATAAAAATTGTCAGAATAGTGATTACTTCTGGTAATAAAATTTTGCTAAACCAGTAATATCCAAGTCTGAAAACAATCCAGATCACAACAATCTTTAATGTATAATTGCATAAATGAAATGTGATAAGAAGTTTTTTAGGTTTTTCCAGCAATTTTGAGATTGTTTTAATTTTATATTGCTGCTGAGATTCACTTTCGATTAAATCTTTTACATTGATGGAAAAAAATATTTTTTCTGCATAAGTAAATACTACAATTAAAGATAAGAGTATGACCAAAATAATTAACCCTATATAATCATAGAATAGAGTTGAAGATGTATAGAGTAAACTGGGAGGATCTAGGTCCAAATTAGTATAAATTAGTTAAACAATCTAAAAAGGTAAATCATTTTCCGGTAAATGATTTACTCCAAAATTATCATTTTTTTGATTAACTTCTGTGTTAATTTTTTCTTTATCAGAATCTTTTTTCAATGTAAGAAAAGTAAATTCTGTTACCTGAATCTCTGTGGTATATTTTTGTGTACCGTCTTCGGATTGCCATTGTCTGGACTTAATTCTGCCTTCTACATAAATTTTATCCCCTTTTGACAGGTATTTTTCGCAGATTTCTGCTGCTTTATTTCTTACCACAAGGTTATGCCATTCTGTAGAATTTATTTTTTCACCAGTACTTTTGTTAATATAAGTTTCGTTGGTTGCTAGTGGAAATCTGCCAATACAGTTCCCTCCTTCAAAATAATGCATTTTAATTTCATCTCCTAAATGTCCGATAAGAGTCACTTTGTTTACTGTTCCATTCATTTTTTGCGAGGAATTTTATGCATTCAAAGATAGTAATTTTTGAATTATTTAAAAAGAATCATTACTTATAAAGTAATTAATTGCAACCGGCAGAGGAAGTCTTGCGAAATCATTAGTATTTATACTGTTAGGTAAGATCCCTTCTACTTCTACGATTCTAAATTTTATGTTTAATCTTTGATGGGTAAGTTTATGAATTGTATTTTTTGCCGGATTTTCTGTTATTTTAATTATTTTATTGTTTAAATTTTCTTTTTTTGATAATAAATCTATAAATGTTTCGGTATCGATTTCTGATACTGTTTCAATAAGTGGAAATTCGTACAAATGTTGCCAAATGTCTTTATCCTTTCTTTGTTGATATAATATATTATTGTCTTTATCCTTTATTACTGCATAATTAAAATATCGGTCTCTTACTTTTGTTTTTTTAGATTTTACAGGTAATATTTTTACACTGTTGTTTTTATTTGCCAGGCAGATTTCATTCATAATACACGAAGCACAGTCCGGATTTTTAGGAACACATTGTAATGCACCGAACTCCATGATTGCCTGATTATATATTGCCGGATCATTTTTGGGCATCAAAGAACCGGATAGCAGCTGAAATTCTTTTTTTGTTCCGTTATTGGAAATATCACTTTTTATATCAAAAACTCTTGCTAAAACTCTAAAAACATTTCCATCTACAACAGGAACAGGTTCAAGAAACGAAAAAGAAGCGATAGCTGCAGCTGTATATTCTCCAACACCTTTTAATGACAGTAATTTTTGGTAAGTATCAGGGAAAATCCCGTTTAGACCGTAAGCTATATGTTTTGCCGTAGAATGCAGATTTCTGGCACGAGAATAATAACCTAATCCCTGCCAGAGCTTAAGGACCTGCTCTTCGGTTGCATTTGCCAGATCATAAACAGTAGGAAAGGCTTCTGTAAATTTTAAAAAATAAGGCAAACCTTGCTTAACTCGGGTCTGCTGCAGCATAATTTCAGACAGCCAGATCAGGTAGGGATTTTGTGTGTTCCGCCACGGCAAATCTCTTTTGTTTTGCAAATACCAAGAAATTAGAATATTAGAAAAAATCATATAAAAAATTGAGTCTACAAAATTATAAGTTTATGTGATTAAATTTTAATCAATTAGGGTGATATATTGTTTTTTAAATTTGTATATTTGCAAACTCAAAAAATTTAGTATATCATTATAAATTCGAAAGAAAATGACGAAAGCAGATATCGTAGCGAAGATTTCAGAAAAATTAGGTCTTGAAAAAGGAGATGTTCAAGCAACTGTTGAAACATTTATGGAAGAAGTAAAAACTTCTTTGGAAACCGGTGACAATGTTTATTTAAGAGGATTTGGAAGCTTTATCATAAAAACCAGAGCTGAAAAAACAGGAAGAAACATTTCTAAGAATACAACAATTAAAATTCCTGCACACAATATCCCTGCTTTCAAACCTGCAAAAGTGTTTGTAGAAGGAGTAAAAACAAATAACGAAGCTAAGTAAAATTAATATTAATCACCAAAAATCGATAGATTATGCCAAGTGGTAAAAAAAGAAAAAGACATAAGGTAGCTACTCACAAAAGAAAAAAAAGAGCGAGAGCTAACCGTCATAAAAAGAAAAAGTAGTTCTAAACTACTTTTTTCTTTTTAACGTTCATTGAAATCGAGAATAATTTGATTTTTTAGGAAGAGAAAACAGATAAAAAGAGGTATAATAACAAACTAAATTGTTTTTACCGAACTTGAGTCTTGCTAAAATCTAAATCTAATTAATCTCACCGGGATAAAACCTGTTAAATAATATTGTTTAATCCATCCCTACTGAAAAGTTTTGAAAAATCATAACAAATAAAGATTTTTATAACTCATTAGTTCGGATAAAAATTTACAAGGTGAATAAAGAATTAATCATCAGATCGAGTTCTCATGCTGTAGATTTTGCCTTACTCAAAGATGGAAAACTTATAGAATTACACAAAGAAGAAGAAAAAAGCAACTTTCAGGTTGGTGATATTTTTATTGCTAAAATCAGAAAACCGGTTGCAGGACTTAATGCCGCATTTGTAAATGTAGGTTTCGAAAAAGATGCCTTTTTACATTATCATGACTTAGGACCAAATCTTACTTCTCAGTTAAAATTCATAAAACTTGTAACTACAGGTAAAATAAAAGACTTCTTATTGAAAAATTTTCAATTCGAAAAAGAAATTGATAAAGATGGCGTCATCATAGATGTACTCAACGCTAATCAGTCAATTTTAGTACAAGTCGTAAAAGAACCTATATCTACCAAAGGACCAAGAATTAGTTCAGAATTGTCCTTAGCAGGCAGATTTATTGTTCTCGTTCCTTTTTCTGACAGAGTTTCTATATCACAAAAAATAGAATCCAGAGAAGAAAAAGATCGTCTTAAACGATTAGTACAATCCATCAAACCAAAAGGATTCGGAGTAATAGTCCGAACAGTAGCCGAAGGCAAAAATATCGCAGAATTAGAAAAAGATTTGCAAACATTGCTCGACAGATGGTCGGGAATGTGTAAAAAATTACCAACTGCTCATCATCCCTCAAAAGTATTAGGAGAGCTCAACAGAGCATCATCCATACTTAGAGATGTATTTAATGACACATTCAGTGCAATACAAATAGATGATGAAGAGTTGTTTTATCAAACCAAGGAATACTTGCATGAAATTGCACCTTCCAAACAATCAATAGTAAAGTTTTATCAGTCCAAAGACGTGCCTATATTCGAAAAGTTCAATATTGAAAGACAGATTAAGACTTCATTCGGGAAAACCGTTTCCATGAGTAAAGGAGCTTACCTGATTATTGAGCACACCGAAGCCCTTCACGTAATAGATGTAAACAGTGGTAATCGCTCCAATAAAGCAACCAACCAGGAAGACACCGCACTCGAAGTAAATTTAATTGCAGCAGCAGAAATTGCCAGGCAGCTAAGACTTCGGGATATGGGAGGTATTATTGTGATAGATTTTATAGACATGTCGGATCCTGAAAATCGTAAAGTATTATACGATAAGCTTAAGGAAGAAATGAGTGATGATAAAGCTAAGCATAAAATATTACCACCAAGCAAATTCGGTTTGGTGCAAATAACAAGACAACGCGTTCGACCTGAGGTAAAAATCAAAACCCGTGAAGAAGATCCGAATAACGAAAACGGAGAAATCGAAGCCCCGATTTTGATTATCGATAAAATTGCTTCAGATTTGGAACGACTTTTAAAAACCCACAAAAAATTAGTACTCAATGTACATCCGTTTGTGGCAGCATATCTCTCACGAGGGTTTCCATCAATGAGAACCAAATGGTTCTTTGAGCACAAAAAATGGATAAAAATAATACCACGTGACGCATATACATTTCTGGAATATCATTTCTTCGACAAAGAAGGAAACGAAATTATAGAATAAAACTTAAAACCGTTTTTCATTATGAAAAGCGGTTTTTTTTTGTCCGATTTTCAGGAAATATTCCAGTTTTTACAGTAATACAAAACTATTCAGCAGCAAAAGTTACCCAACGACGTAATTCTACTCCGCGATCATCGACTACGGTAAGTAATTTTTTGCCTGAAGAAGTAATTACCGGCATGTCATGAAAAGTTTGGGTGTTGCCTAAAAATAATCCATCCAGATACCAAAATAATTTTGCATTTTTTCTGGTGTGGGCAACTTTAAAAATAACCGGTTGAATTTCAGAATTAAAATTTTTTGTAAAATAAATAGTAAGATTAGGTTTGGGATAAATAAAATCCATAACCGTTTCATCTGTATTATAACAATCCTTGCGAAAAGGTGGAGCACTTACATAATCAAGATGTTTTTTTCTATAATACCACTCCATAACCGGAGGAAGTATAAACCAGTTTTTAGTTTTAATATTTTCTATGTTTTCACAGTCGCTATTTACCTGAAACTGTTCAGAATTGTCCAAATGTAATAATTGATGAAATGGACAGATCTTAGAATTTTTTCCTGCTAAAGGAACCAAAACAGATTCTTTAGGGCAATTATCTTTGGCGAGATAACCACTTTCTTTACATATTTTAATTTCATCCAGATCATTAAGTGGTTTATCAAACCATTTGTTGTTTGGAAGCAGATTGAAAACATCAAACAATATCGGTGCTGCAAAAGAAACTCCGGTAAGCGATGGTCTTCCTTCACCTGTTGCATTTCCAACCCAAATTCCTACAATATAATTGGCATCTGTACCAATTGCCCAAGCATCACGATTACCAAAGCTGGTTCCTGTTTTCCATGCAATCTGCAAAGCACTGTCATAAAATTTCCAGGCTTCATCACCATCAGGGCGGTTCACTTCCCGCATGGCAGTATAAGTTTCCCAGATAGCTCCGGCTCCAAAAATGTTCTTATCGAAAGTATCTTTTCCGAAATTTAGTTTTTGACTTTTATAAAAATTGATTTTACCCAATTCTCCGGTTCTGTATTTTCCGTTACTTAAATTAAAATGATTTAGAGTAGAAGAAAGATCGGCGTAAGTTCTGCATAAATCCAGCAAATTACTTTCTGCACCTCCAAGAATTAATGATAATCCATAATGGTCCGGAGATTTGGTGATGTCTCTGAGTTGTAATTTTTGGAGATCTTCATAGAATTTTTTTACACCATATTCCTGTAACATCAGAACAGAAGGAATATTGAGAGAACGGGATAAAGCATATTTTGCCTGTACAGCACCATCATAACTATAATTGAAATTTTCCGGTTTGTATCCCGCAATTTGTGTGGGGATATCTGCTATTAAACTATTGGGCAAAATTTGTCCTTCGTCTAACATCGATGCATAAAGAAATGGTTTGAGAATACTTCCGGTACTTCTCGGTGCAGTAATAATATCTACATCTTTTTGATGGTCTGCATTGGTAGGACTATTTCCTACATAAGCCAGAACATTTCTTGTTTTTATATCCAAAACCAAAATGGCCAAATTGTAAATTTCATTATGTCGATATTGATTGTAGTAGTTACCGGCTATTTCGTTGGTTTGATTTTGCAGAACTTCATCTATTGTAGATTTTATTTTTTCACCTTTATTTTTAAAATATAATTTTTGTAATAAATGTGGAGCGATTTGAGGTAAATCAAATGGTTTTTGAGGTAATGGTTCGGCTATTGCAAGCTGGTAGGTGATTTTGTCGAAAACATTTTGTTTCCAGAGTTTATAAAGTAATGCATCTCTTTTTTTGCGTAATTTTTCCTGATTTTTCCCCGGATAAATTATACTCGGCGAATTAGGTAGAACAGCTAATGTAGCGTTTTCTGCCCAGGAAAGCTGATTGGGTTTTACACCAAAATAACGATAGGAAGCCATTTCTAACCCAACTACATTTCCCCCGAATGGAGCATGAGAAGCATATAGATTGAGTATTTCTTTTTTGGAATACCTGAATTCCAGCCTCGTTGCAAGAATTATTTCTTTGATCTTTTCCCAATAGGTTCGCTGTTGGGCATTTCTTGAAAGACGAATTACTTGTTGGGTAATAGTGCTTCCGCCACGAACAATTGTTCCGGATTTTTGATTTTGCCGAAAAGCATTAAACATTGCAACGGGATTAAATCCCGGGTGTTTGTAGAAATACTGATCTTCGAAAGTTGTAATGCAGGTAATGAATTTATCGGGTAAAGAATCTGAAGCAGGAAAACGCCATTGTCCGTCTTCTGCGATTTTTGCTCCAAGCAAAGTCCCGTCTCTACTTTCTAAAATGGTTGAATAAGAAACATGAAATAAGGTTTTTGGTAAAGAGAAATAGTATGCTACTAAAAGCAGGATCAAGCAAACAGATTTTACTTTATGTTTGAGTAAGTTTTTTTTTATGGATTGAAAAATACGGATTATTTTTTTTTTCAAATTTTCAAATTTTTCAAAAATGCAATTAATAGATTTTTTAGCCCTGATGGAAGCCAAAATCCTTTATGATTTGGGTGTTCCAAATTATAAAGATTGAAGCGAACAGCAGGAACATGGATTGCCGGATATGCCCAAGCAATTCGCTTCAAAATTAGATTTTATTTGATAACTTCTATCCATTTGCCTTGAGTCCTAGCCAGATAAGTATTGTCGTACATGGCTTCGCATTGCAGACCGGGCAAGTAATATTTGCCGAGGTAAGATGCGTTGAGCAGGACTTTGAAGGTTCTGGTTTCGAGTGAATTGAGCGAAAAATAGAAATTGGTACGATCGTCACGAATGTCGATATAATCGGCTTTGTTGGTAAAATTACTGCCGTAATCCGTAAATCTGGTGTTGATGATCTCGAAACCTGAAGGCAGAATTTGTGTGAGCGCAAGGTTTTGTACGTTTTGATTTGTGGTATTTTTGATGGTGATCTCAGCGATAATTTCGGTTCCCTGTTGAATCTGATCAATAGAAACTGCCGAATTGTTTTTGTTGAAATACCTTACACTTGCAGATAGTTTGCTCGATTTTTCGATTTCCTGGCCTACAGGCAAAATTCCGGAGTTGACAAGTCTTATATACAATGTATTGTTATTTTTATTTTGAATTGTAATAGAATTTCTTCCTTTTTGAGTATAAATTTCTGCAGTTGCCAATGATTTTTGAGTGGCGATTTGCTGACTGTTTGATCCGGTTTTGTATTGGATATTGATGCCTTTTTCACCATTTTGCTGGGCGAATTTGGACATTGCAATTAAACAATATGCGGTGGTTTGGGTACTCATCCAATCAGATTTTGACATTTGGGCCGCTAATTGATTTGCCATTTGGAACGCCTGACTTTTTTGATTGAGCAATATTAAAGTTTCTAATGCCATCGCTTTGTTTCGTTCCGGAGAACCATAGTATGTATAATTGTTTTTGCTGTTATTTGGATCGATTTTGGCAGTACTCAGGATCTTTTGTGCTACAGTATTTTGACCAATAACGGCGTAAGTTGCGGCTAATCTCAATTTGGATTCCTCGGAAATTCCTACTGTTTCCCGAAGCCTGTTCATTGCAGAGAGATCTGCATTTCCTGCAATTGCCAATGTGTATAATCTGTAAGTCTGGGCAAAATCATTATTATATCTCGAATCTATTCGCCATAATTTGGATTGATTTTTTTGATATTCTATCCACTTGCTTTTGAACTGTACCGGCAAAATATATCCTTTTTTCTCGGCTTCGATTAAGAAATGTCCGGCATAGGAAGTACTCCAGTCGTCTACATAATTATCTCCCGGCCAATATCTGAAACCACCATTTGCAAACTGCATACTTCCTAACTTTTTGATAGCTGCAGTGATGTTTTTTTGAGTTTGGGATTTTTGGGTATTAGACAGATTTGTAATGTCATCTAAATAAAGCTGTGGGAAAACAGATGATGTGGTTTGTTCCAGACAACCGTGCGGATAGGAGATGAGATAATCTAATTTTCGTGTGAGGTCGATTGTTGGAAAAGAAGAAATTTCGAGTTGTGTTTTATTACTTCCTGTTATTCCAAAAGTTTCCCAGTTTAAAGTTGTGTTTGAATTGGGATCTAAAATAACATCTTGATAAGTATGTGTTACCGGATTTGGATTGATAACATCTACTTCAAGATCATAAGTTGCTTTTTCTGAACCTGAGGTTGCAATAATCTGAATTTTGGAAATTCCCGTTAGTTCACCAACTTCAAGATTGAAATAAGCCATTTTTTCATCCGGTTGCAAAAATTGCAGCTGTTGGGAAGAATTTCCGATTATTTTTACAGTATTATTGGTTTTCAGGCTCAAGGTTACATTTTTGATATTGTTTTCCATTGCAAAAACCGTAACAGGTAAGGTCACTTTTTCGCCGGGAGAAATTTTTCTGGGTAAAGATCCCAAAATCATCAAAGGACTTCTAACCGGAGTTGTTTTTTCTGCATTACCGTAGGAGCTGGTTTTGGCATCTGCTGCAACAATCATTGTTCTTACAGAACCGATATACTTTGGCAATTGTAAATTATGTGTTTTTGAACTGTTTTTAGCCAATTCGAAAGGACCGTAATATAAAACAACCGGTTTGAACCGATTGGCTTTTTTAGCATTTCCACCGCCTAAATCTTCATCTCCTCCAATACTGAAAATCTGATTGAGTTTTCCTCCATAAGCTCCGATAATGTGGTCATAAATATCCCAGGTTTTTACTCCAAGTGCTTCTTTAGAATAAAAACTTTGCCACGCATTTGGAGTTTTAAAACGGGTTAAATCTAATAGGCCATCATCTACAACTGCAATGGTATAGGTCATTGCTTTTCCTGTTTTTTCATTTACCTTCACCTGGAATTTTTGTTCGGGAACCAAAACATCAGGCATGGTTATTTGTGGTTGAAGTTGTGTGTTGGGGTCTAAAATCTCCAATGGGATTATTCCGTACATCCTTATTGGCGAATCGTTGAGTGTATTGGAATGTGGCTGGAGCAAAGTTACATTTACATAAACATTTGGAGCCATCGCACTGGTAATAGGAATTTCTATTTTAGTTTCAGACCGGGTAGTATTTGCCCATAAAGTTTGTATAATTTTTGATCCGTTTTCTATAGAGATCAATGCTCTTCCTCCTTCACTTGATGGAAAAGATATTTTGGCAATTTCGCCAACATTATAATTTTTTTTATCTGATGCAAAAACCAGCATTGTAGCTGTTGATGCATCGGTATTTTTGTTTTTTCCGGACCAGTAAGGATAATCAATCAATACGGTTTCGGAAGCTGCATGTCCTCCGTTTTGATCTTCTATGCGAATCAAATATCTTCCCCAATCTTCATCAGGAACGGTAAATTCAAAACTTCCTTTTCCTGAAGCGTTGGTGGATACAACAAAGTTTTTGTAGGCTGTTGTTTGAGTAGAATTACTGAAATTGGATAAATTATCAATAGAAGAATCCCACCACCAGCGCCAACTTACTTTGTAAACTTTTACAACGATATTTTTCAGAGCAACAGGGTTGCCATTTTGAGATACTGTAATAACCTCGAACTTATTTGATTTTCTGGTTTCCAGTAATCCATATTTGTTGGTTTCAGGAGTTTTTAGACCAACATAGTTTTCGTAGGGAGAATAAGTTGTAGAGGCTACATCTGTACTTATGTCACCTCCTTCTTCATAAACTTTCGTAATGATTCCCACTTTGAGCATTCCCGGAGATTCGCTATTGATATTGGGTTTTATATTGAAGTTTATTTTTCCGTTTTCATTGAGTTTTCCTGAAAATAAATTGATCT
This sequence comes from uncultured Flavobacterium sp., assembly GCA_964608415.1. GTDB lineage: Bacteria > Bacteroidota > Bacteroidia > Flavobacteriales > Flavobacteriaceae > Flavobacterium. Next base: position 17,526 of record CAZSOC010000034.1, read on the forward strand.
CTTTAGATTCAAAATTTTGAATCTGATCATCAAAATTATAATTGGAATAGTTTTTAAAAGTTGTTTTTTGTTTTGAAAATTTTGCCTGAACTTCGATTTTCAGGTTTTTTGCAACGGCTCCGTGTAACCAGTTTACCTGAACTTCGGTTTTGTTTTCGTGATTAGATTTTAAAACTTCGTTTTCAAAAGTGTTCTTGATTTTTAATCTGTTAGGTTTGATGGTTTCAATTTTGATGCTTTTATAAAACTTAGCTCCGCCAACACTTACCATTGCTTCCCAGTTTCCTGTTGGAGCATCGGCTTGTGTAGGTATTGTAACAGCATAATGATTGAGTTGATTTGATTTGAGTACTTTCTGAAACTCTATTTTCCCTTTAGGGTCTTTAAGCTGAAATTTAATAGGATGATCACTTGGTAATTTGTTTATTTCATCATTAAATATAAAACCCAGGTGGATATTATCACCCGGACGCCAAACACCTCTTTCTCCATAAACATATCCTTTGAACCCTTTTTGTAAAACATTACCCGAAACATCAAAATTACTTACAGACAGTGCCATTCCATCATCTAGTTTTACATAAGTAGTATTGTCATTATGTGAAACAACAGCAAAATAGGCGAATTTGCTGAGCTGAAAGTTTACAATTCCATCAGAATTGGTTGTTGCTGTTGATAATAATTGTTGCTGGTAACTGTATAATTCTACTTTTGCATTGGCCACAGGAGCAGTAGTAAGTATATTGTTTACTGCAACAAAATAAGATTTGTTTTCTCCTCTTTTTACAATCACGCCCAGATCACTTGCTAAAATATTAGTTGCAATTTTTGTGTTGTAATAAAATGAGCTGGTACACGGATTTTCTCTTTCTCTCCAATCGTAATCGTCGTAATAATCATAATAGTCATCGTAATAATCATAATTATTACCACTATAATTTATATCATCTTCGTTAATAATTTCCTGATCCTCATTTTTTTTGTCTGAAACATCTTCTGTGTCACATTTGTATAGTGAATAGGATTTCTTAAAGTCAAACTCAACTCTGTAAATCGCTCCCGGTTCGGGAGTAATGAGATTGTCTAACTGCAAGGCATAAGTATTCCATTTGCCGTAATCGTTGATGTTGTTTTGTTTAAGCGTAATGCTTTTTTGAGCAATTGGCTGTCCTACTCTTTTTAACTGATAAGAACCTTGCAAGTCATTATCCTGAAGGAATTGCAAAATGTTGTTTTTATAAATTCTATAAATTTTTACGTCTACAGCTTTGAGGTTAGCAGCTTCAAAATTAAGTCTGAGATTGGAAGACCCTGGCAGAATAGTTCCGCTTTTTAAGAATCGAACTCCGGGTTTTATCTGATCGAACAGTACTTTTGTAGTATAAGTATTTTTAAGTTTAAAACCTTCTTCACTTTCAATTCCTTGAAAAACTTCCAGTAGAAGATTTCCTTTCTGTGGTTGTTCGAAAAACACTTTGAGTAAATTGCCTTGAAAGGAAAATCTTAAATTATTATTGTTTTCTACATTAATCAGTCCATTAAGGTCTTGTCCTTTTTTTAATGGATCAGAAAAATTGATATGTAAAGATTGGCTGTCACCTTGCGCTACTTCGACGTTTACGATATTGAAATTGTTTTTACCTAAAATAGTATAGTCTATTTTTCCTTTTTGATTGATTTTTGAACCGGAACCATCAAAATGAATTTCCAAAACATGATCATCGATTTTTCTTTGAATACTGTCTATTAAAAATTTAAGATGAGTTCCTGTGCTAAATTTTTTATCAAACTTTATTTTTAAGTTTTGATCATCATACTTGACACTTATGATTTTTTCGGCCTCTTCAATCGACATATCATCTGCTGTCTTAAATTCGGCGTTGAGGTATTGATAGTCTTTGTTATAGGATTGAATGTCGAGTGTATTGATGATAAAATCCTGTTTAATGGTTTTTACCGTAAAATTGAATTGTTCCAGGTTTTTTGGAACATCAATGATTTTTTTCAGGTTAAAACTAACTTGATATTCTGTGTTTTGATCCAACTTGTTTTCCGGAATAAAAGAAATAATATTGGAAGACAGAGCCACAACTTTTCCCTTTATGGCAGGACGGATGCTGAATAAATCATCATCTAAAACCTGATTTTGTTTCCAGTCTGATTTTTCAAAATTAAGAATAACTCTGAAGTCTGATTTTGTCGAAATCAATCCACTTGTGAAATTAGTGATGTATTCTTTATAAAGATGAAAATCCGAATTAAAATCTGAAGAAGATTTTTTTGAACATGAAGGTGTGAAAATCACATACAAAAATAGGATGAGAAGTACTTTTAATTTCATAGCTTGTTGGAATTCATGATGTTTATCAAAGTTATTTAAATAACTGTAATATTTATAAAAATATTGTCTTAAAGAAAGAGATTGTTGGATAAAATCAAAAAGGGAAAGATAGATTCTTTTCAGAGCCTTTGTTACTAAACTAAAAACCTAAAATAAACTTCGCGATGGTGAAATAAATTAAAATTCCACAAATATCATTGCTTGTTGTAATAAACGGACCTGTGGCAAGTGCAGGGTCAATGCCAAATTTATTCAGCATCAAAGGAATAAATGTTCCGATAAGTGAGGCAATGATAATTACAGAAAGTAAAGAAACGGTTACTGTAATACCTATTTCCAGACCAACACCTAATAAAATCTGACTTCCTATGAGTAAGATCACCCCTAATATTAATCCGTTTAGTAAACTTAAAACAGTTTCTTTTATTAATCTGTTCCAGAGTGAACCTGTAATGGTATTGTTTGCCAAACCTTGTACAATAATAGCAGAAGATTGTACACCTACATTTCCTGCCATTGCGGCGATGAGGGGAGTGAAGAAAAATAATTCTTTATGGAATGCCATTGCATTTTCGAAACTTTCAAGAAGTGTTACACTTATAAACCCTCCTAAAAGTGCCAAAACCAACCAGGGTAATCTTGCTTTGGTAAGTTGAAGTATGCTGTCATCGGCTTCTACATCTTGCGAGATACCGGCTGCCAACTGGTAATCTTTATCGGCTTCGTCCTTGATAACATCAACAATATCGTCTATGGTGATTCTGCCCATCAGCCTGCCTAATTCGTCGATTACCGGAATGGCTTCCAAATCGTATTTTTGCATAATACGAGCTACTTCTACATCTTTATCGTTTATTTTCACATAGTTGTATTTCTTGATGTAAACATCGCTAATAGGTGTTTTGGTTGAAGTGGTAAGTAAATCTTTGAGGGAAAGTCTTCCTTTTAGTCTGTTTTCATCATCTACGACATATATGGAATGGACTCTGGAAATATTTTCTGCCTGAATCCGCATTTGTTTTACGCAAGTGAGAACATTCCAGTTCTCATTTACTTTTACTAGTTCTTTATGCATTAAACCTCCTGCAGTATCTTCATCGTATCGTAAAAGATCTACAATATCTTTGGCATGTTCTACGTCCTGAAGTTCTGAGATTACCTCTTCTTTCTTACTTTGCGAAAGTTCGGCAATAATATCTGCAGCATCGTTGGTTTCGAGTTCGTCGAGTTCTTCTGCAATTTCTTTTGGTGAAAGTCTGCTCAGGATATTTTCTCTAACATCATCGTCGAGCTCTAGCAGTATTTCGGCAGTTTTTTCACTATCTAAAACTTTAAAAATATAAGTAGCGTCGTCAAAATCAAATTCATCGAGGATTTCTGCAATATCTGCATGATGCAAATCATTCAATAAAACTTCTAATTGCTTATCGTTTTTGTCTTGAATGAGCTGCTCAATTTGTTCGATAAAACCCTTGCTGATTTTAAACTCCATCTGCACTAATTTTTATAGTAATATCAATAAAACCCTGAACACTTAATTGTTCCGGCCGAAGATCAAAGATACTATCTTCTCTTAAATTATCGGATAAATTTAAAGTTTTTAAGCTATTCCTTAAAGTTTTTCTTCTTTGCTGAAAAGCGGTTTTTACGACTGTAAAAAATAGTTTTTCGTTACAAGGCAAAGTGAAATTTTCTTTTCTTACTAAGCTTAAAACTCCCGATTTTACTTTTGGAGGCGGATTGAAAACATCTTCGCTTACAGTAAACAGATATTCTGCATCATAGAATGCTTGTACTAAAACCGAAAGAATTCCATAGGTTTTTGATCCTTTTTTTTCACAAATTCTTTCTGCTACTTCTTTTTGAAACATTCCTGCAAACTCGGGTATCTGATGTCTTAATTCTAAAGCCCGAAAGACGATTTGACTCGAAATGTTGTACGGGAAATTTCCGATTATGGCAAATTGGTCGCCTTCAAAAACTTCATTGATATTGTATTTCAGGAAATCTTTAGAAATAATTTTTCCGTGCAATTCTGGATAGTGATTATTAAGGTATTCTACAGATTCTGTGTCGATTTCAATCACATAAGTGTCAATGGGTTTTTGTAAAAGATATTTGGTAAGAACACCCATTCCCGGACCGATTTCCAAAACTTTTGTGTATCCGTTAATTTGAAGAGAATCTGCAATTTTACGGGCAATGTTCTCATCTTTCAGGAAATGTTGGCCAAGATGTTTTTTTGCTTTTACTTTTTCCATTTTTGGGATTATTAATAATGTTCGCTGATAAGTTGCAGCTCTGTTCGGAAAGCCAGCATTTTATCTCCGAAAAGCTGCATTCCTTCCTGACGCAGGCGGTCTGCATCTTCTTCATAGTATTTGTCTAAAGTTTCTTTAGAATCGGTTGTATATTGAATAGAGTAGGTTATACCTCCCATTTCCTCTTCTATCAGAACCTTTACCATTCTGGCACTGGAGAATTTTCCTGTTGCTAAAACTTCATTAATGTGTTTTTCCTGCATCCATTGCATCCATTGGTCGTGTACACTTTCGTGAATATTTATAGTAACGTTGTATATTATCATTGTAATTGAGTTGAAAATTTTAGGAATCAAAATCGCCACGGATTTGCCTGTATTTTTTTTGAGCATCAATAAAGTAAATACTGTCCTGATGATTAAAGATTATTTTTTCGTATAAAAGTTTTGCCTGTTCTTTTTCTTTATAGATTTTATAGCGGATTTCGGCTGAATAATAATAGGCTTCGTCTATATAAATTCCGTCTTTATGCTCATCGATAATTTGTTTGTAATATGAGAGCGCCTGGCTGTAATTGCCCAGAATCTCATGAGTTTGACCTAATCTTAAGAGTGTAACACTTATTATTTCGTTGTCTTTGTCTTCAATTAAAATTTTTTGAAACTGGCTTAATGCCTCATCATTCCGGTTTTGATATAAAAGATAATCTCCTTTTGCGAACTTTTGTAAAGCAACCATTGAGGAGTCTGCAATCTTATTGTCGTTTATCAACAGAAAGTATTCCAGAGCATCATTAGCGATAAGTTGTGTAGAAGCGGTTTTTAAGACTTTAAACTGGTTTAAAGCCCAATCAAAATCGCCTTTGAAATAACTGGTTTTTGCAGCTTTCAAACTGGCTTCATGTGCTATTGCATTGTTTTTCAGGTCTTCTTGTATTTGGGAATAGTAGATGGATGCCTGATTAAATTTTTCTTCATAAAGAAAAATATCTGCCAGATCCATTTTTATATCTGCTTGCTGAAAATTATTTAAAGGTAATTTCAATACATTTTGTAATACTTTTCTGCCTTCCTGTGGTTGTTTCATATTAAAAGTAAGAAACTTTGCATAGGTCTGCTGTAGTGTAATTGAATTGGGTGTAAGACCGTATTTTTTCAATAACAATTCCAGGTTTGCTTGTATAGATTCATGGTCTTTTGCACTGCTTTTTTTGATACGGTTGTTCAATAAAAAGGTGTGGCAATAGATTTGCAAAGCAACATCAGAGGTGTTTTCCAGTACAAAACCAATAATTTCTTCGGCACTTTCTGTATCGTTGTCTTCTATTGCCAATTCGGCAAGATTTACAATGTTATAAAAAGTTTCCGGCTCTCGTTTATAAATCGCTTTTTCCTGTATAAATGCTTTTCCGTACTCTTTTTGCTGTACAAAAAACCAGCTTAGATATTGATTCCAGAAAATATTCTGGTCCTTCTGAGCTCTTATGATCAGGGATTTTCTTAGTGCATTTGTGAAATTTTCATCAGGATTATCATTTATAAATCTCATGAATTGATTCTGAATGACAGTTGTAACGCTCGGATTTCTGTACGATTCGTCAAGAAATCTTTCTATCATCATATCGGTTTTTCCTAATTGACCGTAGAGAATTCCTATTTGGTAATTATAGTTGGGTTTATCGTTTAAATTTTCTGTTTTTTCATATGCAGAAAGAGCCCATTCATAAAGTCCTTTTTTTTCTAAAGCCTGTGCAACATTGTAAATATAATTCGGATTTTTTTCTAACAAAGAGATGGCCAACTGGTATTTGTTTTTAGCTTCGGCATCGTTTTTTTGAAGCTGAAAGTTATAACCTAATTCAACCAAAATATGGGGTTGTTTGTATTTGTTATATCTTTCGGTAATGATTTTTTCGGCTTCTTTGTAGTTTTCCAGCTGCTGATGGCATTCGATAACTCTTGTAAAAAGAGTAGAGTTTCCCGGTTGGGTTTTTAATAAATCCTCATAAGTAATCAGTGCTTTTTCAAAATCTCCTTTTTCAAAATAATTCTGTGCCAATTGAAGATTCTGACTGTATCCAATTAGTGTTATGAATAGAAATATTGATAATAAAAATCTTTTCATAGAATTATCTTTTATTAGATTACATAATTTGCTGTAATTTAGGTAATATTGGTATTTATGATGACAATATTGCGTTAAAATTACGATAGCATTTAGCTGATGATATCGAATCCCGTGTATTTTCTCAGAATCTCCGGAATAACAATTCCTTCCGGCGTTTGATAATTTTCGATAATACCTGCCAAAACCCTTGGTAATGCCAATGAACTTCCGTTAAGCGTATGTGCTAATTGAGTTTTTCCGTTAACATCTTTATATCTTAATTTAAGTCTGTTGGATTGAAAAGTTTCAAAATTAGATACTGAACTGATTTCCAACCAACGATCCTGTGCTGTAGAGAACACTTCAAAATCATAAGTTAATGCAGAGGCAAAGCCCATATCTCCTCCACATAGACGTAAAATTCTGTACGGAAGATCTAATTCTTTAAGAATAGATTTTATGTGTTCTACCATTCCGTCCAGTGCCTCATAAGATCTTTCCGGGTGTTCAATTCTCACAATTTCTACTTTGTCAAACTGGTGTAAACGGTTTAATCCTCTCACGTGAGAGCCATAAGAACCTGCTTCTCTGCGAAAACAGGGAGTGTAAGCTGTACAGCAAATGGGAAATTCATTTTCGTTAAGGATTACATCTCTAAATAAATTGGTTACCGGCACTTCGGCAGTAGGAATTAAATACAAGTCGTCTATTCCGGCATGGTACATTTGTCCTTCCTTGTCCGGTAATTGTCCGGTTCCGTATCCTGAAGCTTCATTTACCAGATGAGGAACCTGATATTCTTCATATCCTGCTTCGGTATTTTTATCTAAGAAGTAAGTAATTAAAGCACGCTGTAGTTTAGCACCTTTTCCTTTATAAACAGGAAAACCCGCTCCGGTAATTTTATTACCTAATTCAAAGTCTATGATGTCGTATTTTTTTACCAGCTCCCAATGAGGCAAAGCATCTTTATGCAAAACAGGTATTGTTCCTTCCTGGTGAGTGGTAAGATTGTCATCTGCTGTTTTTCCTTCGGGGACAATATCTGCCGGAAGGTTGGGTAAAGTGTATAAAAGCTGAGTCAATTCGTTTGCCAGAGCATCAACTTTTTCATTTACAGATTTACTGTTTTCTCTTAAAACTAAAGTTTTAGCTTTTAGAATTTCTGCTTTGGCTTTTTCACCGGTTTTCATCAAATTACCGATGTCTTTGGATAACTTATTAGATTCAGAAAGTATATTGTCCAGTTCAACTTGTGCTGCACGGCGTTTTTCATCAATAGAAATTACCTCCTGTACAGTTGTGCGGGCATCCATATTTCTTTTGGCTAAAGCATTGATCACTTTTTCCTGATTTTCTCTAATAAAAGCTATTTGTAACATATTCTGATTTTAATAAGACGGCAAATTTAATCAAATGTTTTTACAAAGCAGAAAATCATGACTTCGATTTTTTACATTTATTACTGTAACCTGTATGTTTTCAATTCTATAATCAAAAGTTGAAATACTGTAAGGGTTTTAACGAAGCAGAAAGCTAAATTTGAAAATAAAAATAATACTATGATACTTCAATTAAAACCCGCAATTTTAGTAGAAACACCTCTTGGAACCGGTCAGGCCATTTTTATAATAGATTATGGAATGCATCAGAACTCTTGTTGGGTTGTTGCTTTACAAAAAGATGGAGTTGTAAAACATTTTGATTGTAATGATATTATATTGTCTACCAACTACACCTATGGAATGAATCTTAAAAAGAATAATTTTCCGGAAAAAAAATCTTCTGAAAAAGAGAAGGAGTAATCTTTTTTTGATGAATTTTTCTTGACTTTTTCATTTCATACGAGCGGTTTGTTTTAATTATCGAGAGAATCAAAACAAGGTTAGGACGAGTTCAAAGTCAAAAAAATATTTACTTTTACCAAAAATTTTGATAATGATACAAAATACTTCCCCTGGAAATCTTACGATTTGTATTGAAAAAAAAATTGCACGAATTACATTTGGTCATCCGGCAGGAAATTCATTTCCCGGGTTGTTATTGCAAAAACTGACAGAGGCATTAGAAACAATTTCAGAAAATGAGGAAGTAGCAGTTGTAATTCTGCAAAGCGAAGGTAACGGTGCGTTTTGTGCCGGTGCTTCTTTTGACGAGTTGGTTGCCATAGAAAATCTTGAAACCGGTAAACAGTTTTTCTCTGGTTTTGCCAATGTGATCAATGCTATGCGCCGGTGTAACAAACTTATTTTAGGAAGAATTCAGGGAAAAGCAGTTGGTGGTGGAGTAGGACTTGCAGCAGCTTGCGATTATGCAATGGCAACCCAACAAAGTGCAGCAAAACTATCCGAATTTACAATAGGGATCGGACCCTTTGTAATCGCTCCGGCAGTCGAAAGAAAAATAGGGAAGACCAATCTGGCTCAAATGACACTTGATGCAACAACATGGCATGATGCACAATGGTGTGAAAAAAACAGATTATATACTAAAGTTTTTGAAAACACAGAGTTATTGGATGAAGCTTTGAATAAATTGGCAGAACAATTAGTTCAGTATAATTTGGATGCACTTTCCCAAATGAAAAAAGTATTGTGGGAAGGAACAGAACACTGGGATGAGTTATTGGTACAAAGAGCAGAAATTTCAGGGGAATTGGTTCTTTCTGATTTTACAAAAAAAGCGTTGGCATCTTTCAAAAAATAATTGTTAATTTTTTTTAAAGATAAGTTGTATTTAAGATTATAAGAATGAAAAATAAGATTAGATTTTCCTCCTTTCTTTTTTTATCGCTTCTGTTTTTTTTGTGGATGTATGATGAATTTAATGTTAATCACTTACATTTCTATGATTATAAATTCTATTTAAAAATTTTATTGAGTTTAATGTTTGGATATATTATAGTGTACCGATTAATTAAACGCGGAAATAAACAATCCCGGTAAAATCTGAAAGCAGATAAGATTGTTATGCAGGAATTGAAAAGACAAAGATGAATCGAACCCGATATAACCGCCTTGCAGTTACAATAACATCAATAATAAATCGCTAAATTTGCAGCTTAGAATAAATACAAAATGACAAAGATCAGAATTACAAAACAATTTACTTTCGAAACGGGACATGCATTATTCGGGTATGATGGTAAATGCAAAAATGTGCATGGGCATAGTTATAAATTATCCGTAACCGTAATTGGAGAACCAATTGAGGATCGGTCGAATGTAAAATTTGGAATGGTAATAGATTTTTCTGATCTTAAGAAAATTGTAAAAGAAGAAGTTGTAGATCAGTTTGATCATGCAACGGTTTTTAATAAGACCACACCTCACGTAGACCTTGCAAAAGAGCTTCAGGAAAGAGGTCACCATGTAATTTTGGTAGAATATCAGCCTACAAGCGAAAACATGGTAATAGACTTTGCGCAAAGAATAAAAAACAGATTGCCGGAAAATATTGAGTTGTTCTCATTGAGGCTTCAGGAAACAGATTCGTCTTTTGCAGAGTGGTTTGCAAGTGATAATTTATAAGGTCGAGATATAGTCGAACAATTCTTCGTCTTTGGATAAATTCATTTTTAGAGCCAATCTTTCTTTTCTTTTTTTGCAGGCTATAATGGTGATATTGAGTATGGAAGAAATTTCTTTTACACTTAGATTCATATAAATATAAGCGATAAATTTAATGTCGTTGGCGTTAAGTGTCGGGTGAAGGTTTTTTAACCGGGTAAGAAATCCGCGATTGACTTCTTCAAAATGTATGATAAAATCATTCCATTCGTTGTCGATTCTCAAATTAGATTTTAACGATTGTAAGTGACTGGATAAGGTCGTGTCTTTGGCATATTTAGGCTTTTTTGACAGGTATATAATGATTTCTTCTATCAATTTATTTCGGTCTGATAAATAAAGTGCTTTTGCCGAAAGTTTTCTGTTTTTGGTTTCTATTTCGTTTTTAAGACGTTCCTGTTCCAGAAGAGCATTAGAAATTTGTTTTTCGAGAAGCAGATTGTGGCTTTTTTCTTTTTCAAAATTCAATGCAACCAAATCCATGTTTTGCTGGGTTTTTAGTTTTTTTTGTCTGAAAATAAGTGCAATGATGACCACTATTGAAGTGATAAATGCCAGAGTTGAAATAAAAATTTTTCTTTCTGCTGTACGTTTTTCTTCATTTGCAGTAATCTGATTTTTATAATTCTGAATTTCAAATTTTACTTTGTTGTTATTAAAAAGGCTTCCGTTTTTTATTTCGTTCAATTTAAAATCCAAAGCAATAATTGAATCTTTATAAATGCTGACTTCTTCAAAGTTTTTACTGCTTCTGTATATTTCACTTAATAATTCGAAAATATCCCGTTTGATGTCGAGCGGTATTTCCTGGCTGAGTACTTTTTTGGCATATTCGACGGCAAGAGGGTGATTTTTTTCGGACAGGTAACTTTTGGAAATAATTATCCAAAGAAACATGCTCATAGTGTCCCTGTTTTCATCATTACTTTCTTCTAAAAGTTTTCGGGCAGATTCCCTGGCTTCACCTGTTGAACCTAATAATAAATCATTTTCGATTAATAAAATCCTTGAAGAAAGCAAAAAATTATCTTCCAGATAATTCATGGATTGTAAAATATAAGGTCTGGCTTTTTTGGGTTCGTTGAGTTTGTTATAAATGTAGCCAATGTTCATAAGAGGTAACCCTTTTCTGAAATTTACTTTTTTTTCATCTGCAATCTCATATGCTTTGAGGTAATATTCCTTGGCTTTTTCGTATAATTTTTGTTTGGTGTATAAATTGGCAATATTGTTTAAAGAAGCGATTTCGTCTTTTGGTTCGAGAGACTTTACGGCAATTATGTAACTTTCCAGGAAATAATTGAGCGCTTCGCCATAATCCAGCATTTCATAATAATTATTTCCTATACCCAGAATAGATTGATAGATTTGATATTGCCAGTTGTTTTTTTCTGCCAAAATTCGGGTTTGGGTATATAATTCTAATGATTTTGCATGGTCTTTTTTATATAAAACGTTTGTAGCTTCCTGAATGACGGAATCACAATACTGAATGTTTTGAGTTTGTGCAAAGGTTTGATTGATGATCAAAATCAAAAACAAAGAGATTGTTGTAAAACAGTATTTTTTTGAAATCTTCAAAATTTTATTATTGTGTAGAAATTATTATTTGTGGTAAATTTTTTTTGATAGAATTACAAAAATAGGAAAACTAATGTAAATTTCTTTGTTAAGTTCAGGGAGAATAAAATTCTGCTTTTTTGTTTGATTATAAATTTATTAAAACTTCTGTAATAAGAGCTATTCTGAAACTTCTTTGTAATTTTATACGCAAAACAGATAAAATGAAATTTTTAAAATATATAATTCTACTTTCTTTTTTTCAAACTTTTTCACAAGAAGAATTTTCTCAAACGGTAAGAGATACCACATTTTTTACCAGGATAGATTCTTTGTATAGAGAAGATCAGTTATATTTTGCAATCACTTATAATCGACTGGTAAATTCTCCGAATTATTTTGATCAAAATGGCATTCCGATAGGGTTACATTTGGGTTTTCAGCGAGATATGCCGATTAATAAGTCAAGGACTGTTGCCTTTGCTCTGGGTTTGGGAATTTCATACAACAAGTATCATCAGAATTTAAAGATGATAGAGGAAAATGGTATAATAGATTATGAAATTGTAAGTGCAGATAGTTTTTCCAGAAATAAATTAGAGCAATTTTATATAGATATTCCCTTTGAATTTAGATGGAGAACTTCGACTCCGGAGTCGCATAAATTTTTTAGATTTCATGCCGGATTTAAGTTGAGATATCTGGCATTTAGTAAATCAAAATATATTGGAGATGAAGGGGTTCATAAAATTTTTAATAATAAGGATTTTAATAAAATTCAATATGGACCTACCATTTCTTTAGGATATAATACATGGAATTTTTATGCTTATTACGGTTTAAATTCTTTAATGAAAAATGTAGATCTGAATGGCGAAAAAGTAGATTTTAAAACCCTTAATTTAGGATTGATTTTCTATATTTTATAACCAGACATACATCATTCCTATCTGAGGAATAGCCCCAATAAAAAAGCCTAAACTTAATTCTTCATAAGTATGTGCTTTCATGTCAAGTCTTGAGGTAGCTACAATTCCGTTACAAATTACTAAAAATGCTATGGTAAACACAGTGTCGCTTTGAAAATGTATGCTCATTCCCATTACAAAAAGAGTTAATGCAGAAATCCCGACCATATGAAGACTTGCTTTGAAACCTAAAAATATTGCAATTAGTGAAAATAGGGTGCTGATCAGGCTGGCAACAAAAAAGAAATGTAATTCGTAAAAAACATCCGGAGGAATACTTTTTTTGATGATCGCAAAAAGCAGGCAACAATGTATAAGTAATGGTATAATTCGTTGTTTTTTGTTTGCCATCATAATAGAATCTACTTTTCCCATCGATAATAATAAATAATAAAATGTAATAGGAATAAATATAGT
>CAZSOC010000035.1:0-14111 GCA_964608415.1 uncultured Flavobacterium sp.
GCCATTTTGTCATAATATAAACTTTGGTATTTTATTTGAATCACTAATAAAAATTTCATTTAACATAAATTATACCAAAAAAATATGACAACAGGAAAAATTAATGTTTCAGTAGAAAACATCTTCCCTTTAATCAAAAAATTTTTATACAGCGATCATGAAATTTTCTTACGTGAACTAGTATCTAATGGGACAGATGCAACTTTAAAATTAAAACATTTAATTAGTATCGGAGAGGCAAAAACCGAGTATGGAGACCCGATTATTGAAGTAAAGATCGATAAAGAAGGAAAAAAACTTCATATTATAGACGAAGGTTTGGGTATGACGGCAGATGAAGTTGAAAAATACATTAATCAGGTTGCTTTTTCCGGAGCAGAAGAATTTTTAGAAAAATATAAAGATTCTGCTAAAGATTCCGGGATAATTGGTCATTTTGGGTTAGGTTTTTATTCTGCTTTTATGGTTGCAGAAAAAGTAGAAATTATTACTCAATCTTATAAAGATGAACCTGCAGCTCATTGGATTTGTGATGGAAGCCCGGAGTTTACTTTAACCCAAACAGAAAAAAGCAATAGAGGAACTGAAATAATTTTGCACATTGCGGAGGATTCTTTAGAATTTTTGGAAGAAGGAAAAATTGCCGGTTTACTTCAGAAGTACAATAAATTTATGCCGATTCCTATAAAATTTGGTACAAAAACAGAAACACTTCCCAAACCGGAAAATGCACCGGAAGATTATACTGCAGAAACCGTAGAAGTTGATAATATTATTAATAATCCTAATCCTGCCTGGACAAAACAGCCAACAGAATTAAAAGAGGAAGATTATGCAGCGTTTTATAGAGAATTGTATCCAATGCAATTCGAAGAACCCTTGTTTAACATTCATCTTAATGTGGATTATCCGTTTAATTTGACCGGTATTTTATACTTTCCTAAGTTAGGAGCAGATTTACAGATACAGAAAGATAAAATCCAGCTATACCAAAATCAGGTTTATGTAACGGATAATGTAGAAGGAATTGTTCCGGAATTTTTAACAATGTTAAAAGGAGTTATTGATTCTCCGGATATTCCGCTTAATGTTTCCCGTTCGTATCTTCAAGCTGATGGAAATGTGAAGAAAATTTCAAATTATATCACCAGAAAAGTAGCTGATAAATTGAAGTCGCTTTTTACCGAAAACCGTGAAGATTTTGAAAAAAAGTGGAATGATATTAAGATCGTTTTAGAGTACGGGATGCTTTCTGAACCCAAATTTTATGAGAAAGCAGGAGCTTTTGCTTTGTATCCAACAATAGATGACCAATATTTTACTTTGGATGAATTAAAAGAAAAAATTAAAGACAACCAAACAGATAAAGACGGTAAACTTGTAGTGCTTTATGCAAGTAATAAAGACACGCAACATTCTTTTATAGAAACTGCTAAGGCAAAAAATTATGAAGTTTTACTTTTGGATTCTCCTATTATTTCTCATTTAATTCAGAAATTAGAAATGGATAATCAGGATATTACTTTTACCAGAGTAGATTCTGATCATATTGATAATTTAATCAAAAAAGATGAAGTCATTATTTCTAAATTATCCGATGAAGAGAAAGAAAGTTTAAAATCTGTAGTTGAAAATTTTGTTCCAAAGCAAACTTACACTGTTCAAATGGAGGCAATGGACAGCCAAACGGCTCCCTTTGTGATTACTCAGCCAGAATTTATGAGAAGAATGAAAGAAATGAGTCAGTCCGGAGGAGGAGGGATGTTCGGGATGTCTAATATGCCTGAAATGTATAACCTGGTTGTGAATACAAATTCTGATTTGGCTGCGAATATTTTAAAAATAGAAGAGCAGTCTCAACAGGAAAAATTGGTTAAACAAGCATTAGACTTGGCAAAACTTTCTCAAAATTTACTAAAAGGCGAAGAACTTACGGCTTTTGTAAAAAGAAGTTTTGATTTGATTAAATAATTAAAAAAATTCTATAAACACAAAAGGCTGTCATGATCGACAGCCTTTTCTATTTATAAAAATTATTATTCTATGGTTGCACTAAGACCCGCATCCAAAAGTTGTAAACATTGAGGGTGCAATTCTTCTACAGATCCTGTTTTTACGCAACATTTTCCTTTATAATGTACTAACATAGCACATTGTTCTGCTTGAATCGCAGTATGATTACAAACTTGAATTAATGTTTCGATTACGTGGTCAAAAGTATTTACATCATCGTTATACAATATGATCTCATGATTGTTACCTGTATTTTCCTCGACCAGGACTTCTTCTAATATTTTTTCAATAGTGCTCATAATTGAATATGATTAAAATCAAAGTACTAATTTACATATTTAAGGGATACCCAATTGTTTCTTTGTAATTTTTTAACGTAAGTTAACCCCAGATTTACACAACAAAGATCTATTGCGGGAATATCTTCTTCGTAAAATCCGCTTAATAATAAGATTCCGTTTTTATTTAGACATTTTGTATAATACTGCATATCGTTTAGTAATATGTTTCTGTTGATATTGGCAATAATCAAATCATATTTTTGGTTTTTCAGTAAACTTGCATCTCCTTCGTAAACACTAATGTGCTTGCAGTTATTACGTTCGGAATTTTCTATAGAATTGAGATAGCACCAATTGTCTATATCGATGGCATCAATTGGTTTTGCACCTTTCATTTCTGCGAGAATTGCCAAAATTGCGGTTCCGCATCCCATGTCGAGTGTATTCAAATTGTTTACATCGGTTTCCAGAAGATGTTGGATCATCATATGGGTAGTTTCGTGATGTCCGGTTCCAAAACTCATTTTTGGTTCGATCACAATATCATACAGAGCATTGGTTTTTGGATGAAACGGGGCTCTTACATGACATGTGCCGTCTACATCGATAGGTTCGAAGTTTTTCTCCCACTCTTCATTCCAGTTTACTTGTGCAATTTCTTCTATAGTATATGAAATGGTAAATTCTTCTGAGTTTAATATTTGAACTTCTTCCAAAATATTTTCATACCATAAACTTTTTTGAATGTAGGCAATCATTCCTTTTTCACTTTCGATAAAACTTTCAAAAGGTAATTCTCCTAACTCGGCAAGTAAAATTTCTGATCCTAACTCTTTCGGCTCTATCAAAAAATGATAACTTAAATATATATTTGACATTAAATTTATTTTTTGCAAATGTAGCAATCGTTATTCAATTGAGCTTTTGACAGTGAAATTTTATTTACTTTTGCCAAAAATCTCCATATTTTTATGAAATATAATAGTATTGTTTTTTTATTACTTTTTTCTTTAGCAACAAATGCGCAGGTTACCATTAAACAAGAAAAAAACGATAATGATATCAAACTTTCTACATTGCCTTATTATAGTTATGGAAAAGGTTTAGGATTAACTTCTCCTGATAGTTTATTTCAGTTGAATATTCGATTTAGAATTCAAAATCGTGTAACTTATATAGACAATGAAGGTGAAAAACCAGGTTATGACGGACAAATAAGACGATTGCGCTTGCGATTTGACGGATATGTAGGTAATCCGAAATTTTTATATGCCCTTCAGCTTTCATTTGCTTCGGGCGATGTTGGAGAAATTCATGAAGGAGAGAATGTCAATATTATTCGTGATGCGGTGATATTTTATAGACCCAATAAAAATTGGAATTTGAGTTTTGGTCAAACCAAACTTCCCGGAAACAGACAGAGATTTAATTCTTCCGGAGCGTTACAACTAACAGACAGAAGTATTAATAATGCCAAGTTTACGATAGATAGAGATTTTGGATTTCAGGCACATCACCTTAATGAATATGAAGATCGGTTTTCATATAATCTGAAAGCGGCGGTTTCTACAGGTGAAGGCCGGAATGTTACAGACAAAGCAGATGACGGAGTTGCCGTAACAGGAAAAATAGAGTTGTTTCCTTTTGGAGCTTTTAAGAAAGACGGATCTAATTTTGAAGGAGATTTACTTCGGGAATCCAAACCAAAATTAATGTTATCGGGAGCTTTTCAGCAAAATAACCACGCGAGAAGAACTCAGGGTCAGTTAGGAAATGATCTTTTTTCTCCTGTCACTTTAAAATCAGGTTTTGTTGATGCTATTTTTAAATATAATGGATGGGCGGCCATGTCCAGTTTTATGAAAAGAACCTCAAACAAAAGTGCAATTACGATCAATCCGGAAACTGCAGAAACAAGTTTTGCTTATGTAGGTTATGGATTTGATTATCAGTTGAGTTATAATTTTCCTTCTAATTATGAGATCATAGGTCGTTATTCTACTCAGAAAGTAGAAAATGAGATCAAAATGTTAGCGCCTAATGCACAGCAGTTCAGTCTTGGGTTAACCAAATACATTTGGGAACATACATTTAAGATCCAATCTGAACTTACATTCGACAAGCTTGAATTTTTTGATGGTACAGAAAAAAACAATTGGTATTTGAGATTTCAGGTAGAAATCGGGATATAATTTTTGAACTATAAAAGGAATCCCTTCTATAAAATTCAAAATTACTTTGAACCTTTGTTTTTATCCATTTTCATATTGATGAACTCAACAGCAAGAGAGAAAGCAATTGCAAAATAGAGGTAACCTTTAGGTACCGTGCCAACATGTTGTCCTACCAATTGCGCTTCGGATAGATGCATGCTTTCGGTGATGAGCATAAATCCTATAAGTATCAAAAATGCTAATCCCAGAATCTGGAGTGATGGATTATTGTTTACAAAATTTCCTACCGGAACCGCAAAAAGCATCATTACTCCAACCGAGATAATTACAGCAGTAACCATTATATATAATGCACCTTCCAGACCATTGGTCATACCAACAGCCGTGAGAATAGAATCTACGGAAAAAATCAGGTCGATCAGTAAAATCTGCAAAATTACATTCGAGAAAGATTTTTTAGCCACATTTCCTAAGTTGGCTTCTTCGTGACCTTTGTGCTCGACTTTTTCTCTAATCTCTTTAGTGCTTTTGTAAATCAAAAATAATCCTCCGAGAAACAAGATCATTGCCTGTCCTGTAATTTTTGCACTAAACCAGCCAAAATCAAAAGAGAACCAAGGCTCTTTCATTGCTATGAGTAATGTAATTCCAAAAAGCAGGGCAATTCGCATAAACATAGCCAAAAACAAACCGATCTGAGTAGCTTTTTTGCGTTTTTCTTCGGGAAGTTTACCGGTTACAATAGATATAAAAATAATATTGTCTATTCCTAAGATAATTTCTAAAAATGTTAAGGTTAGCAGAGCTATCCACGCATCAGGATTTAAAAATATTTCCATAGATTATTTTGATTTTTTATTCGGATATTTTGGTTACCGTACCTGTTTGCTTTTGAGGGCTTCCCACAATACCGAATTCAAATGTATAAGAATTTTTTGAAGTTGTCAATATTTTCATTGTAATTGCTTTTTGCTCTTCACGGTTTTTTGGATTGATTTTCTGGATAACATATTCGCAATCATTAATCCATCGAATGGAAGAGGTATCAGATTTATTTTCATAAAAATCGATTTCCTGATTTTCTGTTCTGATGAAAGTTGTTTTTTTCATAATTCCGTCAATTTCATATTCAAATTCGAATTTTCCGGTTTTAAAATCCTGGCAGTTTCTTTCTATATTATAACAAGATGTAAAAAATACGAGGATTAGGATGCTTATAAATATATTTTTCATTTGAGTCTATTTATTTCGTCAGTGGTAAAGTTTTTAATTGATTTTTCTTTTGAAAATTTTTCAGTATTATATGTATTTGAACTGTTTTTAGGAATCGATAAACTGTTCCAGGATGATGTTTTTAGTAGTTTGGCATAAAAAACAATTTGCCCAATGTGATAAGGATAATGAGCCAATTGCCTGTTTATGGCATCCATAACGGTATGACCTTCGTTTCTTATATAAATAATTTCTCCTAGTTGATTGTTGTTCAGATTTTCCAGAGTATTCAAAAAACAATCCCAGCCTTTGTTCCAGATCAGCATCATTTCTTCTTTTGTCCGAATGGTATTTTCGAATTCATCATCTCTATTTCTCCAGTTTTTTTCGCCATCCGAAGTTAGAAAATCTGTCCAGCGGGAAAGCATATTTCCCGAAAGATGTTTTACGATTGTCGAAATACTATTAGTATCTTCATTATATTGTTCAAATAGTTGATGTGGTTCTAATTGCTCAAATGATTTTTCTGCAAGTAATTTGTAGTATAAAAACTGCTTTTTTACATTTTCTAAATAATCAGGTTGTTGCATATTAAATGATCTTTATTTGATGTTTGACTAACAATCCTGGTAAACTTTGCAGTTCAAATCGGGCATTTTTGAGGATGTTAAATTCCGGATCTATACTAAAATTACCAGCTGTTGTAAAATTAGCGTTGGTTAAATTGGTTTGGTTGAAAATGGCATTTTGCAAATTACAACCGGTAAAATTAACCTGTGTCAGATTAGCATTTGAAAAATTTACCTCCCTTAATTCACATTGAAAAAAGGTTGAATTGGTTAGTTTTTTTCTTATAAAAGAGCTTAAATTGAGTACACATCCATTAAAGTGACAACTGAATAAAAAGTCATCGCATTGATGAAAATGAATTCCTAATAATTTACAATGATTGAACGCAATATTTTTCAGACCAACATTTGAAAAATCTATGGTTGAGAGATTACAGTCATTAAATTCGCAGTCTATAAAAGTACAATTTTTAAAGTTTTTATTGTTCCAATCACAATTATTGAAAGTACAGTTTTCGAACTCAATTCCTATATAAGTTTGATTTTGAAAATCTGTTTTATCAAAAACCTGATCCATATTTATTTTAGTTTCCATCGTTCTCGAACATACTTTTTATTATAGTGAGTATTCCCTTAAAGATCAAAACTATTCCGGATATGCAAAGAATAATTCCCAGGGAGAGAATCAGCCAGAATAAAGGTTGTTCTTTGTTGATAAAAGCAAAATGGATAATGGCTGGACCAATAAAAACAGCTGGTAGTGCCCAAGCCATATAAGAAATCCCTTTTTTTAGTATTCTTTTATTAGTACTCATTATAAATTTTCTTTTTGATAATTAGAAATTGCAGCTCTCACACTGCCATATTGTTTTAATAAATTTTCAGCCAGTGTATAATTAATGTCAATTTCGTTCATAATCATTTTTATACCACGATCTACTAATTTATTATTACTCAATTGCATGTCGATCATTTTGTTTCCTTTTACTTTTCCCAATTGTATCATGGTGGCTGTAGAAATCATGTTGAGAACTAATTTTTGTGCGGTTCCGGCTTTCATTCGGGAACTACCTGTAACAAATTCGGGACCTACAATTACTTCGATTGGGAATTTTGCGGTTTGCGATAATGGACTTCCCGAATTACACGAAATACTTCCGGTTGTAATATTATTCTCGTTGCATTTTTTCAATCCGCCAATCACATAAGGAGTTGTTCCTGATGCTGCAATACCGATTACAACATCGTTGTCAGAAATATTTTGGTACTGCAGATCGATCCAGGCTTGTGTTGTATGGTCTTCGGCATTTTCTACCGCTTTGCGAATGGCTTTGTCTCCACCGGCAATGATCCCGTTTACCCAATCGATCGGAACTCCAAAAGTAGGAGGACATTCTGAAGCATCAACAATTCCTAATCTGCCGGAAGTTCCGGCTCCGATATAGAACAAACGTCCGCCGGATTTCATTTTTGCAACAATTTCGGTTACCAGATTTTCAATTTGAGGTAATGCTTTTTCTACAGCAAAAGGAACGGTTTTGTCTTCCTGATTGATGTTAAAAAGCAACTCTGGAACCGACATTTTTTCTAAATGCTCATATTTTGAAGATTGTTCGGTAGTTTTGATGAAAGTCATGAATCTAATGTTTGGATAAGAAGTATAATACCTCAAAAATACAAAGTTTATTAGAGAATTTCTAAAAAAAGCAAGTGATTTAAACTTTTTTGATTGTTTCGTTGATTTGGTCAAAGTTCTCGGAGAAGAAAAAAAAATTGTATTGGATTTAGATTTTTTGTATTACATAAAGGTTCCTGAAAAGAACAAATAAAATATGAAAGCAAACAAATCTTTTCTGACCAAGTTGAAAAAAAATATAAAAAAATTTTGTTTTTTAAAATGTTTTTTTTTTTAGTTTAGTATCATTAATCAAAAATTAAAAAATAATGAAAAAAAATAAAATTTATTCAGTTTTACTACTTGTTTTTCTATTTAATGTTAATAGTTATGCTTCGGAAGCTTCATTAAAGAATTTAAGTGTGTCAAATTCTATAAATGATATTATTAGTGTTGATGACACTACTGCATGTTGTACAAGAACATCTTCGTCAGGGAATCCCGGTACATCTAGTTTTATTTCAGTATCGGTTACTAAATGTTATGGTGGAAAAACACATAATGATGCTTATGTGGCAGCTTGTCATAACGCCTCACTTGCCGCAGAAAATGTTGTAAAAGCATTAAAAGAAACTACGGTTACAATTTTTCCAACAATTGGAAATTAAGCGAAATAATTAAAAAATAAATTTTAAATTAGAATATTATGAAAAAATTAGCAGTATTATTTTTTTTGTTTTTTATTCAGTTCAGTTTCTCAAATAATATTGATGAAAAGGTTATTAATATATTGAATACTGAAAAATCTTTTTTTGAAAGCAATTTTGACCGTGTTGCGTGTTGTGATAGGAGAACTTCAACTGGCAAGTATGGTGAAGCAGGTTATGTTCAAGTAAAAGTAACTAGATGTGCAACTTCAAATGTTTCACAACAAGATGCTTTTGCAAAAGCATGTGTGTTGGCGGAAGCCTCTGCTGATCGCGCCTTAGAAGTAGCAATTGAGACAAATGAATCTGTAACAATAGGAGGATAATATGAATTTTGTTAAACTTTTTGTTATTATTTTATCGGCATCATGTTATGGACAAAATATTATGGTAGATTATAAATTTTCTATAATTGATGATAAAGATGATTATGGAATTACCGGATTTTCTATTATTAGATTAATTACCAATTCTGTTGAAAGTATTTCTTATAGTAAGAACATTGATACTGTAATGACATATAAAAATAACTCTGAGCAACATATTCAAGAAGCTACTGATTTTTCACTATCTTCATATAAAGAATTTATTGTAGGAAGACGTTATGAGAGAACACTATTCCCAAAATATAATCTTAAAGATGAAAATTACGGTATTAGGTGGGAACTAAATGATGAAATGAAGTATATTCTTGGTTATCAATGTTATAAAGCAACAGGGAGTTACAGAGGTCGTGATTATGTTGCATATTATACTACAGATATTCCAATTCAGAACGGACCTGGTCCATTTGGGATGCTTCCCGGATTAATTTTAGAAGTTTATTCTATAGATGATGTGGTAAAATATAAAGCTTTTAAAATTGGAAAATCAAATGAGAAAATTTCAAATATTTTTGATGAAGATCAAAAAGAATATATATCATGGGAACAATTTGTAAAAGCATATAAATCTTATTTTAATAAAATGATAAATTATAAACCAGATGAAGAGACTACGATTATAGTACCTAATAGATCGGTAGAAATTTATTTTGAAGATTAATCTGAAAATTATACTTAGAAAATTACTATTAGTTTTAGAAGTGTTGGGTTAATAAGTAATAATACGAATAGCATTTGAAATAAAAAAAAAGTATTATTAATCGTCTTTACTTAGTAGAACTCTAGTAATGTGCATGTAAGAAGATACTTTAGAAAGTATTAAAAGCATATTATGAATAAAGTTTATTTAGTTATTATTTTATTGATTTACTGCAATACCAAAGCACAAACCATTAAAGGCACAATTTTTCATAAAGGAGAAACTGTGCCTTTTTGCAGTATAATTATTCGTAAAGATAATAATGATGCAGTATTTCAATATACAAATACTAATAAATTAGGTTATTATCAAATAACATTAAAAGAACCTTTGGATTCAGTTTGGGTGGAAGTAAACTCCATAGCTTATGAGTTTCAAAGAAAGTATTTAAAAGACATTCAGAAAAATAAACAAACAATTATTCTGGACTTTAATCTTGAAAATAGATTAACCGAATTAGAAGAAATAGTTATAAAAAAAGAAGCTCCAATAACTGTAAAAAATGATACAACTACCTATAATCCTGATAGTTTTAAAGATGGAACCGAACGAGTAGTAGAAGATTTACTTAAAAAATTACCAGGGATTAAAGTGGAGGATAATGGAGAAATAAAATACAAAGGAAAAAGTATAAAAAAATTCTTACTGGATGGAGATGATTTATTTGGAAATCAATATACGTCTGGCAGTAGAAATATTAGTATTGATATGATTGATAAAGTTCAGGCTATTGATAATTTTAATGAAAATGAAATGCTCAAAGGACTAGTTAACTCTGAGGATGTAGCTATAAATTTACAATTGAAAAAAGGTAAAACAGATTTATCAGGAGATACGTTTTTAAGTTATGGAATAAAAGATAGATACAAGACATCTGTTACAGGATTGTTTGTTAATAAAATTGCCAAAGGTTTCCTTGTAACAGGATATAATAATATTGGAGATAATACGAGTCCATACAATTTTACATCTGAAACGATTTCTTTAGGTCAAATAAACGAAAGACTACAACATACAGCTACCATAATAGGTCAAGGGAATTTTCATTCTCAATTAACAAACAGATACCATCAAATAAATAATAATTTATATTCAGAGTTAAACTTTTTAACAAAAATTTCTTCGAATATTTCTCTAAAAACCAATATTGGGGTATATGATGACAGATTGACCCGAACTAATAAATCTTATACTGAATATTCGATCAATGAACAACAATTTGTAATTAATGAAATAGAAAAAATAGTTAAAAAACCAAGACTTTATAATGCAAATTTTCAATTGAATAATAAAGTTTCTGATAGTTTAAAGTGGGAATATAGCGGAAAGGTAAATTATCAATACATTAAGTTTAACAGTAATTCTTCTAATAATGAAGTTTTACAAAAAAGTAAAGTTATTACATCTAATTTTTTCACTAATCACCATCTCAATTTTACCAACCGAATTAATAAAAATAGTGCCGTAATGGGCAGTATTTTATATAGTTACAATCGTGCGCCACAAGAATTTGTTTTAAATCCAGGACTCAATGTAGAAAAAAACAACTATAATGAAGTTATCTCAAATTATCAATCAAGTCGTTTTGATAAAAGAACATTTATTCTTAATACAGAATACTATTTAAGTTACAATGATTTTAAATGGAAATTATATTCGGGTTATAAATCTGTAAATAATCAACTTAAATCTATACTAATCACTAATTATAAAGAGGATTTATATTATACAGATAAAGGGTTTCAAAATGATATGATTTATAAATATGATATTCCCAATATTGCATTAAGCTTAAGTTATATTAAAAAAGAAAAATTTGGGTTTGGATTTTTATTCAATACACAATATTATAACGTGATATTAAGTGATTTAATAAGATCTTTTAATATAGAAGATAAAAATTTGGTAGTATCACCAGTGTTTAAATTTCTCTATATTTTGAATACTCAATCTAATCTAATCGCTTCATATAGTTTTAATGAAATAGCTCCATCAGAAATTAATCTTTTTGAAGGGGTCGTTTTAACTGGGTTCCGAAGTTTTAGAAATAATACTCCAAACCTTTCTTTTTTGGACACACATACTTATAATCTGACGTATAATTACAATGATATTTTTAAAATTAAACGATTATTAATCGGGTTGAATCATACCAGCAGAAGCAACAACTATTTTTCGAAAAGTATTATTAATTTAGAAAACACATTCTCTAATTCATTTATGTTAGATGTAGGAAGTAAAGATTATAGCCTGAATTTAGATATAGAACATTATATTCATTTTATAAGAACTACACTTCAATTAAATAGTAGTTATACAATGTCTTTTGATAAAAATATAATTAATGATTCTGATTTGAGAAATATAGAAAGCAGATATTTATTTTTGAATTGTATTTTAAGAACAGGATTCAAATCAAAATTCAATATAGAAAACAAAATAAGTTATTTTAATCACGAATTTTTATTAGATGAAAAGGAACAAAATCAATACAGTAGTATAAATAACACATCAAAATTAATCTATAAAATTGGATATGATTTTAAAGCAGATATAACTTATAATTTTATTTCACCAGATTTATCAAAAAATAATAATTATTCATTTTTGGATGCAGCAATAAGATATACACCACAAAAAAACAATTTTCAATATTCTTTGATAATGAAAAATTTAACCAACATTTCCAAATTTGAAACAGTTTCAATATCAGATTATTCACGATCAATCTCATCTCATAATCTCATAAAAAGATATATTATGGGAAGCATCTCTTTTAAATTTTAGATAAAAAGTCTTAATGCACATGTGTTGTTTCAATCCCCAAAAAATAAGCCAATAAAATACCAATGGCAATCATCGATAATTTTGCCAGATTAAACTTATGATTTTCGCTGCTTTCGAATATAATTGTCGATGAAATATGAAACAAAATTCCGATCACAATTGCTGTAATAAAGGTGTAGTATTCGTTGAGTACTGTAATATATTCTGAAGCAAATGTTCCCAACGGTGTCATGATCGCAAAAGTAAACATGAATATCCCAATAGCAGTTTTATTAAGTTTTGAATTGATAAAAAATGTGGTTAAAATAATAGCGATAGGCAAGTGGTGAATAGCAATTCCCAGAGCCAGATCATTATGTTTGGCAACAGGAAAACCTTCAAAAAAAGCATGAATACATAAACTGATAAACAATGCCCAGGGAATGTTTTTCATTTCGGAATGTCCATGTACATGTCCGTGTTCTGCACCTTTAGAGAAAAACTCTAATATGATTTGAAATAAAATCCCGATCATAATAAATATTCCTACCGTTCCGGTATGTGAGTGATCGTCGTGATGTGAAGACTCGTACACTTCGGGGAGTAAATGCAAAACGGTTATAGAAAGAAGGAACGAGCCGCTAAAAGCCATTAGTAATTTGAGTTTGGCTTTTTGTCTGGGTTTCAGTAATAAGGCGATTGAATACCCTAAAATTACCGATAAAAAAGGAAGAATATAATTCATTCGGGAGTAAATGTAGTGTGAGATTTATTTAAAAACCATAATTAACCGGTCACTTTCAGAACTATAGAATTTTCGAAGTTTATAATCGCCAAAAATATCAAGCAGATAAATACCTGCTTCGTCCATTAAAGTTTCAAAGTCATTCAATGTAAGTGCTTTTACTTTTTCTGTATAATGAAAATCCTGACCTTTGTCTTCAAAATTTATTTCTTTGAAAATATACCCATCTTTATGATAACGCTGTATTTTGAAAGTAATTCCGTCTATTTCTTTGATTTCATCCGGAACCAGATTTTCGATTACTTTCTGAACATTCATAAAATCAATTACAGCAAATCCATATTCTGTCAGGCTGTTTTTGATCGCTTTTAGCGTTTTGAGATTGTCAGAATCATTTTCGAAGTAACCAAAACTGGTAAAAAGATTAAATATCGCATCATATTTTTCAGAACAAGCTTCCCGCATATCATGTACTGTAAAACGGAGCTTGTCGTTTTCAAATTTTTTTGCTTCAATTATACTGTTTTCAGATAGATCTGCACCGGTTACATCGTACCCTAACCGATTGAGATAAACAGAGTGGCGGCCTTTGCCACAGGCAAGATCCAAAACCTTTGCATCGTCCGGAAGATTGAGATAATGAGTGATATTATCCATAAATAATTGTGCTTCTGTATAATCCCGATCTTTGTATAAAATATGATAATAAGGAGTGTCAAACCAGGATGCAAACCAGTTTTTTGAGTCTGAATTTGTATTTTGAAAGGTATTTGATGTGTGTATGGACATTTATTATTTTATGAAAATAAATTAAAATACAAATTTAGACTATTTTTGCCTATTATAACGAAAAACAATTTTCGTGTTTGGGGAATTTGCATTATGGAGAACTATTTTAAAATGATTGCCAAAACCTTTTTTGGTTTTGAAGAAATTCTGGCTAAAG
>CAZSOC010000035.1:14121-20419 GCA_964608415.1 uncultured Flavobacterium sp.
ACAAAGTCTGGGTGCTCAGGAAGTAGAACAAGGAGTGAGAATGGTAAGTTTCAAGGGAGATAAAGGTTTTATGTACAAAGCCAATCTGTCTTTGAGAACCGCATTAAAGATTTTAAAACCGATTTATAATTTTAGAGCTTTCAACGAGACAAGTTTGTACAAAGGGATTGCCAATATAGATTGGTCACAGTATTTCGACTCACATCAAACCTTTGTGATCGATACGACTTTGCATTCGGATCATTTTAACCATTCCGAATTTGTTTCTCAGAAATGTAAAGATGCTATCGTAGATCAGTTTAGAAATAAAACCGGGCAAAGACCAAGTATTGATAAAAATTATCCTGATATAAGAATTAACATCCATATTCAAAAAGACCAATGTTCGGTTTCGCTGGATACTTCCGGAAACTCTCTGCATCACAGAGGTTACAGAACAGCAACCAATATTGCTCCTATCAACGAAGTGCTGGCAGCGGGAATGTTGTTGCTTTCGGGTTGGGAGGGACAAGGCGATTTTCTGGATCCGATGTGTGGTTCGGGAACTATTTTGGCAGAAGCCGCAATGATTGCATGTAATATTCCGGCAAACATCAATAGAAAAGAATTCGCTTTTGAAAAATGGAAAGACTGGGACAATGATCTTTTTGATACGATAGTCGAATCGGCTTTGAAGAAAGTAAGGGAATTTCATTATAGCATAAAAGGTTACGACAAAGCTCCTTCTGCAATCCTGAAAGCAAAAGACAATATAAGAAATGCCAATCTGGACGAATATATAACTATTTCTGAACGTAATTTTTTTGATACTGCAAAAGAATCCAAAGGACCTTTGCATATTGTTTTTAATCCACCTTATGGGGAAAGATTGGATATCCAGATGGAACACTTCTATCAGGATATCGGAGATACGTTGAAGAAAAATTATCCCGGAACCAACGCCTGGTTTATAACAGCCAATTTGGAAGCGTTAAAGTTTGTGGGGTTGAAACCATCGAGAAAAATCAAATTGTTTAACGGAAGTCTGGAAGCCAGATTTGTAAAATATGAAATGTACGAAGGAAGTAAACGTACAAAATTTCAAAACAGGGATTAGTCGGGTTTTAGAAATAAGTAAGATAAAAAGCAGTAAAATCTATTGTTTTTTATTTTCTATTTCGTAGATCACACCTTTGCTTCCATCAAAATCGAAATTTTTTTCATATTGAAGTCCTATTTTTCCAATACTTTTATTGACGCGATATTTGTGGAAAACAATATTTTTGTTGTGCCTAACAAATGAAACTAAGAATAAAAAAGAAATTAACTTAATAGTAAAAATATTATGAGTCTTAAAACACAAGCATTTATATACCAATTTATAAGTTTTGCGATCTTGTTTATTATCATATCTGCATTGCTGAGAACATATACTAATATGACAGGGTTGTGGGTTCCGTTTACATCATTTATTGTGGGAACAATTTTGGCTCCTCAGTTTCAGGCAGTAAAGACCAATGAAGGAGAAAAGCTGTTTATGAAATGGATTTTTATGAAAGGTGTCAAACAATTGAAGTAGGTTATTCCGGTTCAATTGTTTTTACCTTCTTTTTATATATTGGAATAAAATAAGTTACAGTGTAGTTAAAACCTACTCCAAAATTTCCGTCGTAAGTTCTGTTGAAACCGGGAATATGTAAATTATCGAATCCGGCAGGTTTTTGATTATTGACCAATCGGTGCATTCTTACACTAAATCCTACAAAGACATTATTGAAAACACGGGTTTTTACACCAGCAACAATTTCTATCCAATGCGCAGAAAGTCCGCTATATTTTTCTGCAATTTTTGTGGGTTCTATTTCTCCAAAATATTGATCCTGATTGTAAATTTTGTATGAATTTAATTCCTGCGAAAAACTACTAATGCTGTATCTCATCCCCAAATGAATCATGTTTTCCAGATCCAGCCAGTTTTGGTGCATATTATAATCAAAACCAAATTTCATATAAGTACCTTTTGAGGTAAAATTGATGAAATCTCCATTGGTGGTTTTGTTTTCGTTGCCAATTTCTGCCGCAAGATAGTAATTACGAGTTAATCTATAATCTCCAACCAGCTCAAGTCCTTTGTAATTATCTTCATAAATACTTCTGACAAGTTTTGATATATCAGCTCCGACTTTCAGACCATATCTTTCTGTTTTCGGAGTAGATATAATTGTATCATTTTCTGTTTCCTGTGACCAAACCAGAGGAGACCACAAAAATAATATACTAATGATATATGATGATATGTGTCTCATTTTCGTCATTGATATTAGGTTGTAGTATTTCAATTTTTTTGATCCAGTTTCCGGTAATATCCAAAGAATTATTTAATAAAAATGGTCTTTCTGTAGAATGTCCGAAAAGGTTAAATAAAGTTTTAAATCCGCAGGCTCTGGAAATATAAAAATCATTTCTTGCATAAGAAAACTGTATGGTGTCAGACTTTTGAAGGGTCTCATTGTCAGCGTTCATTACTAATCGGTAAGTTGTAATGTCTTCATTAATCCTGAGCGGTATACGGGCTATTGTATCATTAATAAACTGAGAATTATTTACCAGTAACGGATCATCGCTGTCTTTTCCGAACAAACTTAAATTTACAGTCGCTTTGGTAGTTGAAGGATTATCTATATTATGAAATTTTACAATCATTCTTGGAGTTGTAGGAATTCCAGGTTCACAAATATCATCTTTTTCGCAGGCAAAAACGATTATTGCCATGATACAAAGGATACTTCCTAGTACAATTGTTTTTCTCATAATTATATTAAAATTTCAAAATTCTTAAATTTTATCTTTTTTCCAAAAGTACAACATTTTCTACATGGTGGGTTTGTGGGAACATATCTACCGGACGTACTCTGGTAACTTTGTATTTTTGATCCATCAAAGCCAGGTCTCTTGCCTGAGTTGCCGAGTTACAGCTTACATAAACAATACGGTCGGGTGCAATTTTCAGGATTTGTTCTATTACATCCTTGTGCATTCCGTCTCGGGGAGGATCGGTAATGATTACATCCGGTTTACCGTTTTTTGCAATAAAATTTTCGTTGAAAACGACTTTCATATCACCTACAAAAAAATCACAATTGGTAATTTTATTTCTTTCGGCATTGAGTTTTGCATCTGCAATTGCTTCGGGAACGGCTTCTACACCAATAACTTTTTTGGCTTTTTTTGAAACAAACTGTGCGATTGTTCCGGTTCCTGTATATAAATCGTAAACAACTTCATTTCCGGTTAATCCTGCAAAATCTCTTGTGATTTTGTACAGTTCGTAGGCTTGTTCAGAGTTGGTTTGATAGAAAGATTTGGCATTTATAGAAAAATGTAACCCTTCCATTTCTTCCAGAATATAATCCCTTCCTTTATATAACATTACCTTTTGATCATATATTGTATCATTTGGTTTTTCATTGATTACATATTGTAAAGAAGTAATTTCAGGGAATCGTTCTGCTAAGAAATCCAATAACAACTCTCTTTCTTTTTTTGATTCTTTAAAAAACTGGATCAAAACCATTATCTCTCCGGTTGAAGTAGTACGGATCATTAATGTTCTCAGAAAACCTTGATGATTTCTCGGATCGAAAAATTCGAGATTATTTTCTTTGGCAAAATTTCTTATTTCGTTTCTTATATCATTTGATGGATCCTGTTGCAGATGACATTTTTGGATATCAAGAATTTTATCCCACATTTTTGGAATATGAAAGCCTAAAGCATTTTTGTTATCAAATTCCTGATTGGTCTGAATTTCATTTTCGGTTAACCAACGGGAGTTAGAAAATCCGAATTCCATTTTATTTCTATAGAAAAATTGTTTTTTTGAACCCAGTATGATTTCAAACTCGGGTAATTCAATTTTACCAATACGCTGTAGATGGTTTTTTACTTCATTTTGTTTGAAGACCAATTGCTGACCGTATTGCATATTTTGCCATTTACATCCTCCGCATACTCCAAAATGCTGACAAACCGGTTCTGTTCTGTATTCTGAAAATGTATGAAATTTTACAGCTTTGCCTTCGTAATAAGCTTTTCTTTTCTTGAATGTTTGCACATCTACAATATCTCCCGGAACAACATTCGGAATGAAAATTACTTTTCCATCAGGAGCTTTAGCAACAGAAACTCCTTTGGCACCAGCATCTATAACTTTGATGTGGTTAAAAACGATTTTTGTGGTATTCTTCTTTGACATGGGGCAAAAATAAGGCTTTGCAGATAGATATAAATTCAATTTAGATTTTTTTTTTGATTTATCGGTAGATGATATAGAATATGGAGATGTTATATATTTAAAATCAATATGTTATAATGTTTCTGCACTATAATGGCTAAATTTGAACTGAACTCTAAATATAATATTATGAAAAGAAAAGCTACAGCAGTTTGGCAAGGAACTATAAAAGAAGGAAAGGGAAATATTACTACACAAAGCAAAGTGTTGAATACAGCTCAATATTCTTTTGGAACCCGTTTTGAAGAAGGTATCGGGACAAATCCCGAAGAATTGATAGCTGCTGCACATGCGGGATGTTTTACCATGCAGCTTTCGGCGTTTTTATCTGAGGAAGGATTTCAGCCCGGTAAGCTGGAAACTCAGTGTGTTGTAGAATTTAAAGAAGGAGCAATTGTAAGTTCGCATCTGATAGTAAAAGGAAATGTAATCGGAATTTCAGAAGAAAAATTTTACCAACTGGTAGAGAAAGCAGAAAAAAACTGTCCGGTTTCGAAAGTGCTTAATGCAGAAATATCTTCTGAAGCAACATTATCAAATTAATTATAATGATTTAGGTAACTATAATTTTGTAATTTTGCAGGCATACGGATGATTTCTCTCCTCAAGAAGGAATTGTTTTTTATTATTCAAAATTTATAGAAATGCCAGTTATAGAAAAATCAAAATCAGATGAAATTATAGCCTTAGAAAATAAGTACGGAGCTCACAATTATCATCCTTTACCAGTAGTTTTATCAAGAGGTGAGGGGGTATATGTATGGGATGTTGAAGGTAAAAAATATTATGATTTTTTATCTGCATATTCAGCTGTAAATCAAGGACATTCCCATCCTAAAATTGTTGGTGCAATGATTAAGCAAGCACAAACATTAGCTCTTACTTCACGTGCATTTTATAATGATCAGTTAGGTCCTTATGAAAAGTATATTACTTCTACTTTTGGTTTTGATAAAGTTTTACCTATGAATACAGGTGCAGAAGCCGTAGAAACTGCAATTAAAATATGTAGAAAATGGGCTTATGAAGTAAAAGGTATTTCAGAAAAAGCGGCTAGTATTGTTGTATGTAATGGAAATTTTCATGGAAGAACCACAACAATAATTTCATTTTCTAATGATGATAATGCCCGTAAAAATTTCGGACCATATACAGACGGATTTATCAATATAGAATATGATAATATTGATCAATTAGAAGATGTGCTTAAAAACAATCCCAATATTGCAGGTTTTTTAGTAGAACCTATTCAAGGTGAAGCGGGTGTTTATGTCCCTTCAGAAGGATATTTAGCTAAAGCTAAATCAATATGCGAAAAATATCAGGTGCTGTTTATTGCCGATGAAGTCCAAACAGGAATTGCAAGAACCGGAAAATTACTGGCGGTTCATCATGAAGATGTTCAGCCGGATATTTTAATTTTAGGTAAAGCAATTTCCGGTGGAGTTTATCCGGTTTCTGCTGTTTTGGCAAATGATTCTGTTATGAATGTGATTCAACCGGGACAACATGGATCTACTTTTGGAGGAAATCCTGTTGCAGCTGCTGTTGCAATTGCAGCATTGGAAGTTGTAAAGGACGAAAAATTAGCAGAGAAAGCACACTTTCTTGGTGAAATTTTTAGAAATAAAATCGGAGTTTATATAGAAAATTCAAATATTGCGACTCTGGTAAGAGGTAAAGGTTTGCTTAATGCAATTGTGATTAATGATACCGAAGAAAGTGATACAGCCTGGAATATTTGCATGAGACTTAGTGAAAATGGGCTGCTTGCCAAACCTACTCACGGAAACATTATAAGATTTGCGCCACCATTGGTGATGACAGAAGAACAACTGAATGATTGTATTGATATTATTATCAGCACATTAAAAGAATTTGAATAGTTGTAGTACTATTTTTAATTAAGTCTTTCATTTTGAAAGACTTTTTTTTGCAAAGTTTAAATAATATGTTAAATTTATCCAATTAACTAAAAAAAAATATATGGACTACAATTCTAACTTTGACAATTTCGAATCGCAA
>CAZSOC010000035.1:20429-30721 GCA_964608415.1 uncultured Flavobacterium sp.
CAAAGAGTTTCTTGCTGAAACGGGTAAATGGGCTTATTTTCTTTCGATCGTTGGATATATAATGATTGGAATCATGATTTTAATGGCAATTTTTCTAGGAGGAATTATGGCTTCTGCCGGTTCTATGGCTGGTTCAGCCGGAATGGGTGCTCTTGGTGGAGGAATTATTTCTGTAATATATGTAATTGTTGCATTATTGTATTTTTTCCCGATTTATTATCTAAACAAATTTGCAGTAAATGTTAAAAGAGCTATAAGCTCTAATGATTCTGCACAAATGACAGAGGCTTTTAGATTTTTAAAATCTCATTATAAATTTATTGGAATTTTAATGATAATAATGTTGTCTATTTATGCACTGATATTTATAATTAGTATTTTTGCCGGAATAGGATCTGTTTTATAAATGTAATTTCATTTCTTATTTTTAGAATGAAGCAGTGCATAATTTTGATTATAACATTAAAGTTTTATCAGAATAGAAAAAGAGTTAGATATTCTAGCTCTTTTTTTTGTATAATAGAAATTTATTGATTGCTGTTGCAAACTAATTATTTTGTTTAGTTTGGATTGACTGGATTATTTGTTTTGATTCGAATTCTTTAATTAATGCAGATTTTATAAGAGTAAGTGCGTGATCTTTAGCTTGGGCAAATGAAATATCATATTTACGTTCTATGGTTTGCAAATGTTGAGGAAAGCTGGTCAACAGTTTGTTATAATAAGTATTTAATATTTTTTTATCCGGCATTTGATAATTGATTATGAGCTGGAAACGCCTAAGTAAAGCCGTATCGATAATTTCGGAATGATTAGTAGCACATATCAATAAAGCATCTTCCGGATAATAATCTATTAATTGTATAATGGTATTTACCAATCTTCGCATTTCACCTACGTCTTTATCATCGTTACCTCGGGCTTTACCTATCTGGTCAAATTCGTCTAAGAAAAGAACAGCTTTTTCCCTGCCAGCTTTATCAAAAATCATTTTAATATTTTGAGAAGTTTCTCCAATGCGTGAACAAACCACGTTACTCAGATTGAGTATCAGGATGTTTTTACCCAATGCATTTGCTATGGCTTTTGCAGTCATTGTTTTACCACAACCTGAGCTGCCCTGAAGCAATATCTTGTTGTTCACGGGCAAGTTGTATCGGAGTAACTCATTTATATAAGTATGTTCTTTAATAAGCTGAATACATTGTTCCCTGCTGGTTTCATCAAGAAATACATTATCTAATGATATTTGTTCTTTGTTACTAATAATAAGATCGTATATGTTCATTGTATTTTAATTGTCTGGCTATTTTTTACTGATTTTTGCAGGTAATTTGGTTTTGATAATTTTCTGTTTTGTAAAAAAAGTTGATTTCCGGTAAGATTGTTTAAAAACGCAATCATTGTATTATTTTGTGTTCAGGACAATCTACCCGCAATTCTGTATGGGTTAATTTTTGATCCAGTAATTGACAAAAATGAGCTGTTTCTTTATAGTTTTTCCGGTAGTGCGAACAGGTAAAACACATTCTTTGCAGGGTTATTATTCCGGTTTTGTTCAAATGATGAATAATGTCGATTAAGCTCAGCAGCAAATTTTCTTTATCATTAGTATTTAACGCATCAATAGGAGGCTGAATCTCCCGGGTAAATAATGCTGTTTGTTCTGCAATTTGTTTTCCTTTTTCTGATAAGTGTATTATATAACTTCTTGTATCATGTGGTTCGTATTCTTTGGTGATCAGATTTTTTTGCTCAAGTGTTTTGATAGTATCGCTTATGGTTGCTTTGGTCATGTTAAATTCATCTGCCAAATAGCTTACTTTTCTTTTTTTCTCACTGTGGTGAAGTAAGAAAACCAATACCTGTACCTGAATAGGACTTAAAGAAAATTCTTTACTTTCCTGCCATAATAAAACACGGAAAGCCTGAGATATTCTTTCTAAAGCAGCAATGATTTTACTTTCTGTATTTTGGTTCTGATGGTTGAGGTCAAAATCTGATTTTTTCATTATTCACAATTTTCTATTTCGTAGATAAAATAACCTTTCTGCCTGATTTCTGTGTCCCAATGAGGTTTTATTGTTTCAATATGGCAAAACCGGCATTCGCTGGCAGTTAAAGGTTGTTCTTGCTGTTTTTTTGTTTTAAGATATTCTTTACCGTAATTGTAAATTATATTTACATCTTTTATTTCCGAAGGTACAATAATGTCAAAATGCATAATGTTACCATCTTTTTTTGTTACATAGGTGTCCCAAACTGCTACTTCCATTTTTATTTGTTTTATAATGATTTTATATAAATTAAAATAAATAAAAATGCTTCACAAAGGTAGTTGTCCTAACTATGTGAAGCAAATTTTTTTAACCTTTTACATCGGCTATTGAAGCTCCGAAGTTAATATGAAGCACATTTCCGTTTGGTGTTACCAAAGCAGGAACAGATTTTACGCCTGCTTTTTCTGCTTCTTCAATTTTACTGCGAATTTCACCTATGTGAACTACTTCAACATTGTCAGCCCCGATAAGATTGATGATGTCATGTTCTGCACTTAGGCAAACAGGACATCCTGCGTGATAAAAAACCGATTTAGCCATTATATTTAAGAATTATTATTGTCTGGCAATATTGCCGGTATAAATATAGTAAGGATTCCTAACTAGTAAAAATATTTTTTTGATTTTTTTATACTTTCCAAAATTCATCATCCCAATCATCAACAAATGAAATGTTATGAAACGTTTCAATTGTTTGTAATTGTAACAATTGTTGTGCAGTGGCATGTATTTGGATTTCATTGAATAGTACACGTTCTTCAAATCGAATATGACTTTCAAGTTTTTCTTCTATTAAGCTTAGATTTTTTTGTAATTCTCTTTCGGATCGAAATAACCGATTTAGTTTTCGGTGTTCTGCCAGCGCTTTTTTTATCAGACTATTGTCTTTATCAAGAATGGTAAATAGGTATTTTTCTTCTGTTTCAAAATGAGGTAAAAGATGCGCTTGCCAAAACCAGTCTGCATATTTTTTCATGCGTTCGGGTTGAATATTTCGTTTAAATCCTTCTCGTATTTTCCAGCAGAAAAGTAATCCATGATGATGTTCATGACTCAAGGATTGTAGTGCTTTATGTCGTTTTATAGGCTTATTATCCATTGTAATTATGTTAGATGTGTCAATACTTCTAATAAAATTTTTGCGTGATTGACAGTTTCATTTTTGGCAGCATATAATAATGTGAGGTTTTGTTTTTTGCTGATGGATTTTATCCGCTTTAGTTCGTTTGTTTTTTCGGATAGTTCTAATTTGTATTTTTCGGAAAATTGTTCAAATTTTTCAGGCTGATGTCCAAACCATTTTCTGAGTTCTGTTGAAGGAGCTATATTTTTGTTCCATTCATCCAGAACTGTATTTTCTTTTTCAAACCTCTCGGCCATAATTTGTCTATTAACATTCTGTATCCGTCTTCAGCAAGCGGAACTTCATAAACACGTTTTATTTTTATAGTATTCATATCAAGTCTTTTTCCATTTTAATCGCTTTCGGAAATAAAATATTATTTTCCAGATGGATATGCAGGTGTAAATCTTCTTCAAATTCTTGTAATAAAGCAAAAGTTACCTTGTAAGTGTTACAGG
The DNA here is from genome assembly GCA_964608415.1 of uncultured Flavobacterium sp. GTDB lineage: Bacteria > Bacteroidota > Bacteroidia > Flavobacteriales > Flavobacteriaceae > Flavobacterium. The sequence continues at coordinate 24,071 of CAZSOC010000035.1, forward strand.
CATCTTGAGGAGGTGTATAATTGCTGCTTAATTCTTCTATTTTTCTAAAGCGATCACCTTCTGAGGTGTGTTCATTCATCATCATTTGAATTGGATTCTGAATGGTCCCAAAATGAGGAGCTTCTAATTGGATGTTTTCTTGTTTGGCCTTTGCCATTTTCCGAATAAATGGAAACAATATCAATTCTTCTTTTTTCATGTGCATTGCTAATTCGCCAGCAGTAGTAATAAAGTGTTCGTTGATTTCATATAATTCAGGATGGTGTTTTCCATGGACTTTGCATATTTTGTCCAAATAAGGTTTTATTTCCTGTGTTTTTTCCTCTACATAACGATGGTGTGTTTTTTCAATATAATCAGCCAATAAATCAATGGACCATGATTGATAGTCTGTTGTGGTATTTGCTTGGGTTAAATTTTCCAAATCATTTATAACAGATTTAAGATCTATATTTTTGTCTTTGCAGGCATTATTAAGAGTTCTGTTGCCCTGGCAGCAAAAATCTATTCCGTATTTTTTTAAAACCGATGCAGTACGGTAGTTTTGTGCTACCAGTTTTCCGATGATTTGATCTTCTTGAATATTCATTTTTCATTTTTTTTAATTGTGATTTCCCCAATTTATTATTTCTTCATTGTTCCACAGTGTTGGGAAAAATTTACGCTGCTGGAATTTTGGATGCAGATATTTTTTCCATTCGCTCCCGCCTGTTGCAGCTTGATTTTCTCCTTTTTTATCGAGATAATGCTGTGCGGTTTGAAGATGTACAAGCGGCCACTCTACATTGTACATACGATCAAATTCTTTTAATTTTTCTTTTAATGAATCAGAACAGTTATCTATTTTCAAAATAATATCCTCAAGAGTTTTCCCTTTGGTTTTATTGGCCAATGCAATAAATCTATCGAGATATTTTTCTTCAAATTCACGAAGGGTTAGTGATTTTTTACCGGTATTTCTGTTTAATCCGGCATCTTTCCAATAGATATGTTCAAAATAATCTTCGGTGGCTGGATTGCTGCTTAGTCGTTTTTTACCTTCTTCATTGATAAGATTTTCCAATCGGGTACAGTATATTTCTATCAGCCGAAATTGTGCCGATTGAAATCCACTTGCAGGAGTAAGTGTACTTCTGAACGTGTTATAATCGTTATAGCTCATTCCGTGTTTCATTACATCAAAAGATGTTATGAGCATAGATGTATAGCGGATTAACCGATTGATTTTATCTATCCATATCGTTTCATCAAAAGGATCATATACCATTTGTTTAATTTCGTGTACCATCATTTTAAGCACCAATTCGGTTACCTGATGGTACATAATGAATATTTCTTCATCTTTAAAATTGGTTCTTGGCTTTTGCAAAGTCAGTAGTGTGTCTACTTCTACATAATCCCAATAATTTATAGGTTTGGCATGTAACAACCCTTTGAGGTAAGTTTCGCAGTTCTCACCCATTTTTTGATATTTAGTTTCAATATCGCTGATTATTTTTTCTTTGTTCATATCGTGTTGTTTTTAAAAAGTGAAATTCCGAAGATGTTTAGACAGGTTACTTTAGCAATTTCTATTGCTACATAATAAAAATGCAGATTAGAAGGAGGGATGGTCAATTCTTGTATATATAATTCTGCTCGTACATCTAATGTGGGTAAAAAAACAAAGGTTTGGATAAGCAAAAAAATAACAGAGATGAGTAATAACAGCTTCTGTATTTTCTGTAGATTGCCTTTGGAAAGCAATATATTGGCTGATATAATCACAGCAAAGATCCATTCCATTTTGTTAAGCGCGTTAAAAACAATCCTGCCGATGCCCAATCCTAATGGTAATGTAATGCCCGGTGCCCGAAATTTAAGCCATGCTTCCATAAAACTGATGGCACAGATAAAACCTATCCAAATGAAAGTGAAAATTATAGCTATAGGATATTTAATTGTTGTCATAATAAAAGAATAGAGTAGGTTAGGTTCTCATGATTGATTATACAGTGATTACCGTGAGTGAGATTAATATTAGGGTAGGTAAAAATGGTCTTATTTTTCATCTTTGTTTTATTGGATAAATTTATCCACTATTAAAGTAAATTTTTTTATTTTAAAAATGACATTCCGTCTTTAAGATTTTGTGCTAAATTTTTAATAGAAGTTGTTTCGAGTAGGTTTTTTAAATTATCTCTGATACTTTTAAATTGATAATGGACAGGACAAGGTTTTAATTCGTTACATTGTTTCAGACCCATTCCGCAGCCTTTATATATGTTGTCTCCATCAATGGCAAATATTATTGTACTTAGCTTTACACGGTCAAGTTTTTGCTTGTCCATTGAGAAACCACCAGTGGGGCCTTTGTCTGAATTGATTATATTATTCTTTGATAGTTGTTGCAATATTTTAGAGGTAAATGCTTCGGGAGAGTCAATCGCTTTAGACGTTTCTTTGAGACTTACTTTGCGATCCAGCAGAGATTGTTCTGCAATATAAACCGCTGCTCTGATACCGTATTCACATGCTTTTGAAAACATTAATTTCTTTTTTAGAGAAACAAAGGTAAGTATTAATTTAAAATAACGGATAAATTTATCCACTATTTTATCAAGATAAATGAGAATTATTTTTGTAGCTTATTGAAAACAAATTTATGAGATAATATAAATTATAAGGAGAACTTTGCTTTATTCTAATTGTATGAAATCTAGATTTTTAAGGAACCTCGAAATCCTCTGGAACCATAATAAGATTCGGCACCATTGTGATAAATAAATACATTTCCATAACGCCAATCACCAAAAACAGCACCGCCGAGTTTTCTAATATCAGAAGGTGTTTTTATCCAACTTGATGTTTTTACATCAAAATTTCCAAGCTGCTGCAATTCACGATATTGTTCTTCTGTTAATAATTCTATGCCCATTTCTGCAGCCATACCAATAGCACTGTTTTGGGGTTTATGCTCTTTTCTTGACTCCAATGCTTCCGGGTCATAACAAATACTTCTACGGTTTTTAGGACTTTCTTTTGAACAATCATAAAAAATGTATTCGTCTGTTTTTTTATTATAACCAATAACATCCGGTTCGCCTCCGGTTTTTTCCATTTCGTTGAGTGACCATAGTTTTTTAGGATTGTTTTTTAGTTTTATCTGAACTTTAGCCCATTCAATATTTTTGTGACGATTCATGTTTTTCTCAAAACGAATTTTTAATTCGTTGAGTAGATTTTCTTGTTGCTCCAATGATAACTCTTTTCTATTGTTATTCATGTTGCTTTCTCTTTTTATATTTTTTCTATATTATCAAATATAAAAAATGTTCATAAAAATTTACTTGGTTAACGTCAGTATATATTTGTCAATATACAGTTGCTTTTCTTTGGATTTATATTGTTGAATATAACGGGGGTGTTCCAATACTGTCAAACGATCAAAGAGTTTTATTTCCTGATTCAGTTTATGAATGAAATGGGCATTTTTTTTACCTAATATAAAAACTTCTGAAGTATTCAGACCCAAACTGATATGTTTTTTTAAAGAAGTGATCATAAAGTTTTTTACCATTTTAAAAAGATCCGGATCGTCATAATAATTAGCATTAAGTGATTTACCTTCTTTTGTTTGCCGAATGATAGCTAAAGGAAATGGAGAATTGATATAAAAATTCTTATAAAAATTTTCTGGTCCGCCAAATGCTTCTATCATATCGTACATAAATACCGATGATATTTCGTGAGTATGAGCGGATTTCATTTCGATATGACAGATGTTTTTTAATCGTTTTGTATCTGTAAAAGGAACACCGGTTACTCCGGCTCCATGTCTGCTGGGATTGATTCCGATAATAAACTTTCTCTCGTTATTATCGTTATAATATTTGTGATAAAACTGTTGCATTACTTCCATCGTTTCCGGATTATCAAGATAAGGATTCATCACATGGAAACTGTCTGGAAGCTTTCCCGGATAACGCAGGTGGCGATTGAAATCGATAACTTTTTCTGCAAAGGTTTTTGTCATGGAGACTGAGTAGTTGTTATGAATAAAGGTTATTGGGGAATTTGTGATATTTATATTAAGAAAATAAGATTCATTAAGTTCTTAATGTTTCTTAATGGTTTTCTATTCACTTTTCAGCAATTTCCTTTAATTTATCCAAAGCATTGGGATAAGTGCCGTTAAAATAATCGAGATATTCATCTACCGTATCCAAATCTACGGTTACCGTTGTGATACCGTCGTTTTCTTCATAACTATAGTTTTCGTGTCCGCCTGTCCATTTTTCTACCTGTTCGCCTGTCGTTACTTCGGTATCGCCGTCCAAAAAGCCATAGTGACGAATGGAAACAAATTCGGCTGGTTTGTTGTCCACGATTTCCGAAACCATTCCGCCTTTTTTATCGTTTTCATCTGTACCTACAAAATGAATTTTGCTTCCTTTTTCCCAGCTGCCTTCATAAGTGGAAGTAGGATTAAAAGCCGATGTCCAATGTTCGTAAGTGCTTTTGTCATTTAAGCCCAGCATCGCTTCATATACTTTTTGAGCCGACGCGTTGATTTCTTTTTTGAATTGTAATTTTTGCATTTTTGATATTTTTATGGGTATAAATTTACTTCTTTTCGGGATCTTTTACTTTTTTTACCATTAAGAAGTTAAGGTGCATTAAGACTTAAATTTTTAATGGTTCATTTATTGATTTCTGTTATAAATTTCATTTTTGTTTGTTTTTTACTTGGTCAATATACCATCAACAGGTTCCCACAGTTCAATCTTATTTCCTTCGGGGTCGAGAATATGAACGAATTTTCCGTAGTCGAATGTTTGTATATCATCCAAAACGGTAACCCCATTTTCTTTCATATTTTCCAATAATCCTTCCAGATTCTGCACCCGGTAATTAATCATAAATTCCTTTTTTGACGGTGCAAAGTATTCGCTTCCTTTTTTAAAAGGGCTCCATTGTAAAGATCCTATTTCCTCAGGTTTGTTTACATTTCTGAATTCAAATGTCGCTCCCCAATCATCGGTTTTAAACCCTAAATTCTGGGCATACCAGTCTTTTGTTTCCTGCGGGTTGTCTGCAAAAAAGAAGATGCCTCCAATACCGGTTACTTTGGGCGTTGTGTCGCCTGCCTGATTTTTTTGTTCGTCCATATTATTTAATCTTTTGTCGTTTTTCTTTTTAAAATTAATGAACTTATCAATGTTACAATCAATCCGACCGGTAAAATTTCTGCGTAAGTCATCATCGCGTTAAAGAACGGATTTTTGTACATTTTGGCAAAGTCAGCCATTTCTTTAGTTTTATTTTCGATTTCTATGGCTGTGGCTCCGCTTGTTCTAAGGTTTTCAAGTTCTTGTACAGCATATTTGTCCAAAAAATCGGGCATAAAAAAGAAATAACAAATCAGCCATGAAACCACATAAAGCGTAGATGCTATTAACACAATCAAAATGCCGGTTTTAAATGCTTTGCCAAAGCTGATAACACCACCGTTGAATTTGTCGCGATAATTTCGGATGCCCACAAAAACCATCGAAAAAGCAATAAGCATTGAAGCGTAGCCGATGAGCATACTTGTATTCCAGTTCACATTGCCTTCGCAATGACTGTAATAATTCATTGAAAACAGCATTATAACTGAAACGATAATGCCGGAAATAAGTCCGTAGATAAGGATGTTTTTTGTCATTTTTTTAATTTTTTGTTGGTACAAAACTGCTAAATGAAAAGCAATTTTCGGTTATACTTTCGGCCATTTTTTATTGAACCGCTGATTTTATACTAAAGTACAGCTTAGTTTTGAGGTATGATATTCAGTTTTTTAGCTTTTTCAACGGCTTGTATCCTTCTTTTCACATCCAGTTTTTCAAATAGGTTTTGGTTGTGTGCTTTTACGGTGCTTAACGACACGAAAAGTTGTGATGCGATTTCCTGGTTGCTGTGCCCTTGTGCCAATAGATTTAAAATTTCCAGTTCCCGCTTGCTGATTTCAAGCTCGGAAATCAACGATGTGTTTTGAATAAATTTTCCAGGGTTTTCAATGTACACTTCTTTTTCAATGACTATGGTTTCTATTCTGGGCTTTGAAAGATTTAACGCCAACCAGATACCTAATGTGGTAAAAATAACTGCAATGAACCCGATGTAGATTTCATACGAATGGTCAAAAATGATAAACTTAAGTTCTAACCATTTAAGAAATAACAACAAAAATGCCAGGCTGATACCGTAAATGATATTGGCTTTGTTGTGAAGCAGTATTTTTTTGTTAATGGTCATAGCAGAAATATTTCAAATGTTTTGTGTTTACTTACCCATAAATTTCATCGTTTGCTTCACAAATGGCTTTGTTATATATTATTGTTGAATTATTTACACTTATCGTTCAGTCCGATTCCCTGTAATATCATCGGTTTTATTTTTTCTAAGCAGTTTTGTAATACTTTCAAACGAATTTGTCAGGATGAAGATATTATATTCAGGGTTTTCTTTGTCGGCTTCTATTAATTTTTTAAAGTCAAATTTCGTCAAAAGTTTGGTAGAACGCTGATTGTCGTTATGAGTAAATGCTTCTATTTTTTTAAGTCGCATGGTCTGAAAGGCATAATCAATAACTTTTCTAATCGCTTCTTTCATTATTCCTTGTCCTTG
>CAZSOC010000036.1:0-30679 GCA_964608415.1 uncultured Flavobacterium sp.
GCAGCTGATTTGTAATCAGCAGGTCGTGGGTTCGAGTCCCTCTATCGGCTCAAAAAAAATGTTGTAGGTTTCGGATTTTGTGTTATTTTTGGGTCCGGAATTGATGATTGAAATATTGGATTAAAAAGGGGAGATACTCAAGCGGCCAACGAGGGCAGACTGTAAATCTGCTGTGAAAACTTCGCAGGTTCGAATCCTGCTCTCCCCACTAAATAAATAATTTTAAAACCCGGTAAATCATGATTTACCGGGTTTTGTTTTTTTTGATATCTACAAAATTCATTAAAATTATTTTTTTTGCTACTTTCAATTTTAATAGTAGATTTACAACCTAAACTAATCTACAAAATATTATATGCAAATAAAATTTAGATTGACATTAATGAGTTTTCTCCAATTTTTTGTTTGGGGGTCTTGGTTGCTTACAATCGGTACTTATTGTTTTAATGCCAAAGGATGGACAGGTGCTGAATTTGGCGCTATATTTTCTACATTAGGACTGGCTTCACTTTTTATGCCGGCAATTACAGGAATTATTGCAGATAAATGGATCAATGCAGAGAAGCTCTACGGGATACTTCATATTTTATATGGATTAACATTGTTATATGTCCCTCAAGTAAATGATCCTAATATTTTATATTATGTGATCTTTGGAGCGATGATATTTTATATGCCAACAATTTCACTTTCGAATTCTATTGCATATACTATTTTAAAAGATAATAAATTTGATGTAATCAAAGATTTCCCTCCAATAAGGGTATGGGGAACTGTAGGTTTTATTATTGCAATGTGGACAACTAATCTGAGTGGTAGTAAAGCGACTGCGGATCAGTTTTATATTGCTGCTGTCATGGCAATTATTTTAGGGATTTATTCTTTTACTCTTCCCAAATGTCCTCCTCAAAAAACTATTTCAGAAAATGCTTCGTTTGCAGAACAATTAGGACTTACGGCTTTTAAACTTTTTGGTAATTCAAAAATGGCATTATTCTTCTTGTTTTCTATGTTTTTAGGAGCTGCTTTACAATTAACAAATATGTATGGGGATACTTATCTGGATGATTTTAAATATATCCCGGAATATGCTAACTCGTTTGTAGTAGAATATTCTACGGTAATTATGTCTATTTCTCAGATTTCCGAAACCTTGTTTATTTTGGCAATCCCGTTTTTCTTAAGAAGATTCGGGATTAAAAAAGTGATGTTGTTTTCCATGATTGCATGGGTATTGCGTTTTGGATTATTTTCTTATGGAGACCCGCACGGTGGTCTATGGATGATTATTTTATCTTGTATTGTGTATGGTTTAGCATTTGATTTCTTTAATATTTCAGGTTCCTTATTTGTAGAAACAACTACAGATTCTAAAATAAGATCTTCTGCCCAAGGATTATTTATGATGATGACCAACGGAGTAGGGGCATTTCTGGGAAGCAAAGTTAGTGGTTATATAATAGATCAATATTACACAACTTCCGAAGGCAAAGACTGGCACGGTATCTGGTTTGCTTTTGCAGTTTACGCATTGATAATTGCTGTTGCTTTTGCCCTATTATTTAAACACAAGCATGATCCAAAAGCTGTTGAACAGTTTTCTCATTAAAAATATATTTTGAACTGAAAAAAAATCCCATAAATTTAAGTTTATGGGATTTTTACTTTTGTTTAAGGTTTACTTTTGTTGTTGTTTTAAATTTTTAAGTGATCAATTTTCCTTCAATAATAATATCTTCGATCAAGTTTGATCCAAATTCATAAGGAATCTGATAAAACGAATGAATAGGTTTCGAGATAATTACATTAGCTACTTTTCCTTTGGTAATACTTCCATGCGAATGCGCAATTCCCATTGCATAAGCTCCATTAATAGTTGCTGCATTTATGGCTTCTTCGGGAGTCATTTTCATTTTAATACAAGCGGTTGCCACAACAAAATTCATATTTCCGGAAGGTGTTGTTCCCGGATTAAAATCTGATGCCAAAGCCAATGGCAATCCGGATTCCATCATTTTTCTTGCCGGTGTGTAAGGAATGCTTATAAAATAAGAGCAGGTGGGTAAAGCTACAGGCATGGTTTTACTTCCTTTGAGTACGGCAATATCTTCATCGGTTACTATTTCGAGATGGTCTACAGAGAGCGCATTATTTTTTACACAAGCTTCAATTCCGTTTATAGCTGTAAATTGATTCACATGAATTTTAGATGGCAAACCATATTTTAATCCGGCTTGCATAATTTTCTCCGTTTCTTCTACAGAAAAATAACCTGTTTCTAAAAAAGCATCGATATAATCTGCTAATTTTTCATCGGCAATTTGGGGTAACATTTCATTGATAATGCAATCGATATAACCCTGATGGTTTTCTTTGAATTCAGCAGGAAAAGCATGAGCACCCAAAAAAGTCGCTTTTATGGGGATTTTATATGTTTTTTTGAGCCTCTTGATTACACGAAGCATTTTTAATTCTCCTTCGACAGTAAGTCCGTAACCAGATTTTATTTCTACAGCTCCGGTTCCTTGTAAAATTACTTCTTCCAGACGGGCTCTTGACTGCTCAAATAATTCATCTTCGGGAATTTCATTCAACAATTTGGCAGAATTTAGAATTCCTCCTCCACGATTGGCAATTTCTTCATAGGTAAGTCCGTTAATCCTATCTACAAATTCCTGTATCCTGGTTCCTGCATAAACAATATGTGTATGGCTGTCGCACCAGGTTGGCAAGACAACTCTACCTTTACAATTTATTTTTTTGTCGTATTCCGTTTTTGGCAGATTTTCCATTAGACCAAAATCTTCAATACAATTGTCTTTGATGATAAGATAAGCGTTTTCTAACATGGGTAAATGGGCCATATCTTTTCCGCAAACCATTTCTACAGAAGTTTCCCTTACTTGCAATAATTGTTTTATATTGGTTAAAAGTGTGATCATACTTAATATTTTGCGTAAATATACGATTTCAAATATTGCTTAAAAAGTTTAATATAAAATTGAATTAATAGAGTATGATTTTTGTTGAGTTTTAATTCAAAATAAGTACTTTAGTATAATAAAATTTGAAACTTTGAGAAGGATAAAATATAAAAAAGGAAGAAAAGTCAATTTCAATCAATTTGAATATACCGGAGTATATACAGATGTTCCTATCTCAATGCAATTATTTGTTTATGATGAAAATGGCTTTGAAGAATATAAAGAAATTGATCTCCTCCAGATAGAAAAAGAGCTTAAAGACCCTGAACAAAATAATGATGTTAAATGGCTGAACATACATGGATTACATGATGTTAATTTAATTGAAAAATTAGGAAGTATACTTGGACTGGAAACTTTTATCATTGGTGATATTCTTAATGTTTCAAGACGTCCAAAGATGGAGGAGATGGATGATGTATTGTTTTTTAGTATCAAATCGATTTTGCAGGAAGAAAATGCCAGTACTACAAAAATAGAACAATTGAGTTTTATTCTCAAGGAGAATATTTTAGTCTCATTTCAGGAAAAGAAAAGTGACTTTTTTGGACACATAAGAGAGCGTATTAAACAATATTCCGGACCTGTAAGGAAGAAAAAAAGTGATTATCTATTATACTTATTGCTTGATGCGGTAATGGAGAATTTTTATATTTCAATTGAAAACAATGAAATTATTATTGAAAAATTACTTATTGAAGCTAAAACAAGCTATAAAGTTGATCTACATGAAAGTATTGAGCGGGAAAGAGAAAACATCAATTTGATCAAAAGAGCCATCGTTCCTTTAAGAGAGGCTTTATTTAATTTAAAAAGTATAAAAAATGATCAGGATTTTTCCGGAATAAACGAATCTAATTATACTTTTTTTGCACGTTTACATCAGAAATGCCTCGAACTACTTGAGCAAATAGATTATGATATTGCAACTTTAGAAAGTGCTTCCAATATATTTTTTTCGTCCCAAAATCAACGGATGAATCAGATCATGAAAACGCTTACTATTGTTTCTGTGATATTTATGCCATTGACATTTATCGTTGGCGTTTATGGGATGAACTTTGACAATATGCCTGAACTTTCTTACCCAAACGGATATTATATCGTATTGATCGCTATGTTAATAATCGCATTGGTAATGGCAATTTATTTTAAATTAAAAAAATGGTTTTAAAACCCATTCTCTCTTTTAATTTTAACAAATGATATAGATAAAATTCTCTGTTAAAATTTAATTTTACGTTCAGATAATCCAAGTTTACAAAAATATTATGAGCTATTATACGATCAACAGTTTAGAACAATATTTTAAACATTATAAAAAATCCATTCGTGAACCAAAAAAGTTTTGGGGAAAAGTTGCTGAAGAAAATTTTGTTTGGTACCAAAATTGGGAAAAAGTAGTAGATTTTGATATGTCAAAAGCAGATATCAAATGGTTTGTAAATGCCAAAGTAAATATTGTGAAGAACTGTATAGACAGGCATCTTAATAAAAAAGGAAATAAACCTGCAATAATATTTGAACCTAATAATCCTGAAGAGCCTACTCAAAGCATAACATATAATGAGCTTTACCAAAAAGTTTGTAAAATGTCTAATGTGCTTCTGGAACAAGGAATAAAAAAAGGAGACCGGGTATGTATTTATCTACCTATGATCCCCGAATTGGCAATTACAATGCTGGCATGTGCAAGAATCGGGGCAATACACTCTGTTATTTTTGCGGGATTTTCTTCATCAGCTGTAGCAAGCAGAATAAATGATTGTGAAGCTAAAATGGTTATTACTTCTGACGGCAGTTATAGAGGAAATAAAACGATCGAGTTAAAAAGTATCGTAGATGAAGCTTTGGAAACATGTAAAACAGTAGAAAAAGTTTTGGTAGTAAACCGCACAAATGATACTGTCAATCTAAAACCCAATAGAGATTTCTGGTTGGAAGATTTACTCAAAAACGCATCAGACAATCATGTTGCAGAAATTATGGATGCAGAGGATCCTTTGTTTATATTATATACTTCCGGATCTACAGGAAAACCAAAAGGAATGGTTCATACTACAGCCGGATATATGGTATATACTGCATATACTTTCAAAAATGTATTTTCGTATAATGAAGATGATATATATTGGTGTACAGCCGATTTGGGCTGGATAACAGGACATTCGTATATTTTGTACGGACCATTGCTAAATGGAGCAACCACAATTCTTTTTGAAGGAGTACCGTCTTACCCTGATTTTAGCAGATTTTGGGAAGTTATAGAAAAACATCAGGTAACCCAGTTTTATACAGCTCCTACAGCCATAAGATCTCTGGCAAAAGAAAGCCTGGATTATGTTAATAAATTTTCTCTTGACAGCCTAAAAGTAATTGGCTCTGTGGGAGAACCGATAAACGAAGAAGCATGGCATTGGTACAATGACAATGTCGGAGCAAAAAAATGTCCATTGGTTGACACATGGTGGCAAACTGAAACGGGCGGAATTTTAATATCTCCAATTGCATTTGTAACTCCTACAAAACCCACATACGCTACATTACCATTACCCGGAATTCAACCCGTTTTAATGGATGAAAAAAGAAATGAAATTGAAGGGAACCAAGTAGTTGGGAGCCTCTGTATCAAATTTCCCTGGCCGGGAATTGCCAGAACGATCTGGAGGGATCATCAAAGATACAAAGACACTTATTTTTCTACATTTCCAGGAAAGTATTTTACAGGAGATGGAGCTTTAAGAGACGAAGTAGGCTATTATAGAATTACAGGAAGGGTAGATGATGTGGTTATTGTTTCCGGACATAATCTTGGAACAGCTCCGATTGAAGATGCTATCAATGAGCATCCGGCAGTTGCTGAATCTGCAATTGTAGGATTTCCTCATGATATAAAAGGAAATGCATTGTATGGGTTTGTAATTCTGAAAGAAATAGGGGAGACCAGAGATAGAAATAACCTGACTAAAGAAATTAATCAATTGATATCTAATCAAATCGGTCCGATCGCCAAATTAGATAAAATCCAATTTGTAGATGGTCTTCCAAAAACAAGATCCGGAAAAATTATGAGAAGAATTTTAAGAAAAATTGCTGAAGGAGATTTCAATAGTTTTGGAGACACATCAACTTTACTGGATCCTGAAATTATCAATAAGATTATAGAAGGAAGAATTTCTTAATATATGTTTAAATAAATAAAATGTACTAAAAAACAGCATAGATCAATTTTACCTTAAAGATACTTCCTTAAAAAGTATCTTTTTTATTAAAGAAATAATTCTTGTCTTAGGATAGAATTTTAATATAATTTATTACAAATATTATATATATTTGAAGTAATAAAATACATTTTAAATATGGGAAAAGACGATATCTTCGGAATTATTTTATTGCTTATTAGTTTTATAACAGTAATTTTAGCAGTAAAAAAAATACATTTTAGAAGCGATTTTAGAGAACAGATATCCAATCTTATAAGGAAATTATAAATTAAAAACCTTGAATACCTAATCTATTTTTTAATTTTAAAAAGATCAGAGCGATAGAATATGCATCTTCTATAGATGAAATTCTATCGCTTTTTGGTATCTTGAATTCTTCGGCCAATTCTTCTAAACTTATTTGTCTGTCATCTGTTATTTCTTTGTATTTTCTATACATTGCTTCAATGTCAAAAAATTCATTTTTTAATTTCCCACAACCTAATTTGTCCAAAGCAACATTTAGAATATTAATTTCAAAATTTATGCGATGACCAACAATAACAGAATTAGACAAAAATTCTATAAAACCTGTTATTGCTTCAGGCTGCAGAATCTTTGGCAATTTACTCTCTATTGTAAAATTATTAGTATATCCTTCCTGATCTTCTATATATTGAAGAATATTAACTTCAAAAGAATCATTGATTACTAATTTTTCATTTTTGAGAGCAATAGCACCAATAGACAAAATCAGATCTTCATCAGGATTAGTACCTGTTGCTTCTATACTCATGGCAATAATTCTGGAAGGTTTTTGCTCAAAACTTTCCAAATATTTTTTCCAGAATTCCGGATAATTTTTATTGATATTTTTAATCCAGTCTAACATTAGGTAAAATAAGTCAGTTTAAATTTATTCTTTATAATTTCTTCGAGATCTTTCATTGGAGCTAAACAAATTTTTAGTTTTTCTTTATCCGATTTCGACATTTCGTTTAAATTAATAAACTGACCATCTGTATTATTTTTTAAACCTTCAAGTGTTCTAAATTTTGACAGCGTAAGAAATGCATCGGCTGCATTCAAATAATGTTCCGAATATTTAGACTCATTGATAGCCAATTGCTTAAATCTCAAGAAAGTATTGTTTATACCGCGTATTCCATTACTTAAAATAAGTAGTCTTGCAGCGTCAACCAATGGCATTATTGCCCTGGTTTTTATATCAAACAAATCTTTATGCTCACCATCTTCTTCAACACTAAATTGTTTGAAAAAGGTGAGAGGAGATGGTTTTTTTAATGCATCAGTTCCTAAAAAAGCTAAGAATTTTTTATTGGTCGTAATGTTTCTAAAAAGATGTTCTGTAAGATTTTCTTCAATATCTGTTTCTCCATAAATATATTCGTAATCAAAGAAAATACTATTAGAATCTTCAGATTTTTCACCTGGAGTGTTCATCCATGCATCATATTGTTTTATCCAGTCGGTCAATGATTTACACCAAACCGGGTTATTTGCAGTATGACCATTTGGACATTTTTTATATCCGATAGTAACTAACGAATTGACTACAATATTAGATAGATTGATAAAAAATTCTTTTACATTTTTATATTGGTCATTTGCTACATCTTCAAAAATAAGCATATTATCTTGATCAGTAAGAAGTAGTTGTTCTTTTCGGCCTTGACTACCGATACTTAACCAGGCAAACCTTACGGGAGGAGATCCTATTTGTAAAATTGCCAGATCTATACATCTTCTTATCAAAGCCATATTTACTTCTCCTGAGATATTATTGATATGAGAAAGAGGAATTCTTTTATCTAAAGCATTTTGGATAAAATCTGATAATTTCTCCCGGGATTTCATTAATTCTTCAATTGTTTTCGCTTTTTTAATTTCTTTGATCAGAACTCCCGGATTACTTGATTGAGCTGCAATAATATCCTGAATGGAAATAACTCCTTTTATATCGGTTCTGTCTGTTCCATCAACAGTAACACACAAATGGTTGATATTGTATTGAAGCATGATAAGCTGAGCTTCTGCAAGTGAAATATTTTGAGGAACGCAAAATACAGGAGATGTCATAATACTATTTACATGAGCAGTAATATAGAATTTTCCTGTTGCAACTTTAATTCTTAAGTCTTCGTCTGTAATAATTCCGATAGGTTTATCATTTTCCTGAATAATAACACAGCTTACAAGATTATCGGTCATGTTTTGAGCCACATGCTGAATAATAGTAGCCGGAGTAGTGGTTAAGGGATTTTTATTATAGCTAAGTGACTGAAAATATTGAATTTCTGATTGGTTATCAATATATTTTAAAGATTCGTTTGGAAGCGAACCGGCGCTTTTTTCGTTTGGATTTGGTGAAGTTGAAGCAAAACTTCTTAATAAATATTCTAAAATTTCAGGATTATTTATAACAAACGACCTGAAAAGATTGATTGGAATGGCAAATAATACTGTGTCTTCACGTGCTGTTGCAGACATTTTATAATTATTTGTGGCAAAAAATGGTCTTAAACCTAAAATATCTCCGGTAACACATTTGGTAAGAAACATTTCTTCTGCATCAGAAATAACAGACAAATTTATAACTCCTGAGTTTACTACATAGAAAAATTCATGTAATAAATCGTCTACCTGAAATATTGTTTTGTTTTTGTCTAATGAAATTACTTCGATATTTGAGGAAATATCTGTTAGTTCATTATAGGATAAATGACTAAAAGGTTGATACTCTTTTAAAAAATTAGCAATTCGTTCAGCAATAGAGTTTTTCATAGACTAGATTAATAAGCATATAAAGTTAGTTTATAATTATGAGTTTATAAAATATATACTTTCGAAAACGTATTATTTATTTGTGAAAAGAGTTGGTGTAAATTTGAATAGAGTTTAATTTTTTATTTTACATAATATAAATTATAGTTCAAATAGTAAACATCTTTTTTTAGTTGATTTCTTTACTACTTCAAAACTATATGAACTACTGATGAAAAAGTCTGAAGAGATATTTAAGGATTTTCAGAAAACAAAAAATTATAAATTAGTATTGGGTTCGTAGCTCTTTCCTGTTTTAGACAGTGAATTACTTAGGGAAATAAATTGAAAATACAGATCCTACATTAATTTGACCATCTGCAGTAATATAACCATTGTGATTTTCTATGATTTTTTTACAAATTGCCAAACCAAGCCCTGTACCCATATACAAATTTGAAGTTTCCAGGCGTTTAAAAAGCTGAAAAATATTTTGTGCGTACAATGGATCAAATCCAATTCCGTTGTCTTTTATAACAATTTTATAATAATTTTTATTAGTTACATTTTTTATAGGACCATTCTGTAAATCGGCTAATTCATTTACAACATCATTAAATTTTACTTCTTCAAAAATCTCTATTTTTGGTGGCAAATGGTCTTTTTTATATTTTAATGAATTTGAAATCAAGTTTTCAAATAATTGATTAACCTGAAAATGTGTTCCTTTAATAGTAGGTAATTGATGTACAATTACTTCTGCACTATATTCCTCGATGGTTATATTGATACGTTCTATAATTTCGTTTAGAACCTTGTTCAGGTCTATTGGTAAAATAACTTTATCTTCTTTGATCGTTCTGGAATAATTTACCATATCGATCATTAGATTTTGCATACGTTTTGATGCAATTTTTATTTTATCAAAATATTCTTTCCCTTTATCAGAAATATTCGTGAGTTCCGAATCTTCTATTCTGGAAATAAACATCTGAATTTTTCTTAATGGTTCTTGTAAATCGTGACTGACAATATTATTAAACGATTCTAATTCTGTATTGATAGCCAGTAGTTTATCGTTTTTTTGTTTTAATTCAATATTACTTTTATTCAAAGCTGTAATATCTTGTGTTACGCCAATTTTTACATCTTGATTTTTACCGTTTTTGGTAAAAGAACCTATTGCCGACATATATTTTATTTTTCCGTTGGGCAAAATTACTCTGTAAAATAATGAAGTGGTTTGCTTGTTTTTTATAGATTCAAAATGAATATTGGAGGCATATTCTACATCGTCCGGATGTAAAAATTTTAATATTGAATATTCATCTTCATTAAAACTATCCGGAGAAACTTCCAGAATTTTGAAGAGGTTTTCTGAAAAAGTATATTTCTTGGTAACTAAATTATATTTCCAATGACCAAATCCTGCTATTTCTTCTGAGGTTTTAAAAATCTCATTGACAATTTTTAGTTCATCGTTCATTTTCTTAAGACTAAGGATATTGTCATTCATCTTATTGTAGGACAATAAAAATATCAGAATTGAAACCAAGGCTATTAATAACACGGTATTTCGGGTTTCTTTTAATCTCTCCTGGTATGTTTTATTATGGTATTTTATCAATGAGATTTCATTGGTCAATGTAGAATTTAGTAAATCATCAATTTGTTTATTGATTTGATGGCTTTCTATAATTTTTTCGTTGAGAAGAATGGTATTGTTTTCTGTTGAAGCTGCCAGTGTACTGATTTTTCCTAATAATTTATATCGGGCTTCTACCAAATAATTTAATTCATTAAAATCAATACTTAATTGGCGGTTTTTTTTGAATTTATTCTTTAGATCATTAAGGTTATTTTCTACTATTGATTTTTCTCTATCATCATCATCAAGAAAGCTCAAATGTTTTGTTATGATATAACTATGAAGTTTTATTTCTCCGTCTTTCAATAAAGAGATCAATTTTTCAACTTTAACCTGGGTGTTATTTGCGTTTTCAATGGCATTAAAAGAGGAATTTAAATCTCTCATTTGAAAATAAAACATTGTAGTAAGATATCCTATAGCTATTATGGATATTCCTAAAGCTACTTTCAGCAGAATTGAGCTTTTGTAGAAATTTAAAAATTTCATGACTTTTTATTATATGCTTAATAAAAAAGTTTCTTTATTGAGTCCTGATGTGTGATATTGAAAATTCATGTTTACTACCTCTGCGAGTACCTTTTTTAACTGGGTAAAATCGGTAGGTTTATTGATATAAATATTTGCACCGCCAACAAAGGTATCTTCTATATCTTTTTCTGAAGATGATGTAGAATAAATAGCAATGGTTATGTCTTTATATTTTTGATTAGATCTGATTTCCTTAAGACATTCTATACCTGATTTTTTTGGCATATTGAGGTCAAGGAAAAGAATGTGCGGCATCTTTGCATCTGGTTTTAAAAGATAATCCAGTAACTCTATTCCGTCTTTAAAAAGAGTCAGATCATTTTCTATTTTGAGATCGGAGATGGCTTCCAGAAAAAAATTTCTGTCATCTTCATCATCATCTGCCAATAAAATATACATTTTTGTATTAGTAGTAATCATAGGGTTTACGTTATTTATTGGTTGATATTCCTTCGTCTTTCCACTATTCTTTTGAATAATGAAGGGGTAAGTCCTGTAACTTTTTTAAATTGTGCTGATAGATAAGCAACGCTACTGTAATTTAATTTATAAGAAACTTCGGTAAGCGTGAGATCTTCTTCTACAATCAGCTTTTTTGCCCGTTCGATTTTCTGAATAATAATAAAATTTTCTATAGATGTATAAGTGTGTTCCGAGAAAACATTGGCAATATACCCGTAACTTAAATTTAGTTTATCAGACAAATAATTCGATATTGTTGAGGAAGGCAGTTTGTCTTTCTCATATATCATTTCGATAATTGTATCTTTTATTTTTTGAACGAGCTGACTTTTTTGGCTATTTACGATTTCGATTCCATAACGACTTAAGTTTTTTTGTAATTCACTTAATAAATCATTCGGGGTATTGTCGTCAATCTCTATTTCACCATATTCTAACAGATTATATTTAATATCTAAACTTTCTAATTGTTCTTGAATAATTACTCTACATGCAAGGTTTATATCGTATTTAATATATAACTTCATTATACAATTTTTAGTAGGTTAAAAATAATACAATTTTTGATAATTACAAGCTATTTTGATCAATTATGTTTAATATTTTTAAAATTGGCAAAATATTTTATTAATTAGGTAAAAAATCAATTATTTATATATTAATATGATTATTAAGTAATATTGGAATTGTTTTTGGATCTTTTATTCGGTCTTATTATCATTCTGTATGATTGATCTTTTGCAAAATAGGCTACCATCCAATTATAGAAAGTTTTAATTCTGTTCCTATAAGTTATAAGGGAGATTAAATGTATAAATAACCAGATCATCCAGGCAATAAATCCTTTAAAGTGCATTTTGGGTTTGGGTAGATCTACTACGGCTTTATTTTTTCCTATAATTGCCATTGATCCTTTATCGTTATATGCAAAAGATTTTAATTTGTTTCCGTTAATGAAAGATTTAAAATTATATGCCAGATTTATACCTTGTTGTATGGCAACCTGTGCCACCTGAGGATGTCCGTTTGGAAATCCTGGATCTGTATCCTGATAACAGACATCTCCTATTGCATATATATTTTCTGTATTGGCTACTTTATTATAAGCATCTGTAATCATCCTCTTCCCTCTTCCATAACTTTCCGGTAAAATGCCATCTATTTCTTTGGCTGTTACACCTGCTGCCCAAATAAGATTTTTGGTAGCTATGGTTTCTCCATTGGCAAAATATACTATATCGTCTACATAATCTACTACTCTGGCTTCCAGCTTTATTACTACTCCCATTTTGGTAAGTGCATTATAGGTGTCTTTTTGAGAAGCCGGACTCATTGGTGCTAAAAGTGCATTGCCTCCATCTACTAAATATACATTACTGGCAGATGTTGCAAGTTCCGGATATTCTTTTAGTAAAATTCCTTTTCTCATTTCTGCAAACATTCCGGAAACCTCTACTCCTGTTGGTCCTCCACCCGCAACAACAATAGTCAATAAAGCTCTTCTTTTTCTTATATCTTTACAGATACTGGCTTTTTCCATATTTTGCAGTAACTTGTTTCTCATCTCAATTGCGTCATTGAGTGTTTTCATCGGAATGGCATTTTTCCTTACATTTTCCATTCCAAAATAATTTGTTTCTGCTCCGGTTGCAAAGACTAAATAATCGTACTCTAATTCTCCATTATTCAGTATGATTTTATTTTCGGATTGTATTACTTTTTTTACTTCTCCTAATCTAAAATCAAGGTTTTTTTTGCCGGCAAAATATTTTCTAAAAGGATAACTTATGCTTGAAGGTTCTAAGAATGCAGTTGCAACCTGATAAATAAGTGGTGGGAAGAAATTATAATTATTTCTATCGATCAGAACTACATCATAATGTTTGAAATTTGAAAGGTGTTTGGCTAAATTTATCCCGGCAAACCCTCCTCCTACTATAACAATTTTTTTCTTCATTTTAATTTCTTTTAGGCAGATAAATATAAATGTCTCTTTAAAATCGCACATAAAGTTACGCAATATTTCGATGCTTAAATTATTATTAAAATTTTTTAACTAAAAATAAATAAGTAATTAATTTTTTGTTTTAGATATAAATAATGTAAAAAAATATTTTATATGAATTAAAATTTTATGTAAAAAATAAAATAATTGTTAACTTCATTTAAGTACTGTTTCTATGGTGTATATTTGCAGTCTTTTAATTTTTTATGACAAATAAAACCTACTTCAAGCTTATACTTATTTTAGGAACACTAACAGCATTAGGACCATTTACCATAGATATGTATTTACCGGGATTTAATGCAATTGCAAAAGATCTTAATACGTCTGTTTCAAATGTTTCTCTTACGCTTTCAAGTTATTTTATCGGAATTTCTGCCGGACAATTATTATATGGACCTTTATTGGATAAATTTGGAAGAAAAAAACCTTTATATCTTGGGCTTATTATTTATATTTTAGCTTCTGTCGGATGCGCTTTTATAAAAGATATTAATAGTTTTATTGTATTAAGATTCATTCAGGCTATTGGGAGTTGTGCTGCTTCAGTAACTGCGATGACTATGGTAAGAGATTTGTTTCCTCCTAAAGAAACTCCAAAAATTTATGCTAAATTAATGCTTGTAATTGGTTTGTCTCCAATGTTGGCACCTACTATTGGTGGTTATGTAACTGCTGATTATAGCTGGAATGTGGTTTTTTTTATTTTGAGTTTCATGGGATTGGGAATTTTACTGTTGTCTAAATTTGTTTTAAAAACCAATTACCTTCCTAATACTTCTATTTCACTCAGACCTAAATCAATCTTAGGGAATTTTAAATCTATTATCCTCACTCCTCAATTTTATACTTATGTTTTCACCGGAGCAATTGCTTTTTCCGGATTATTTACATATGTCGCTGGTTCTCCTATAATTTTTATGGAGGTTTATCAGGTCTCCGAGAAAACTTACGGTTGGATTTTTGCAATTTTATCAATAAGCTTTATAGGTTCCAGTCAATTGAATTCGTTTTTATTGAGAAAGTATAAGAGTGAACAATTAATCTATTTTGCATTGAGATTACAAGTTTTCTATAGTTTGGTATTTGCATTGGGGATATATTTTGATTGGCTTAATCTTTATGGAATAATTGCGATGCTGTTTTTGTATTTATCTTGTTTAGGAATTTCAAATCCAAATACTGCAGGATTGGCCCTCGCTCCTTTTTCTAAAAATACAGGAAGTGCTTCTTCTTTAATGGGAGCAATTCAAATGGGAGTCGGATCTCTGGCTTCTTTTGCCGTAGGAATTTTTGTTACAGATTCTATACTTCCTATTACTATAATATTTTTATCGTCATCGGTTTTGGCAATGTTGATATTATTAATCGGAAGAAAAAATATTGAGCCATAAAAAAAGGTTGTCCTACAACAACCTTAATTTTTTCTATTTAATGAATTCGACTTTTTGAGTTTCTTCAACATTGACACTGTCAAAGAATCCCTGATCATTCATCCATTCATCACTAAAAACTTTACTCATATATCTCGATCCGTGATCCGGGAAGATGGCAACTACATTACTATTTTCATCAAACTCACCTTCCTCCGCATATTGTTTTATAGCCTGCATTACAGCTCCTGAAGTATATCCTACAAAAAGTCCCTCTGTTTTTGCGATTTCACGGGTTACGTGGGCACTTTCTTCATCGGTTACTTTTGTGAACTTATCTATCAGATCAAAATCTGTAGCAGAAGGAATTAAATTTTTACCTAAACCTTCAATTCTGTATGGATAAATTTCTTTTGTATCAAACTCTTTTGTTTCATGGTACTTTTTCAGAACAGAACCAAAAGCATCTACTCCTAAAATTCTAATATTAGGATTTTTTTCTTTTAAAAATTTAGCTGTTCCGGATATTGTGCCTCCTGTTCCGCTACAAGCAACTAAATGGGTAATTTTCCCATTGGTTTGTTCCCAGATTTCGGGACCTGTGGTTTTATAATGTGCATCAATATTTAGTTGATTAAAATATTGATTAATATAAACCGAACCTTTGGTCTCCTCATGCAATCTTTTTGCTACATTATAATAAGATCTTTCATCATCTGCTGATACGTGTGCAGGACAAACATAAACTTTTGCTCCCAGGCTCCTCAGCATATCAATTTTGTCTTTAGACGATTTTGAACTCACTGCAAGAATACAATTGTAACCTTTGATGATACTTACCATAGCCAGGCTAAACCCGGTATTTCCTGATGTAGTTTCTATTATTGTATCTCCCGGAGATAAAATTCCTTGTTTTTCTGCTTCGTTAATGATGTATAATGCAATTCTATCTTTGGTGGAATGTCCTGGATTGAAAGCTTCAACCTTAGCGAAGAAATTTCCTTTAAATTCTTTTGTAATTTTTTGAATTTTGATAAGTGGAGTATTACCTATCAGATCCAAAACATTATTATAAGCGTTTATTTCCTCTTTCATAAAAATATTAGTTATTCAAGACCTGTATGAGAATTATTTTGGCCTAAAATCTTGGCAAATTTAACGAAAAAAATCTAATTACTTTTTAATTCCTTCTAAATCTAATAAAAAACTAAATTCTTTAGCTAGTTCTTTTAGTGCTTCAAATCTTCCTGAAGCGCCACCATGACCGGCATCCATATTAGTATCAAGGAATAATAATTTATTATTTGTTTTGGTCGCTCTCAATTTTGCAACCCATTTAGCTGGTTCCCAATATTGAACCTGTGAATCATGTAATCCGGTAGAAACATACATATTAGGATAATCCTGAGCAACAACATTGTCATACGGTGAATACGATTTCATATAATCGTAATAAATTTTGTCGTTCGGATTTCCCCATTCGTCATATTCTCCGGTCGTAAGCGGGATTGTATCATCCAGCATGGTTGTCACTACATCTACAAATGGTACTTGAGCAATAACTCCGTTATATAATTGAGGTGCTATATTTATAACTGCTCCCATCAATAATCCTCCTGCAGAGCCGCCTTCTGCGTACAAATGTTGTGCTGAAGTATATTTTTCTGCAATTAAAAATTTAGAACAATCTATAAAGTCTGTAAAAGTATTTTTCTTTTTTAATAATTTTCCATCTTCATACCATTGACGTCCTAATTCTTGTCCGCCACGTATATGGGCAATAGCATAAATAAATCCTCTGTCCAGTAATGAAAGTCTTGTCGAAGAAAAATAAGCATCCATACTGGAACCATACGAACCGTATGAATATTGTAATAATGGATTTTTTCCATCTTTCTTAATTCCTTTTTTATAAACCATAGAAATAGGAATTTTTGTTCCATCTGCTGCTGTTGCCCAAACTCTTTCTTCTATATAATTATTCTTATCGAATTTTCCTCCTAAAACCTCTTGCTCTTTTTTAACTTCCTTGGTTTTGGTTTTCATATTAAAATCGATCACAGAAGAAGGTGTAATAAGAGATTGATAAGAATATCTTAAAATTTCTGTATCAAAATCGATATTTACAGAAGTGTAAGCCGTATAAGTTTCGCTATCAAACGGAAGATAATATGCTTCTTCCCCACTCCAAGGCATAATTTTAATTTTGTTCAGACCGTTACTTCTTTCGGAAACAACCAGATAATTTTTAAATATATCAATATCTTCCAATAGAACATCATCTCTATGAGCAATTACTTCTTTCCAGTTTTCCTGACCTGTAACATTTTCGGGAGTTTTCATTAGTTTGAAATTTGTCGCTTTATCTTTATTGGTCATAATATAAAAGCTATCGTCATAATGAGAAATACTATATTCCAATCCTCTAACTCTTGGTTGAAATACTTTGAATTTTCCCTGAGGATTATCGGCTAATAAAATTTGATATTCTGAGGTTAATGTACTTGCAGATTCTATGACAATGTATTTTTTAGATTTTGATTTGGAAACAAATACACCAAATGTTTCGTCTTTTTCTTCAAATACAACTTTATCCTCTGTAGACTTTGTTCCCAATTGATGGATATGCACCTTATCTGATCTTAAAGTAATTTTATCCTGAGTGGTATAAAAGAAAGTTTTATTGTCATTTGCCCAAACTCCTTTTCCGTCTGTTTGAGTAATTTTGTCTGAAAGAATTTCTCCCGTTTCGAGA
The DNA here is from genome assembly GCA_964608415.1 of uncultured Flavobacterium sp. Taxonomy (GTDB): domain Bacteria; phylum Bacteroidota; class Bacteroidia; order Flavobacteriales; family Flavobacteriaceae; genus Flavobacterium. Next base: position 17,746 of record CAZSOC010000036.1, read on the forward strand.
TTTTTTACCTGAATGGTATAAATTCTTCTTCCTACAACATCTGTAGAAAATACAGCTAATTTATTATCCGGACTTACGCTCAATCCTCCTAATTGAAAGTAAGATTTACCTTTTGCCATTTCATTGCAATCAAACATTATTTCTTCAGGAGCATCCAAAGACCCTTTTTTACGGGAATAAATAGGGTAATTCTTTCCTTTTTCGTTTCTGGTAATATAGAAATATCCGTTGTGAAAATAAGGAACACTCTGATCATCTTCTTTGATTCTTCCTTTCATCTCTTCAAAAAGTTCCTTCTGAAACTCTTTGGTATGTGCTGTCATTGTATTATAATAATCATTTTCTTTATTGAGATAATCTATAACTTCCTGATCTTCTCTGTCATTAAGCCAATAATAATTATCTATTCTGGTTTCACCATGTTTTTCTAAAGATTTAGGAATTATTTTTGCAACTGGAGCCGGGATATTTTCAGACATTATATTAGATTTTTTTTTATTACATGAAGTTGCAAAAATAATACACACACATCCTAAAGAAATTAGTTTTTTCATAAATTATTATTAAAGATTTTAAATTGCAAATTACTAAATTTGTTCAATATAATATTAAAATCTAAAAAAATGTTTGGAGACCTTATGGGAATGATGGGTAAATTAAAAGAAGCCCAGCAAAAAGTTGAAGAAACTAAAAAAAGACTGGATCATGTTTTGATAGACGAGCAGAGTTCGGATGGTCTTTTTAAAGTTACAATTACTGCAAACAGAATAATAAAATCTGTTGAAATAAATGATGAATTACTTGAAGACAAAGAACAATTGGAGGATTATGTTTTACTTACTTTAAACAAAGCTATTCAAAGAGCCACACAGATTAATGAAGCCGAGTTAGCTGCTGCTGCCAAAGACGGAATACCAGATATTCCCGGAATGGATATGTTTAAATAGTTAAAAAGATGAAACAATCCCTAAATTTATCTTGCTTAAAATAAAGGTAATCAATTGAAAAATTAAATGATTTATGCTTTACATTAATAAAAAAAGCGAACTTTAATAAGTTCGCTTTTTTATTTATAATTAAGTGTTTTTTTTGTTATTTTACTTCTTCATAATCTACATCCTGAACATCATCTCCTTCTTGAGCATTTCCTTGTGGTTGTGCATCTTGAGCAGGTTGTTCTCCTTGTCCTTGAGCATACATATTTTCTGTTGCGGTTTTCCAGGCAGCATTAATATTGTCTAAAGCAGTTTGGATTGCAGGAAGATCCTGATTTCCGTGAGCCATTTTCAATTCTGTTAATGCTAGTTCAATAGCTGTTTTATGATCAGCGGCTAATTTATCTCCTAATTCTTTTAATTGGCTTTCCGTTTGGAAAATCATAGAATCAGCTTCGTTTAATTTTTCTGCTTTTTCTCTGGAAACTCTATCCGCTTCAGCATTAGCTTCAGCATCTTTTTTCATTTTTTCGATTTCTTCCTGAGTTAACCCTGAAGATGCCTCGATACGAATATCATGAGATTTTCCGGTTCCTTTATCTGTGGCAGAAACTTTTATAATACCATTAGCATCAATATCAAAAGTAACTTCAATTTGAGGAACTCCTCTCGGTGCTGGTGGAATTCCGTCCAAATGGAAACGACCAATCGTTTTGTTGTCTGCAGCCATTGCTCTTTCTCCTTGTAGGACATGGATTTCAACCGATGGTTGAGAATCTGCAGCAGTAGAGAAAACCTGAGATTTTTTAGTTGGAATGGTTGTATTAGATTCAATTAATTTTGTCAAAACACCACCCATAGTTTCAATACCAAGAGATAATGGCGTTACATCCAGTAACAATACATCTTTTACATCTCCGGATAAAACTCCTCCTTGAATAGCAGCTCCAATTGCTACAACTTCATCAGGATTTACTCCTTTTGATGGTTTTTTACCAAAGAATTTTTCAACTTCTTCAACGATTTTTGGCATACGTGTAGAACCTCCAACCAAAATTACTTCATCAATATCTGAGGTTGATAAACCTGCATCTTTCAATGATTTTGCAACCGGCTCCATAGAACGTTTAACTAATGAATCTGTTAATTGTTCAAATTTTGCTCTGGTTAATTTTTTAACTAAGTGTTTCGGTCCTGTTGCAGTAGCCGTTACGTATGGTAAATTAACTTCTGTTTCGGCAGAAGATGATAATTCTATTTTTGCTTTTTCTGCAGCTTCTTTTAATCTTTGTAAAGACATTGGATCAAGACGTAAATCTATTCCTTCTTCAGATTTGAATTCGTCAGCCAACCAATCGATAATTGCCTGATCGAAATCATCTCCTCCTAAATGTGTGTCACCGTTTGTAGACAATACTTCAAAGACTCCATCTCCCAATTCGAGGATAGAAATATCAAAAGTACCACCACCTAAATCGTAAACTGCAATTTTTTGATCTTTTCCTTTTTTATCTAATCCGTATGCCAAAGCGGCTGCTGTTGGCTCATTAATAATTCTCATTACTTTAAGACCTGCAATCTCTCCAGCTTCTTTTGTAGCTTGACGTTGTGCATCATTAAAGTATGCAGGAACAGTAATTACTGCTTCGTTTACAGCTTGACCAAGGTAGTCTTCTGCTGTTTTTTTCATTTTTTGCAAAGTCATTGCAGATAATTCCTGTGAAGTATATAGCCTTCCATCGATATCTACTCTTGGCGTATTATTGTCTCCTTTTACAACATTATAAGGTACTTTTTTTGCTTCATTTTGAGATTCTGAAAACGAAAGTCCCATAAAACGTTTGATAGAAGCAATCGTTTTTGTAGGGTTTGTTACTGCTTGTCTTTTTGCAGGATCTCCTACTTTAATTTCTCCACCTTCAACAAATCCTATAATAGAAGGTGTAGTTCTTTTTCCTTCTGAATTTGGAATAACAACTGCTTCATTTCCTTCCATTACAGAAACACAAGAGTTTGTTGTTCCTAAATCGATTCCGATTATTTTACCCATTTTATAATAATTAAATTTTTAGCTAATTTTTAGTTTTAAACTCGAACTGCTAAAAAGCAATGTCTATGCCACACGATAATTTATAAAATAATTGGCAGTTTAAAATGGCATCATAATTAAAATTATGACATAATGACATTTTTATTGTCTGGTAAAAATGTTCTGTAGCTTAAAAAATATTTGTGACAGTTAGTATATAAAATCAATTTCGTTATAAATTTCTTAAGATCGTCAAAATAGGCTCTCCGGTATTTTTATCAATTAAATATAAAAGTATATTTGTACAAATTATTAGATATCCATGGAAGAAAATATTTCTATTTTTGATATGTTAAAAATTGGTGTTGGACCGTCTAGTTCACATACATTAGGACCTTGGCGTGCAGCCGAAAGATTTCTACAAGAATTAGAAGACCAGCAAATTTTACATCTTGTAGAAAATGTAAAAATAGAATTGTACGGCTCGCTTTCTTTAACAGGAAAAGGACATGCTACCGATTTGGCGGTAATGCTAGGTCTAAGTGGTCAGGATCCGGAGTATATTCCTATTGAAAATATTCAGAAAATTATTTCTTCGATAGAAAATAATCAGGAATTGATTTTGGGTAATCGTTATAAAATTCCATTTAATTTTTTACACGATATTATTTTCCATAAAAACTTTTTACCATTTCACGCCAATGGAATGACATTTATAGCCATAACTTCTACAGGAGTGAAATATAATTCTACTTTTTATTCCATCGGAGGAGGATTTGTAGTAAAGGAAGAAGTAATTCAATCCAATCAAACACAATCATACAAAAACAGCTTCCCCTATCCTATTCAAACAGCAGACGAATTACTTAATTATACAATTTCTTTAAATAAAAGTATTTCTGAAATTGTATATGAAAATGAAAAAGCATTAAGAACTCCCGAAGAAATTCATTCAGAATTATTACGAATTTGGAACACAATGCTAGAATGTATGTATATAGGCTGCCATTCTGAAGGTATTCTTCCAGGCGGACTCAATGTACGTCGAAGAGCATTCGATATGCATCAAAATCTTATTGGTTTGGCCAACTATTCTAATCCTCAGGAATGGCTCGAATGTATTAGGGAAACAGAAGTCAAATTCAGACAGATTCTCCAATGGGTAAGTTGTTTTGCTGTGGCAGTAAATGAAGTAAATGCTTCTTTAGGACGTGTTGTTACTGCACCAACTAACGGTAGCGCAGGAGTAATTCCGGCGGTATTAATGTATTATATGGTTATCGAAAATCATCAGGCCGGAGAAAAAGAAATTAAACAATTTTTAGCAGTTGCCGGAGAAATTGGAAGTATTTTCAAAAAAGGAGCTACTATTTCTGCCGCTATGGGAGGCTGTCAGGCAGAAATTGGAGTGTCATCTGCAATGGCAGCCGGTGCTCTTTGCGAATTAATGGGAGGTCAGCCGGCTCAGGTTCTTATGGCAGCAGAAATCGCTATGGAACACCATTTGGGATTAACCTGTGACCCTATTGGAGGATTGGTTCAAATCCCTTGTATTGAGAGAAATACAATGGGAGCAATAAAAGCAATAAATGCTGCGGAATTAGCACTGCAAACCGATCCGAAAAATGCAAAAGTACCTCTCGATAAAGTAATCAATACCATGTGGGAAACAGCAAAAGATATGAATACAAAATATAAAGAAACATCAGAAGGAGGTTTAGCTATTAGTGTAAATCTGGCTGATTGCTAGTTATTTATAGAATAAAACATATAAATTCTAATAAAAAACAATCATTTTTGATTAATAAAAATCAGTATTTGTACATTTACACCATATAAAATCGTATAAAATGTCAGTAGCCAAAAAAGATTACAAAAGAATCACCACCAAATCGTTGATCGAAATGAAAGCCAACGGAGAAAAAATTTCGATGTTAACAGCTTATGATTTTACGATGGCAAGAATTGTAGATACCGCTGGTGTTGATGTTATACTGGTAGGAGATTCTGCATCAAATGTTATGGCTGGTCATGAAACTACATTGCCAATTACTTTGGACCAAATGATTTATCATGCATCGAGTGTAGTTCGTGCCGTATCCAGAGCTTTGGTTGTTGTTGATTTACCTTTTGGAAGCTATCAATCGGATCCTAAAGAAGCGCTTCGATCGTCGATCAGAATCATGAAAGAAAGTGGCGGACATGCCGTAAAACTGGAAGGCGGAAGTGAAATAAAAGATTCTATCAAAAAAATACTTAATGCAGGAATTCCCGTTATGGGACATTTGGGATTAACTCCACAATCTATTTATAAATTCGGTACTTATACCGTTCGTGCCAAAGAAGAAGCAGAAGCCGAAAAACTAATAGAAGATGCTCAATTATTGGAACGTCTTGGCTGTTTTGCTGTAGTGTTAGAGAAAATTCCGGCTCATCTGGCCGAAAAAGTTGCCAAAAGCATTTCTATTCCTGTAATAGGAATTGGTGCCGGTGGCGGTGTAGACGGGCAAGTTTTGGTAATTCATGATATGTTGGGGATGAATAACGAATTTAGTCCAAGATTTCTACGAAGATATATGAATTTGTACGATGAAATGACAACAGCGATCGGGCAATATGTAACAGATGTGAAATCGAAAGATTTCCCCAGCGAAAAAGAACAATACTAAATTATTTCAGCAGAAAAATGTCTAAAATTTTATCTCATAAAAATAATCTTCAGATCTTACATGAAGACAATCATATTATTGTCATCAATAAAAGAGTCGGAGATATTGTACAAGGTGATAAAACCGGAGACAAACCGTTAAGTGAAATTGTAAAAGAATATATAAAAGAAAAATACAATAAACCCGGAGAAGTGTACCTCGGTGTTGTTCACAGATTAGACAGACCAACTTCAGGAATTGTTGTTTTTGCCCGTACTTCCAAAGCTTTAACAAGGTTAAATGATCTGTTTAAAAATCGGGAAACTCAAAAAACATATTGGGCTGTTGTAAAAAATGTGCCGCCAAAAGATGAAGACCAATTGATTCATTTTTTGTATAAAAATGAAAAAAATAATACTTCACGAGCACATCTTAAAGAGGTTGAAAATAGTAAAAAAGCTATTTTAGACTATAAAATCATTGCAAAACTTCAGAATTATTTTGCCCTAGAAATCCATCTGCATACAGGAAGACACCATCAAATCAGAGCTCAGCTTGCGGCTATTGGCTGTCCTATAAAAGGAGATTTAAAATACGGATTTGACCGAAGTAATCCCGATGGAGGAATTCATCTGCATGCCAGAAAATTATCTTTTATACATCCTGTTTCAAAAGAAAATATTACAGTTATTGCTCCTGTTCCAAAGGATGTAATCTGGGAAAGTATTTAATCTAATCTTTTTTTGTATTTTTATTTCCTTATAAAAATATATTCTTCAAATGGATTATAAAAATAATATCAATTTCAGAAAACAAAAATTAATTCAGTTATTCGATAAAATCAAGTTGTATGAAAATGATATTATAGAAGCATTAAAAAAAGACTTTAATAAATCTCCTTTTGAAAGCTATGTCACAGAAATTGCTATTGTTTATGATGATTTAAAAAATACCATTAATAATATCAATAAATGGGCAAAACCAAAAAGAGTACTTCCGTCAATTCTAAATTTTCCTTCCTCAGATTATATTTATTCCGAGCCTTACGGTAAAGTACTTATAATTTCCCCATGGAACTACCCTTTTCAACTGGCAATTTGCCCTTTGATAGGAGCTGTAGCGGCAGGAAATAAAGTTACTTTAAAACCATCAGAACTAACTCCGAACACCTCTTCGATCTTATCGAAAATCATTAGAGAAACTTTTGATGCAAAACATGTTGTGGCAATTCTAGGAGACAAAACCATTGCAGAAAATTTACTTTTGAATAGATGGGATTATATATTTTTTACCGGAAGTGTTACAGTAGGTAAATTAGTCTATCAATCTGCAAGTAAAAACCTTACTCCTGTAACATTAGAGCTTGGAGGAAAAAATCCCTGTATCATAGACGAAACTGCAAATCTTACTTTAGCAGCAAAAAGAATTGTCTGGGGAAAGTTTCTAAATGCCGGACAAACTTGTATTGCTCCGGATTATTTGATTATTCATAAAAACATCAAAAATACTTTTGTAAAATTACTCATTACCGAAATACAAAACGCTTATAGCGAAAATGCTCAAACATCACCGGATTATCCACGAATTATCAATAAAACCAACTGGCAACGACTTAAAGACCTTATTAATTTTCAAAATATAATTTACGGAGGAAACACAGATGAAGATAATTTGTACTTTGCTCCTACTCTTGTGGATGAACCTGCATTGGATAGTAAAATAATGCAAGACGAAATATTTGGACCTGTTTTACCATTATTGGTTTATAACAATTTTTCAGATCTGGAAAAAATTATTCATAAATACGAAAAACCTCTCGCATTGTACCTGTTTTCTATGCAGCAAAAGAATATCAATACAATTTTAAAAAAATTCTCTTTTGGCGGAGGATGTATCAATGATACAATAATTCATTTCGGAAACAAAAGATTACCTTTTGGAGGTGTAGGAAATTCCGGTATCGGAGCCTATCACGGACGGCTAACTTTCGATCTGTTTTCTCATCAAAAATCAATTGTAGTAAAAGCCAATTGGCTGGATATTCCCTTACGGTATGCTCCTTATAAAAACAAACTGAAATGGATCAAAAAGCTTATATAATCTTTACTCAAACGTTATAGTCAAAATTTCATTTAAATGAATTTCTACATCCAGAAAATTGACAATTTTTCTTTTAATGAGGTCTTAAATTTAATATAATTAAATTTTCAATAATTAAACTAATCCGGAACCATATAATCCCTGATTTTATCAATAATTTCAGTCACAAATGATTATTTTAGCAGGAATATCAATTAATTTACCCACAATGAAACACATTTTTTCAGCAATTATTATTTGTTTTTCGGTCTTTACGGTAAGATCTCAACAACTAAAATCACCTGATGGAAACTTCACTATGAATTTTGCTATCAAAGAAAAAGGAATTCCTGTTTACGAACTTATTTTTAAAAACAAGACCGTTGTAAAAAGCAGTAAATTAGGTATAGAAACAATTGATATTCCTTCTTTTTTGGATGGTTTCGAAATATCAAAAACATCAACTTCTACTTTTGATGAAACCTGGACACCGGTTTGGGGTGAAGAAAGTAAAATACGAAATCATTATAATGAATTACTGGTTGTTTTGAAACAAAAAAATATTCAAAACAGAGAGATGAAAATACGTTTCAGATTATTTAATGATGGTTTAGGTTTTAGGTATGAATTTGAAGAACAACCAAATCTGACTTATTTTCAGGTAAAAGAAGAGCATACCGAATTTGCCATGACCGGAGATCATACTGCATTTTGGTTAGCAGGCGATTATGACACGCAGGAACATCACACTCAGGTTTCAAAATTATCTGAAATAAGAGGAAAGATGAAAGATGCAATATCCGATAATGCCTCCCAGCATCCATTTTCAGACACAGGAGTTCAAACAGCTCTGATGATGAAAGCAGATGGTTTTTACATCAACATTCATGAAGCAGCTCTTATAGATTATTCCTGCATGCATCTTGAGCTGGATGATAAAACGATGATTTTTAAATCTCATCTCACTCCGGATACTAAAGGAATTAAAGCTTATATGCAGGCAAATACTCAAACACCTTGGAGAACAATTATTGTGAGCGATAAAGCCACAGATATTTTAGCCTCAAGAATAACCTACAACCTTAACGAACCTTGTGCTTACGAAGATACTTCGTGGATCAAACCCGTAAAATATATCGGAGTTTGGTGGGAAATGATTACAGGCAAAAGTTCATGGGCATATTCTGACGTTCCAAGTGTAAAAATTGACAAAACCGATTTTTCTAAATTAAAACCCAATGGGAAACATGCAGCAAATACCGCACATGTAAAATATCATATCGATTTTGCCGCTTTACACGGGTTCGACCAGATCTTAGTAGAAGGCTGGAATGTAGGATGGGAAGACTGGTTTGGAAAATCCAAAGATTATGTATTTGATTTTGTGACACCTTATCCTGATTTTGACATTAAATATCTCAATGATTATGCAAAATCCAAAGGTGTAAAATTAATGATGCATCATGAAACATCCGGCTCCATGCGTAATTATGAAAGACACATGGATGCTGCATATAAAATGATGTCGGATTATGGATACAATTCAGTAAAAAGCGGATATGTAGGAGATATTATACCCAGAGGAGAATTTCATTACGGACAATGGGCAAATAATCACTATTTGTATGCTGTCAAAAAAGCTGCAGAATACAAAATTATGGTCAATGCCCACGAAGCCGTTAGACCAACCGGACTAGCAAGAACCTACCCTAACCTCATAGGAAATGAATCTGCAAGAGGAACAGAATTCGAAGCTTTTGGTGGCAGCAATCCCAATCATACCACAATTTTGCCTTTTACAAGATTAATTGGAGGTCCGATGGATTATACTCCCGGAATTTTTGAAACAAGGGTTGAAAATGTAAATCCGGATAATAAATCTTTTGTACATACCACTCTTACCAAGCAATTGGCTTTGTATGTAACAATGTACTCTCCACTCCAAATGGCAGCAGATTTACCTCAAAACTATGACAGGTTCTTAGATGCGTTCCAGTTTATTAAGGACGTAGCTATAGATTGGGACGAAACATACTATTTAGAAGCAGAACCCGGAGATTATATATCGATTGCCCGCAAAGCAAAAGGCAAAAACGAATGGTTTGTAGGAAGTATTACAGACGAAAATACCCGAACAGCTGTTATAGATTTTTCTTTCTTACCTAAAGATAAAACTTATGAAGCAATTATTTATTCAGACAAAAAAGATGCTCATTTTGAAACGAACCCACAATCTTATGAAATCAGAAAAATAAAAATTACTTCAAAAACCAAGCTGAAACAATTTGTAGCCCCAAGTGGTGGATTTGCCATAAGTATCAAATAATTTCTTATAAATACAATTAAAAAAAAGACTGCCTTTATAAAATGGCAGTCTTTTTTAATTAATCAAAAAATTAATTATGATTTATTACCTTTTTCAAAATCAGCAATAAACTGTGCTAATCCAATATCTGTTAAAGGATGTTTTAATAACCCTAAAATAGCCGAAAGAGGCCCGGTCATAACATCTGCACCTATTTTTGCACAATTAATAATGTGCATCGTATGACGAACAGAAGCAGCCAAAATTTGAGTTTCATAACCATAATTGTCATAAATTTCTCTAATCTCTTCAATTAAATTTAGACCATCTGTAGAAACATCATCCAATCTACCAATAAAAGGAGAAACATACGTGGCACCGGCTTTTGCTGCTAAAAGAGCCTGACCGGCAGAGAATACAAGAGTGACATTGGTTTTGATACCTCTTTCAGAGAAATATTTACAAGCCATAATCCCCTCTTTTGTAAGTGGAAGTTTAACTACAATTTGTTCATGTAAATCAGCCAGCTCCTCACCTTCTCTGATCATTCCTTCAAAATCGATTGCATTTACCTCTGCACTCACGTCACCTTCAACAAGATTACAGATATCTACATAATGCTTCAGGATATTGTTTTTTCCGGTAATTCCTTCTTTTGCCATCAATGACGGATTTGTAGTTACACCATCGAGAACACCAAGTAATTGCGCTTCTTTAATCTGAGCTAAATTGGCAGTATCAATAAAAAATTTCATAAATATATAATTGTGTGTTTAAAGTTTTTGGGAGTACCCATTTTTAAGTTTCAAATGTACGCATTTAGAAATCAAAGCAAAAATACATTTCAAAAATTGTTTATGGATATCGGCTTTTGTTGTTATGTATATAATTTAATAATATCACACCATACAAAAACATAAAACATTCAAGACGAATTGACTCGTCTTGAATGTTTTAGCTCACAGAATTTTAAAAGAGTTCGTGAAACATTTAAAAATAAAAAAGCCCCGAAGATAGTCGAGGCACTAAATGTTTTCACAACGGAATAATCCTTAGTGTGAATTCCTTCAATAGTTCTGGTGCAATATTAGTAAAATATTTTTAATCTTACAATGAGGAAAACCGTAAAAGTGTTAAATTTATAAGATTGAAATTTGAAAAAATAAAAAGACATCAAAAGAAGTGAACTATGAAGGAATTCACAACTTAGCAAGTGAAATAAATTTGCTTTATTACTTACTAATTTTTTTGATGTCTTTTCTTGCATAGCAACGTACAAATGATTATGAATGAAATAATCCTTGTTTTGCAACTCTAATGTGGTCTGTCATATTTATTTGTGACATATGCGGAGCAAAGATTAAAAAAATATTTCAATATAGCAAATTTATTTTCTTGCTAACAATTTTTTATAATATGTTTCTTTGCTAAGGATTTTTTGTTATTTTTGTTTATTCAATAAACTGAGTATTAAACATAGTTTTTATATAACCTGCTTATTAGTAGCCACATAAAATTTACAGAATGAAAAAGCATATACTTGGATTAGATTTAGGAACAACTTCTATTGGCTTTGCTCACCTTATTGAAGATGAAACACCTGAAAAATCGTCAATTAAACAAATAGGTGTTCGTGTCAACCCCCTAACAACAGACGAACAAACCAACTTTGAGAAAGGCAAACCTGTTTCTGTAAATGCAGACAGAACTTTAAAACGAGGAGCAAGAAGAAATCTTGACCGTTATCAGGACAGAAGAAAAAACTTGGTTGATGCTTTACTGAAAGCCAATATCATTACAAAAGATACTGTTCTTGCTGAAAACGGAAAAAACACTACTCATTCCACCTATTATCTACGAGCAAAATCGGTTGTTGAAAAAATAGAGAAAGAGGAATTAGCTCGTGTGTTTTTAGCGATTAATAAAAAACGAGGTTACAAAAGCAGTCGAAAAGCCAAGAATGAAGAGGATGGACAGGCGATTGACGGAATGGCGATTGCAAAAAGATTATACGAAGAAAATCTCACTCCCGGACAGTTAGCGTTTCAACTATTAAAGGAAGGTAAAAAATACATCCCTGATTTTTACCGTTCGGATTTGCAGGCTGAATTTGATAAAGTCTGGAATTTTCAAAAGCAGTTTTATCCTGAAATACTGACCGATGAATTTCACAAAGAATTACAAGGAAAAGGCCAAAGAGCAACCTCTGCCTCATTTTGGGGTAAATACCAATTCAACACCGTTGAAAATAAAGGCAATCGGGAAGAAAAGAAGTTACAAGCTTATAAATGGAGAAGTGAAGCCATTTCCAAACAATTGGAAAAAGAAGAAGTTGCTTATGTCATCACTGAAATCAACAACAACCTGAATAATTCAAGTGGTTATCTCGGAGCTATTTCGGACAGAAGCAAAGAACTGTTTTTTAATCATCTCACTGTTGGACAATATCTTTATAACCAATTAAAAAACAATCCGCATACCCGATTGAAAAATCAAGTGTTTTACCGTCAGGATTATTTGGACGAATTTGAAGCGATTTGGCAGGAACAAGTCAAATACCACAAAGAATTAACTGAAGAACTAAAAACCGAAATAAGAGACATTGTCATTTTCTACCAACGAAAACTAAAATCTCAAAAAGGCTTGGTAAGTTTTTGTGAATTTGAAAGTCAGGAAAAAATCATCAACGGAACCAAAAAAAGAATTGGTCTGAAAGTCGCCCCAAAATCTTCTCTTTTATTTCAGGAATTTAAGATTTGGCAGGTATTGAACAATGTTTTGGTTCGTAAAAAAGGAAGCAAAAAACGGGTAGTAAAAGACTCTGACCAAACAGCTTTATTCGATGAAGAAAAAGAAATATTTGTTTTTGATTTAGAAACCAAGCAAAGGTTATTCGATGAATTAAACATTAAAGGAAATTTAAAAGCCAATAAAATTA
>CAZSOC010000037.1:0-29310 GCA_964608415.1 uncultured Flavobacterium sp.
AAACAATCCCGTAGGGTCGCTCCAGTAAACCGGATTGTTAAACCCGAATTGATAGGGATTGATTCCGGGGATCAGTTCTGCCAGCAGATCTACGCTATGAAACCTTCCCAGTGCATTGTCATATGGCCTGTAATCCATCGCCGTCAGGTTGAGTCCCAGCTCGTCCTGATACTCCTGCCCGTTAAACTTGTACTGCGACTTGTTTCTTGCAACATTCGAAACAATACTGCCACTACCGTTTACAATATAATCGTAAGTAGAACTGTTGTAATTGGCATGTTCCATCCCAAAGGGATAATAATGGTTTTCCTCCAGTATTTTAATCGGTCCTGCGGCAGGCTTGGTATAGCTTAATCTTACATTGCCCAGATGGTCCCTGTAATTATATACATAATTATAGCTTCCTGCTGTGGCATCTACGTAGCCTTCGGCAGTGGGAAAAAATTCAAGGTTTGCTCCCTTGTATTGAAACCCTCCGAGATAATAGGATTGTACAGCAACGCTGTTTGCCGTGACCTTCTTGCTTACCCGTATTCCTATAGCGTTGTAAATATATTCAATTTTATCTCCCGTTGCAAATGTAACCGTTTTCGGGAGGTTCAGATGGTTGTAAGATATCTCGCTTATTCCTTTATTCAGGTCATATTTCAGGTTGCCATAATCGTCATGGTCGTAGTCGTTACCGGTGTTTGTACCATCCTTGAAGCCAATGTTCTCCGCCTCATTGTCATCCACCCTGATGAGCTTGTTGGTATATGGTTTGTAGAAACAGGTAAGATCATCTATGGCAAAAGCTTCGGCAGCACTGTTAACATCCATATAACCATTGCGCTTCATCTTTATAATGTTGCCGTTTTTGTCATATTCAATATGTTCATTATAGGCATTTGTTACTCCTGCGTAAGGATTTTCGGGACCATCCAGATCCGGCTTCTGGTAGATAGCGTCTGTAAGACGGTTCATGCTGTCGTATTTATAGCCGTACCTTCTTTTTTTATTATCCCCGGCCGTTTTCCATAAGGTTTCCGAAATATTGCCATTATAAAGTTTCTTGACTTTTCCTGCAGTAACACTGGTAGTTTCATTATCAACAGTGTTGTAATTGATCGCAAAGGCAAAAAGATCTGTTCCCAGATTGTCAGGATCATTAATTGTCTTGAGCCAGCCTCTTATGTTGTAAGAATAATCTATTTTTTGGAGGGAACCGCTTCCTGTTATATCTGTACCGCCAACATGTTTGCTTACGAGCTGTCCTAAGGGGTTATACCCGTTCCTGCGTAATAATTGCGGGACTCCTGCTCCGATCTGATGTGTATGGGTAAGCAGGCGATCCTGGTCTGTAAAGGTAAATGCATCTTTTATACTTATCTGAGCAGCACCCGAATCGCGCTTATGCAATGTTGTTACATGTATGGGCTTGCCTGCAAAATCGAGCTTGCTGTCTGCCTGAATATACCCTTTCAGATGGTTTGTAGTATGTTGCCTTACCGCTCTCCCGTATTCGTCGTACAAGACAAAGGATTTTTCCGCTTCGGTAGAAGAGTCTGTAGTAAGGACACGCACAAACGATCCTGTAGCCAAACCTTTGGGTTTCTTATCGGTATTGTTGTAATAGGCTTTGTTTACTCCATCAATATTTACCGAAAAGTCTGTTGGTGCATCGGGAAAGTTATAGTCATCATAGTAACTCACCGTCAGTACCTGATAGCTTGTAGTACTGGAAGGCCATGCCGCATTGTTGTATCTAAAGGAAATACCGTTTACTGTTACATTGGTGGCTGTTGCTATCCTGGTCTCACTGATGTTTGATACCGGATGAGAATCGTTATCTTGCTGTAGTGTCTTGCGGGTTGCACTGGTTACTGTAGCGGCAGGCATCCACCCGGTAATAACGGGACGGTTGAATGCATCGTATTTTACAATCAGCCAGCCTTTATTGTCTGTATTTGTAAAAGGAGAATTGGCAGGGCCTGTTGCTACAATCCTGTGAAGCTTGTCATATACAATAAATTCCCATTGCTTTCCCGGAAGCTTTTTTTCGACCAGGCGATTACGATTGTCGTATTTGTATTGGTAGCAATAACCTTGAACCTTATCATCAGAGATAGAAGAGCTTGTATCGACAATGGGCGGAATAACATAGGTAAGGTTTCCGTACTGGTCATACACATAATAGGTATCATGCTTGTCTCCTGATTCATAATTTCGTTTCAAAATAACATGCCCTTCCTTGTTTATAAACTCAACTGTTGTATGGTCGTTTCCGGATGTCCAGTTCTCATCCTTAATGACCATTTTTCTTAATTCTCCCGGGGGATAATTCCCCCAATTGTTTAGGGTTATAGAATACATACCTGCAGATGGTGTGGAGGATGTGGCAGTGAGACGACGTACTTCTCCTGTTGTATTTGTTTGATAATTGAATCGTATGGTATGATCCGGATCCCCTGAGTTAACAGGCATTGCCCAATCTGCTCCCGGAGCAGCCTGCCTGAGTATTTTTCTAAAGGGAGAGTCTTCAAGTTTAGCCTCGCTGTAGGGATTTTGTCCATCTGCTGCATAATTATTTGCATAAAAAGAGTGTAAAGAAGATAGTACAGAAGCATTGTCTGTATATCCGGCTGTTGTTGACTCCGAAGGAAAAGGAAGGTATTGTCTGACAGGAGCTCCTGATGCATCATAAACAATTGGGGTAACGATGTTTTTTCCTGTTCCTGATTGCAGGTGTGCTACATGTTGTATTTGTCTTCCCAGACCGTCAAAATATACAATATCTACTGTTTTTTTTGCAGCTGTTACCGCTCCTGTACCGTCGGTAGCCGTAATACCGTCAAGTGTGGGTACTTTATAAGAGGTTATCTTAACATAATTGGGAGTCTGACCCAAAGCAAGCCCCGGTAATAAATATAAAAGGTAATATAACTTTTTCATCTTGCTTAATTTTGGGCTCTATAGTAATATTCGTTTTCCGAGAGTATTTTTCCGGTATGATCTTTGACATACTCCAAACGATTATGATTATCATAGAGATAATTGATTGTCTGTTTTTTTTCATCTGTAACAGAACTGATGCCTATTAGCGGTTTGTAGGTATAAGTCGTGATCATTGCGTTTGCCATGCTGGCATGTCCTCTTAAGTTATTTTGTGCATTTTTCAGAAGTAATTCAGTATTATTAGAACCATTTATAAGACCAAAAATTAAGGATTGCGGGATCTCACTATACGCTACATTATCAATCTTTGCAATAATCTGGGTGTGGTTGTATCCCCATATATAAACGGTTTTTATTCCATTTTCTTTTTCAGATTCCCAGATGCGGCTATAGCCATCGTAAAGATTAAAACGTTGTTCGGTGATCAAATTGTCGTTTCCTTTTGAAGTTTGCCAATTCAAAGGAAGGTAGGAAACATTAAGATAGGGAGGAGCAACCGTACCCAATCTGCTTCCTGGTTCTGCTATTGCGGACCACGTGTTGTTGTAATTAATCTTATCTGTATATAAAAGATCGTTGTTTCGATAAGTTTCTATTTTTTCTAATACTCTCCTGTTCTTGGAAGTGGGAGAATTGGACCAGTTGTAAAAATATTTTTTATGGATAAAATCACCTGTTGTACTTACAAATTTCTTGCTGTTGGCTAATTTTCTATGGGTGTCATAATCAAAAGTCATTATCGTTTCAACGGTTTCGTTTGAATAATCCTTTTGTTTTATTTCTGCCGGCAAGGTTGAGTTGAGTTTAAAATTAATCTGAAACCGGGGATCAGTATTATGTGTCCCGACCGTAACAGAGTTGAATGTAAAATCCTTTTCCTGTAACAACGTGCCATTTTGGTCAAATACTTTGATTTGCTTGATTTTAGAAAAATTGGCTTCCTGTCCGTCGTATTCTTCAATCTGGTAATAATCCAAGGGAGAGTAAAACGTGTACACCGATCGTCCCATATTGCCGCTCTCTGTAACGGTTACATTTTTATAAATTACGGTCGGTTTTTCTTCAGTATAAGCATTTACATAAAAGATACAGCCACTGCTCGTGTTTGGATCTTCCGGCAGATTATAGTCATAACTTGTTTCTTTGACTGGCAAATTTGAGGGTGCCGGAAAAGGAAGACTAATTTGCTCATAATACCTTTGGTTGACAGCATCACTTTCAAAATAACCTATCTTTTTAATCCGTATACCGTTGCCATGATGCCATTTTTTTATAGTAGAGATTGGCGTATAGCCTTCAATCGTCACTGAACCCGTAGTAGGTGCGGAGGAAAGCATTGTAATGGAATAACTGCCAGGAGTCAGTTCTCTATAAGCTCCCATTCCTGAATTATCGCAAATCGAATTAACTGTAAATGTAGCCTGGGTTACCCCGCTCTTTTGTAGTCTAAAAGTTGGGTAAGCAATTCCGCCTCCCTGGGCTGCCGGATTTTGATAGGCGTTCCCGTGAACCTTAAAATATGCTTTTTTTGTAGCAGTGACGGTAAAATTAAGAACAGTGGAGGAAGCTGAAAAACTGCTACTCGCTACAGGTTCACGTTGAAAATTATGAAGGTTTTTATAATTAAATGCTGTAAAATAGGCAGGATCCGTCACAAAAGCCGGATTCTGATCAATTGGCCTTGTCATTGAATAGGAGTAGGTGTTGGATTCAAACTCATAAATAATTGCTCCGCCAGAAGGCAGGCTTATTTTTTGGAGTACGCCATTGGTTACAAATTCAGGAGTAACATTTGTTAAATTAAGACATTTCGGATCATTCGAATTCTGATACCCCCACTCATCTGTCCCTATATCTTGCGTAAATGCCAGATTTTCTTTATAATAAAATTTGTGCGAAAGTAAATTGGTCTGTAAAAGATCACCTTCGTCAACCTGCGAAAGATTTTCTCCTTGATAACTAAAATCGAAACGACGGATAAAATGGTTTTTAAAATCGCTTATTGTCATTTTGGTATACTTTACATAGGGACTGTAAGTAGTTGAAGTCCCAAGTGAATTTTCCAGTTCAACTTTTCCATGATGAGTTACAATACTTTGAACCAGGTTGTTGATTTTTGAAGTACCGTATGTCTTGTAATTAAAAGTAACCAAAGTTGTATCATTATTATCTTTTATTTGCGTAAGCTGAAACATATAGTTTTCTACTGTATTTATACCACCAATGTTTTTTGTGTAGGAATCTGCTGTTTGAAATATATACTTATAACCTTTATGGTCGTAAAGTGTAATCGAGTTGATCTTGTAAGTAGTAGCGTGATGACCAATCTCAACAAAAAAAACATTATTATTCTTTTCTGCTATATAACCATTTAGTTTACCTGCTTCCTTTACCACATAAAATTTGCCACTATAACCCATGAAGCTATAATTAAAATAAGCCCTGGCTCCACTCATTGATACATTCTGCCAGGAAGTTCTTTCTGCGCTATGTTCGCCTACGATTGCTCCGCCGGTCGGAAGTGTCCATCCTCTGCCGCAGTTACCGGAAAATTCGCCACTTACAGCAACACTTGAAGGATGATATCCTAATGCCATGTTAATGGTAATATCATCTGATAGGGTAGGCATCTTAAACAATGGAACAGTAATATAAGGCAGTCCTGTTGCCAAATCTATCGGATTGGATTCGTATTGAATTATCGAACTCCCCAATGGATTATTCAATCCGGATTGTCCTTGCATTGAAAAGTTAATGAAGATAAAGACCACTATAGTCCAATATTTTATTTTTATAAGATTTATCATTTTCTTTATATTTTATTACCCTTTGATTAGTTTGATGCTTACATCACCCTTGTTTGTTTCAATATTTACTATATAAATCCCTTCAGGATAAGATGATAAGTTTATAGGAACTGTCCTGTTCTCAATGCCAAATTTCTGAAGTTCTCTTCCGCTTATATCATAAAGCCTTGCTGTTCCTCTGTCAAAATCAAATCCTACAATAACATTGGTGTAACTAATAACAGGGTTAGGTATGGCTTCTATTTTACTTTTTACTTTTTCTGTTTTGTTTTTATCTTTCAACTTTACAACCCAGAAATCTTTATTTCCGTAGTTTATCTTCTTTTCTCTTGAAGCTTTCATCCCTGGTTTGGGCCCTTTATCCTCCATTGCTTTTCCGGCAGCCTCAAGCATATTCTCTCCTCCTCCCGTCGTCGCTGGGTTCAACAGGTTTCCTGTTGGTGCGTTTACATCCATTTTGAAATTGGATTTATTATTCTTTGCCATTGTATTGTTAACTTCTTCTGTGGCCGATTGTATCTCTTTTGTTACATTATCATTGAGTTTTCTGCCTATTTGATCTACCTTCCCGTCAAGTTTTTGTTGAGCCTTTTCAGACATAGCACTCCGCTTGTTTTTATCAATCGGATTGAGGTCGGTCATACGTTTTTTTCTGGTTTTTTCTGGTTTTATTGACTCTGGATTGGATGTTCCCGCCATAAGATATCCTCCGTCACGTGTCTCAACCACTTTTCGAAGCACATCTTCTCCATCACTGCCAACAGTTCTGTCCCAAAGCCATTCTCCTTTTTCAGAAATTTTCAGGGCTATAAAATCCCCTGCACCCTCCTCATTATTTTCCCCAGTTGCCAGACTATATCCCCCTAAAAGTAAGCTATGATCTTCGTTTTCAACCAGAGAAGTCAATACATCCATGTGTCCAAAATCATAAGTTTCCTGCCAATCAATAACTCCTTCATTATCAAGTTTTACTATCCAGAAATCCGTCCCTTTTCCATTAGTCTTGCTTTTACTGTTGCTTGTTCCTGAGCTGGAGTTTCCTGCTGCTATATAGCCTCCATCGTAAGTCTGATGGATTACCTGAAGTTGATCATCTTGGTCACCGCCTATGGTCTGTTGCCACTCAATAGCCCCTTTGTCGTTAAGTTTAAGTATCCAATAGTCGCCACCTACTCCAAAATTCATCTGTTCTTTTTCTCCAGATTGCCCTGAGTTCGAATAGCCACCGAGTATAAAACCTCCGTCTTTTGTCACCTCAATACTGCGCAACAGATCCACATATTGTCCTCCATAGGTTTTCTGCCATTCTTCATTTCCATCGGAATCAAGTTTTATAATCCAATAATCCATATTGCCACGGCTATTTTCTTTTTTATCTTGCTTTGCATTGATTTCTGTAGACACATCAGAATCAGAAGATCCTGCCAAAATGTAACCACCATCGTTTGTAAGTGCCACACTCAAAAGATCGTCCTGTCCTTTTCCTCCAAAAGTCTTTTGCCATAGTTCTTCTCCTTTTGCATCCAATTTAATAACCCAGTAATCGTTCCCACCCCTGCAGTCTTCCTTTTTGTGGAAGCTCTTAGGAGAGTCAGACGTACCGGCAAGGATAAAACCACCATCGTGCGTGATCTTGATGCTCCTTAACATGTCTGTTCCGCTACCGCCCAAACTTTTCTGCCAGTCAGGTTCCCCATGTTCATCCATTTTCCATACCCAATAATCAAGATCTCCGCTTCCCACATCACTCTTGTTGCCCGTCTTTTTCGAGAGCGAACTCCCCGCTAATATGAAGCCATAATCAACTGTAGGCTGTACGTCAAAAAGGTATTCTGCATGTCGGCCTCCATAGGATTTTTCCCATAAAATTTCCTGTGAATATGCAAATAACGGAAACAGTATACAATATAAACTGTATCCTAAATAAGTTTGTGGTGCTCTCATTTAAAATTTTTAATTGCAATATTAACAATAAATACACAATTTTCAAACAGTATAATGAATAATGGTTATAAAAAGAATGTTTTTATTGAACTAATCAAAACATATTTGTTTTTATAGACAAAAAACGAAAACCTGTTTTGTTATTCTGATAAGGGATAATCTCTCTCATTTTTAAGCTTTTATACATCACCTCGCGCTACAATTAATACCATTAAGGATAGGGTTCTATTAATTAATTTTACAAAGTGTTTTCGTTTTTTGTCAAAGAAGTGATTTAAACTTTTTGTAAACTGATAACAAATATAACTCATAGATAATTATAGAATTAAACCACATAACCACATAGAAAATAATAATCAATAAAAGTAAATATAGACACAGAAACTACGCTTCATCTATTTTACTGTAAACGAAATTCATTACTTCAAAAAGCTATGTGTCTATGTGGTTTAAATTTAATATTTTATAATTTTCTATAAAAAAATTAAACGACTTCAGATAAAAAAAATAAGGTTAAAATAAATTACTCCAGTTTTGGGTCAAAATCCAGACAAATATCCCAAGATAAACCATACAAATTATAAATTTCATAAAGGTTGAAGCTATAAAGCCTATGAAAGATCCTGTGGCAGATTTGAAAGCTCTCGATGTATTTTTCGAATCGTAGATCATTTCACCAACGAAAGCCCCAACAAATGGACCAATGATAAAGCCCAATGGTATTGGTGCAAAAATCCCGAGAATGAGTCCGATGTTGGTTCCCCAAATTCCATATTTGCTTCCGCCAAACCGTTTTGTCCCTTGAGCCGGAATGATATAATCTAATATTACAGAAATCAAAGCAATTATAAATGTGATTATAAGCAATCCCCAGTTCACAGGAATAAAATCGGTTAGATACAAAAATAAAATTCCTAGCCAGCTTATTGGAGGTCCGGGTAATACAGGAAGAAAACTTCCAAATATCCCGATAATTATACAAAACAAACCGAGGACAATGAGAATATAATCCATAATTTGAAAAATTGATTACTTTTGAAATTTAAAAACGTATATTTAAAAATAAATAATTTTTTATTGCAACTGATATAATAAATGAAAAAAACATTTACTTTACTTTCTTTATTAATAATTTGCCAGTCCTGTCAGTTCTTTGATAAAAAAGTGCCTTCAAAAGAAGAGTTGCTTTCCAGGGAATTAGAACAAATAAACTGGAAGGAAGTAGATGAATATCCATCCTTACCTCAATGTGATTCGATTCGGGACAAAGAATCACAAAAACAATGTTTTTTTGATTATCTCACCGCAGTGATTCAAGAAAAATTAAATGTTGATACGCTCTCTATTTTATACCCTGAACTTGATACCATCGAAGTAAAAGTAACTGTTTTTCCGGATGCTTCTTTAAAATTTGAACCCCAATTTCCTAAAGATTCTACTGTATATAATAGTATAAAAATCGATAGTATTTTGCATAACAGATTAAATGATTTTCCTAAAATTATTCCTGCTCAAAAAAGAGGAATACCGGTAACAACACAGTTTATTCTGCCCGTAATTCTTCAGGTAGAATGATTTATCTCGAAAACTTTCTGCCTTTCCATTCGTATTTGCTGAATAATGAACACAATGCAATCAACAAAAAATAGAAAGGATATAAAATTAAACTTACCAAGAAATATTTGATCTTTCCGGGTTTTAAATATTTTCCTGTAATGATTAAGAGAACTGCATCCAGAAATATTTTTGATCCAAAACCTAAATAAAACACCCAAAAATTCAATTTATCGGATAACCATCCAACAATTCCGGCAATTAAAGCCAGATTTCCTAGCAACACAGCCAATCCCAATGTTTTAGAAAATAAGTTTTGATAAGCTGTGGATTTTGATGCCCAGCGAATACGCTGATGGAAAATATTTTTCCAGGTTTTTTCTGTTTGTGTCAACACGATGAAATTATCATGCTTCAGAAAATAAACTTCACCGGGATATAATCTAACGATGTTTTCTAACATAAAAACATCATCACCACTTACAATATTGTTATGATTTTGAAATCCGTTGGTTGCTGTAAAAAGATTTTTAGCGTAAGCTAAGTTGGCACCACTGCACATTATAGGATTTTGTAACCCGAAACCTCCCATTGTAGTTCCCTGTAAACTCATATAATCCAATTGCTGGAACTGATCAATAAAAGAATCTCCGGCAACCATAGAAACACCTCCGGCAACCATTTTCGGGTTTTTAACCTGAATAAAATCATCCAGAACCTGTAGCCAGTTCTCATCTACAAAACAATCGGCATCTGTTGTCACGATCCAATCGAATTGACTTTGCTTTATTGCCGTTTCAATCGCATCTTTTTTTGGCGAATTGCTTTTTCGGAGATTTTTTATGATTTTGAAATTACGGGTGAGATTCGTATAATTTTCAATGATTTCGACCGTATTATCGGTAGAATCATCATCAACAAAAATAATTTCATATAAAGACTCATCGTATTTTAATTCTGAAAAAGACAATAATAAACTTTTGATTCTTCCGGCTTCATTTCTAAAGGGAACAATTACCGTAAAACCAGTTTTTGGAATACTCTTTTCGGATCTGAAATATTTTATTCTGAAAAAACCATAGATTAAAAACCCGATAAAACCCGAATAGATCAATAAACTTGTGATAAAAAATACAACCATTATTTCCAATTGGATTGAAATTTAAAAACATAAAAACTACCTATTAAAACAGGTAATACAATATTTAAAAACCACATTAAAGTACTGATAAATATTGTAATCCATTCATTTACATCTAATAATCCGAAAAAATACAATGCCACACTTCCTTTCACGGCAAAATCCAAAAACTGAAAAGTAGGTAATGAAGAAGCCAGAAAATATACAGCAGTAATTGTTGCCATCAAAGTACAGTAAGGAATATTTACGTCAAAAGCTAAAAACAAAAAATAATATTGATGAGAAAAAATTAAATACCTTCCTATTGCCAGATAAATATTTTTTTGATGAACAGCTCTGGGTATTTCATTGATTTTTGTAATTAATTTTTGAATGGAATAACCTTTTATTTTAAAATTTTTAATAAAAAAAGAAATCGCAAAAAAGATCAAAACAGCTCCTAAAATCAATAAAACCCATTGGTAATATCCTAAAACCAGCAATCCTATGGTTCCAAAAATTACAGTTAATACCAATTGAATGCCGTTGCAAATCAGGTTCAAAAAAACGATCTGTTTGGCTTTTGTTTTTTCAAAATACAAAACTTTTCCGGCATATTCCCCGATTCCGTTCGGGGTAAAAATCCCGGTAGTTAAGGCAGAAAGAACTTGTCCGGCTGCTTTTCCCATAGAAATTTTTTCTATGGTTTGAACCAGGTTATGCCATTTTAAAATTTCAAAATAACGATTGAAAAAACTAAATGACAGTAAAAATAAAATACCTGAAAATGATTTTTTCCGGTCTAATAACTCCAGAAATTTATTCCAATCCAACTTTTCATTGTTTGACAATTGGTCATAAATAAAATAAAATGCACCGCCAACAACAATAATTTTGAGGAGGAACACAAGGAATTGCTTAGCTTTGTGAGGAATTGCAATCATTGTTGCAAAAGTAAAGTAAAACCGCTTACGATCCTGCAAGGTTTTGAAAACCCTGTAAGTATAATTAGTAAAACAAGTTAAAACTTTGCAGAAGAAAATTAGGAATGGCAAACGAACGCATCATATTAGGAATTGATCCCGGAACAACAATAATGGGTTTTGGATTGATAAAAGTTGTCAATAAAAAGATGGAGTTTCTTCAACTCAATGAATTATTGTTGAGTAAATACGATGATCATTATACCAAATTGAGAGTGATTTTTGAAAGAACTATTGAGATCATAGAAACCCATCATCCCGACGAAATCGCGATTGAAGCACCATTTTTCGCAAAAAATGTTCAGTCTATGCTCAAGTTAGGAAGAGCACAAGGTGTAGCAATGGCAGCGGGCTTATCCAGACAAATTCCGATTACAGAATATGAACCCAAGAAAATAAAAATGGCAATTACCGGAAACGGAAATGCAAGCAAAGAACAGGTTGCTAAAATGTTACAACAGCTGCTTGGATTTAAAGAACTGCCTAAAAATCTCGATAGTACGGATGGTTTGGCAGCAGCGGTTTGTCATTTTTTTAATACAGGAAGAATAGTTACGGGAAAAAACTATTCCGGATGGGATGCTTTTGTGAAACAAAATGAATCCAGAATAGAGGTTTTAAATGCTAAAAAAATCATCAAAAAATAATGTCTTTTCAAAATGAAAATAGCGATAACGAAAACTTTTCAAGTGTAAAAAAAAGAGCAGGAGCATCGTTTTATATTCATATTCCGTTTTGCAAACAAGCTTGTTATTATTGCGATTTTCATTTTTCAACTTCTTTAAAGAAAAAGGAAGAAATGATTCAGGCTTTGGCTAAAGAAATTGAACTTCGTAAAAATGAATTACAGGATGAAATAATAGAAACTATTTATTTTGGCGGAGGAACACCTTCTGTTTTGACGATTGATGAAATTCAATTCCTGATCGATTCGGTTTATAAAAATTTCAAGGTTGCCCCAAATCCAGAAATAACACTCGAAGCCAACCCTGATGATTTGTCGGATGAAAAAATTATCGATTTGGCAAATTCTCCTGTAAACCGTTTAAGTATTGGCGTTCAGTCGTTTTTTGAAGATGATTTGGTCATGATGAATCGGGCTCATAATTCGGCGGAAGCCAAAAAATCATTAGCAAAAGCAACAGAATATTTTGATAATATCTCCATTGATCTGATTTATGGAATTCCAGGAATGAGCAATGAAAAATGGAAAGCAAATATTGAAACCGCCTTGAATTTTGGCGTGCCACATATTTCGAGTTATGCCTTGACAGTTGAACCGAAAACAGCTTTGAGCAAATTAATACAAACAGGGCAAATAGCAGCTCCGAAAGATGAAATTGCAGAACAGCACTTTATGACTTTGGTTGAAATTCTAAGCGAGAACAATTTTATTCATTATGAACTGTCGAATTTTGGGAAAGAAAATTATTTTTCCAAAAATAATTCAAGCTATTGGCTGGGAAAAAAATACATCGGGATCGGACCTTCGGCACATAGTTATGATGGAAAATCCAGAAGTTGGAATATTTCGAATAATTCAATTTATATAAAAAAAATAAGCCAGGATATACTTCCAGGCGAATCAGAATTTTTATCCCGTTCGGATGCATTTAACGAATATGTAATGACCGGATTACGAACAATTTGGGGAATTTCTTTAGATAAGATCAAAAATGATTTTGGAGAAAAATATACAGAATTTTTAATTTCAAATGCAGAAAAATATATCCAACAGGGATTTTTAGTTATAAAAAATAATACGTTGAAAACAACACTAAAGGGAAAATTTCTTACAGATGGAATTGCAAGTGATTTGTTTGAAGTAAATTAAAACACAATATTTTTTGTATAAACATCTATTTATAACACTATTTACCGTATTAAAAATAAGTTAATCCGGATAATTTCAGAATAATTCCGTTATATTTACTTTCCTATTAAATTAATTCAGAATGACAAAAAAATCTATTTTTATGCTTTTAGCAATCACCAATCTTTTGGCAGTAGAAGCTCAGGAAACAAAAAAAGATATGAATCCATTTTTTCAAAAATACGATACACCATACGGTGTTCCACCCTTTGATCTCATTAAGAACGAACATTTTAAACCTGCAATTTTAGAAGCGATTCAAAGACATCAAAAAGAAATAGATGTGATTGCAAATAACGGAGAGAAACCTACTTTTGAAAACACCATTCTGGCAATGGAATATTCCGGAAAATTATTGTCGGAGGTTTCTACGGTTTTTGGAAATCTCAATAGTGCCAATACCAACGAAGAGATTCAGAAAATAGCCAAAGAAGTTTCTCCCGATCTTTCCGCTCATACAGATCATATTTATATGAACGATAAACTGTTTCAGAGAGTAAAACAAATTTGGGAAACCAAATCCGGTTTGAACCTCAATAAAGAACAGGAAAAAATATTAGAGAATACCTACAAAAAATTTGTAAGAAGCGGAGCCAATCTTAATAAAGAACAAAAAGAAAGGCTCAGAGAAATAAATAGTGAGATTTCGATAACTACATTAAAATACGGTCAGAATATTTTGGCAGAAACCAATAAATACGAATTGGTGATTTCTAATAAAAGAGACCTTGCAGGATTACCGTCTGAGTTGATCGAAGCAGCAGCAGCAGAGGGAGCATCAAGAGGTAAAGAAGGCAAATGGGTATTTACGCTTTCTAATTCCAGTGTAATGCCTTTCTTGCAATATAGTTCAAACAGAAATCTTCGAAAAGAAATCTGGAATGCATATCAAACCCGGGGAAATCATGATGACGAGCTGGATAATAAAGAATATGCAGTTCTATTAGCAAATCTTAGAGGAGAAAAAGCAAGGCTTTTAGGGTATAAATCTCATGCCAATTATGTATTGGAAGAATCTATGGCAAAAAACCCTGAAGAAGTGTATAAGCTTTTGGATAATTTATGGAAACCGGCATTAGAAAAAGCAAAAACCGAAGCTTTGGATATCCAGAATATGATGAAAAAAGAAGGTTTAGCAGGCAATGTACAGCCGTATGACTGGAGATATTATACTGAGAAAATCAGGAAAGAAAGATTCGATTTGGACGAACAAGAGCTCAAACCTTATTTTTCTTTAGAAAATGTTACAGAAGGCGTTTTTATGGTTACAGAAAAACTATATGGGCTGAAATATAAAGAACTCAAAAATGTTCCAAAATATCATGAAGACGCAACTGTTTGGGAAGTACAGGAAGCAGACGGAACGGTTTTAGGAATTTTATATATGGATTTTCATCCAAGACCTTCCAAAAGAGGCGGTGCCTGGATGACGTCATACAGACCACAATCTATAGTCGATGGAAAACGAGTGCTGCCAATAATTTCTATTGTGTGTAATTTTACAAAACCTACAGCCACATCACCGGCACTATTTACATTTGACGAAACACTTACTTATTTCCACGAATTTGGACACGCATTACACGGGTTACTTTCTAATGTTACCTATCAAAGCATTGCAGGAACCAGTGTTCCGAGAGATTTTGTAGAGCTGCCATCGCAGGTAATGGAGAATTGGGCAGCAGATCCGGAAGTACTTAAAATGTATGCAAAACATTATAAAACTGGTAATATAATTCCGGACGAATTAATCGAAAAATTAGAAAAAGCAGGAACATTTGATCAGGGTTTTGCCACTGTAGAATATCTTGCGGCATCCTATCTGGATCTGGATTATCATAAACAAACAGCAGCAATTAAGCAGGATGCTAATACTTTCGAAAGAGAATCTATGAAAAATATAGGATTGATAGATGCCATTATTCCAAGATACAGAAGTACTTATTTTAGTCATATTTTTGCAGGAGGGTATTCTTCCGGATATTACAGTTATATTTGGTCGGGAGTTTTAGATACAGATGCTTTTGAAGCTTTTAAATCTACAGAGTTATTCAACCCGGAAAAAGCACAATTATTTAGAAAAGAAATATTAGAAAAAGGAGGTTCGGAAGATCCGATGATATTATACAAAAATTTTAGAGGAGCAGAGCCAAGCGTAAAAGCACTACTCAAAAAAAGAGGTTTGGAAGCCAGCCCATCGGGATTAGAGAAAAAAATAAAAGGTTAAAATATTGTTTATAAAATGCTCGTTATTTCACGAGCATTTTAAGTATAAAAAGATGTCAAATGCTTCTCAGTTTTTAAGTTTTAGACCCCGGAACAATAAGCTTAAGCGATATATTGCCTATTATTATTTTCATTATAATGAAGATCCGGACAGCAATATAGAGTTTACGTTTTACCCCAATTATCAACATGCTTTGACTGCGTATTGCGGGAGTAATATTAATTTAGACAATAAAACTTCTGTTGTAAATCCTACAGGGAATCAAGAGATAACCTTGCCGGTTTATTGTATCAATTTAGATACAAATATGCATGTTAACATAAAAGGGAAATTCAATAAAATAGGAATTGTTTTTCATCCTATCGGGATCAATCATTTTATAGATTGTGATCTTTCTGAAATTATGAAAACCAGTATTCAGTCGATAGATTGTTTCGGAGAGGATTTTCAAAACACATTAAAGGAGGTTTTTTTATTGAAGGATTATCCGTCTAAAGTAGCCAGATTTGATGCATTTTTTGAAAAAAGATTGAATCATTTTAATATTTTAATCCTGGATCAATCTATCCAAAAAATAATCGAGACCAACGGAACCGTAAGAGTAGAAGAACTGGCAGAGGAATTTGCAATAAGTAGAAAAACTTTGCTGAGATTATTCAAAAAACATATTTGTGCTTCGGTTGAAGAATATAAAAAAATGGTAATGTTTCGTAACACCCTCAATTATGCTCAAAACAACAGAACGAGTATCAATCTTACAGATGTCGCTTTGTATAATATGTATTATGATCAGGCACATTTTATCAAGCATTTTAAAGCAATAACGCGGGAAACGCCATCTTCATTACTAACTAAAATAGAAAAAATAGGTAGTGAAAACACTTTTTGGAATTTCGAAAAATAAAGATGTCCCAATTGTACAATTTTTGATGAGTTTATAGATCTAAATTTGTCAAAAAAGAAATGGTTGTAGTTATTATTTTTATTTTAGAAAAAATCCATATGTTCTACATATAGAAACAAATTTTGTGGTCATCAAATCAAAAAATTATTTACATTATGAAAAAAACAATTTTAATAGTATTGTTATGTTTAAGCGGTACAATCCTTAATGCTCAGGAAGTCGATTCTCCAGATAATGAAGAAGGCGTGTCGAAAATAGGGTATTCTATTTCTGCACTATTCGGGAAAGGAAAGTTAGTAGGGGATGGAATAGTAAAAACCAATGTTGATATAGCAGGTTTTAATTTTAAATTAGAATACGATTTCATGCCTTCTCTTAACGTTCATGCAGGATTTGGGGTTTACCAATTAGATACCAATCTGGCGATTGCCGGAGAGAATGCTTATTTTGAACAAAGTCAATTATATATTCCGGCTGGAGTTACCTGGAAACCAGATTTTAATTCTGATCTAAGAATAAAATTAATCGATTTTACTCTGGCATTGGATGTTTATGGAAAAACCATTTCTAAACAAAGATTACAAACCTTAGAAGGATCTGTAATTACTAAAAATTATTCATGGAATTTTGGAGTGAATACTTCTGTTGCAATAAATTTTAACTTAGCAAAACATTCAACATTATCTGCTGGTTTAGACTCATTTCAGGATATAAGTTATAACAAAAAGAACAATACAAAACAAAAAATACAACAAGGCAGTTTGTTTAGTCTTAAATATCAGCTAAGATTCTAATCTTTAATTTAGAAAATACAATAAAAATGCCCCAATATGGGGCATTTTTATTGTGAGGATTTTTATTATTTTAAGTGAATATGCAATTCGTCCAATTGTTTTTTATCAATTGCAGATGGAGCATCGATCATTACATCACGACCCGAATTGTTTTTTGGAAAAGCAATAAAATCACGAATGGTTTCCTGGCCACCTAAGATAGCGACCAATCTATCCAAGCCAAAGGCTAGTCCTCCGTGTGGTGGAGCTCCATATTGAAATGCATCCATCAGGAAACCAAATTGGTTGCGTGCTTCTTCTTCGGTAAAACCTAAATATTTAAACATTAATTGTTGCGTGGCTTTATCGTGAATACGAATCGATCCGCCGCCAATTTCATTTCCGTTTAACACCATATCGTAGGCATTGGCTCTTACGCTTCCCGGATCGGTCTCTAGTAATGCGATATCTTCCGGTTTTGGAGAAGTAAACGGATGGTGCATGGCGTGGTATCTTTTGTTTTCTTCATCAAATTCCAATAATGGGAAATCTACCACCCAAAGAGGTGCAAATTCTTCGGGGTTGCGTAATCCTAAACGAGTTGCTAATTCCATACGTAGGGAAGAAAGCTGTCCTCTGGTTTTATTGGCAGGACCGGACAATATAAAAATCATATCATTGGGTTTGGCATTGGTTTTTTCGGCCCATTTTGCCAAATCTTCCTGAGTGTAAAATTTATCTACAGATGATTTATAAGTACCGTCTTCATTGCATTTTACATAAACCATTCCGCTGGCTCCGATCTGAGGTCTTTTTACCCAATCAATCAAAGCATCGATCTCTTTACGTGTATAATTACCGCAATTTGGAGCGGCAATACCTACGACCAATTCAGCCGAATTAAATACAGAGAATTCCTTATGTTGTGCAATTTCGTTTAGCTCACCAAACTTCATTTCAAAACGAATATCGGGTTTGTCATTTCCGTAGGTTTTCATAGCATAATCGTAAGTAATCCTTGGAAATTTTTCTACCTCAATCCTTTTGATTTCTTTTAATAAGTGACGGGTTAAACCTTCAAATATATTTAAAACATCTTCTTGTTCTACAAATGCCATTTCACAATCTATTTGTGTAAATTCCGGTTGGCGGTCGGCACGTAAATCTTCGTCCCGGAAGCACTTTACGATTTGAAAATATTTATCCATTCCGCCAACCATCAACAATTGTTTAAAGGTTTGTGGGGATTGTGGCAAAGCATAAAACTGACCTTCATTCATACGGGAGGGAACGACAAAATCACGAGCTCCTTCGGGAGTCGATTTTATTAAATAAGGAGTTTCAACTTCGCAAAAATCCAGATCTGATAAATATTTTCGAACTTCCATTGCTACTTTGTGACGGAAAAGCAGGTTGTTTTTTACCGGATTTCTACGGATATCCAGGTAACGGAATTTCATACGAATATCTTCACCACCGTCAGTTTCATCTTCAATAGTAAATGGCGGTGTCAGAGCAGCGTTCAAAACAGTCATTTCAGAAACTAAGATTTCGATATCACCTGTTGGAATATTTTTGTTTTTAGATTCACGTTCAATCACAGTTCCTTTTACCTGAATGACAAATTCCCGGCCCAATGTTTTTGCTAATTCAAAAACAGTTTTATTTGTACGGTTTTCGTCAAAAATCAATTGCGTAATTCCATAACGATCCCGCAAATCGACCCAAATCATAAATCCTTTATCTCTTGATTTCTGAACCCAGCCAGAAAGTGTAACCTCTGTGTTGATGTTTGAAGCGTTTAATTCGCCACAATGATGACTTCTGTACATAACCTGATTTTTATAGGTGCAAAAGTAAAAACAAAAATGCTAATTTCGGATTAATACCCGGAGTTTAATTAATTTTATTTTTCTCCTTTCAATGAGGATTCATTACATTTGATATAACTAAAAAAATAAAATTTATCCAGATATGAAAAAAATTTCAGTTTTGATCTGTTTATTGACAGCTTCAGTAGTTTTTGCCCAAAATAATTTTGTGAAAATTGAAGCTAAAATTTTAAATAGAAATAGTGATTCTTTGATGCTAATCAAAGGAAATAAAAAGATAAAGGTTTTGAAAATTTCAAAAGATGAAATTTTTAGCGACACTTTGAATGCCAAAACCGGAATGTATCAATTGTATGACGGTAGTGAGGTCACGTCTGTTTTTTTGAAAAACGGATATGATTTAAATATAAAATTAGACGCAAAGGAGTTTGATGAAACTATTGTTTATTCAGGAAAAGGAGCCGAAGAAAATAATTTTATTGCCAAACATGCTTTAGCAGAAGAGCAGTTTGATTATAACAAATTGCTTCAGGCGGAAAGTTTAGAAAAATTCAAAGAATTATTAAAAGAAAAAAGTAATAATGATCTGGGAAAACTTAAAAAGACAAAATTAGATCCCGATTTTGTAACTGCGTTTAAACAGAATATTGAAGAAAATGAAAATGGGATTACCATGTATTTCACAGAAATGTTTGCATTAAAAGAACTCAATAACAAACCATCTCCGGGTTTTGATTATGAAAATCATAAAGGAGGAAAAACAAAACTGGAAGATTTACGAGGAAAATATGTGTATATAGATGTTTGGGCAACCTGGTGTGGACCTTGTCGGGCAGAAATCCCTCATCTTAAAAAATTAGAAGAATTATTTCATGGTAAAAATATAGAGTTTGTGAGCATATCTATTGATTCTAAAAAAGATTATGAAAAATGGAAAAAATTTGTAACCGATAAAGAATTGGGAGGAATACAGCTTTATGCAGATAATGACTGGAATTCGCAATTCGTAAAAGATTATAACATTACGGGAATTCCGAGATTTATCCTTGTCGACCCAAAAGGAAATATCGTAAACGCGAATGAAGACCGACCTTCATCTCCGGTTATTGCAAAAAAACTTGGGGACTTAGTAAAGTAAATTTTAAAGCATAAGTTATATTGGAATAATACAAAAAACCAGTGACGTAAATTCACTGGTTTTTTAATTGATTTATAATAAAACTTGTCGTTTATTTTAGGATAATCAAGATTATTTATCTTTTGCTTCTTTATTTACTTTAGCAATATATTTATCCAAAGCCATTGTCATAGAAGGAGCTTCAGGGCTTGGAGCCATAATATCAACTCTTAAGTCATGATCCAATGCTTCTTTCTGTGTTGTGGTTCCAAAAACAGCTATACGGGTATTATTTTGTTTAAAATCAGGAAAATTTTTAAATAAAGATTTAATTCCTGTTGGGCTGAAAAACGCTAAAATATCATAATAAACGTCTGCCAGGTCACTCAAATCGCTCATTACCGTTTTATACAAAACAGCTTGAGTCCAGTCTATTTTCAGATTATTCAAAATTTGAGATGCTTCCCCACTTGCCTGATCAGAAACCGGCAAAAGGAATTTTTCATCTTTATATTTTTTGATTAAAGGAGTTAAATCTGCAAAATCTTTTTGACCAACATAAATTTTGCGTTTTCTGTAAACAACGTATTTCTGCAAATAAAAAGCTACCGCTTCAGACTGGCAAAAATATTTTAAATCCTCAGGAACTTTATAACGCATTTCTTCTGCAACTCTAAAAAAATGATCTACAGAATTTTTACTATTAAGAATTATTGCTGTGTAATTGTTTAAGTCGATTTTCTGAAGCCTTACATCTTTAGCACTAACTCCTTCCACATGAATAAATGATCTGAAATCAATTTTTACTTTATGCTTCTGCTGTAACTCAAAGTAAGGTGAATTTTCGACTTTAGGTTCAGGTTGTGATACCAAAATTGTTTTCACTTTCATACGCTATATTTTCTAATGTGCTAACTTCTTGTAAACAAATAATACATGAAATAATATGGTGCTATTTCAAGGATGCAAAGGTACAAAATAAAATAAAATAAACTATTTGATAATATTTTTTTATTAATTTTTAAATTATTCACAAAAGTAAGCAACAATGATACTAAAATTATAGAAAAAATAAAATAATAAGTCATTATATTAGTGATATTGTTATAAAACAAAAAAATGTTTACAGGTAATAACAATATGGCTATATAAGTGCGGTAATTGACTTTCTGGAGGTTATATTGCTCTGCAAATTCCTCTATTCCAAATGCAGTTGCGATAATTTTATCAATTAGAAATTTAGAAAGTATAAATACACTTACCAAAGTACTTATCTGTATAAATGATGTCCAATTTGCTTTTTCTGTGTAACCTAAATAGCTCAGGGTAAGCTGTATAAAAAAGCTAATGGAAATGATATGAACCACAAACAAAGAGATATTAAACCAGCTCATTATCTGTGTTCCGTCTCTGTAAATTTTATTGTACTTATCCGATATGATCAGTTTGAGAAATTCATTAAATCGATTTTCAAAAAAGGTTTTTGTAATAGCAATTATAATCAAACACAGGACAAACAGTATTGTTGCCCAGTCTTTGTTTTCTATTATTCTTTCTTGTAAAATTCCGTCTGTCATTTGGGTACAAAATTACTCAAAATTTTGTTGGTCTTTCATAAGAATTAGAAATTAAGTGTAGAAAGCAAGAGGTAAACGCCAAATATCAAAAGTGCTGACGGTAAAATTACATTATTCTGAACAAATCGACAGCAACTCACGCTGCAAATAAAATTTCTTTGCTCTTGGATCATGCCTTTATTGATTGTGATCATTTCAAATAAGTTACTGAAAAGTCAAAAAATCTACGAATTGTTTGATCAAAGTAAAAGTCATATCTTCTTTCCTTCAATTTCTCCTCATAATTATCTTTTAATTATGATTAGGCTCATATAAAAAGTTTATTTTTGCAACGAAATTAGATTTTTATGAACGATAGTGTAGTTATCATTCCTACCTTTAACGAGATTGAAAATATCGAAAATATCATTAGAGCCGTTTTTTCGTTACCTAAGCAATTTCATATATTAGTCGTTGATGATAATTCTCCGGATGGAACTAACCAAAAAGTTAAAGAACTTCAGGAAGAATTCCCGGACAGGTTATTCCTTAAAATTCGTAATAAAAAATCAGGATTGGGTACGGCTTACGTTCATGGATTTAAATGGGCACTTAAGAATAAATATGATTTTATTTTTGAAATGGACGCCGATTTTTCTCATAATCCCAATGATCTCGAAAAACTATATCACTGTTGTGCAATCGAAGGAAGCGACATTGCGATAGGTTCCAGATATGTAACCGGCGTAAATGTGGTAAACTGGCCGTTAAACAGGGTATTGATGTCTTATTTTGCATCCGTTTATGTACGTAAAATTACAGGAATGAGCATTCGTGATGCAACAGCCGGTTTTATGTGCTACAAAAAAGAAGTGCTGGAATCCATAAATTTGGATAAAATAAAATTTATTGGCTATGCTTTTCAAATAGAAATGAAATATAGAGCCTATGCCAAGAATTTTATCCTTACCGAAATACCGATTATCTTTACAGACCGCTCAAAAGGGCAGTCCAAAATGAGTAGTTCAATTATAAAAGAAGCTGTACTTGGAGTTATTTCGCTCCGAATTAAAAAGTTATTAAACAGATTATAAGCAGAAGAAAAAAATGAAAAGGATTTTAATCAAAAATGCCAAGATTGTAAACGAAGGAACTATTTTTGAAGGAGACTTATTAATTGAAAATGAAATTATTGTTGAAATTGCCGAAAGTATCAGTGCAAAATCATCAACAACAAAAATCATCCATGCCGAAGGAAATTATCTTATTCCCGGAGCAATAGACGATCAGGTTCATTTTAGAGAACCGGGGTTAACACACAAGGGAAATATTTTTTCTGAATCCCGTGCTGCGGTTGCCGGAGGAATAACTTCTTTTATAGACCAACCCAATACTGTCCCTAATGCGGTAACTCAGGAATTGCTTTCGGATAAATATGCAATTGCAGCAACTAATTCGTTTGCAAACTACGGTTTTATGATGGGAGGGACCAATGATAATCTGGAAGAATTACTTAAAACCGACCCGAAAAACGTTCCGGGGATCAAATTGTTTCTGGGTTCATCAACAGGAAACATGCTGGTCGATAATGAAGAATCTTTAGAGAAAATATTTTCTGAAACCAATATGTTGATTGCTGTACATTGTGAAGATGAAACAACAATAAAAAATAATCTGGAAAAGTATAAAGAAGAATTTGGAGAAAACCTTACCGCCAAACATCATCCGCAAATAAGAAGTGTGGAAGCCTGTTATATTTCTTCTTCAAAAACAATAGAATTAGCTCAGAAGACCGGTGCAAGACTGCATGTTTTTCATGTTTCAACTGCAAAAGAAACAGATTTGTTCTCCAATAAAATTCCAGTAGAAGATAAAAAAATAACAGCAGAAGTATGTATTCATCATTTATGGTTTTCGGATGAAGATTATGCCAAAAAAGGAAATCTGATCAAATGGAATCCTGCGGTAAAATCTGCAACAGACAGGGAAGCCTTATGGGAAGCCTTACTGGATGACAGAATAGATGTTATAGCAACAGATCATGCTCCGCATACATTAGAAGAAAAATCTTTACCTTATCTCGAAGCGCCATCGGGGGGTCCGTTAGTTCAGCATGCGGTCGTCGCTATGTTTGAAGCATATCATCAGGGGAAAATTTCTATTGAAAAAATTGTAGAGAAAATGGCTCATAACCCTGCTAAAATTTTCAAAATAGAAAAAAGAGGATTCATCAAAGAAGGATATTATGCAGACTTGGTTTTGATAGATACCGGATTGCCCTGGCAGGTAAAAAAAGATAACATTCTTTATGATTGCGGCTGGTCTCCTTTTGAAGGTTTTACGTTTAAATCAAGAATAACTCATACATTTGTAAACGGTGAGTTGGTTTACAATAATTTTAAAGTAAAAAATATTCAGGCAGGAAAGCGATTACAGTTTGACCGATAATGTAGTTTTATGAAGAATTTCTTAAGTTTTTTAGCGATCATTATAATATTACAAAGTTGTAACAAATCGGTTATTGAAAAACCTGAAAACCTCATTTCTGAGGATAAAATGATAGAAATTTTATATGAAGTAGCGCTCTATGATGCAATAAAGGCCATTAACTCCAAATCACTTAACGAAAGAAATATCAACAACAAAGATTATATTTATAATAGGTTCAATGTAGATAGCCTGCAAGTGGTAAACAGCAATAAATATTATGCTTCAAACATAGAAAATTATGTAAAGATGTTTGATAAAATTGAAGCCAGATTAGAACAAAACAAAATTTTGTCTGACAGTTTAGCTAAAAACATGCCGAAGGAAACGGTTAAGGACACACTTAACAAACAGGATAGCTTACCGAAACTTAAAGTTAAAATAGACAGGAATAAGGCAAGAGAACGGCTTAATAAGATTTTGAAGTAACTAAAATTAAAGCCTTTCGATTCTGCATGGTTTCTTGATGCAACACTCCGGATTTAAACAATGTCAGCCTGAAATTTTTCGAAACATTTAAAATTAGAGTTTTAAACAGATGTTAAATCACTTCCTTATAATTTCCGCCAGAACTTCTTCAATATTTTTAAAATTATGATCTAAAACACTTTTAATTTTTTCGTTAGAATATTTCTCGGAAGTATGTATGGATTTGGCGATTGCCATTGGCATTTTTCTTTTGTTCCTGAAAATTGCCGATACCAGCCAATCCAGTCTCCAAATGATTTCTGTTTGCCAGGGTTTTACTAATTTTTCAGGAGGTTTTACATTGGATTTTTCAGAAATAATCTCAAAAAGTTTTTTGTAGGAAAGATTTTCCGAAACCAAAATATAACGTTCTCCAAAAAGGTTGTTTTCCATTAATTTCAGCATAATTTCAACAACATCATTCACGCCGATAAATCCCGAAGCACCTTTGGGATAATATTTTAGTCCATTGGCTGCCGATGTTATTATTTGACTGCTTCCATCGTTAGAAAAACCGGAGCCGAAAATAATTCCGGGGTTTACAATAACAACATTTAATCCTTCCTGTTGTCCACGCCAGATTTCCATTTCGGCACCGTATTTTGAAATGGCATAATCAGAATGTAATTTTTCGGGATTCCAGTTGTTTTCTTCGGTAATGATCTCAATATTTTCCGGTAAATCTCCCAATGCTGCGATCGAACTGACAAAGCAAACCTTTTTTACTTTGTATGCCAGACAAAAATTGACAATATTGGCAGTCCCTTCGATATTTACTTTTCGTATTTCTTCTTCATCTTTAGGCTGAAATGAAACTTTTGCTGCACAATGATAAACTTCTTCGATATTTTGGAAAGCAATTTCTAATTGCGGGATATCGTTTACATCCGCCTGGATCCAATCTATTTTTTCGAACAGATGCTGTTGGTTATAGATTTTAAAAAGCTGGAGCGTTTTGTTTTTTGAATCCTTGGTTCTAAATATGGCGCGTACTTTTTTTTGATTTTTCAATAAATGTAAAATCAAATGGCTTCCTACCAATCCTGTTGCTCCTGTAACTAATATCATAATCACAAAGATAATGAGTTATGGTAATTTTTGAAGATTTTGTTTGAATGAAGTTCAGGATAAACGCATTATAATT
The DNA here is from genome assembly GCA_964608415.1 of uncultured Flavobacterium sp. Lineage (GTDB taxonomy): Bacteria > Bacteroidota > Bacteroidia > Flavobacteriales > Flavobacteriaceae > Flavobacterium. The sequence continues at coordinate 25,724 of CAZSOC010000037.1, forward strand.
TAACCGGCATAGATTAAAAATCTGAACCGAAACTCTGCTGTTTTGCCAATATGATTTTGTTAAGTACGCTTTGCAAATTTATTTTCAATGTCAGCCAACCATTTTACACGTTTTTCCTGGCTTACAGATTTTACTGATGTAAAACTTATCCACCTAAGATTTTTGTATCCCATTGTTTTGAAAACACTTCTTAACATTACTTTCCTGATTAAGTTCCCAATAAGTAAGGAGTACATTATTCCGGGTTTATTCATTGTGGTTATGATTGTTATGCTTTTTAGATTTTTTAAAAGAGGCACCAATCCAAAACCTCTTGGATGATGGTCGTACATAACTCCCGGAAATAAAGCCCGGTCTATAAAACCCTTGGTTGTTGCGGGCATTATATCCCACCAGATTGGAAAAATAAAAATCAGGTGGTCGGCTTTTTTCAAACGTTCGTTATAGTCGATTACCTGCGGGTCTATGGGTTGGTGTTCTACAAAAGCTTTTAAGTCTGCCGAAGTCATTACAGGATTAAAATTGTCCTTGTCAAGATGCATCAGGTCAATTTCGTGATTTGCTTTTTGAAGTCCTTTTGTTACGGCGTTTAAAATTGCATTGCAGTAACTTCCTTCGTAAGGATGATTAAATACTATTGCTGTTCTCATTTTTTACTGTTTTAAATTTCATTGCAAAATTGAGAAGACAGAAAGCCGTTGAACGATAACAATTGTAAAGAAATCGCAACTCCCAAAAACAATCAAAAAAATTTGAGTAAAGTATTTTATTGCCTGTTTCGGATTCGGCTTAATGAAACGGATGTAATGCCTAAATAGGAAGCGATGTAGTGCTGCGGAACACGCTGAACAATATGAGGATGCCGTTTAATTAATTCTTCGTAGCGTTTTTGGGGATTATTTTTAAGGAATGAATACAAAAGTTGCTGAGATTGAAACAGTCTTCTGAATAAATGCTCTTCCAGTTCCTTTTTTAATTCAGGTGAGTTTTCGATAATGCTTTGAAAGTCTTTTTGTGAAATCGTCTGTAAAACACAAGGTTCTAAACTTTCAATGCTATATAAGCTGGGTTGATTTGTCCTAAAGCTTTCGATAGAAGAGACGCTGTCGCCTTCAAAGAAGAACTGGGTGGTTATTTCTTTCCCGTCATTATTTATCCAGGTCCGCAAACAGCCTTTTTCAATGAAAAACATCGTTTTTGAGATTTGTCCTTCCTGTAAAAGCATTGTTTTAGCAGAAACCTTCTGTTGCTTAAAATAATCGCTGAATTTCTCCCATTCGTTCGATTTTAGAATCGTCTGTTTGTTCATAGGACTGTCGTTTTAGGGTTTCTGCTGATGAGCCGCGGCTTGGGGGAGTGACAGCATTACAGCACTGTCGTTGATACGAAGCGCCAATGTTCAAATTTAGCAATAAGTTTCATATAAAGCACTTCGCCCAACATTACCACCAATACATTGTTAGCGGTAGTATTAATAATATTAAGTAAAAATATCGTTACTAAAAGTAAAAAATATTTTACATAATGAAATATTTATTTTACATTTGATGAAACAAAATATTTTTTATTATGGAAACAAAATTTTTATTACCGAACAAATTTAAATCTGTTGGATGGTTAATATTGCTTTTCAGCATATTATTGTGGGTTTATGTCGCATTTATATTAAAGGATGAAATAGCAATTTTACAAACATCTGTATTTTCAATTATTGGGAGTGAATTACTTAAACCTACTGAGTATTTTAGTATAATACAAACCAATCTTACCTATACATTAATCGGAATATTATTCATTTTTGGAGGTTTGTTGGTTGTGTTCTCAAAAGAAAAAACAGAAGATGAATTCATTTCTAAATTGCGTTTAGTTTCTTTTCAATGGTCGTTTCTAATTAATTATATATTACTTTTTTTCCTTTTCATATTTATTTATGGATTAGATTTTATGAACGTGATGATATATAATATGTTTACTACTTTGATATTGTTCATTTGTCGTTTTCATTATCTATTGTTTAAATATAAAAATATGGACTATGAAAAATAATATAAAAGTACAAAGAGCAATAAAAGACATAACTCAAGAGGATTTAGCAAAAATTATTTCAGTAAGTAGGCAGACAATAAATGCAATGGAAAAAAACAAGTATGTTCCGTCAACTGTATTAGCACTAAAAATTGCAAGATATTTTGGGAAAAGTGTGGAAGAAATATTTGAATTAGAAGACGATGATTAATTTGTAACGTTTTCTCGTAATATTACGGCTAACGGTTTCGGGTATTGTCGAAGGCGGGGATTTTGAGCACTAAAGTTCATTCGAAGAACGAAAGTTGAACCTTGCACAAATGTCCAATCGAAGCCGTTCAGCCCCGCTTTTGGCAATACCTTGTTATGTGGCGTTTTTCTATTCATTTGGTCTAACAGCTCTTAGTTTTTTATGTGTTATTGCTCTAACATAGTCAGCAATTTCGTTCCAATTAAGTTCTGTAAGTCTGTTTTGTCTTGGTATTCTGATTGTAAATGTTTCATTGTCTTGGCTTGGTTCAGGAACGTCTTTCAACAAAATCCAATATGCTTCGTTTTCTTCTTCAACAAACTTTACAAGTAATACAACTCTTAAATTATCCCATAGATAATTGTAAGTCGCAACTCTTAACGTTTGCCTCTCATCAGCACCGTTTATATCAGGCAAATGAGAACTCTTAAGTTGGACTATAAACTCAAGCCCTCTGTAAACTCCATCTTCCGCAATTTCTATATTCAAATCTTGTCCATAATCTTTATCAATAGAGTTTACGTTCCAATCATTCGGCAAGTAGTTGCGAAAGAAAATGACTGATTTTTCTTCGAGAGTGTGGTTTTCGTGCCTTATTGGATATTTTTTAGCCATTTTTAATTTCAATTTTGTTTGCCTGACTATCGTATGTCATCATTAAATGTCTGTCCCAATTTAAAAATTCGTCACAAGTAAATTCGAGTTTTGAGTTTACCCAATTTTTAAACTTAATTATGTCCATTTGAATTGGGCTTTCAATTTGTTCTTTTTCTTTTATAGTTGTTGTAACTTTTTCAAAGTTGTAATAGTCCGCAAGAATAAAATCTCCATTTGGTGCAACAGTCAAATTTTGATATTGAGGTTGTTCTTCAAAATCTGTTAAGTTTCCTGTTTCTTTGTCAAGTTGATATAAATAGTCGGAAGTCAAAACTAAAACAATGTTTTTAGATGTTGAGATAGCTACTTGTCTTGGAAAACCACGAAATTGTCCACACCATTCTGAATAGTCGTTATTGATAAACTTTATAAAAGTCCAACTTTGAGAATTCCACGCACTTTCGTTGTCGTAAATTCTGTCGGTGTATTCTCCTGAATATGGTTGACTTATTATTTCTGCTTCAATTATCATTCTTGGTGTCGGTCTTTAAAATGCCACATAACGTCAGTCTGTGAAAAAAATAAATCACAAACCTGTTCAAAAATAGGGAAAAATTTTGTGATTTCAGGTGGATTACAAAAACCGCTACATATGCCTATAATCAATGGTTTGGATAGATTTCAAATTAATTTTTCCAGCCTTGAAGATTATATT
>CAZSOC010000038.1:0-2396 GCA_964608415.1 uncultured Flavobacterium sp.
GTTCTGCATTTTACAAATCCGTTTACAATTTCTCCAGATTCGTTTGCAGCAATTACGCGATCCCAAGCTTTGATAGTACGTGCTTTTCTGTGAGATAATACTAACTGACCTGTTTTATCCTCACGGATGTCAATTAATACTTCTACTTTGTCTCCTACTTTTAAGTTTGGATTGTAACGGAATTCATTTAGAGAAATAACACCTTCAGATTTAGCATTAATATCTACAATTGCATCTCTATCGGTGATTCTCACGACAACACCTTCCACTACTTCTTCCTGATCAGTTGCAATAAAAGTTTTTGCTACTAATTCTTCAAATTCTTTAAGATTTTGAGCATCAACTGCATCAATACCTTCTTGATAGTTTTCCCAGTTAAAATTCTCTAAAAACTCTGCTTGTGATTTTACTTGTTCAGACATGTCTGATTAATAATTTGTATTCTATTTTTATCTTTGAGTTTCTAATGCGATAATAAAAACAGAAGTGTTTTACATAAATAGCTGATACCTAGAGGAAACTCTTCTTCGCCAAAAGGTGTGCAAAATTAAGCAGAATTATTCAAACAACAAAATGTTTATACAATGATTATCAATCAGATATTTATTAATCTCCGTATTTATTTGTTTTTAATACTTTTTTGAGCTTTTTTTCAAAGACCTTTATTTATAAGTAACCTGAAACTTAAATAAAATATTAACGCAAACAAATCTTACAAAGCATTAACTTTGCATTTTTTGACAAAATATATGCTTGATACAGAAAATACTATTGAAGTAATTGGTGCTCGTGTCCACAATCTCAAAAATATAGATATATCCATCCCTCGGGAAAAACTGGTTGTAATTACCGGACTTTCAGGATCGGGAAAATCTTCATTGGCTTTCGATACGATTTATGCCGAAGGTCAACGCCGTTATATCGAAACTTTTTCCGCTTATGCCAGACAGTTTTTAGGTGGGTTAGAACGTCCTGATGTAGATAAAATAGATGGTCTTTCGCCTGTGATTGCAATCGAGCAAAAAACGACAAGTAAAAGTCCCCGTTCTACTGTAGGAACAATTACTGAGGTTTACGATTTCTTAAGATTATTTTTTGCAAGAGCCGCAGATGCGTACAGCTATAATACCGGCGAGAAAATGGTAAGCTATTCTGATGATCAAATTAAAGAACTAATCCTAAAAGATTTTAATGGAAAAAGAATTAATGTTTTAGCTCCGGTCATCCGATCCCGTAAAGGTCATTATTCTGAATTATTCCAGCAAATTGCCAAACAAGGTTTCTTAAAAGTTCGGGTAAACGGGGTTATAAAAGATATTACTCCGGGAATGAAATTAGATCGTTACAAAACGCACGATATTGAAATTGTAATCGACAGAATATTGCTTGATACTAATCCTGATCTGAATAAAAGACTTTCCGAAACCATTAATACCGCAATGCATCACGGAGATAATGTATTAATGATTTTGGATAATGATACTAATGAATTACGTTATTTCAGCAGAAATTTAATGTGTCCTTCTACCGGGATTTCTTATCAAAACCCGGAACCTAATCTATTTTCATTTAACTCTCCAAAAGGAGCTTGCCCTCATTGTAATGGCTTAGGTCTTGTAAATGAGATTAACCTTAAAAAAATTATTCCCGATCCGAGCATTTCTATCAAAAAAGGCGGATTGGCACCATTAGGAGAATACAAATCAAGTTGGATTTTCAAACAAATCGAAATTATAGGTGAGAAATTCGGATTTAAACTTACCGATTCTATTTCTTCTATTTCTGATGAGGCAATAAACATTATTTTACATGGCGGAAAAGATAAATTTACTGTTGAATCAAAAGTTTTGGGCATTACCCAAGAATATAAAATCGAATTTGACGGAATCGCCAATTTCATCAAAAACCAACACGACGAAAACAGTTCTTCAACTATAAAACGTTGGGCAAAAGAATTTATGAACGAAGTAAAATGCCCGGTTTGTGAAGGTTCAAGATTAAAAAAAGAAGCGCTTTATTTCAAAATAAACAATCAGAATATTGCCGAATTATCTATTCTGGATATTTCTGACCTGACCAAATGGTTTGATAATATCGACCAGAATTTATCTCAAAAACAACTATTAATAGCATCCGAAATAATCAAAGAAATTAAGGACCGATTACATTTCCTGATGAATGTAGGCCTGGATTATCTTTCGTTGGGAAGAAGTTCAAAATCACTTTCGGGAGGAGAAGCACAACGCATTCGTCTGGCGACTCAGATCGGCTCTCAACTGGTTGGTGTTTTGTACATTCTGGATGAACCCAGCATTGGTTTACATCAAAGAGATAACGAAAAATTGATTCGTTCACTCGAACAGTTACGTGATCTGGGAAATTCTGTTTTGGTTGTC
>CAZSOC010000038.1:2406-17241 GCA_964608415.1 uncultured Flavobacterium sp.
GGTTGTCGAACATGACAAGGAAATGATCGAAAGAGCCGATTATGTAATCGATATTGGCCCAAAAGCAGGAAAATATGGTGGCAAAATAATCAGTAAAGGAACTCCGGAAGAAATTCTAAAATCGGATACCCTTACCGCTTCATACCTTAACGGAGAAAAAGTTATAGAAATTCCAAAAGAAAGACGCGAAGGAAACGGTCATTTCATGAAACTTTCCGGAGCAACCGGAAATAACTTAAAGAATATTTCGATTGAAATTCCATTAGGAAAATTAATTTGCATAACCGGAGTTTCGGGCAGCGGAAAATCTACTTTAATCAATGAGACCCTCTACCCTATTCTGAATGCTCATTATTTTAATGGTGTAAAAAAACCACAACCTTACAAAAAAATTGAAGGTCTGGAATTTATAGACAAAGTAATTGATATTGATCAAAGTCCGATTGGAAGGACTCCCAGATCGAATCCGGCAACTTATACAGAAGTTTTTACAGAGATACGGAATCTTTATGCCATGACTTCAGAGAGCCTGATCAGAGGTTATAAATCAGGAAGATTCAGTTTTAATGTAAAAGGAGGAAGATGCGAAACTTGTGAGGGTTCCGGAGTAAGAACCATAGAAATGAGCTTTCTTCCCGATGTGTATGTAGAATGCGAAACCTGTCAGGGAAAACGTTTTAACCGTGAAACACTGGAAATTCGGTACAAAGGAAAATCCATTTCTGATATTTTGAATATGACAGTAGATGAAGCAGTTCCTTTTTTTGAAAATATTCCAAAAATCTACAGAAAAATCAAAACTATACAAGATGTTGGTTTAGGATACATTACTTTAGGCCAACAAAGTACAACGCTGTCCGGTGGTGAAGCACAACGTATCAAATTGGCTACAGAACTATCCAAAAAAGATACAGGAAACACGTTTTATATTCTCGATGAACCTACAACAGGATTACATTTTGAAGACATCAGAGTATTAATGGAAGTTATCAATAAACTGGTTAATAAAGGAAATACCGTATTGATTATAGAACACAACCTTGATGTAATAAAACTTGCAGATTACATTGTAGATATTGGACCTGAAGGAGGAAAAGGAGGCGGAACCATAGTAGCAAAAGGAACACCCGAAGAGGTTGCAAAAAATAAAAAAAGCTACACTGCGCAATTCTTGAAAAAAGAATTATATTAGCAAACTGACTTATTGCCAAAATAATATTGTTTTAATCAATTTACCTAATTAATTTCTGTTTTAAAATTAATACTGGTAAATTTTTTGGCGATTATTTCAGAAATAATAATATTACTATAAAAATTATTGTTACATAATAAAAAAATTAATATGAGATTACAAGATTTTGATAATGATGAAGATAAAGTTATTCAAGATAAACTAAAACAAAAAACCTGGAACGAGATAAGGACTAATGATTCCTGGGCAATTTTTAAAATCATGTCTGAATTTGTTAATGGATATGAAACCATGGGGAGAATAGGTCCCTGTGTTTCCATTTTTGGATCTGCAAGAACAAAACCAGACGATTTTTACTACCAGCTTACCGAGAAAATTGCATACAAAATAAGTAAAGCCGGCTATGGAGTAATAACAGGAGGAGGTCCGGGAATTATGGAAGCAGGAAACAAAGGCGCTCATCTGGGTGGCGGAACTTCTGTAGGACTAAATATCGAACTCCCTTTTGAACAGCACTTTAACCCATATATTGATAGAGACAAAAACCTTAATTTTGATTATTTTTTCGTAAGAAAAGTAATGTTCGTAAAATATTCACAAGGATTTGTGGTCATGCCGGGCGGTTTTGGCACATTAGACGAAATGTTTGAAGCCATTACTTTAATTCAAACCAAAAAAGTCGCAAAATTTCCTGTAATCCTGGTAGGAAAAGATTTTTGGTCCGGTTTAATAAACTGGATAAAAGAGGTTTTGGTTGATAAATACGTAAATGTTAGCCCCGGAGATATGGACATCATCAAAATTGTTGATACTGAAGATGAAGTTGTAGAAGTCTTAGATAATTTCTACAAGAAATATAATCTTAGTCCGAACTTCTAATTAACAGATCAAAAACAGAAAATCACTGTCTAAAAGTATCATTCTGAACGAGATGTAATGAAGAAAGAATCTTTAATTATTGGATTATTTAGAGGTTCTTTCTTCTTCAGAAAGGTAGACTTTACCTGAACTTTCAAGAGATGATAAAAATAATTGGTTTCCGGTATTTTAGACAACCTGCTTTTGTAATTATTTCTAAACCAAGCAACTCCTGTTCAAATTATTCATCTCTATTAAAAAGTTTTAAAGCTGTTGCATTTTGAAAAAAAATATTGCTAATTTCAATTATCTTGTGTTTTTATTCCTGGTCATTATCTCGACCAAAATGGGTTATGCACAACACTTTCAGAAAATCGATGGTGTTTTTCTTCCTGAAGAAAAAACGATCGGGATACAGCAACAAATTATATTTGTAAATACTTCCGAAAAACCATTAGATTACATCATTCTTAATGACTGGAATAACGCATTTTCTTCAACGACAACTCCACTAGCCAATCGGTTTTCGGACGAATTTATCAGAAGTTATTTTATTGCAAAAGAAAAAGATCGGGGATATACTAAGATCCTTTTTATTCAAAACGACAACAAACAGGAGTTTCAATGGAAAAGATTAGATAATCATCCGGATTTAATTCAGGTCGACCTCAAAAAACCTTTAATCAATGGTGAACAAATTATCTTAAACTTAAATTATGAAATAAAAATTCCTAGTGCAAATTTTACCAAATTTGGATTTTATAACGACAATAAATTTGCTTTAAAAAATTGGTTTATTGCTCCTGCCCGATTCGATAACGAAGGTTTCATAACCTACAGTAATCTCAACCTGGATGATATACCAAACGTTATTTCGGACTATGAGGTTACAATAGAAGTTCCTCAGGATTTCTTCATTACAACAGAATTAACCGAAAAAAAAGTTGAAAAGCTGACCGGAAAAAAATATTATTTCTACGGAAAAAACTTTTTGGACATTCCTTTATATATCGATAAAAATATAGATTTTTCTTCTTTAAGAAAAAACGGCATCGAAATTTTGAGCGATATAAAAACCAATCAAATTGATGAAGTTTATAAAGCAATGATGATTAATCAAATGATTGATTTTTTTGATGAAAATCTCGGCACTTATCCTAATAAAAAAATTATTGTTTCTCAGGCAGAATACGATAAAAATCCTTTTTATGGTTTAAATCAGCTGCCTTCTTTTTTGAGTCCTTTTAGCAATGAATTCATATTCGAATTAAAATTTCTCAAAACATATCTCAATGCTTATCTCAAGACAACAATGCAGTTGGACGCAAGAAAAGACAACTATATTTTTGACGGAATGCAAATCTATTTGATGATGAAATATATAGATACTTTTCATCAGGATAAGAAAATGTTAGGAAGCCTGAATCGCTTTAAACTACTCAAAAATTTTCATATTACTAATGTTGATTTTAATGATCAGTTTAGTTATTTCTATATGTTGATGCTGAGAAAAAACCTTGATCAGCCGGTTGGAGATTCTAAAGAAACATTGATAAAATATAATGAGCAAATTGCCGGAAAATACCGTTCCGGACTTAATTTCAGGTATCTTAAAGCTTATTTAAATAATGATGTTGTGGATGATACATTCAAACAATATTTTGTATTTAGTAACCAGTTTCAAACTACCCGGAATGATTTTGAAAAATTATTAAAAACTAATGCTAAAAAAAATATAGATTGGTTTTTCGACACAATGATCGCAACCCATCAGGCATTTGATTATAAGCTAAAAGATATACAAAAAAACTCCGATAGTATTAGTTTTAAAATTAAAAATAAACATCAAAAAACGATACCATTACCGGTTTATACTTTAAAAAATGACACCATTTTGTATAGCAAATGGATTGAAATTTCCGAACAGGATTCTATAATAAAACTCCCGAATTTAAATGCCGAAAAAATTGTTCTTAATTATAAAAACGAATTACCCGAAGCCAATCTTCGTAACAACTGGAAAACTTTAGAAAACAAAAAATTGTTTAATAAACCCTTTCAATTTTCGTTATTAAAAGATTTGGAAAACCCTGGAAAAAATCAAATAATGTATATTCCGACTGCGATTTACAATTTATATGACGGGATTTCTCCGGGATTAAGATTCCATAATAAAACAATGCTGGACAAACCTTTTAACTTCGATCTGAATCCGACTTATTCGATAAAAACTCAAAGTTTAATTGGTAATTTTTCTTTAGCCGTAAATCAATACAATAGAGAAAGTAATTTATACAATATCAAATATTTTGTTTACGGAACTTATATGCACTATGCTCCCGATGCAGCTTATCTCAAAATAAATCCTACTGTTCTTATGCGTTTTAGAGAAGCAGACAGAAGAAATAATAAAGCCGAGGCATTAATGATAAGACAGGTTATGGTTTTTTTGGAACCATCACAGTATAATTTATCTTTTAACAACAATAACGAAAATTACAGCATTTTTAATACCAAATATATTAATACCAAAACCGAAATTTCCCATCATTACAATTTTACTTCGGACCTACAATTGGCTAAAAATTTCGGAAAAACTTCTATCGAGCTCGAATATCGGAAAATGTTTGGAAACAGGCAGCTCAATTGGAGAATGTTTGGAGGATTTTTTCTTTATAATAAAACCACTTCAGATTATTTTAGTTTTGCGTTAGATCGGCCCACAGATTATTTATTCGAATACAATTATTACGGAAGATCAGAAAGCAAAGGTTTATTTAGCCAGCAGATGGTTTTGAAAGAAGGAGCTTTCAAATCCAGACTGGATCAAAGATTTGCAAACAGTTGGATGCTTACCACAAATGCGAGCTTTAATGTTTGGAATTGGGTCGAAATTTATGGAGATGGAGGGTTTATTAAAAACCGATCTTCCCACCCTAAATTCGTTTACGATAGCGGAGTAAGATTCAATTTGGTTCCTGATTATTTCGAATTATATTTCCCTGTTTACTCCAGTAACGGATGGGAAATAGGGCAACCGGATTATCAACAAAAAATAAGATTTGTTGTTACTTTTAATCCAAGTGTTTTAATCAATTTATTTACCAGAAAATGGTTCTGATCATTCTTCCTTTACAATAATAAAAGTGGCTTTAAAACCAGTTGCTAAATTCCACTCACTATTATAGATTACCTCACCATCAATTACAATAGAAAACTCCCCTGTATTTGGGAAGTACTGACCTTCATTAAGTGCTTCAAAATCAAACTTATTAAATCCTTCTTCCAATTCATAAGTAAAACCTACAAATGATCCAACAAGATTAATTTGATCTCTAATTACTTTTTCGTTATGGTAAATCCTCAGAAAATCACCATCTACGGTTTGAGGATCACGATAAATAATTTTTACATTTTTGGATTTAGTCCTGAAATCTCCAAAAAACTGATGTCTCCGGTAAACTTTATAATCTCCGGAACCTTCAGCATTTCTTTTATTGAGTTTATTAAGGTATTTATCCCCAGGATTCACAAATTTTTCCTTCTCTTCAAAAACAGACTTCTCTTCTTTTCCCCAAAGAATTGTAGCTTCCTTAGTTGGTTTTACATCAAAAATACTTGGATTTTTTTCAGGAGCGATATTAAAATTTCCCCCGCTGCCATTTGCCGGAGGAATTGGTGTAAACTTATTTCCCTGATCAAACTGTGCAAATGCAAAAGCTGAAAATAATAATACTACGATTTGAAAAATTTTGATTTTCATTACTGCTGTTGAAATTTAAAATAAAAATAAAATAGATTCTTCACTCTATAATAATTTAATTGGCAATTTAACTAATTTTTAATCTTCATGAGAACTTTTCTGGTCAATTAATCCAATTTCTATTGAATTAGATTTTCAAAAACCGCACCATAATTACAAAATCATAAAATATTGTCTATTAAATTATTAGATAAATAACAAAAAACAACTCTTTAAATTAAAATATTTTAATAAATTGTTAATTACAAAAATATTATTTATACAAAAAAGGAAAAGTTTAAGAATTACAAACAATTAATTCGTATTAGTTATATTTTTTCATTATAATTGTTTTATAAATATTTTTTATGAAAGAACAATTGATAAATTGGTTTTCTCCCAACCTGAGCAGAGATATGAAAATGCTGGTTTTTGGTCATTCCGGGTATCCGGTTGTATTATTTCCGACCTCAATGGGAAGTTATCACGAAAACAAAGATCAAGGGTTAATAGAATCTGCCAAATGGTATTTAGAACAAGGTTTGATCCAGATATATTGCCCGGGAAGTATTGATAAAGATAGTTTTTATAACAAAAAAATTCATCCTGTCCATCGCATTCAAAATCATATTTGGTATGACAAAATGATTTGCCATGAAATCGTTGAAAAAATTCGGCACAACTCTCCTTCCGGAAAAGTGGTAATGGCGGGATGTAGTTTTGGTGGCTATCACGCTGCCAATTTTACATTTAGACATCCGGGGTATGTAAGTCATTTATTTTCTATGAGTGGTGCTTTCGATATCAAGAGTTTTATGGATGGATTTCATAATGACGATGTGTATTTCAACACTCCGGAAGATTTTATTTATGGATTGGAAGATCCAAATCTTTGGCAAATAGATGTAGTTTTAGGAACATCCAATTGGGATATCTGTCTGGATGCCAATCTCAAAATGAGTAAAGTTTTAAGCCATAAAAGTATAGAACACTGGTTGGACATCCGAACTAATCAAAAACATGATTGGCCGGTTTGGCGAGAGATGTTTCCTCATTATCTTTCCAGATTAAATTTTAAAAATATTCAAAAATAAAAATTACAATGAAAAAAATTGGGATCTTATTCGGAATGGAAGATACATTCCCTCAGGCTTTTATCGAAAGAGTTAATTCAAAAAACGAAAAAAACATTATTGCAGAAGCTGTAACTATAGACAAAGTAATACAGAATAAAGGTGGTGAATATGCTGTTATTATAGACCGGATTTCTCAGGATGTTCCCTTTTACCGCGCTTATCTCAAAAATGCTGCCCTCACAGGAACCAATGTAATTAATAATCCTTTTTGGTGGAGTGCAGATGATAAGTTTTTTAATAATTGCCTTGCAGATACTTTAGGAATTCCTTTACCAAATACAGTCATTTTACCTTCGGCAGAACATCCAACAGATACAACCGCAAAATCATTCAGAAATCTTGCTTTCCCAATGGATTGGGATGCTATTTTCGATTATGTAAAATTTCCGGCTTACATGAAACCTTATGCCGGAGGAGGATGGAAAAACGTTTATCGATTAGAAAACAAAGAAGAATTTTGGGAAAAACATAGAGAAACCGGACAACTAGTAATGTTACTTCAAGAAGAGATTGTTTTCGAAGAATATTTCAGAGTATATTGCTTAGGCAGAAAAGATGTACGAATAATGCAATATGAACCCAGAAATCCACATCATTTAAGATATGTAATCGATGGACCTCCGGTAAATAAAAAACTTTTGGCAACCATAAAAGATTATACCATAAAATTATGTACAGGATTAGGTTATGATTTTAATACTGTAGAATTTGCCGTAAGAGATGGCATTCCTTATGCAATAGACTTTGGGAATCCCGCTCCAGATGCAGAACTTACTTCGGTTGGTGCAGAAAATTTTGAATGGGTTGTAGAAGCTGCAGCAAAAATGGCAATTGCTGCGGCAAAAAAACATAAACCAGCCAAAATGAATCTTACCTGGGGAACTTTTATCAAGAATGCCGCACAATAATTTTCCAGTTTAAAATTGAATTTTATGAAAAAAAAACTACCCGTATTTACTCTCGGGGTCGAGGAAGAATACCAAATAATAGACAAAGAGACCCGGGATTTAAGATCTCATATGTCTAAAATTGTAGATGGTGCAAAAATTGTCTTACAAGAACAGGTAAAAGCAGAAATGCATCAATCTGTAGTAGAAGTAGGAACCAATATTTGTAAAAATGTTCAGGAAGCAAAAAAAGAAATTATTTTTCTCCGGCAAAAAATTGTAGAATTAGCGGGAAAGCAAGATTTGGTTGTTGGAGCTGCAGGAACACATCCTTTTTCGAAATGGCAAGATCAGGCTATTACAGACGACCCCCGATACCATAATATCGTAAACGAATTGCAGGATGCTGCCCGATCTAATTTAATTTTCGGAATGCATTGCCATGTAGGTATAGAAAACAGAGAAATTGGTTTACAATTAATGAACCAGGCATGTTATTTTTTACCTCATATTTTTGCACTTTCAACCAATTCACCATTTTGGGAAGGCAGGCAGACCGGTTACAAGTCTTTTAGAACTAAAGTCTTTGATAAATTTCCCAGAACAGGTTTACCGGAATATTTTGATTCGGTCCAATCTTATGACAACTTTCTTGATACTTTAGTTCAGACTAATTGTATCGACAATCCTAAAAAAATATGGTGGGATTTACGCCTACATCCTTTTTATGACACAATAGAATTTCGTATTTGCGATATGAGCTTAACGGTTGACGAAACCATGTGTATTGTGGCAATTATCCAGGCAATTGTTGCAAAATTGTACAAACTTACAATGGCAAATACCAGTTTTAATATATATCGCCTGGCATTAATTAAAGAAAACAAATTCAGAGCTGCCCGTTATGGAATAAGAGGAAATATGATTGATTTCGGACTTAAAAAAGAAGTCCCCACTTGTAATCTTATTTTAGAACTATTAGAATTTATCGATGATGTAGTAGATGAACTAGGCAGTAGAGAACAAATAAATTATGTACACAATATTCTAAAAGATGGTACCGGAGCCGCAAAACAACTTGATGTTTTCGAAAAAACAGGAGATCTCAAAAAAGTAGTCGACTTTATTACCGGAGAATTCACAAAAGGAATTTAGATTTGAACTTAAATACTAATAGTATAATTTTGTATAGCAAAAACCAACTAAAATTATGAATCCAAATGCTATAAAATTAGCTGTTTTAGATATGTATGCCGGCGAGCCCAATCAGGGAATGCGTTGTATTATCGACATTATTAATAGATTTAATCAAGTCATCACATTCAAAGTTTTTGATGTAAGATTAAAATCCGAAATTCCGGACATCAGGGAATACGATATTTTTATCTCAACCGGCGGACCCGGAAATCCTCTCGAAGGAGACGGGATTTGGGATAAAAAATATTTTGAACTAATCGATTCTTTATTACTCTGGAATGAACAGAATGAGATAAAAAAACATGTGTTGTTTATCTGTCACTCATTTCAAATGGCTTGCAAGCATTTTGGATTAGCAGAAATTACCAAAAGACGCTCCACTTCCTTTGGTATTATGAAAGTTCATAAAATAAACAATGGACACAACGATCCTGTTTTTGAAGGATTAGAAAACCCTTTTTATGCCGTAGATTCGAGAGATTATCAGGTAGTTCAGCCAAAATTAAATATTTTCAAAAAAAATAATGCAGAGATCATTTCTTTAGAAAAAATCAGAAACCATGTAGAATATGAACGTGCAATTATGGCTGTCAGATTTAATGATTATTTTGTAGGAACACAATTTCATCCGGAAGCTGATCCCATAAGTTACATCGAAAATTTAAGAAATAAAGAAATTCGGGAAAAAATTATTACGCTCAAAGGAAAGGCCAAGTTCAGAAATATGCTCGAAGATATCCTGGACGATGAAAAAGTATATAAAACCAACAAAACCATTATTCCTAATTTTCTAAAAATAGCCATAAACGATTTGTACAAAACAAAAAAAATCCTTTCCAACTAATTGATACGCTAATGATTGAAAAGTACAGAAATTTATTCAACGATCAATTTTCGAGGGAAAAATATCAAAATTTACTAAGTGAAATCAGTTCGGATTTTGATTATTTACCCACTTTTAGAATTGCAGAATCTCCATTTTTTATTTCAGATGAATTAAAGGAACAGTTGATCGAAGGTTGTAATGAAGTAATTGATTTTATCATTCAACCTGAATTCAAATCGCTTACAGATAAATCTTTAGAATATAATTTTAACGTGCCTAATGAGGATGAGAATACTACTTTTCTTGCCGTAGATTTTGGAATTTGCGAAGAAAACGGAAAAATTATTCCAAAATTAATTGAAGTACAAGGCTTTCCTTCATTGTTTAATTATCAGATTCACTATTATAACAAATTAGTTCGGTTTTATCCGGAATTACAAGAACTGACTCCTTTTCTCAATTCGGTTTCCAAAGAAAAATATTTAAAAATTGTAGAAGATGCTATTTGTAAAAATTATCCAAAAGAAAATGTTATTTTATTAGAAATTGAACCCGAAAAACAAAATACAAAGATCGATTTTTATTACTGTAAACAAGATTTCGAAATTGAAATTGTATGTATAACCGAAGTGTATCAAAAAGAAAATCAGTTATTTTACAAAAATAAAAATAATAAAGAAATTCAGATCAAACGCATTTACAATCGTGTAATTTTTGATGAACTGGAAACCAGAAAAGATCTGAAACTTCAATTTGATTTTACTGATAATCTTGATGTAGAATGGGCAGGACATCCCAATTGGTTTTTCAGGATAAGTAAATTCATTTTGCCTTATCTCAAAGGAAAATACTTCATTGAAACTACTTTATTGAGTGATTTAAAAGAAATTCCGGATGACTTGGAAAATTATGTCCTCAAACCTTTATTTTCGTTTTCAGGAAGTGGAGTAATTTTTCACGTAAGTAAAAAGGATATAGAAAATATCAAGGAAAAAGAATTATACATTTTGCAAAAAAAAGTCAATTATCTCCCCGTAATTCAATCTCCAAATGGCAAAGTAAAGGCCGAAGTACGTATTTTGTGTATTTGGGAAAAAGGAAAATCAAGACCTACTTTATTGTGTAATTTAGTAAGAATGAGTCGCGGAGAAATGATCGGGGTAAAATTTAATAAAGATAAAGATTGGGTTGGCGGATCTATTGGTTTATTTAAAACTGAAAAATCATTGCCAAAAAAATAAAAGCTATCTTTGCAGGCGCTTAGACAACTTTATAGGTTTGAGCATTTATATTTTATGATTTTATTTGAAGATTTATCGCTTTCTAAAAGCATCCAAAAAGCCGTACACGAAATAGGTTATACGGAACCAACCCCCATACAAGCACAAGCCATCCCGATAATTTTAGAGGGAAAAGACCTTGTAGGTTGTGCTCAAACAGGAACAGGAAAAACAGCCGCTTTTGCTATTCCAATAATACATCAATTACACAGAATTGTTGGTTCTTCCAAAAAATCCAAGCAAATCAGATGTTTGATAGTCACGCCCACCCGGGAATTAGCAGTACAAATTGGACAAAATTTTGATACTTATGCAAAATATACAAATCTGACACAACTGACTATTTTTGGTGGAGTTTCTCAGATTCCTCAAGTAGATGTTCTAAAAAAAGGAGTCGATATTTTGATTGCAACTCCTGGAAGATTGCTCGATCTGCACAAACAAGGATTTATTGATTTGGATCATCTTCATAACCTGGTTCTGGATGAAGCCGATCAAATGCTCGATATGGGATTTGTAAACGACGTAAAAAAAATCGTTAAACTTACACCCGCTAACAGACAGACTTTACTTTTTTCTGCTACAATGCCTATAGAAATCCGGGAACTGGCAGAAATGTTTCTCAAAAACCCGGAAAATGTTTCTGTATCTCCTGTTTCTTCTACAGCAGAAAAAATTGATCAAAAAATTTATTTTGTAGATAAATCAGATAAACGAAACTTATTATATCACTTAATCAGAAATGAAAACTTATCGGATGTTTTGGTATTTTCGAGAACCAAACACGGAGCCGATAATATTGTAAGGTCTTTACGTAAAAAAGGTGTTGCCGCAGAAGCCATACACGGAGACAAATCACAATCTGCCAGACAAAGAGTTTTAGATGCTTTCAAAAATAAAGAAGTAGGCGTTTTGGTCGCAACAGATATTGCGGCAAGAGGAATCGATATTGATCAGCTGCCATTTGTAATAAATTTTGATTTACCAAACATTCCTGAAACCTATGTCCATCGAATCGGCAGAACAGGCCGTGCAGGAAATGGCGGAATGGCGATTTCTTTTTGTGGAAAAGATGAACATCCTTATTGGAAAGATATTCAGAAGCTAATAAAAGTAGATGTAAAAACCATTAGTGATCATCCTTATCCCTGGAAAGAAGGAAGTCCTGATGCAACAACACCTCAACAAAATAGTAATAGAAGTGCAGGAAGAACAAAATCAAGAAAATCTGCAAATTCTAAACAAAATAAGAAACGTTGGTATTAACCAGCGTTTTTTTATACTTTAAAATTGAATTTTAAAATTTTTCCTTTTCCGGCAGCAATAGCGGTATTTTCGTTAATAAACTGAATGGTAAATAAGTCTTTATCATCCGATAATTTTTTCCAGTTCACACCAAAATCCGAAGAATACCAAACTCCGGTAAGTCCTACAGAAACAATTGCACTTCCCTTACTATCGGGCACAAACCTGACACAGGAAGCATATCCAAAAGCTTGATTGTCGGCGATTAATTTCCAGGTTTTTCCGCCATTTTTCGTAATTGCTTTATTATTGGTATTCATTTCGGGTTTTTCATAATTTCCTCCTGCAATAATACCTATATTTTCATCATAAAAATCGGCTGTGAAAATCCCGGTCATTTCAGAACCTTCAATAATTGGAGTTTGAAATGTTTTCCATTTTCTTCCTTTATCTGAAGAATAGAATACTCTGGATTTTTTGCCTCCGCTTACCATCCATATCTTATCGTTTTTTATAATTAAATTAGAATTACTTGCCGCAAAAGCTGCTTCTCTTTTTTCTAAGTCGGGCAAATTGTTACAAGAGATTTTACTCCAGTTTTTACCTCCATCTTCAGTTTTTATAAAATTAAAACAGTCATCTATCGGATCTCCCATTGCAAAACCCTGAAGATTATCCATAAAATGCATACTGTCATAAAATACTTTATCATGACGCTCTTTATAAACTAACTGAATTGTTTTTCCGTCTTTTGAAATCTGATATAACAAAGCCGGATTTCCAACAGAAAGAATAAAAATATCAGTATTTGTTTGTGCAATGCTCCGAAATTCCGGGATGATAGTATCTTTTTCAATCTGACCATTATATAACTTCCCTGAGTTTAAATCTACATTGCCAAACTTTCCTTTATTGGCTGCATACCAGATTTTATTGGAATCTATCAAAATTGCTCTTATCGATAAATCATTTATCAATAACGTATCAATAGTGATGGCTTTAAAAGTTTCTGTTGAAGTAATATCTATTGGGTTTTCTCTTTTGTTACAACTAAAAAAAATAAAAGCAAAAAGTAAAAAATATCTACAAAGAGTCATTGAATAAATCGTTAGAATTGAAGAATTTAAAAGTAGTAAATTATAAATTTAAAGCGGATAAAAATAACATTAAATACAAAATTTAGCTACTTTTGAAGTTTTTATATTCAACTATGAGTGCATCTAGAAACCAAGAGTTAAACAAACTTTCTTTTGCTGGTTTTTTAATTACTTTGGGTATTATTTTTGGAGATATAGGAACCTCCCCATTGTATGTGATGAAGGCCATAATGGGCAAACATAGCATAGATCCGGATATTGTACTTGGAGGAGTTTCGTGTATATTTTGGACACTTACTTTGCAGACCACCATCAAGTATGTAATCATTACTTTGAGTGCCGATAATCACGGTGAAGGTGGTATTTTTGCACTATATGCTTTAGTAAAACGCACTAAGGTAAAATGGATCATTATTCCTGCGGTAATTGGAGGAAGTGCTTTACTTGCCGATGGAATTATTACCCCTCCTATTTCTATTACTTCGGCTGTAGAAGGTCTTAAATTATATTATCCCGATTTTCCAATCGTTCCGGTAGTTATCGGTATCTTGTTTGTGATTTTTTCCATACAACAATTCGGTACTAAACTTATTGGTAAATTCTTCTCTCCGATTATGTTTGTTTGGTTTAGCCTTTTAGGAATTTTAGGATTAATTCAAATTATAGATCATCCTGAAGTATTTAAAGCGGTTAATCCTTATTATGCATATCATCTGTTGAGTATTCATCCTGAAGGCTTTTTTGTTTTAGGTGCAGTTTTCTTATGTACGACAGGTGCAGAAGCTTTATATTCTGATATGGGCCATTGTGGCAGAAATAATATTCGTATAAGCTGGTTTTTTGTAAAAATCACTTTACTTCTGAATTATTTTGGTCAGGCCAGTTACCTCATTCTACAGGAAGGAAAAACGATACAGGGACTTGGAGGGAAATTTGGAAATCCATTTTATCTTATCATGCCGGAATGGTTTGTTCCGATAGGAATTACTATTGCAACCGCAGCCGCAATTATTGCCTCTCAGGCAGTTATTACCGGTTCGTTTACATTGATCAATGAAGCAGTTCGTTTGAATTTCTGGCCTAAAGTTAAAATTAAATATCCGACAGATCATAAAGGACAATTATATATCCCGTCGATAAACTGGTTACTCTTCTGTGGTTGTGTACTGGTTGTTCTGTATTTTCAAGTATCTGCAAAAATGGAGGCTGCTTATGGTCTGGCAATTATCCTTTGTATGATAAGTACAACTTTGCTTCTTATGTATTATTTTGTGATGAAAAGAATCGTTAGTATTGCCATTATTGCTATAATTTTATTTTATCTCACAATCGAAATAAGCTTTTTTATTGCCAATATTGTTAAGTTTAAAGATGG
>CAZSOC010000038.1:17251-28688 GCA_964608415.1 uncultured Flavobacterium sp.
TTAGAAATTACGGTAGTTTTAATTTTGCTAATGGGAACTTACTATAATGCCAAAAAAATTAGTAAGAGCTATACCAATTATGTGAAAATTGATGATTATAAAAAAATCCTTTCAGAACTAAAAGTTGATGAATCAATTCCAAAATATGCAACCCATTTAGTATATCTGACTAATGCGGGAAAAGTAGATGAAATTGAAGAAAAGGTAATTTATTCTATACTTCAAAAAAGACCCAAAAAAGCCGATGTCTATTGGTTTGTTCATGTAAATATTCTGAACGAGCCTTATAAAAAAGAATATAAAGTAACAGAAATCGTACCCGAAGATATCATTAGAATCGATTTTAATCTTGGGTTTAGAGAATCTAACAAAATCAACTTAATGTTCAAACACGTTGTAAAAGAACTAGTTGAAAACGGAGAAGTTGATATCACAAGCCGGTATGAATCCCTTAATAAAAATAATATCCTGGGCGATTTCAAATTTGTGCTTTCAGAAAAATTCCTATCTAATGATAGTAATCTGAGATGGCACGAAAAAATCATTATGAATACCTATTTTTTAATCAAAAAATTGAGTCTATCCGAAGAAAAAGCATTTGGATTAGATAGTAGTTCTGTAAAGATTGAGAAATTTCCACTGGTTTTACATCCTGCGGAAACAATCAATATGAATAGAGTACATTAAACTTCAAACTGAAATGCTACTTTAAGAATTACAACTATTGATCATTTAAAAAGCTTACTTAAAATATCCGCAATGTATTTTAGTTAAATTTATACTAAATTAAAATTTATGGCATAGAACTTGGTTTTCTTATATCAAATAAAACCAAAAGCTATTAACTCCTAAATTTTAAGATTATGAAAACTACAATTTACACTTTCGGATTTTTTCTAATGTTAATGACTTCTTTTCTTAATGCACAAAATGTCACAACAGTTACTGCAAGCAATTCTGATATAAGCGATAATCTTGATCTAAGAGCTGTAGCTTCAATTTTCGGAGATTCAAAAAATTTGGAAGATTTTGAGAGAAGATTAAATGACCCTAAAAATAGAATTTCAAATTTGGACCTCAACTACGACAGACAGGTAGATTACTTAAGGGTAATAGAACTTGTAGAAAATCAGACCCACTTAATCATTCTTCAGGCTGTTCTGGAAAGAGATATTTTTCAGGATGTTGCCACAATCGAAATTGAAAGAGACCGTTACAATAATATTCAAATACAAATTGTAGGAGATGTGTATATGTATGGATCAAATTATATTTATGAACCCGTTTATGCTTCCAGACCATTAATTTATAATGTTTTCTGGGGTCCTGCTTACAGACCATATCATTCTATATATTATTGGAACTATTATCCGGCTTATTATTATGCATGGACTCCTTATCCTGCTTACAGATATAAAAAGCACATACACGTTCATATTAACCACCATCATCATTATAACTACGTAGATACCAGAAGAAGTGCAAATGCCGTAGCATTACACAATACCCGAAGATCAAATGGTTACGAAAGATCTAATCCCAACAGATCTTTTACACAAAGAAATAATGTCAGTAACAGATATGAATTGGAAAATTCAAGAAATACAGCAACTTTTACAGGTAGAAATACGAATGTTAAAAATCAAATTCCAGCTACCGACACCAGAAATAGTAATATAACAAGTACGAGAAATTCACAAACTACCGACAGAACAGCAAATATTACTAACCCTGTAAAGAATACAAACTTAAATAATTCAAGAATTTCAAATTCAGGCAATACCGTTCCAAGTAGAAATATAACCAGTCCTGCAACTACTCGAAATTCAGAGCAAAAAAACATTTCGACAACATCAAGAAGTACAGGCAATACAGTTTCGAGAAATATTACTTCTCCTGTTATAGAAAGAGCAAGTAGCCCTTCCAGAGCACAAAACACAGAAAGTAGAAGTCAATCCTCTCCGGGAAGGAGTTCAAGATAGATTAAAAATTTGAATTAGTTATATCATCAATGTCAGCTTTTTTAACATAGAAATATTAAAAAAAGCTGACATTTTTTTACAAATTTTTATCTATTATACGTTGCATATAATCCTGAATGTAAGCTTTACATTTTAATTCGAGTAAATCCATTTCGGCATTTCTCTTTTCAATAAGATTATGACTCATATCTTTATCATCTTTATTATAAAAACCTATAGCATTCTTACCATCAAAAGTGCAAATATAATCTCCGGACATAAATTGATACATATTTGCAGAATATTTAATTACAAAAGGTTCAATGTCTTTTTCATTAATCAGGCTTCTACCCCAGCTTCTAAAAGGTTTTTTATATCCAATCAAATCTAAGATTGTGGGATAAATATCCATTTGTTGAGACCATTCCGAATCAACTCCTACCAGATCACTATTAGGTTTATAAAACATGATAGGAACTGTATGTCTATTGAATTCTTTGAAATATTCATCGTAATAAACAGTATTCCCGTGATCTGCAACCAAAACAAATAATGTATTATCATACCATTTCTCCTTTTTTGCAGCTTCAAAAAACCTCTTTAATGCATAATCTGTATAACCAATTGTCGGGTGAATATTTACTTTCCCTTGCGGAAATTTACCTTCATATTCTTTCGGAACAATATAGGGTTCGTGTGAAGAAACTGAAAACATTGTTGCCATAAACGGCATATTTTTTTTATCTAATGTTTGTTTCATAAACTGAAAAAATGGTTCATCCCAAATTCCCCATACTCCATCAAACTGGCTATCATCATCAAATTCGTTTTTACCATAATAATGCTCAATTCCTAAAATATTGGCAAAACCCAAAAATCCCATTGATCCGTTTGGCGCACCATGGAAAAAACTGGTATCGTATCCTTCCTCTTTCAGTATCGAAACCAACGATTGAATTTTTTGTTTTGAATATGCAGAAGAAGTAAAAGCATCTTTAAAAGAAGGAACCCCCGCAAGAACAGACGACATCCCGTGAATAGATTTATACCCGTTTGCATAACCATTGGTATAGATCATACTATGTTGTGCCAACGAGTCTAAAAATGGTGTATAGCCAACGTAATTGGGTATGTTTTTATCTGTATTGAATGCTCCCAGATATTCTCTTCCGAAACTTTCTAAAATAAAAATTACAACATTAGGTTTACTGGTTTCATTTACCTGATATTGCTTTATTGGTTTAACCAGTTTCTCTATAGTTTGTTCATCTACAAATTGTTCTTTCTTGAAAGAATTTGCTGTAATTGTCCTAATAATTGCAAATGGCGTGTTCAAAACAAAATCACCCTGAGAAATATGATTTACATGTCTATTTGCATCCAATAGATTAATAGGTCTGGTACTTTTTTTAAAATCTCCTCTTATTCCACCAACACATAAAGTGGCAATTACTAATAGCCCAATAATAGAGTTCAAAAAATAAAAAAAATTGAGTTTAAAAAATTCAACCTTAATAGTTACTTTCTTATAAAGGTAGATCCATAAAAATGAGGTAAGGAAAAACAGTAAAAAAACATGCCAATAATTAATTAGAAAATTCCCTAACAATACCATCTTGTTGCTTTCATGTTCTAAAGAATCCCAAACTGCAATCGTAGTTCGCCCGAAAATAAATCTATAATAAATAAGGTCTATAAAATTTGTAGCATATGCTATAAGATTGAAAATGAAATAAATATAAAACAAAAATTTCTGATACCCACGACTTGTATTTTTTACAAAAGGTAAAATGGACAGGATAATAAATAATCCATTTATATACAATATCGAAGTTGTATCAAAAGCTAAAGCATGATAATACAATCTGAAATATTCATAAACAGAATCGATTACCAATAAATCTGTATTATAAACAAAAAATAAAAATCTGGCTAAGAAATAGAAAAAATAAACTAATAATATTCTATATATCAAAATTTTATACTCAGACCAACGAATATTCTTAAACATCTTTACACACTTTTATTAGTAAAATTCAAGTTGCAAAACTACATAATTCAAGAGTAAATTTATATATTGTGCTAAATATTGTGATTGAAAAGATAATTATTTAATTTGCATTATAAAACAAAACCCGGAAAACCAATGACTGCCATAACAAGAATTTTTGATTTCGTCTATCATCAACAAAAAAATTTCAAATTACCCGATGCGCTTGTGACCAAATACAACGGTGATTGGATCAAAACTTCTACGGACGAATATATTGACAAAGCCAATTCAATTTCTCGTGCTTTAATCAAAATGGGAATCCAAAAAAATGATAAAATAGCAGTTATTTCTTCCAATAACCGAACCGAATGGCATATTCTTGATATAGGAATTTTACAAACAGGTGCTCAGAATGTTCCTGTCTATCCTACGATTGCCCCCGATGATTACGAATACATTCTTAATCATTCCGGTGCAATTTATTGTTTTGTTTCCGACGAAGAAATATTGAATAAAATAAATTCAATTAAACATAAAGTTCCAAATCTTAAAGACATCTATTCCTTCAACGCCATAAAAGATTGTAAAAACTGGACAGAACTCTTTACAATTGGAGCAGATTTGTCATTACAAAATGAAGTTGAAAATAGAAAGCACTCTATCAAAACCGAAGATTTGGCCACAATAATATATACTTCAGGAACAACCGGAAAACCAAAAGGAGTAATGCTTTCTCATCGCAATATAGTTTCAAATGTATTAGATAGCGAAAAAAGAATACCTTTTAAAATCGGACAAACAAAAGCTTTGAGCTTCTTGCCTATCTGCCATATTTTTGAAAGAATGGTCACTTATTTGTACCAATATTATAGTGTGGGAATATATTTTGCAGAATCTATAGACAAACTAGGAGACAATCTAAAAGAAGTAAAGCCCAATGTTATTACTGCTGTTCCCAGGTTACTGGAAAAAGTTTATGACAAAATTTATGCAAAAGGTCTTGAACTCAAAGGTCTAAAAAGAAAATTATTTTTCTGGGCAATTAGTTTAGGACTCAAATACGAACCTTACGGTAAAAACGGCTGGTGGTACGAATTTCAACTTTCCATCGCCAGAAAACTTATTTTTAGCAAATGGAAAGAAGGCTTAGGCGGTCATCTTGATTTGATCGTATCAGGAAGTGCCGCTTTACAACCAAGATTGGCAAGAGTTTTTGCAGCAGCAGAAATTCCCGTAATGGAAGGTTACGGACTCTCTGAAACATCTCCTGTTATTGCTGTAAACGACGTGAGAAATAGAGGGTTTAAAATTGGTACTGTTGGAAAAATTATAGACAATCTCGAAGTAAAAATTGCAGAAGACGGAGAAATCCTTTGTAAAGGACCAAACATCATGATGGGATACTATAAAGATGAAGAAAAAACCAATGAAGCAATCATCGATGGTTATTTTCACACTGGAGATATCGGAATTATTGATGAAGAAGGTTTCCTAAAGATTACTGACAGGAAAAAGGAAATGTTCAAGACTTCTGGCGGAAAATATATTGCCCCTCAAATTTTAGAAAATGCCATGAAACAATCCATATATATAGGTGAGATCATGGTAATTGGTGCTGGAGAGAAAATGCCCGGAGCAATTATACAGCCGGATTTTAATAATATAACAGAATACATCAGAAAAAATAATATCAATTGTGAACTGAACAACGAATCAATCATAAGAAATCCGGAGATTATAAACCTTATTCAAAAAGAAATAGATAGGATTAATGAAAAATTTGGAAATTGGGAAAAAATCAAAAGATTCGAACTAACCCCTGATGTTTGGTCTATCGATGGAGGACACCTCACTCCTACCATGAAACTAAAACGCAAAAACGTCCTCGAAAAATATCAAAACCTTTATAATAAAATTTATCAAGCATAAAACTTAAAACCACATAATAATGTGGTTTTTTTATATTTAATTTTCAAAAAATAAGTTCATTAAAATACCTGATTAAATTTATATATCCCACACAAAATATTCTAATTTAAAATTAAAAAAATGTAAATTTAATATGCGCGCATAATATTTTTTTGTATATTTGAATTCACCCAATCAGCATGAAAGATAAAACAATTGATTATATACTGAGAGCAACATGGCAAGCAGTCTCAAGAATGTATAACGAAGAAGCTTCAAAATATGGAGGAACAATGGCAACAGGGTTTGTCTTATTAAGTTTAGATAAAGAATATGGGACACCTTCTACCGCTTTAGGTCCAAAAATGGGAATGGAAGCAACAAGCCTTACTCGAACCTTAAAATCTATGGAAGAAAAAGGATTGATCATTAGAAAAAAAAACCCGGACGACGGACGTGGCGTATTGATTTATCTCACAGATTTTGGAAAAGAAAAAAGAGAATTATCAAAAAATACAGTCTTAAAATTCAATGAAACAATTCGAGGACATATAACAAATGAAAAACTCCAGCACTTTATTGAAGTTTCAGAAATAATAAATGAATTGATACAAGATAAAAATATTTTTAATCAAACGGACAATATAAATAATGAAAAGAATTATTAAAAAAGTTGCTGTCATTGGTTCAGGAATAATGGGATCGGGCATTGCCTGTCATTTTGCCAATATCGGTGTAGAAGTTTTACTTCTTGATATTGTACCTCGCGAATTGACCGAAGCAGAACAGAAAAAAGGATTGACACTCGAAAATAAAACGGTACGTAACAGACTGGTAAACGAACATTTGGCAAATGTCTTGAGATCAAAGCCCTCTCCTATTTACCACCAGAAATTCGCCAGCAGGATCACAACCGGAAACACTACAGACGATTTATCAAAAATAGCTGATGTAGATTGGATTATTGAAGTCGTTATTGAACGATTAGACATCAAGAAACAAGTTTTCGAACAAATCGAGCAATTCAGAAAACCGGGAACCTTAATTACTTCAAACACGTCTGGAATTCCGATTCATTTTATGAGCGAGGGCAGAAGTGAAGATTTTCAAAAACACTTCTGCGGCACGCACTTCTTTAATCCGGCGAGATATTTAAAATTATTCGAAATCATTCCGGGTCCAAAAACTTCTACGGAAGTATTAGATTTCCTGAATGAGTATGGCGAAAAGTTCCTGGGAAAAACTTCGGTCGTAGCCAAGGACACTCCGGCTTTTATCGGAAACCGAATCGGAATCTTCGGAATCATGAGTATGTTCCACCAAGTAAAAGAATTGGGACTGACTATTGAAGAGGTAGACAAATTAACAGGACCCGTTATCGGTCGCCCAAAATCAGCTACTTTCAGAACGGTTGATGTTGTCGGATTGGATACTTTGGTACACGTTGCCAACGGAATCTATGAAAACTGTCCCGAAGACGAAGCCCACGAATTGTTCAAGCTTCCGGATTTCATCAGTAAGATGATGGAGAATAAATGGCTGGGAAGCAAAACCGGACAAGGATTTTACAAAAAAGTAGATAAAGATATCTTGTCTTTAGATTTAGATACATTAGAATACAGAAGTGCAAAAAAGGCATCTTTCGCTACTTTAGAATTGACCAAAACCATTGATAAACCAATTGATCGTTTCAAGATTTTGGTAAAAGGAACCGACAAAGCAGGAGCATTCTACAGAAAAAACTTCACCGGAATGTTCGCTTATGTAGCCAACAGAGTTCCTGAAATCACAGAAGATTTCTACAAGATTGATGATGCGATGAAAGCAGGTTTCGGATGGGAAAACGGTCCGTTTGAAATTTGGGATGCCATCGGTGTTGAAAAAGGAATCGAATTGATGAAAGCCGAAAATCTGGAACCTGCAACTTGGGTGACTGAAATGCTGGCTTCCGGAAATAAATCCTTCTACACAATTAAAGACGGAGCAACTTATTATTATGACATCGCATCAAAATCACAGAAGAAAATTCCGGGTCAGGATGCGTTTATCATTTTGAATAATATCAGAGAAAGCAAAAAAGTTTGGAGTAATTCGGGTGCTGTAATAACTGATTTAGGTGACGGCATCTTAAACTTAGAATTCCAATCGAAAATGAATACCATCGGAGGCGATGTCCTGCAAGGCATCAACAAAGCCATCGACTTGGCCGAAAAAGAATATGCAGGTCTGGTTATTGGAAATCAAGCTGCGAATTTCTCTGTTGGAGCCAACATCGGAATGATTTTTATGATGGCTGTCGAGCAGGAATATGATGAATTGAATATGGCAATCAAATTGTTCCAAGATACCATGATGCGTGTACGTTATTCCGGAATTCCAGTCGTAGTCGCCCCACACGGAATGACTTTGGGTGGTGGTTGTGAGATGAGTATGCACGCTGATAAAGTGGTTGCTGCTGCGGAAACGTATATTGGTTTGGTAGAGTTTGGTGTTGGAGTGATTCCAGGTGGCGGTGGTTCTAAGGAAATGGCGATGAGAGCTTCGGATTTATTCCGCAAGAATGACGTTGAATTAAATGTTTTGCAAGAATACTTCTTGACCGTGGCAATGGCAAAAGTTTCGACCTCTGCACACGAAGCTTTCGATTTAGGCATCTTGCAACGCGGAAAAGACATCGTAGTAATCAACAAAGACAGACAGATTGCTGAAGCTAAAAAGCAAGCGTTAATCTTAGCAGAAGCCGGATATACTCAACCTGTAAGAAGAAAAGATGTAAAAGTTTTAGGAAAGCAAGCTTTAGGGATGTTCTTGGTTGGAACCGACCAAATGCAAGCCGGAAGCTACATCTCTGAACACGATAAGAAAATTGCAAACAAGCTAGCCTACGTTATGGCTGGAGGCGATTTATCAGAAGCTACGTTAGTCACAGAACAATATTTATTGGATTTAGAAAGAGAAGCATTTTTGTCACTTTGTACGGAGAGAAAGACATTGGAAAGAATTCAATTTATGTTGACGAAAGGGAAACCGTTGAGAAATTAGTATCAAGATTGGAGTATTAAGAATTAAGATGATTAGAAAACGCCACATACACTATGCACAATTTTGAGAAACTAAAAATCTGGCAAAAAGCAATGGATATTGCTGTTGAAGTTTATTATATTTCTTCGCTTTTTCCAAATGACGAAAAATTTAATCTAATTCACCAAATCAAAAAATGCGCTGTGTCAATTCCTTCAAACATAGCTGAAGGTTCCGGAAGAAATCACAATAAGGAATTTATTCAGTTTTTAGGAATTGCTAACGGTTCAACATTTGAATTAATAACACAACTGATTTTAGCAAAACGATTAAAATTAGCAAGCGAAGAAATAATACAACCAATTATAAACCAATTAGTAGAAGTTTCAAATATGAATTTCGCCTTTCAAAAAACATTAAACACAACAAAATAAAGGATTATAAGAGTTTAAATACTTAATACTAATATAGACAAGCTAGAACGTCTTAATACTTAATACTTAATACTTAATACTCTAATCTTAATACTCAAAAACATGAAAACAGCATATATAGTAAAAGCATACAGAACGGCCGTTGGTAAAGCTCCAAAAGGAGTATTCAGATTCAAACGTCCCGACGAATTAGCTGCAGAAACCATTCAGTATATAATGAATGAGCTACCTGATTTCGACAAAAAAAGAATAGACGACGTGATGGTCGGAAATGCAATGCCGGAAGCCGAACAAGGTCTGAATGTAGCAAGATTGATTTCCTTGATGGGATTGAAAATCGATGACGTTCCGGGTGTGACCGTAAACCGATATTGTGCTTCCGGATTAGAAACCATTGCAATGGCAACCGCAAAAATCCAATCGGGAATGGCGGATTGCATCATCGCTGGAGGTGCCGAAAGCATGAGTTTCATCCCAATGGGAGGCTACAAACCAACGCCTGATTATGCCGTGGCAAAAGAAGGCCACGAAGATTATTATTGGGGAATGGGATTGACTGCAGAAGCGGTTGCAAAACAATTCAACGTTTCCCGTGAAGATCAAGATTTATTCGGATATAATTCACATCAAAAAGCATTGAAAGCACAAGCAGAAGGTAAATTTGACAAGCAGATTGTTCCGATTACAGTAGAGCAAACTTACATCGATGAAAACGGAAAGAAAGCGACAAAATCTTATACCGTAATCAAAGATGAAGGTCCAAGAGCGGATACTTCTTTGGAAGCTTTGGCAAAATTAAGACCTGTTTTTGCAGCTGACGGAAGCGTTACGGCAGGAACTTCTTCTCAAATGAGCGATGGTGCCGCATTCGTAATGGTAATGTCGGAAGATTTGGTAAAAGAATTAAACCTGGAACCAATTGCAAGAATGGTAAGCTATGCCGCTGCTGGAGTTGAACCAAGAATCATGGGAATCGGACCTGTAAAAGCTATTCCAAAAGCGTTGCAACAAGCCGGAATGTCATTGAACGATATCGAATTATTTGAATTGAATGAAGCTTTTGCATCGCAATCTTTAGCAGTTGTCAGAGAATTAGGCATCAATCCTGATATCGTGAATGTAAACGGTGGAGCGATTGCTTTAGGCCATCCGCTTGGTTGTACAGGGGCAAAACTTTCTGTCCAATTATTTGACGAAATGAAACGCAGAGGAAATAAATACGGCATTGTGACGATGTGTGTTGGAACCGGACAAGGCGCTGCTGGGGTTTATGAAGTGTTGTAATAGAGAAAAGAAGCAAGAGAAAAGATTTATGAGGCATAACTTTAAAAATCTAAAGATTTGGATTTTATCTATGGAAATAACTTCAGACATACATAAAATATGTTTGACGTTTCCTAAAAATGAAATTTATGGTTTAGTAAGTCAGATGAATCGGGCTGCTGTTTCAATGCCCTCAAATATTGCCGAAGGTTCCAATAGAGGAAATGTCCATTTTAAACATTTTCTAAATATCAGCCTAGGTTCTTCTTTTGAATTGCAAACACAATTACTGATTGCATTTCAAAATGAATATGTTACTGAAAACAAAACAATAGAAATAGAAAATAAAATAATTGAATTTCAAAAGATGGTTTCAGGATTTATTAGCAGATTAGATTCTAATCTTTCTTCTTGATTCTTTAATCTTTAATCTAAAACTTAAAAAGAAATGGCAGATACAAGTGAAAAAGACGTAACCCGTGGTGGTCAGTTTTTAGTTAAGGAAACCAAAAGCGAAGACATCTTTACTCCTGAGGATTTTTCAGAGGAGCAGTTGATGATGAAACAGATGGTCAAGGAATTTGTGGACAAGGAAATCTGGCCGAACAAAAACCGTTTTGAAAACAAAGACTACACTTTTACGGAAGAGTGTATGAAAAAAGCAGGCGAACTAGGACTTCTGGGAGTTGCAGTTCCGGAAGAATATGGCGGACTCGGAATGGGATTTGTTTCCACAATGCTGGTTTGCGATTATATTTCCGGAGCAACAGGCTCGTTCTCGACAGCGTTTGGTGCTCATACCGGAATCGGGACTATGCCGATTACTCTTTATGGTACCGAAGAACAAAAGAAAAAAT
>CAZSOC010000039.1:0-27851 GCA_964608415.1 uncultured Flavobacterium sp.
CAATACAGATACTCATGCATCCTAAAATTTCATTAACACCTCATATAGGAGCCGCTACTCTCGAAGCTCAGGACAGAATTGGGGCAGAATTGGCAGAGCAGATTGTTGCCCTGATGAAAAATTAAGATCCTAAAAAGCAATAACCAAATTAGCACAAAAATATTATCAATATATAAAGATCGGATACTTTCCGGTCTTTTTTATGTTAAATAAGAAATAAGTTCAAAATGGATTTTGTATTTTTATTAAAAATCTGATTATGAAAACTTTATTTTCAATATTATTTGCTTCAATATTTTTATTTAGCTGTTCTTCATCAAAGATAAGCAGGGATAAAAACACAGAATTTGCAACCAATGAAACTCTTACCGATACTATAAAAATCGCCAACGACCAATTAGAATACGAAATTATCATTATAGATCCCGGTTTTTCCTCATGGCTGGCTTCCCGTGCCAAACCAAGAAAATATTACACCCAAAACTATCTGCAAACCAGAAATTCTGTTTGGGTGAAGCAATGGAATATGAATGTAAATAATCCTTCAGGAAATAAAAATATGTATGAAATGTCTATCAATTATGACGATAGAATAGATTATGGTTACGAGGTAAATTATTTACTCTTTAATTATCTTACCTATTTTCAATTAACCAATAATGTTCGTCTAGGAGGTTTTGAACCCAGAAATTAAAACACTAAATTTGCAGGATAATTTTTGATCATGAAAAAACTTAAAAATCGTTGGGGAATTACTTCAAATTTTCAACTTTTAATCATCATTTTGGTTTTTGCAATAAATGGATCTCTATCGGCAAAAATTTCTGCAGCGTTATTAGATACTTTTGGGATTTACAGAGAAAATACCAATATCGCTCTATATTATATTGTCCTTCTTGTATTGGTTCTCCCACTCTATCCTTTTATGCTTATTGCTTTTGGATATTTATTTGGCCAATCCAAATTCTTTTACCCTTTTGGCAAAAAAATGATTACCAGAATGAAATTAAATTTTCTTTTACCAAAAGAAAAAGCTTAATTTTCTTTTTTAGAATTGAAAAAATACGTGTAAACCCACATTAAAGTAAACGACGGAATTATATCTGTAAAGGGAAGAATCTCTTCAAGAAACGAGAACAATCCCCCTATTTTACCCTTATTTCCTTTATACATCCAAACCATCAATAATCCCGATATTGGTGCCCAGACTACATCTCCGAATTCGCCCACAAACGGAATGGTAAATGTTGCCATTCCCAACAAATCAAAAACAATTCCTAATATAAGATTACGATATTTTACAGAATCCTGCTGAACAGCGATTGGCTTATTTTCCATATTAAAGTTTCTTTTTAAAATATGATTTGCAAAACTGATGCCAATTATTTCTTAAGCTTAGATTGGAAGTTTTTCTGTAATTTATTCATTTTTGGTAAAATAACGTACGAACAATACGATTGCTCTTTATTTCGTTGATAATAATTTTTATGATAATCTTCGGCTTCGTAAAAAATTGGTGCTTGGGAAATTTGAGTTACAACAGGATTTTTAAAAACCTTACTTTTATCCAAAAAAGAAATATATTCCTCTGCACTATTTTTTTGCTCTTCAGAATGATAAAAAATCTCACTTCTATATTGAGTTCCCACATCTGCTCCTTGTCGATTAAGAGTTGTAGGATCGTGAGTAGCAAAAAATATCTCTAATAATTCCTGAAAACTTATTTTATTTGCGTCAAACGTTATTTCTATTGCTTCGGCATGGCCCGTAGTTCCTGTACAAATTTCTTTATAATCCGGATTTTTTGTTGAGCCTCCGGTATAACCAGGAACTACTTTTTCTACTCCGTTTAATTCTAAAAAAATTGCTTCTGTACACCAGAAACAACCTCCTGCCAATGTGGCAACTTCTATTTTTTTATTTTCCTGATTCATAAGTATAATTTGAGTCTTTTCTTTTGATTGACAAGAAAATACAGTAAATAATAGTATCACAGATATTGTTTTCATCTTCAAAAGTTTTGATGTACAAATCTAAAAAGTAATTATTGCTAATGATTTTGCTTTAACGAAAGTTTACCATTGATTCATTTCAAAATACATCAAAACTTCGTTTATTTGTATCTTACTTCAAAAATATGATTGTAGCTAAAAATCTTCAGAAATATTACGACCATTTGCATGTACTCAAAGGTGTTGATCTGCATATTCAAAAAGGCGAAATTGTTTCTATAGTTGGTGCTTCGGGTGCCGGAAAAACGACTTTACTGCAAATTTTAGGAACATTGGACAATCCTAGCCCGATCGACGGAATGCAGCTTTTCATAAATAATGAAGACATCTTAAAGATGAATGATAAAAATTTGTCTAAATTTCGTAATCTCAATTTGGGGTTTATTTTTCAGTTTCATCAATTATTACCCGAATTTACCGCATTAGAAAATGTTTGTATTCCTGCATTTATTGCTAAAATACCCAAAAAAACAGCCGAAACCGAAGCCAGACGTTTACTTGATTATTTAGGATTATCCCATAGAATAAACCATAAACCTTCAGAACTTTCAGGCGGAGAACAACAACGTGTAGCTGTAGCCCGGGCTTTAATCAATAATCCGGCAATTGTATTTGCAGATGAACCTTCGGGAAATTTAGATACTCAATCTGCCGAAAGTTTACACCAGTTATTTTTTAAACTAAGAGACGAATTAGGTCAGACATTTGTTATTGTAACACACAATGAAGAACTGGCAAATATGGCAGACAGAAAATTAGTGATGTCCGACGGTTTAATCAAAATATAATGAGTGAAACTGAATTGATTGATTTTCTTAACGCAAAATCCGATTTATACAATAACCCGGATTTTATAGAAAGTGACCCGATACAAATTCCTCATCGGTTTTCTATAAAAGAAGATATAGAAATTGCAGGGTTCCTGAGTGCTACAATCGCTTGGGGAAACCGAAAAATGATCATTAAAAATTCTCATAAAATGATACAGCTTATGGGAAATTCACCTTATGATTTTGTAATGTCTCATCAGGATCATCAATTGGATGAATTACAAAATTTTGTCCACAGAACTTTTAATGGACAGGATTTTATCTGTTTTATAAAAGGTTTGCAACATATTTATAAAAATCATGATGGTCTGGAAAGTGTTTTCTATAAACACCAACAAGAAAATTCCATGCAAAAAAGTATTCATGAATTCAAAAAGATTTTTTTTGAAATCGAGCACCTGCAACGAACACAAAAACACATTTCGGATCCGGTAAATAATTCGGCAGCAAAACGCATTAACATGTTTTTGCGATGGATGGTTAGAAATGATCAGAAAGGTGTCGATTTTGGAATTTGGAAAAACATCAATCCACGTGCGCTTTCTTGTCCTTTGGATGTACATTCCGGTAATGTTGCCCGAAAATTAGGTATTCTTACAAGAAAACAAAACGACGCAAAAGCACTTGCTGAACTGGATGCTAAATTAAGAACTTTTGACCCGCTGGATCCTGTAAAATATGACTTTGCATTATTCGGATTAGGTGTATTTGAAAGGTTTTAATTTCCCTGATTCTGCATATTTATGTTACTTTGAAATAATGTATATTTGCAGAAAATATATTTATGTCCACTTTTGAGCAGTTCAATCTCCCAAAATCATTACAAAAAGCGATCGATGATTTAGGATTTAAAAATCCAACACCCATTCAGGAAAAATCATTCTCCGTAATTATGTCCGGCAGAGATATGATGGGAATTGCACAAACCGGAACCGGTAAAACTTTTGCCTATTTACTTCCATTGCTCAAATCCTATAAATTTTCTCCAACCCATAATCCCAATATTGTGATTTTGGTCCCAACACGTGAACTGGTCGTACAGGTTGTAGAAGAACTGGAAAAGCTCACTAAATATATGTCGGTAAGAAGTCTTGGTATTTTTGGAGGAGTAAATATCAATACCCAGAAAAAAGCAATTTATGAAGGAATCGACGTTTTGGTAGGAACTCCGGGACGTGTGATGGATTTGGCACTTGACAGTGTCTTAAGGTTTGACGATTGTCAGAAATTGGTTATTGATGAATTTGACGAAATGCTTAATCTTGGATTCAGAGTTCAATTGACTTCGATTTTGGCAATGATGAAACCCAAACGTCAAAACATCTTATTTTCTGCTACAATGACCGATGAAGTAGATCTGATTCTAAACGATTATTTTGACTTTCCTCAGGAAATTACATTAGCAGCTTCGGGAACTCCTCTGGAAAATATCGAACAGATTTTGTATCAGGTTCCTAATTTTAATACCAAAATAAATCTGCTCAAATATTTATTAAAAAATAACGAATCGATGTCCCGTGTTCTGGTTTTTGTAAACAACAAGAAGATTGTAGATATGGTTCATGAAAAGATCGATGTAGATTTTCCGGAGCAATTTGGTGTGATCCACAGTAATAAATCGCAAAATTACCGGCTAAATACCATGGCAGAATTCCAAGCCGGAGATTTAAGAGGAATTATTACTACAGATGTGATGGCAAGAGGTTTGGATATTTCAAATATTACCCACGTGATTAACTTTGAGGTTCCGGAATTTGCAGAACTATACATGCACAGAATTGGTAGAACAGGACGTGCAGACGCAAGTGGCACTGCTATTACTTTTTTTACACCAAGAGAAGAAGAAGCAATACTTGAAGCTCAGGTTTTAATGGATTTAGAAATTGACCCATTTCAATTACCCGAAGAAGTAGAAATCTCCACTATTTTAATCGGTCCGGAAAAAGATCGCCAACCCATTAAATTTTTAACAAAAAAACCAAAATTGGAAGGTCAGGGAGCTTTTCATGAAAAGACCAAAAAGAACACAAAAGTCAATTTGGGAGGACCTTCAAAAACCAAGAAAAAAACATCCGGTTCGGTAAACAGAAATATGTTAAAAAACAGAAATAAAAAGAAATAGTTTTTAAATCGTAAGACTTTAGAAATTTTAATTTTTCCTAAATCTCACTAAAAACCAGGCAAACCGGTTGACAAATATTAATTTTTTTTCGGGTATTAACTAACCTTCCTGTTTTTTCATCTCTCCTGAAAATAATGATTTCATTAGAATTTTGATTGGCTATCAAAACAAATCTTCCTGTAGGATCTATTGCAAAATTACGAGGGGACTTCCCTCCTGTTTTCATAAAATTTCTAAACATCAATTTTCCGTTAGATAATATTTCAAAAATAGTAATATCATTGGCTTTTGCCCGATTGGTTGCGTACAGAAATTTTCCGTCAGGAGAAACATGAATATCGGCAGCACTTACTTCTCCATGAAAAGTATCGTCGATAATCTGGGCTTCTTCTATTTTTCTAAGTGTTTCATTTTGAAATCCATAAACAATTAATGAGCCTGTCATTTCATTTAGCAAATAGGCAAATTTACCATTTGGAGTAAAAGTAAGATGTCTGGGACCACTTCCTTTTTTTACGGCAATACTGTCTTTTATTTTTAAAATCTCATTTGCTGCGTCTGAATCATAATGATATTGATAAATAAAATCTGTTCCCAGATCGGTTGCAAAAACATACTTCTTGTCCGGAGAAAATCGAACCATATGAACATGAGGAGCCGTTTGTCTTTCCGGGTCGATACTTGAACCTTTGTGCTTAATAACCTGAACAGCTTCTGTAAGACTTCCATCTGTTTGTTTTTTAAAAACAGTAATATTTCCTCCGGAATAATTGGCAACCAAAACATTTTGATCGTCGTTAATAATGTAACATGGGTCATTCCCCTGAGAATTTACCTGATTTATAAGTTTGATATTTCCTGTAACCGGATCAAAATCAAAAGACGTAACCGAACTTTGGTCTCCTGATTCGTTCACACTATAAATTTTTTTTCTATCATCTGAAATAGTAAGATAACTAGGGTTTTTGATCTGATCGGTATTTGTTTTGACTGAAAAATCTCCTGTTTGGGTATCAAACTCATAAATATAAATTCCGTTGCTATCACATTTATCAGTATATGTTCCTACCAATAAATTGAGTTTGTTTTCCTGAGAGAAAAGCTGAAAAAAACTGCATATAAAAAATATAAAAAACGAATTTCTTACCATATTACCGGATTTAATTTTGATTACAAATTAAAAGATTAAAGTTGAATTCTGAGCCAATTTTAAAAAATGAATAACATTTGAAAGTTACATTAAATAAATTTTGAACAGCTTCTGATTTTCATTGATATTTAAGAACGTAAAAATGATAAAAATTAGTATTTTTGACCAACTCAATTCAATCTTGACTAAAATATACCAATATGCATTTTAAACACCCGGAAATTCTATACTTCCTTTTTCTTTTGCTTATTCCTATTTTAGTCCATTTGTTTCAATTAAGACGGTATAAAAAAGAATATTTTACGAATGTAAAATTCTTAAAAGAACTTTCTATTCAGACCAGAAAAAGTTCAAAACTCAAAAAATGGCTGTTACTTGCAACCCGTTTATTACTGTTGGCATTTTTTATCTTGGCATTTGCACAACCTTTTTTCAAAGGAAAGGATAGCAAAAACAGTAATAACGAATTGATTATTGTATTGGATAATTCTCACAGTATGCAGGCAAAAGGACAAAATGGGGTTTTACTGAAAAGAGCTATTGATGATCTGATCAAACTGGTTCCTGAAAACAAAACTTTTTCTCTGATTACCAATACAGAAAGTTTTTATAATGTTGACATAAGATCGATCCAACATGAATTACAAAATATAGATTATAGTGCCGATGCTTTTGATCTGGAAAGTACAATGGCTAAAATCAAGACGATAAAATCTCATACCAACCGGGATCTGATCATTGTTACCGATGGTTTGGGAATCCAGAAAAATCAATTAAAAAGTATCGACTCTACTTTTAATTCCTATTTTGTTCTGGTAAAAGCACAGCAAAAAAACAATACAGCAATAGACAGCGTTTACATGAATCAGATCTCAGATGATTTTCTGGAAGTAAATATCCTGTTGAAATCTTATGGAGAAAGTACTCAGGAAATTCCGGTATCTTTATACAACAATAACCAATTGATTGCCAAAACAGTGTCTAACTTAAAAGAAGGAAATCAAACCCTTAATCTGACTATTCCCAATGAAGATTTTAATGGTTATGTTTCCATTACAGATAATAGTTTAGACTATGATAATCAATTTTATTTTAGTATTTCCAAACCTAAAAAAACTGAAGTTCTAAGTATTGGTTCGGATGAAAACAGCAGTTTTCTCAGAAAAATTTATACCGAAAAAGAATTTGTTTACAAAAACCATGATTACAGATCTCTGAACTTTAATATTATTCAAAATCAAGATGTTATAATTCTTAATGAAATTTCAGATATTCCCGAATCCTTACAACTAACGCTTAAAACCTTCGTAGAAAAAGGAGGAAATCTTATTGTGATTCCTTCCAAAGAAAATTCTAAAGAAAATCTCAATCAATTATTCAGAAATTTTGGCAATATTACTGTAAACGGCGAACTGAATCAGGAAAGTTTAATTACGAAAATTGCATTTGGTCATCCTGTGTTTACCAATGTTTTCGATAAAAAAGTAGACAATTTTCAATATCCCAACGTGAAGTTTGGTTTTGATATTTCGAGTATCGCTCCGGCAGTACTTTCTTTTGATAACGGAAAACCATTCCTTACAGCAATTCAGAATAAATTTAATGCAGTTTATATTTTTTCTGCACCTATAAATAATCAGAACAGTAACTTTCAAAAATCACCACTTATCGTACCTACTTTTTACAATATGGCTCAAAATATGAATAATTTTGGCATCAAATCATATTGGACAGGAAACAATACATCTATAATTACAGATATTGAAATAGGAAAAGACGAGGTGATTTCTGTAAAAAAACATGAAACAGAAGATAAAGAAAGTTTTATTCCGCAACAACAAATTCAGAACAACAAAGTACTTCTTACTTTCACGGATTATCCTCAAAAATCAGGAAATTTCGGATTGTTTGCAAAAGATCGCCTTATTGAAAATATAAGTTTTAATTTTGAAAGAACAGAAAGCGATTTGAATGTATTTGATTCAAATACTTTTGAAAACTATCAGACCGCTAACCAGATAGATTCTGTTCTGGAAAAAATACAAAGCGACAGAAATGACAACGAGCTTTGGAAACTCTTTTTATTCCTGTCTATTTTATTAATTGCCATTGAAATATTAATACAAAAATTTATAAAATGAATTGTATTCTAAGAAATGTAACGATTATAGATCCGGGAAATCCGTTTCATAATCAAACCGTTGATATTAAAATTGAAAATGGATTTTTAATCAATATTGGTAAAGACCTTCCCGAAGATACTACTTTTGAAAATATTCAATTGGAAAATTTACATGTTTCGCAAGGTTGGTTTGACTCCGGTATTTCGCTTGGAGAACCTGGTTTTGAACAAAGAGAAACCATCTCAAACGGGCTTGATGTTGCAGCAAAAAGTGGGTTTACAGGAATTGTATTACAACCCAATTCTTATCCGGTTATTGACAATCAATCGCAGGTAAATTTTGTAAAAAACAGAGCCCAAAACAAAGCTACTTCTCTGTTTCCCATGGGATCACTGACCAAAAATAGTGAAGGCAAAGATCTTGCAGAATTGTTTGATATGAAAAATTCCGGAGCAGTTGCCTTTGGTGATTATAACAAAAATATAGACAACGCCAATATCTTAAAAATTGCATTACAATATGCCCAAAGTTTTAACGGATTGGTAGTATCCTATTGCCAGGATTCTACAATCAAAGGAATTGGAGTTGCCAACGAAGGTATAATTGCAACACAATTGGGAATGAAAGGAATACCCGAGTTAGCCGAAGAATTGATCGTTGCCAGAAATTTGTTTTTATTAGAATATACAGGAGGAAGATTACATATTCCTACCGTTTCTTCTGCAAAAAGCCTTAGTTTGATCAAAGAAGCAAAGACAAAAGGATTGCAGGTTACTTGCAGTGTAGCAGTTCATCATCTTACTTTAACAGATGAAAAACTGACCCATTTTGATACTCGTTATAAAGTAAGTCCGCCACTTCGGGACGAAAATACCAGGAAAGCATTGATTGATGGTATTTTAAACGATACGATCGATATGATTACTTCAGATC
The DNA here is from genome assembly GCA_964608415.1 of uncultured Flavobacterium sp. Classification (GTDB taxonomy): domain Bacteria; phylum Bacteroidota; class Bacteroidia; order Flavobacteriales; family Flavobacteriaceae; genus Flavobacterium. The sequence continues at coordinate 9,171 of CAZSOC010000039.1, forward strand.
ATAACCCTATTGATATCGAATTAAAAAAAATGGAATTTGATTTGGCAAAAAACGGAACAATCGGTCTGGAATCTGCATTTGGAGCTTTACAGAATGTACTTTCGCTAGATACTATCATTACGAAGTTAATAGCGGGTCGAGCCATTTTTTCAGATGAACAGACCTCAATAGCAATTGGTAACCAAGCAAACTTTACATTATTTGATCCGGCAAAAGAATGGAAGTTTCAAACGAAAGATATATTGAGTAAGTCTAAAAATACCGCTTTTTTAAATGAAAAAATGAAAGGCAAAGTTTATGGTATTTTCAATAACAATCAATTAATTTTAAACAAATAAAAAAATGAATCAAACCATACAAGAAGGTAAAACCATAGCAATAATAAGCTATTTGACCATTTTTGGAGCTATTATCGGTATTATTCTAAATTCAGACAAAAAAAATGATTTTGCAGCCTTTCATAATCGTCAGGGATTAGGAATCAGTTTATTAGCAATGATTTTTGGATATGTTGTAGGGATTTTTGATAGCTGGATGATTTCATCTTCATTTTATATTTGCTTTTTTATCCTTTGGATATATGGATTTATTGGCGCTTTATCCAATGAAAAAAGGGAAGTTCCTTTGGTGGGGAAATTTTTTCAGGAATTTTTTAAAAAATTTTTCTAAATGGAAGACTTACAATATCTCATCAGAGAACCGAAGAAAATATTAGAAAAAAATCCGTTATTAATACTTTTGCACGGATATGGCAGTAATGCAGAAGATCTATTTTCTTTTGCTACGGAACTTCCCGAAGAATATTATATTATTTCTATTCAGGCTCCGTATGATTTGCAGTATGGAAGTTATGCCTGGTATGCCATTAATTTTGATGCTGCTCAAAATAAATTTTCTGATATAGAACAAGCCAAAGAATCCAGGGATCTTATAGTAACTTTTATCGATAAAATATCCGGAAAATATCCTATAGATTCAGAAAAAATTACATTGATAGGATTTAGTCAAGGGGCTATTCTGAGTTATTCTATTGGGCTTTCGTACCCGGAAAAAGTACAAAAAATTGTAGCAATGAGTGGTTATCTTATGCAGGAAATCATCAAAGAAGATTATCTTAAGAATAATCTGTTTACATTAAAATGCTTTATTTCCCACGGAATCGTAGATCAGGTAATTCCGGTAGATTGGGCAAGAAAAAGTGAACCTTTTCTAAAAAACCTGGGAATAGATGTGGTTTATAAAGAATATCCTGTAGGTCATGGAGTTGCTCCACAAAATTTCTTCGATTTTAAAAACTGGTTGTTAGAAAATAATTAATTTATCTCATAGAATTAGGATAAATAACGGTTTCTGCATTTTCATAAGAAATCGTTTTGTCTTCATTTATAAAATACTTAATTACAGCTTCTCCCCAAATATTTCCAATTGTATAATCTACCAAAATCCAACGGTGGTTAATTACTGTAGCTTTATTAATTATTGGTCGGCTATCATTCATTTTTTCAAAACCAACATATGGATTCCCATCAGGAAGAGTATTATAATTCATCAGATTATCAACAATATAAGGAATTAGCTGCTCGGCAGTATAATATTCGCCTGTTCTTTTATTTTCAAAATAATCTAAAGCATGGTCATTTTTTTCCAGCGTAAAATAAGTGGCATCTTCTAATAATAAATTCAGAGAGTTGATGCTGTCTGTTTTTTGAACTTTCAGTTTATCATATCTTTCATTTTCAAATTTTAACTGCTTGCTATAATACATATAGGTATAAATATTGAACAAAACTGCTAAAATAAATAAGTACAACATGAGTGATTTTTTCATTATAATAAAAATTAAATAGTTATCTGGAGATTATCGTAAGCTACAAAAACATTTTCCGGTAATGATGCTTGTATTTCTTCATGAAATCCAAAAACATGACTGATATGAGTAAGATAGGTTTTTTTAGGCTTAATAAAATTTATAAATTCTAATGCTTCTTTTAGATTAAGATGCATTTCATGTGGTTCGATCCTTAGTGTATTAATAACCAACACATCCAGGTTTTGCAATTTTAAAGCTTCTTCTTTCGATATTGTTTTCATATCTGTGATATAAGCAAAATTCTCTATTCTGTAACCAAAAACCTGCAACCCACCATGCAAAACATCAATAGGGGTAATTTTTTTGTCTCCCAGAATAAAACTTTCATTATTATTTACAATATTTTTTTTTACAGAAGGAGCTCCCGGATATTTATTTTCATCTTTAAAAATATAATCAAATCTTACAGATAAATTATCCAAAACCCGTTGGTGCGCATATATTGAAATTGGTCCCTGATTAAAGTAAAATGGTCTGATGTCATCCAAACCGGCAGTATGATCTGCATGTTCATGAGTAAACAATAAAGCATCTATTCTAGGACAACAGGAAGTAAGCATCTGCTGTCTGAAATCAGGTCCGCAATCTATAATGATAGAAAAATTTTCCCAATAAACCCAGACAGAAACTCTTAACCTTTTATCTTTCAGGTCACTGCTTTGGCATACGGGATGATTGCTTCCTATAACCGGAATGCCTTGCGAAGTACCTGTACCTAAAAAATAGATCTTCAATGGAGTTAATTTTTTACAAAAATAAGATTAAATATCTTTCGTGAAAGCCCTATTTTGTTAACTTTGTAAATATAAACATGCAAATACATAAATGGATACTGAAATTAAATTAAAAGGAGACCGTGTTATTGAACAAATTCCTTCAATAAAAGATAAAACACTCCGGATCAATTTAAATGAAAATATATACGGAACTTTTGCAGAAATTGGAGCCGGTCAGGAAACCGTTCGTCATTTTTTTAGAAATGGAGCTTCATCCAAAACTATTGCAAAAGCGATGTCTGCTTACGATAAAGATTTTAGCGATGCCATTTATGGTGTTGAAGAAGATGGTCGTTATGTTACCGAAAGCAGATTAAAAAAAATGCTCAACCACGAAGTAAACCTTATTGAAGACAGGCTTAAAAGAGATAAACATCCAAGTAAAATTTTCTTTAGCTATGCCAATACCGTTGCAACTATAGATTTCGCCAAACAATTCAAAGGGCACGGTTGGGTAGGTATAAAATACCAATTAGAACCCAATGAGGATTATAATGAGATTATTATTCACATTCGATTTAAAGAAACTGATGCAAAACTACAACAGGAAACACTTGGTGTTTTAGGGGTAAACCTCATTTATGGAGCATTTTATAAATATAATGATCCAAAAAAATTATTGAGATACCTTTATGATCACTTAGACAAAGATCAGCTGGAAATCGATACCATAAATTTTTCAGGTCCGAGATTTTCTGAAGTAGACAATCGTTTGATGAGTTTACAATTGGTAAAAAACGGAATGACAGATGCCGTTATGTTCAATCCTGATGGAAATAACATTTTACCTGCCGCAATTTTGTACAAAAAAAATATTTTAGCATTAAGAGGAAGTTTCAGACCTGTTACGAAAGTAAACATGGATATGTACGAAAAATCTCTAAAAATGTTTTTAGAAGAAAGTAAAGTAGATAAAGACAATACACTTGTAGTTTTTGAAATTACGTTATCCAATCTTCGTTCTGATGGTGAAATTGACGAACGAGATTTCATGGACAGAGCAGAATTACTATGTTCTTTAGGACAAACCGTAATGATCTCCAATTTTCAGGAATATTACAAAGTTGTCGAGTACTTCTCCAGTTATACAAAAGCCAGAATGGGACTGGCAATGGGAGTAAATAACCTGATCGATATTTTTGATGAAAAATATTACCGTCATTTGAGCGGAGGAATCCTTGAAGCTTTCGGAAAATTGTTTTACAGAGACTTAAAAGTATTTTTGTACCCAATGCTTGATGACGATAAAACGACAATTATCAATTCAGAAAACTTAAAAGTACATCCGAGAATGAAAGAGCTATACAAGTTCTTCAAATTCAACGGAAAAGTTATCGATATTGATGATTTTGATCAGCAGCATCTGGAAATTTTTTCACGTGAAGTTTTAAAAATGATCAATAAAGGTCAGGAAGGATGGGAAGGAATGTTGCCTTCGGGTATAGCAGAATTGATCAAAAAACATCAGCTCTTTGGATACGATCCGCATAAAATATTAGAAAATTCAAACTAAAAAAAGGCGAAAAAATAATTTCGCCTTTTCATTATTTTAAAATCTGATCAGAATGTATTTTCGTTTTTACGTCTGTTATAATTTCTTCTATAATACCATTTTCATCAATAACAAAAGTAGTTCTATGAATTCCGTTGTAACTTCTTCCCATAAACTTTTTAGGTCCCCAAACTCCAAATGCCTCAATAATAGATTTATCTTCGTCTGCTAACAGCGAAAACGGGAATTTATATTTGTCTCTAAATTTTGCCTGAGCTTTTTGAGAATCTGCACTTACTCCTAAAATGGAATAATTCAAAGCATTAAAGTGATCTATGTTATCTCTTAAATTACAGGCTTCGGTTGTACAACCAGGGGTATTTGCTTTTGGGTAAAAAAACACTACCAATTTTTTTCCTTTATATTGAGCCAGTTCATGGAAATTATTATCCTGATCAAATCCGGAAAAATCTGGTGCTTTATCTCCTTTTTTTAATGTTGTCATATTAATTATATTTGTAATTGTAAAAATATAAATTATGACTAAGAAAGAGAGAGTTTCTTTTGTAATAAGTACATTAAACGAGTTATATCCTGAAATTCCCATTCCTTTAAACCACAAAGATCCATATACTCTATTGATTGCTGTCCTTCTTTCTGCACAATGTACCGATGTGAGGGTAAATCAAATCACTCCAATTTTATTTGCAAAAGCAGACAACCCATACGATATGATCAAAATGTCTGTTGAAGAAATCAAGGCAATTATCAGACCTTGTGGTTTATCTCCCATGAAATCTCATGGAATTTACCATTTATCCCATATTCTGATTGATAAACATGATGGTAAAGTTCCCTCCAACTATCAGGATTTAGAAGCATTGCCCGCAGTAGGTCATAAAACAGCGAGCGTTGTAATGTCCCAGGGATTTGGTTTTCCGGCATTTCCTGTAGATACACATATTCACAGATTAATGTACAGATGGAACTTATCTGAGGGAAAAAATGTAGTCCAAACAGAAAAAGATGCTAAAAATATTTTTCCTGAATCGACATGGAATGATCTGCATCTTCAAATGATATGGTATGGAAGAGAATATTCCCCTGCAAGAGGCTGGAATTTAGAAAAGGATATCATTACCAGAACAATTGGAAGAAAATCTGTTTTAAATGAATATTATAAAAAAAATCCTGCTCAAAAAATATAGCAGGATTTATATTTAGTTTAAAATTAATTCTTCTTTTTGATCTCCGACTTGGATAAACTTTAAAGCTTTAGAATAATTCAAAAGAAAAGAAATGGTTTCTTTTTTGGGTTTTAAATTATTATTAGCCGAGTTTTTTTTTGAGTAAATTTTTGCCATAATTCATATTTTAGGATATGAATAATAACGTGTATTTTTTTCAAATATTATCAATTAGTCAAAATAATTTGATTTTTTTCTATTACCTTTCTTAAATTCATAATCGCATATCTCATTCTTCCCAAAGCAGTATTGATACTTACGCCTGTTAATTCTGAAATTTCTTTAAAACTAAGATCCTGATAAATCCTCATCATTAAAACTTCTTTTTGATCACAGGGAAGTTCTTCTATAATTTTACTAAGATCGGACTGAACCTGTAAATTAATCATTTGGGTTTCTATATTTGGCAGATCATCAGACATTATAGAAAATATAGAAAACTCATCTGTCTCTCGAAACATAGGCATTTTTTTATTTTTTCTATAATAATCCACAATAAGATTATGAGCAATACGCATTACCCATGGAAGAAATTTTCCTTCTTCATTATAAGAATTAGATTTAAGATTTTTAATTACTTTAATAAATGTATCCTGAAAAATATCATCTGCAATATCCCGATCTACAACTTTAGAATAAATAAATCCATAAATTTTGGTTTGATGTCTTTCAATCAGGGAAGATAAAGCAGCTTCATTTCCTAATATATAATTCTTTACCAATAAAGCGTCCGGAAGTTGAACATTAGCCATAAAAATACCTTTTAGTGTTAGTAAATAAAATTCCAAATTTTGTCTAAAAAGTATTTTTGTTCAATAGGCAAATGTTAAAGTATGTTTAATTAATACCCAAATATAATATAAAATATAATTGAAATCCAAATATAACCCCAAATTTTAACGGAAACCATACAATAAAAATCATCAAACCTACGATAAAATCAATGGTTTTCTTTATAATTTATTTTCGGATTTATCTTATTTGCTTCACAATATATTCACATTTCTAAAGTGTTAATTGATTATCTTTGCTGAAATGGAATCATTGTATATGAAAGTTGATATTTCAAAATTAGACCCTAAACATAATATCATTATAAAAGGCGCTCAAGTTCATAATCTTAAAAATCTTGACGTCGCAATTCCCAGAAATAAATTGGTTGTTATTACAGGACTTTCGGGTTCCGGAAAATCCAGTTTAGCATTTGAAACCCTATATGCAGAAGGACAAAGAAGATATGTAGAAAGTTTATCTTCTTATGCCAGACAGTTTTTAGGCAGATTTGACAAACCAAAAGTAGAGTATATAAAAGGTATTGCTCCTGCAGTAGCAATCGAACAAAAAGTGAATACAACCAATGCGAGATCTACAGTAGGAACCTCTACAGAAATCTACGATTATCTTAAACTTTTGTTTGCCCGAATCGGTAAGACCTATTCCCCTATTTCAGGAAAAGAAGTCAAAAAACACACCGTTACAGATGTTGTTGATTTTGTAAAAGCACAAAAACCAGATAGCAAATGGCTGCTGTTGGCTCCCATTATTATTGAAAAAGGCCGAACTATAGAAGAAAAACTCGGAATTTTATTACAACAAGGATTCTCAAGGGTTCTTATCGATGATGAAACTGTAAGATTAGATGATTTTAATACCGTAATCCAGAAACTCCCAAAAAGCAAAAAGAAACAAAACATATTTCTCATTATAGACAGAATTGTCATCAAAGATGAAGAGGAATTTTTTAACAGATTATCCGATGCTGTTCAAACCGCATTTTATGAAGGAAAAGGCGAAATTTACTTACAAGAAATAAATACAACAGAAAAATTCACTTTCAGTAATAATTTCGAGCTTGACGATATGGTTTTTCTGGAGCCAAATGTACATCTGTTTAGTTTTAATAATCCATATGGAGCATGTCCTGTTTGCGAAGGATACGGTAACGTTATAGGTATTGATCAAGAACTGGTTATTCCCAACACAACTTTGTCTGTTTATGAAAACGCCATCTATACATGGCGAGGAGAGAACATGAGTTGGTATCGGGATCAATTGGTTAATAATGCGTACAAATTTGATTTTCCTATTCACAAACCATTTTTTGAACTTACAGAAGAACAAAAAAACTTAATTTGGGAAGGAAATAAATATTTTGTTGGCTTAAACGATTTTTTCAAAGAACTCGAAGATAAAAATTATAAAATTCAAAATCGTGTAATGCTTTCCCGTTATCGAGGAAAAACCAAATGTTATGCGTGCAAAGGCAAAAGGCTGAGACCGGAAACTACTTATATAAAAATTGACGGTAAAACCATTTCAGACCTGGTTGATCTGCCCATCAAAAAATTAGCTCTTTTTTTTGAAAAACTATCACTTTCTGAACACGATCAGAAAATAGCTAAAAGATTGCTTATCGAAATTAATAACCGAATTAAATTTTTGATTGAAGTCGGGTTGGAATACTTAACATTAAACCGAAATTCCTCTACTCTTTCCGGAGGAGAATCACAACGAATCAACCTGGCAACATCATTAGGAAGCAGCTTGGTCGGTTCGATGTATATTCTTGACGAACCCAGTATTGGTTTACATCCCAAAGATACCGAAAGACTGATCAATGTTCTGATCGAATTGCGAAATATTGGAAATACCGTAATTGTTGTAGAACACGACGAAGACATCATGAAAGCTGCCGATATGATTATAGACATCGGACCCGAGGCCGGAACTTTTGGTGGAAATTTGGTTGCCCAGGGAGATTATTCTTCTATTTTAAAATCCGATTCACTTACTTCAAAATACCTTAACGGACAATTAAAAATTGAAGTTCCGAAAAACAGAAGAACCTCTAATCAATATATTGAAATACTTGGAGCAAGAGAAAATAATCTTCAAAATATTGATGTTAAATTTCCACTAAACATGCTTACGGTAATTACCGGAGTTTCAGGAAGTGGAAAAAGTACACTCGTAAAGAAAATTTTATTTCCTGCCATACAGAAAAAACTCAATGGAGTTTCAGAAAAAGCCGGTCAATTTTCAGAATTAAGAGGGTTTTACCACAAGATTCAACATATAGAATATATCGATCAAAATCCTATAGGAAGAAATTCCAGATCTAATCCGGTCACTTACATCAAAGCTTACGATGATATCCGGGATCTGTTTTCAAAAGAAAAACTTTCAAAACTGCGTGGTTATCAAGCCAAACATTTTTCTTTCAATGTTGATGGCGGCCGTTGTGAAACCTGTAAAGGAGAAGGAGCAATAAATGTCGAAATGGTATTTATGGCAGATGTTCAATTACCTTGTGAAGCCTGCGCCGGAAAAAGATTTAAAAAAGATGTTCTTGAAGTACAGTTTGAAAATAAAAATATAGACGATATACTTACAATGACTATTGATGAGGCATTGGCATTTTTTGAAAAATACAAACAAACCAAAATCTCTCAAAAACTACAGCCATTACAAGATGTTGGTTTAGGTTATGTTCAGCTTGGACAATCTTCTTCTACACTTTCCGGAGGAGAAGCCCAAAGAATCAAACTGGCGACTTTCTTGGTAAAAGGTTCTATTAAAGAAAAAGCATTGTTTATTTTTGATGAACCAACAACAGGGTTACACTTTCATGATATAAAAAAACTACTTAAATCGTTTAATGCTTTAATAGAAAACGGGCACTCTATTATTGTAATCGAACACAATCTCGATATGATAAAATGTGCCGATTGGATTATAGACCTCGGCCCTGAAGGTGGTGAAAACGGAGGATTACTTCTGGCAGAAGGTACTCCTGAGGAAGTTGTAAAAAATAAAAAATCAGTTACCGGAAAATATTTAAAAGAAAAACTATAACTAAAATACTTGGTATTTATACAAAAAAATGTCCCAATTGCTTGGGACATTTTTTATATGATTGTAAAAAATTAAAATCTTCTTTTGTCTTTGATTTTAGCTTTTTTACCAGTAAGCTCTCTAAAGTAGAAAATTCTAGCTCTTCTAACAGCTCCTTTTTTGTTAATCTCAATTTTTTGCAATGCAGGTAAATTAACCGGGAAGATTCTTTCTACACCAACTGCCCCAGACATTTTACGAATTGTAAAGGTCTCTGTCAAACCAGCACCTCTTCTTTGAATAACTACCCCTTTAAAGAACTGAGTTCTTGTTTTCTCTCCCTCTTTAATTTCGTAGTAAACAGTAATTGTAACTCCTGCTCCAAAAGCTGGAAAATCTTTTTTAGCAACAAACTCGTCCTGAACGAATTTTAATAAATCTGCCATGATAAATAATTAATTATGGTTTTTATAATCAGAGCAACATTCACGATTTTCGCCAGAGGTTGGTCCAATGAGGGTGCAAAGATAATCAAAATATTAAATTGTTATAATCCTTTATAATATTTTTTTTATTTACTTTCATAATACAACTTTTTAATATTTAATTTGAGATAAATTTTACTACAAAAAAACGAGAAATAATTAACTTCGCATAAATTTTTATATCCACATAAAATTGAAAAAAATCTTACTCATAGATAATTACGATAGTTTTACATTTAATCTTCAACATTATTTAGAAGCATTAGATTGCGAAGTCACCGTTTGGAGAAACGATGAGTTTGAGACTACAGAAGCAGATCCTTTTGATGGAATTATCATTTCTCCCGGACCGGGTATTCCGGACGAAGCAGGGAACATAAAAGCCATAATAGAAAAGTATCATCAGTCAAAAAGTATTCTTGGAATTTGTCTGGGGATGCAGGCGATTTGTGAAGTTTTTGGAGGAAAACTACAAAATCTTAAAGAAGTGTTTCACGGAGTAAGTTCTGAAATTACAATACTGGATCCTGACGAAAAATTATTTGAGAATATTCCTGACAGAATACATGTGGGCAGATACCATTCGTGGGTTGTTGATCAACATTTACCTGAAAGCCTAATAGCAACTTCGGTAGATCATGATCAAAATGTTATGTCTTTGCGGCATACTGTTTATAATGTAAAAGGTGTCCAATTTCATCCGGAAAGTATCTTAACTCCTTTTGGAAAGCAAATTTTAAAAAATTGGATATCTTAAAAATTATGTTTAAGTTTTACTTTAGCAATACATTGTTTGTTATTTGAAAATAAATACATTACATAATCATTATAGATATAATCTATTGTAGAAAAATGATAGATTTAGATCTATTTATCTTGTAAAAACCCATTTGTTTTCTACAGAAATCGAAGCATCAAACTGATAACCTTCAACATTAAAAAGTTTCAGATCTTCAGTATTATCAATATCATTATCGATAATAAAACGCACCATCAACCCTCTCGCTTTTTTTGCAAAAAAACTAATTGTTTTAAGCTTCCCTTCTTTGTAATCTTTAAAATCCGGAGTGATCACAGGATTTTTTAATCGTTTAAAATCTATTGCGCCTGCATATTCCTGACTCGCCAGATTTACCAGATACTCTCCTTTTTTAAGCTCTTTATTCAATTGGACTGTTAATTTATCCTTCCAGAAATCATACAGATTTTTACATTGATTAATACCAATCGGAGTTCCCATTTCTAACCGATAAGGCTGGATTAAATCCAACGGTCTCAACAACCCGTATTGCCCGGAAAGTATTCTGAGCTTACTTTGCAAAACGTCAAGTTTTTCTAACGGAATAGTATATGCATCCAGACCTAAGTATACATCTCCTTTGAAAGCATACATCGCCTGACGGGCATTTTTTAAACTAAACGTCGTCTTAAAATCCTGATTACGTTGCCAGTTCAACTCTCCTAGCTTTGGAGAAATATTCATTAACTTGGATAAATCATCAGGGGAAAGTCTTTTTAAAACCTCTACAATTTCTTTGGTTTCAGAAGAATACCGATGCTTTGTAAACTGCTCTGTAGGCAAAATAGTTGTATAATCCAGGGTTTTGGCAGGTGATATAATTATTTTCATAGGTCTGTAAAAGTAAATTTCAAAGCTATAAAACATTTAAGATAATTTTGCTTCTCTATAATGGATTATAACAATGAAATCATCAATATTTTTGATTCAATTAATCATATAAATCATCGTCTATTTGAAAACTATTTAAAAATTCAATAGATTTTACTATATCATGATGCAAAATCCGATCTTCTTCTACCAAAGAAACCTCTTCGCGATAGGATTTCAGGAACATTTCGATAAACTCACTCGACTTTAACGGTGATCTAAAATGGATCGCCTGAGAAGCATTCATTAACTCAATAGCCAAAATACGTTCTAAATTTTCCATCACTCTTAACGCTTTTGTAGCTGCATTAGCACCCATACTCACATGGTCTTCCTGTCCGTTAGACGAAACAATACTATCTACACTTGCCGGAGTCGACAATTGTTTATTTTGACTCACAATACTTGCCGCTGTATATTGAGGAATCATAAAACCGGAATTCAGACCCGGATTATTAACTAAAAATGCCGGCAACCCTCTCAATCCCGAAATTAACTGATATGTTCTTCTTTCTGAAATACTTCCCAATTCTGATAATGCAATACAAAGAAAATCGAGCGCCAGAGCCAATGGTTGACCATGAAAGTTTCCTCCGGAAATTATCTGATCGGATTCAATAAAAATATTAGGATTATCTGTAACTGAGTTAATTTCAGTTTTAAAGACACGCTTTACATAATCAATCGCATCTTTTGAAGCTCCATGAACCTGAGGAATACATCTAAAAGAATATGGATCCTGAACATGTTGTTTTGCCTGTTTGATGATCTCACTTCCTTCTAAAAATTCACTTATTCTGGATGCGGTCACTATTTGTCCTTTATGTGGTCTTATATAATGAATCAGCTCATTAAACGGCTCTATTCTTCCATCAAATCCTTCTAAAGAAACAGTTGCAATAAGATCTGATAAATATATTAATTTACAGGATTTTAATAAAATATAAATCCCATAAGAACTCATAAATTGAGTACCATTAAGCAAAGCAAGTCCTTCTTTAGATTTCAACACAATCGGCTCCCATCCAAAATGTTCTAAAATATCCGAAGCAGCCAATTTATTCCCATTATAATACACTTCTCCTTCACCGATAAGTGGTAATGACAAATGTGCCAAAGGAGCCAGATCTCCGGAAGCTCCTAATGAACCCTGATTATAAATTACAGGAAGAATATGATTATTATACATTTCTACCAAACGTTCTACTGTTTGCAATTGCACTCCGGAATTACCATAACTTAAAGATTGTATTTTCAGCAAAAGCATAATTCTTACAATCTCATGAGGCACTTCCTCTCCTATTCCGCAAGCATGGGATTTAACCAGATTACTCTGGAGCTGAGATAAATTTTCGTTCGAAATTTTGATATTATACAATGATCCAAAACCGGTATTAATACCATAAATCGGATTTTGTTCGTTCTGCATTTTTTGATCCAGATAATCTCTGCATTTTTGAATATTAACTTTTGCTTCTTCAGAAAGAGCAATAGCTTTATTTTCAACAATAATGGTATTGATTTCGTTCAGTGTGAGAACATTTGAAGATATATAATGAGTTGCTTCCATAAACTATTTAATTTGTGTGTCAAAAATCCGCAAACCTTAATTAATAACCAAGTATTATCAATAAATTTTACAAAACTTTACAACAATATTGTGATATAAAATATTCTAAATAAAATGTTTTTCAGAAAGAATTTTTTCCATTTCATTTTGCATTTTTTGTGCTTCTGTTCTGGCGTTCACATTAAATTTTTCATCATTTGAAGCATAAATAATTCCCCGTGAAGAATTTATGAGTAGTCCTACATTCTCAGAAAATCCGTTTTGACAAACTTCTCTCAAATCCCCTCCTTGTGCGCCAACTCCGGGAACCAACAGAAAACTATCGGGAACAATTTTTCTTATTTCTGCAAAATAAGAAGCCTTTGTCGCTCCGATCACATACATAAGATTCTCAGAGTTTTTCCAGTTTCTGGAAGTTTCCAGTACTTTTTTATACAATTCAATATCTTCTGTTTTTTTAGTTTGAAAATCAAAAGCACCTTCATTGGAAGTTAATACCAACAAAATTGTATGTTTATTTTGAAATTCCAAAAATGGTTCTACAGAATCTTTGCCCATATATGGAGCAACTGTCACAGAATCGAATTCCATATCTTGAAAAAACGCCTTGGCGTATCTGCTTGAAGTATTTCCTATATCTCCTCTTTTGGCATCGGCAATAGTAAAGATTTCGGGATAATTGTGGTTAATATACGTAATTGTTTTTTGCAATGAAACCCAGCCTTTTACTCCATAAGCTTCATAAAAAGCCGTATTGGGCTTGTAAGAAACACATAAATCATGTGTTGCGTCTATTATGGCTTTATTGAATTCGAAAATCGGATCTTCGGTCTGTAATAGATGTGGCGGTATTTTTTCTAAATCTACATCCAATCCAATACATAAAAAAGATTTTTTTTGAAGAATTTGTTGTTGTAGTTGTTGAGTTGTCATTGTAGTATTTGTCTTTGTTTGTCTTCGAGACAAAATTATATAAAAAAAGCCTCAAAAAGAGGCTGGATATTTTAGAAAACTTCTGATTCCTTTAACTTTTCTGTATTAGAAACCAATTGAAGCTCGTCTATCATTTTTTGAAGGTTTCCGTTCATAAAACCATCTAAGTCGAAGATACTTAATCCAATTCTATGATCGGTAATTCTTCCTTGTGCATAATTATAGGTCCTGATTTTTGCAGAACGGTCTCCTGAACTTACTTGAGAATTACGTTTTTTAGCATCTTCATCTTGTTTTTTGGCTAATTCCATTTCATACAAACGGGAGCGTAAAACCGATAGTGCTTTATCTTTGTTCTTATGCTGTGATTTTTCGTCCTGACACTGTGCTACCAATCCTGTAGGGATATGTGTCATACGAACAGCCGATTTAGTCGTATTTACTGATTGTCCTCCTGGTCCTGAAGAACAAAATAAATCAATACGGACATCGTTCATGTCTATCTGAACATCAAATTCTTCTGCTTCAGGCAAAACCATAACAGTTGCGGCAGATGTATGTACACGACCTTGTGTTTCTGTTTGAGGCACACGCTGCACACGGTGAACACCAGCTTCGAACTTGAGCGTTCCGTAAACATCTTCTCCCGTAACTTCAAAAATCACTTCTTTGAAACCTCCCGAAGTTCCTTCGTTCATATCTACCACAGAAGTCCTCCAACCTCTGTTCTCACAATATTTGGTATACATTCTGTATAAATCTCCTGCAAAGATAGAAGCCTCGTCTCCTCCTGTTCCGGCACGAATTTCTACCATTACATTTTTGGCATCTTCCGGATCTTTTGGGATCAACATAAACTTGATTTCTTCTTCTAACTGAGGTAATCTTGTTATTGCTTCATCCAGTTGCATTTTAGCCATTTCAACCATTTCTGCATCACTCCCGTCTGCTATAATTTCTTTTGCTTCTTTAATATTTCCATCCAGGTTGATGTATTCTTCGCGTTTTTCTACCAACGCTTTAAGATCCTTATACTCTTTGTTAAGTTGTACATAACGCTTTTGATCTGAAATTATATCAGGTTGAATAATCAAATCTGAAATTTCGTCAAAACGTTGCTTTACATATTGAAGTCTATTTATCATACCCCTACCTTCTTTTTTTGGTGTGCAAATTTACTAATAAATTTTTAATTTTTTATTAGACCAGAAATTGACTTTATTTATTATTCGAACTTCTAAAAATTTTAAGCCCACAGAATATTTTCTACTATAAAATCTACTACCCCGGATACCGGCAAAAGTCCGATGGTTTCCCCAATCTTATTTTTTGTACAAAAAACAACTAGTAGAAGTTACTTAATTTACATATATAAAATAATTTTATAAACAGAAGACCGGGAACAGACAATATTAGGAATAGCTTCTAAATTATTATCGAAAACCTAAAAAAATAAAAAGTGCTCTCGAATTAATTTCTATTTTTGTGGTATCTAAACTAACGAATACAATATGCTAATTATTGGAATTGCTGGCGGTACCGGAAGTGGAAAAACCACAGTTGTACACCAGATCATGAACGAATTACCTCAAACTGAAGTAGGAATTATTTCTCAGGATTCTTATTATAAAGAAAATAATAATTTGTCTTATGACGAACGGGCGTTGATTAATTTTGATCATCCCCGAGCGATAGATTTTGAACTTTTGGTGCAACATCTTCAGGATTTAAAGGCAGGAAAATCCATAAACCAGCCTGTTTATTCTTTTGTAACTCATAACAGAACAGAAGATACAATAATTACGCATCCGAGAAAAGTAATGATCGTTGAAGGAATTTTAATTCTTGCCAATCCCGAATTGCGGGATATTTTTGATATAAAAGTATATGTCCATGCAGATTCTGATGAGCGTTTAATAAGACGTTTAAAACGTGATATTGCTGAGCGCGGTCGTGATATGGAGGAAGTTTTAAACCGTTATCAAAAAACATTAAAGCCTATGCATGAGCAATTCATAGAACCTACAAAAGCTTTTGCAGATATTATTATTCCTAATGACAAATACAATACAGTTGCCATAGATGTAGTTCGCGCTGTAATCAATCAGCGTATTTTATAATTTTTTGAGCTATCTTTGAATTGATGAAAAATCCTTTAAAAAAAATAACCGATAAGCATCCCTTACTTAGATTTTTGAGTAACAGATATGTTTTAGTTGGATTATTCTTTGTAATTTGGATGTTATTTTTAGACAATTACTCTTATCTGGATCATCGTCTTTTGAACAATGACATTAAAGAGTTGGAAGATAATAAATCCTATTATCAGCAGGAGATAGAAAAAGATATGAAAAATATCAAAACACTAAAAAATCCTCATCAAATTGAAAAATTTGCCCGAGAAAAATATTATATGAAAAAAGATCAGGAAGACATCTATATTATAGAATATGAAGGTGATACTATAACGGATTAATTCTAATGCTAATTTTCTATTTTAAAATAAAAAGAATTCATGTCCAATAAATTATTCGAAAATTTTGACGCTGTATCCTCCAAACAATGGAAACAGCAGATTCAATATGAACTAAAAGGTGCTGATTATAATGATACATTAGTTTGGGAAAGCCCGGAAGGCATCAAGGTAAAACCTTTTTATCATATAGATGAACACAACAATAAAAACTGGGTTTCTAAAACAAATCCCGGTTTTGAAATTGGTCAGTCCATTTTTGTTTTTGATGTAGAAAAATCTATTGCCCGTGCTTTAGATGTAATTAAACGCGGAGCAGAAAGTATCTTGTTTACTATTGCCGATGAACAGATTTCTCCAAAACAAATTTTAAATGCACTTCCTGTCGAAAATGTTTCGGTTTATTTTAAACCTGAGTTTTTAAAAGAAGCTTTTATAAAGGAAATTCATGATTTTTTAGTTGAAAATCCAAAAACTCAAATTTATATTCAACTAGATCCAATAGGACATTTGGCTTTAGAAGGAAATTGGTTTAATAATCTATCTTCTGATTTTGACTTTTTAAATCAACTAAAATCAAAATATACTAACATCCATTTTCTATCTATTTCAGGAAAAACATACCAACAAGCCGGTGCCAACATGGTTCAGCAAATTGCATATATTTTGGCGCATTGTAACGAATACTTTAATCGTATTAAAAATCTGGAAGGAAACATAAATATTGAGGTTGCCATAGGAACCAATTATTTCTTCGAAATCGCAAAAATAAGAACCATACGATTACTTTTTGATCTTATTGCCAAAGAATATACTACTAACCTAAACTGCAAAATAATAGTCACTCCTACCAAGCGTAACAAAACACTTTACGATTATAATGTAAATATGCTACGGACCACTACAGAATGTATGAGTGCTATTTTGGGTAGTGCAGATGTAATATATAATTTGCCTTATGATAATTTGTATCACAAAGACAATGAATTTGGAGATCGTATTTCGAGAAATCAGCTTTTGATTTTAAAACATGAAAGTTATTTTGATAAAGTTGAAAACGCTGTAGATGGCTCCTATTATATAGAATCATTGACACAACAATTGGCAGAAAAAGCTTTACAACTGTTTAAAGAAATCGAAAAAAATGATGGATTGATCACTCAATTGATCGAAGGAACCATTCAAAGAAAAATCAGCGAAAGCGCAGCCAAGGAACAGGAATTGTTTGATTCGGGAAAAGAAATTTTATTAGGAACTAATAAATATCCTAATCAATCAGACAGAATGAAAGATAATTTAGAATTATACCCTTTTGTAAAAACCAAACCGAGGAAAACCTTAATTACTCCTATTATAGAAAAAAGACTAGCCGAAGTAATTGAAAAAGAAAGATTAGACCGCGAAACTAATTGATTATGAAAAGAAAAAATCTAAACCATTTACAATTACATAATGAAAAGCCCGTTACGGTTTCTCAAGTTGTCTCAGAATTTCTAACTGCTGAAGGAATCACTATAAAAAGTCATTATTCCCAAGAAGATTTAAAATCTTTAGATCATATTCAATTTGCAGCCGGTTTTGCACCAAATCTCCGCGGTCCATATTCTACAATGTATGTAAGAAGACCTTGGACAATTCGTCAATATGCCGGATTTTCTACAGCAGAAGACAGTAATGCATTTTACAGAAGAAATTTAGCTGCAGGACAAAAAGGACTATCCATTGCTTTTGATTTACCAACACACAGAGGTTATGACAGTGATCACGAGCGTGTAGTTGGAGATGTAGGAAAAGCAGGAGTTGCAATAGACTCTGTAGAAGATATGAAAATATTATTCGATCAGATTCCACTTAACGAAATGTCTGTTTCTATGACAATGAACGGAGCAGTTTTACCAATTATGGCATTTTATATAGTTGCAGCAGAAGAACAAGGCGTATCACCGGAACAACTTTCGGGGACCATACAAAATGATATTCTTAAAGAATTTATGGTGAGAAATACCTATATCTATCCGCCTACTCCGTCTATGAAGATCATTGCAGATATTTTTGAATTTACCAGCAAAAAAATGCCTAAATTCAATTCTATCTCTATTTCCGGATATCACATGCAAGAAGCCGGAGCAACTGCAGACATAGAACTAGCCTACACCCTTGCAGATGGATTAGAATACATTAGAACCGGATTGGCTGCAGGAATGCAGATCGATGAATTTGCTCCCAGACTATCCTTTTTCTGGGCTATTGGCATGAATCACTTTATGGAAATTGCCAAAATGCGTGCAGCGCGGATGCTCTGGGCCAAACTCGTTCGTCAGTTCGATCCTGA
>CAZSOC010000040.1:0-26208 GCA_964608415.1 uncultured Flavobacterium sp.
TCTCCGTTTCCGTCCGGTGAAATCCCTCGCTGGATCTGACAACCTATAGAGGTTAAATTAATAACATCTGTTAATGTTGTACAACCTTCAGGTGTGGTGATCGTTACACTATAATTTCCTCCCGATTTCAAGATAATTGAATTTGGTTCGTTAGGAACCGTAGTCCAATTTCCTTCGCTCCATGTATATGTTGCGGTTTGAGGATCGAAAGAATTGTTAACCGCTACAACAGATAATTTATACGCACTGCCTTCACAACCATGAACGAAATCATAAGCAAGATCTGCAAGAATAGTTACATTGGTTTCAATATTTATTTCATCACAAGAACCTTGTGCAGGAACAAAATATTTAACCAGATATATACCTGGAGTACTAGTATTTGGAGTAATTGCTCCGGTTACCGGGTCAAGAGTTAATCCAGCTGCAGAACTAAAGGTTCCGGTAGTATTTCCTGTAATTGTAACATTTTGAACTTCATCTAATGATAAGCAGAACGGATCATTGTATGCAATAGAAGCATTAGTAGATTCTGAAACTGTAATTGTAAACTCATTAATATCCTCATCACAACCACCAACAGCGGCTATAGTGTTAGTAATGGTATAAGTTCCGAAAGTACTTGTTTCTAAATTAATAACACCTGTGTTTGGGTTTATTGAAAGCCCGTTAGAAGGTTCAACTGTGAATACTCCCGCTACGCTATTTCCGTTAAACACGGGTGAAGCAGTACCTGAATTACAATATTCAGTAGAAGAATAAGTAAATAACCCTGTTTTTTGTTCGGTTACTGTTACAGTAAATGAAGTTGGTAAAGGATTACAAGCACCATTGCTTTGAAGCGAATTCGTAATAGTATAAGTTCCGCTTGCACTATCTGCCAAATTAATTTCTCCTGTTTGACTATTGATCGCCAATCCATTTGGTATTGCTGTAAAATTGCCCGCAATACCATCATTTAAGAATAATGGGGTTGGGTTTGTTCCATCATTAGTACAATATTCAGAATTATCATATTCAAATTCTGAACTGAATAATTCGTTTACTACTAAATTTAATGGCTGAATTGCGTAACAATCTTCTACAGCGTTAGATTGGATTCTAATATAAACTGTTGTTGATTCGGTTTCATAAGGAACAGAAACATCAATAGCACCACTGATTGGGTCTAAAGCATGTTCTTCTGTTTCATGAATAGAGATGGTATACATTAACCCATTTACTCCAACAGAATCTGTAGTAATTGTTTCTAAATTGAATTCAGCGATTCCGTCATTTGAAATATCGTCACAAATGAGATAATCTGCAGGCTGGGTAGATTCAACAGCAGGTAAGAATTCTACAAAGATTTCATCTGAAGCAGAGTTCAAACCACAAGTTCCAACTACTTTATAGAGACCTGTCTGAGTAGCTTCATAAGTAGATGAATTTGCATTAGGAATAATATCATTGTTAAAATACCAAATGAATGACCCCGGAATATTAGTTGGATCTTCAACAGCGTCTAATATTATAGATGGCTGACAAGTAACGATGTCCGGACCTAAATTTACAGCACAACATAAGTTGGTAGACTCACCAGCATTTGGTTCTCCATAGTTAGTTTGAATTAACTTTATATAACCTGGTTGCTGACTGTAATTTGTAATCAATAATAAATAAAATTGACCTGCCACTGCATTACTAATATGGAAATCTTCTGTTACATTAGCACTATAACTACAATCCACTACGTTTCCAACAGGGTAAGCGTTTGGATTAGTAGTATTGTTTGGACAGCTAGTTCCGGGAGGACATGGACCGAAAACAATCTCATCACAGGATTCCGGAGAATCAAAAGGTCCCCAGGCAACAAAGTCAACATCCAGACCCGGCGCCCCTGCGGCAGGGAAGTTTTCAGGATCTGTACTTTGTCTTATATTAAAGACTAGATCACCCGAATCTTGTACCTGTAAATAATAATAGGTAGGATTTCTAGGATTAAATAAACAGGCAATTTGAGGCATAGTTGTAGGTCCACCTGTAGTATTCGGGAAAATCATAGGATTAATCTGAGAAATACAAAATGGTTCTGCTGTTTCGCAAGTAGGCATTGATTTGATACAAATATCAAAAGTTACAATTTGTGGGGTACTTTGATTAGACCAAACTCTTACATAATAAGTCTGATTGGCAACGAAGCCAGTATTGGTACTGTTTAATGAATTTGCAGTAGAACAATACAGTCTTGTTAAGTTTGTACAGGTTCCTGAATAGACTGCATGATTTAAGTTGGTCGTTGTCCCTTCAACATTCATGATATTTATGAAATGCTGGTTACTGGTTGCAACAAATGAGAACCAAACATCGTCATCTGCATTACCCACACAAGGAGCTAGGTTTGAAACTCCTGAAGGCCCGGCCTCAATTAAATTACCGGAGCTGAAAAACACACAATTTCCTCCATTATTTGTTACAACAGGCATTGCAGTTGCACAATCTTCATTTTCTGCAGGTGGTGGCGGAGTTTTAAGACATAAACTAAAAGTGGCAAAGTCACCTATAGTAGTTCCTGCGGTATAAACTCTAATATAATAATCCTCACCCGGAGTTAAATTTATTGCAGTACTATTACTGGATGTAGAACAATAAAGATTTACTAATCCGTCGCAGGTTCCTGAGAATACCGCATGACTTAACGTAACATTAGCATTATTAGCACTAATAGTATTTAAGTTGATAAAATGAACACCTCCCGGTCCTGCGGTAAATTTATACCATAGATCATCATTGGTGCCGGTACACCCTGTTCCATTTACATTAGGAGCAGATTGAGTTGCACCAACTGTACTTCCAAATATTTTTTGTGTACAGGAGAAATCGTCATTTACCGGAAGAACAGTTGCATTAGAACATTCGTCATTTACCGGAGGTGATGTAATACAAAGATCAAAAGTAATAAACTGTTGAACATTTGTAGAAGTAGTATATATTCTAATATAGTATGTTTCGCCAGGTGTTAAGCCGGTAGCATTGGTATAATTGGTTGTACTACAATAAAGTCTGGTTAAATTATCACAAGGCCCTTCAAATACAGAATAGTTTAATTTTAAAGTTGTATTTGATGCCGGAGTGGTAACAATATTGGTAAGATTAATCGCATGTGAAGTATGTGTTGCCACAAAATGATACCAAATATCATTATTAGTTGGTAAACAACCTGCTCCGGTTAACGGAGGTGTAGATTGTGGCAATGAAGGAGAAGCTCCTAAAGTACTTCCATGTGCCATGTTTACCGGAGAACAAGTTTGTCCGCTATTTATTGTTACAGCGACAGAATTTATACACTCATCATTTGCTGGTGGCGATGTAATACATAGATCAAAGCTAACCGATTGATCATTATTATTGGTTGAAGTATAAACCCTGATATAGTAAGTTTCTCCCGGTGTTAAACCAGTAGCCATACTTACCTCGTTTGCACTACAATATAATCTTGTTAATTCCCCACAAGTTCCTGAGAAAACAGAATAGTTTAATTTTACAGAAGTAGCTGTGCTTGGTGTAACAACAATGTTGCTAAAGCTAATCATATTTGAAGGTGCTGTCGCAACGAAGCTATACCAAATATCTCTATTAGTCGGTCCACATCCTGCACCTGAAGCAAAAGGTGTATCTGAAGCAGTAGAACCAATAGTATTTCCGCTTACTGTATTTGGAGCCAAGCAATATTGTTCAGGATTTACAGTAACAGGTATTGCATTAACACACTCATCATTTACCGGAGGAGAAATAATACATATATCAAATGTTGCAGATTGTGTAGCAACAGCTGTGGCTTTATAAACTCTGATATAATATGTTTCACCAATTTCCAGATTAGAAGTTGGAGTTGTATAAGTATTACTACAGAAAATTAAATTTAAGTTTCCGCAAGTTCCCGAAAATAAAGCATAGTTTAACTTAACGTTTGCTGTAGATGGTGTAGGCACTACATTAGAAACTATAATTGTATGATTTGTTGAAGTTGCAACAAAGTCAAACCAAACATCATCATTTGTAGGAGCACAGAGATTTGCCGGAGCCAATGGGTCAGAATCCGGGTGTAAACCAATTGTTGCTGAAGATGATGCAAATGTTCCTGAAGATACAACGTTGTCAGGATTGCAGGTCTGATCAGAATTTGGTGTAACAGTAATAGAGTTTACACATTCATCATTTGCAGGCGGTGATATAATACACAATTCAAATGTTGCAGATTGCGTAGCAGTAGTTGTAGATTTATAAACTCTGATATAATAAGTATTACCAGGTATAAGTCCCGATGCACCACTAATTGCTGTAGCGCTACAATATAATAACTCCATATTATCGCATGTTCCTGAGAAAACGGAGTGATTTAGCACAACGTTTGCTGTAGATGGAGTAGTAACCACATTAGAAATTATAATCGTATGAGATGTTGAAGACGCAACAAAGCTATACCATACATCTTGATTGTCAACACCACAACCTGTTCCGCTAATTGGATCCGGAGTTGTAAGAGGATCAAATACAGAACCATAAGTATTTCCTGTAACGGTATTTTCAGCTAAACATTCTTGTCCGGTATTAACTGTAACCGGAGTTGCGTTTATACATAAGTCATTTACAGGAGTAGTGATAAAACTAATTGGAGTTAAAATAGACCAGGTGCTTGTTTCTGAATCACCACATACTGCTCTTACATAATAAGTATAATTAGTTGAAGGTTCTAAATTGGGAATAATATAACCATTCGGTACGTTTGGATGTGTCGGTGTAGTAGCCGGATCATTTGTTGGTGCAGGGCTACCCGCTTCCACAACATAAAGATCAAACGCAACTGAAGCAGGATCTGAAGCATCCGTCCAAGTTACTTGTGCAGTTGTCGCTGTAACATTTAATACTGTTAAATCAATAGGCTTAGAACATGGAGCTGGAGTACAGTTTACAATTTCAGTGTACAATAAACCTAATTCCTGAACAGTAGCCGGTTTAGTATAAATTACATCTAAGAAAGGGTTTTGAACAGAAATACCAATGTTTGTATTATTAGTGCCTAAAACAGTCCAAACCAATTCAAAAGGAACTCCGGGACATAATGGTACAGATATTCCATTCGCATTATTTATTAATGAAGCTCCAATGACTGTAATAGGAATTCCATTTTGTCTAACTTCCATTCTTGCATTGTTCCAGCTACTTCCTGTAGTTGCAGTAGGGAAGAATTTGTAATTACATTTATCTGCATCATCACAAGTTACTGTATGGAATACAAATGGACCAGCCCAGGTACTATTATCATCACCAGGACAAACGGTTCTGATATAATAATAATAAATCGTAGCTGGAAGAAGTCCTTCGGTTACTGTATAAGATGATTCTGTTGGTTGAATATCATTATATAAGATCCCGCCATCGATATCCGGCTCACCGGTTGGAGCGGTCATTGATACCCCAGGGATTAATAATATATCCCAAGTTGTATCTGTAGGGGTTCCGTTTGTCCAAACAAATGTTGCTCCGGTTGTCGTGATATCAGCAGCCGGTACTTGCAAATCTGTTGGTTTAGGACAAGTTGGTAAAGTTGTAAAGTTAGTCGGTGCAGACCATGGAGAATGACCTCCGATCGCAGCACAAATAACCCTTACATAAACATCATACGCATGATCTGCTTCTAAAGCAAATGCGTTATTGATGTTATTTGGAATTGAAAATGGTTTATCTGCTGGAGTTACACCTGCATAAGTAGGGATAGAACCAGGCGTTGGTACAGGAGAACCTGCGGGAACTACATAAATATCCCATCCGTAAGTTTCTGTTGCCGGTGCTTCCCAGTCTATAGTAACTCCATTGGTAGTAATTGATCCGGGAACAACAGCAACATTAATAGGTGCAATATTACACTCCGGAGTAGTACAATTACCAATACCTGTATAAACAGTTTGTAAAGGAGCACTCTCGCCAGCTGCCTTTGTGTAAATAGTCTGACCAAATGAGTTGATAATTTCAACTATACATTGTTGAGGATTTGTACCTGATTGAGTCCAAACTAATTCGAATGGTACGTTAGGACAAATTTCCACAGTGAAATCCTGAGGAGCAGACCCTGTAACATTATTACCAATTAATGAATTAGTAACAAGATTTCCATTGAATTTAACAGGAAGTAAAATTCCATTTTGGAAAATTTGCATTCTGTTACCACTCCATCCATTGTTTGCAGAATCTCGGGTTCTTATGATATAAGTACATGTATCTTCTTCGTCACATATTAATGTATTAAAAGAATATGGTCCGGTCCATGCACTAAAACTTAATTCAGGATCTCCTACATCCGGGCAAACTTTTCTTACCCAAAATTCGTATTTGGTCGCAGGGTTTAAATCATTAATTATATATGATAATGAACCATCTGCCTCTGTAGTATATTGTCCTGTAACAGTAGGAACACCACTTCCTTGAGTTTGCACACTAATATTGTATTGTGAAGTTGGAGTGTTCGTAGGATCTGTCCACTCAACAGTAATACCGGTAGTTGTAATAGAGTCCTCTACATGAGATAATGTAACCGGTTTTTCACAATCCATTTTTTGAATTGTAAGCGTATAATTAAAGCTTGGTGTTGATGCATTTGATGAAACTAAAATCAAATAAGATTGTCCTTCAACAACAGCAAATGCGGTAATATTTCTTACATCCCAACCTTGATTTGCAGTACCTGCTAAACAACCATTATTAACAATTGAATTACAGTCTGAATATACAAATAATGACGATCTGGTATCGGTTGGACCAGTTGGAGTTAATGTGATATCGATAAATCCTGTTTCTTCTGCCACATATGTGTAGAAAGCGTCATTACCGGTCATGTAATTTGTTGCAGCAGGGGTTGTGCCACAAGCATTTCCTTGATTTACGTTTATAGTATTACCATAATATATAGTATTACTTACATGAAAATAAGGTAATTCGTCTACAACAATCGGATCACCACAAGAGGCCCCGCAAGTTGTTGTAATAAAATTAAAAGGACCTGCCCAATCACTAAAATTATCAGCGGTACACTGAGCCCTAACATAGAATTTATAACCTGTAGCTTCTAATAAATCAGAAACTAAAAAGGAAGTTCCGACAATATCTGTCTGAGTTGGAACCCCGGTTGGAGCATTTGCCGATTCTGTTACTTCTATTTGATAATTAATAGACGCTCCGGAATGATTCCAAACCAATAATGCCCCTCCGCAGCTTTCGTTTTCTGCTTCAAGGTTAGTTGGTGCAACACATTTTTCAACAATATCAAAGTTGTCTATTAACCATCCGTCTCCTGCAACTGCACTACTAGTCTGAGCCACTATTCTTACGAAAGCTACATATAATTGTGTCCCTGCAGTATAAAAATCTCCTGCAGCATTTCTTAAATCTGTAACTTTTTGATCAAAAGGTCCATTTGTTATATCTGATTCTGTCCATTCCTGTTGCAATACAAAATCTGTTGCTGTTAGCGGATCTGGACTTGTACTCACATATACTCTAAACAAAGACTGTTGATTTCCCAAAGTTAATGTTCGGGTGTAAAAA
Source organism: uncultured Flavobacterium sp. (assembly GCA_964608415.1). Taxonomy (GTDB): domain Bacteria; phylum Bacteroidota; class Bacteroidia; order Flavobacteriales; family Flavobacteriaceae; genus Flavobacterium. The sequence goes on from CAZSOC010000040.1 coordinate 7,582, forward strand.
GTAAGTTGTCCGTTCGCGGGGACTGTTACTTGTTGAGAAAACAGCCAGTTCTCAAGGGTATTCCCTTCGCCGAATTCTTCGGTTCTCATATAAGCACTTCTGGTTCCCATATTTGGACCTGGTGGAACCGTAGCTGGAGGTGTAACAATCTCCCAGTTTCTTATCAAAACAGAAGCATCTAATGGTGCTCCGTCGGAGTCTGATAGCTTGTTCAAAGATTTCCATCCAAAACCGGGTTGGCTGTTGACAGGACCTGTCGCAAAACCTTCAAAGGTTTGAATCTGCGAAAACCCTATTGCAGAACAAAGCAAAATTAATAATAAGGTAATTTTTTTCATGTAATGAAAAGTTTTTAGGTTGTTTAACATACGTAAGTATTCAAAGAACCAAATTTAACAAAATTTAGCATCCAATTGTATTTTTTTTTTGTTTTGTGCTTTTTTAGACTGTTAAATATGTTTTTATTAAATTTTTTTATCGGGAAATTATTGTAAATAGGTACCTTTACCCTTTAAATTTTTATATGTTAGAAAAAGAAACTATTAATTTTGAAAAAACTGTAATTGTAGGAATAATCACTCAAAGTCAGAGTGATGAGAAACTCAAAGAATACCTCGATGAACTTGAATTTCTTACATTTACTGCCGGAGGAGAAGTAATTAAAAGGTTTTGGCAAAAAATGGATAAACCTAATCCTAAAACTTTTTTAGGTAGTGGGAAGATGAGTGAAATAGATCTTTATATTAAAGAGAACAAAGTTTCGACTGTAATTTTTGATGATGAACTTTCGCCTTCACAACAAAAAAATATTACAAAAATTCTAAATTGTAAAGTATTAGACAGAACCAACCTTATTCTTGATATTTTTGCTCAAAGGGCAGAAACCTCATATGCCAGAACCCAGGTGGAGCTGGCTCAATGCCAATATTTATTACCCAGACTTTCAGGAATGTGGACCCATCTCGAAAGACAAAAAGGAGGAATAGGGATGCGCGGTCCCGGTGAAACCGAGATTGAAACAGACCGTCGTATTGTGCGTGACCGTATTGCTTTATTGAAAGATAAAATTAAAATTATAGACAAACAAATGTCAGTCCAGCGAAGTAATCGGGGAGCAATGGTTCGCGTAGCTTTGGTTGGATATACCAATGTTGGTAAATCTACTCTGATGAATGTGATAAGTAAGAGTGAAGTTTTTGTAGAAAACAAATTATTTGCAACACTGGATACTACAGTAAGAAAAGTAGTGGTTAAAAACCTTCCTTTTTTACTTTCAGATACCGTTGGGTTTATTAGAAAATTACCTACTCAATTAGTCGAATCTTTCAAGAGTACATTAGATGAAGTCCGTGAAGCAGATCTGTTGCTTCATGTAGTAGATATTTCTCATCCTGATTTTGAAGATCATATTGCATCGGTCAATGCGATATTAAAAGATATTAAGAGTGATAATAAACCTACTATTATGGTGTTTAACAAAATAGATGCTTTTAAATATCAGATTATTGAAGAAGACGATTTGATGACCGAGAGAACTTCAAAGCATTTTACTTTGGACGAATGGAAGCACACCTGGATGAATAATGTAGGAGAAGACTATGCTTTGTTTATTTCTGCTCTTAATAAACAGAATCTTGAGGATTTTAGAAAATTGGTGTATGAAGCAGTAAGAAAAATACACATTACCCGTTTTCCTTATAATAATTTCCTGTATCCCGATTATGATGAAGCTATAGAAAAAGAAGATTGAGTTTTATTGAAGACTAATCAAAACTATAAAAAACAACCTCCTTATTTGGAGGTTATTTTATTAAAAATCGTAGTTGACTCCAACTCCAAACACCTGACGTGTTTGTAATCCTCTAAAAGCATTGTCGTCATAAATTGCCTGAAACGAGAAGTTCGTAGACAAATATTTGTTGATTTTCATTACAATGTTTAAAGAATAATCGATATCTACATTTTGTGGATCTTCCAAATAATTAGAGTACATATTGAGGATATTTTCTGCAGAAACATTGGCCATAATATTGAGCTTGTAATATACTGAAGTATAAAAACCTAACTCATAACGCATAGTTTTGTTTTGATCCACACCAAAATATGATCCATCTATATAATCGACTGCGTTGGTATATTTTTTACTTACAAACGTCATTTTGGAAGTAGCTGGTGCTAAGTTGATTTTGAGATTCTCGTCTTTTGTATATAACATTCCCGGTCCAAAAGTGAGGTATCCCGGGGACATGAAATCTGTAAATTCGTCACGTATTTCTGCCCCATCTTCATTTTTCCCGTAATTATAACCTTTAGTAAATTGGGTTCTAAAGTTTAAAAAAACAGAATAGGACCATTTATCTGTTGCTTTTTTCCCTACAATAGAATTGAATTCTAATCTGTCATCTGTTTTCTTTTCGAAAGGGGAGTTGTTGGTTTTTACAATTCCGTAGGAAGCCATAATTTTATTATCCCACGTCCAGTTATCTTTTTTGTAATTGAAATCGTAGTTTACAGCAATATTTCCTGATAAATTATTTTCTCCTCCGGCTGTCCAGTTACTAAAATTAGATTGATTGAACAATAAAGTTGCCGTACCTTTTGATGTCCAGTATTTTGTAGAATCTGCAACAGTTTCCTGAGCGGTCGTAGTACAAATGGTCAATGCTAACACAAGTGTTGAAAGTAGTTTTCTCATAAAATTAAATATGTAATTCTGTGAATCTAAGATTTTTTTCTGGTTTTTAGATGATTCTCCGACAAAATTTATACCAAAAATTATTTTTTTGTGATTTTTTTGAAAAGTGGAACGGCTGAGCATGCTTCTCCATACATGATGCTTTTGGCATATGGCTGCAGATATTGTGCTGCTAAAATATAAGCTCGATCCGGAACAGGTTTTTTAGAACATCCTTTTATAATTACGGCTTTATCTTGAAAGACAGTGTAATCTAAATCAGGGAGTATTTCTCTGTAATAATCGACGTCCAGGTCTTCTATTCTGCCATTGATAATTTTTTTTGCAAACGGAGAAAGATAAATGGTGAGCAAAATCATTGCCCAAGCCGGTAAAATAGCATCTGTACTACAATATATTGCAATATAATGATCTTGATATTGAGAAAAATTAAAATTTTTTAACGCTTCCCGATAGTCTTTCTCTTTCAATATAAATCCGTCGTTGAGCCACTGTGAAATATCTATTTCTGTCTTTTTTATATTTGGATAATAATCCTCCAGATCAAATATTTCCAGATTGCTACCAGCAACTCTGTTAATTATTTCTTTTTCCATTTTTTATAGCATTCCCAGTTCCAGTTTTGCCTCTTCACTCATTAAGTCTTTTGACCATGGCGGATCAAATGTGATTTCTACTTCTACATCTTTTACATTTTCAATAGATTTTACTTTTTCTTCTACTTCTTTGGGTAAGCTTTCGGCAACAGGACAATTTGGGGATGTGAGTGTCATAAGGATTTTTACTTCATAATCGGTATTTACCATTACATCGTAGATAAGCCCTAATTCATATATGTCTACCGGAATTTCGGGATCGTAAATTCCTTTGAGTTTCTTAACTATTTGTTCGCCTAGTTCGGCAGTATCTATTTCGTGTTCCATTTTTTGTAATAATAAATTAATTATTTCTGTGATTCAAAAGCCAAAGCATACAGCTTGATTTGCTTAATCATAGAAACCAATCCGTTTGCTCGGGTTGGAGATAATTGTTCTTTGAGTCCTATTTGATCTATAAAAGCGGTATTTGCTTTGAGAATTTCTTCAGAGCTGTGTCCGGAAAAGGCTCTTATTAAAATAGCGATCATCCCTTTGGTGATAATAGCGTCACTGTCTGCCGTAAATATAATAATTCCGTTTGTGTTTTCTGCATGTAACCAAACTTTAGACTGGCATCCTTTTATGGTATTGTCTTCAGTTTTGTATTCATCTGAGATCAAAGGAAGGTTTTTTCCTAAGTCGATCACATATTGAAATCTCTCATCCCAATCATCAAACATCGAAAATTCGTCGATGATCTCTTCTTGTTTTTCTTGTATTGTCATTATTTTTCTTTACTTAAAACGATTACTTTATCGGTTAATTCTTTGATTTCAACCGGTGGGTTTCCGCTGTCAAAACCTCTGCATTCATATATCTTTTCTCTAAAAGTTATCTTTATTTTTGCAGCTTTTGCAACATCTGTAGCACTTAAATTACTTGGAGCTTTTAGTTCATTAATTATCTCCAGATCTGTTTTTTGAAAAATGGAAATTAATTCTTCCCAGTCTTTTTCTGAAATATCTCTTTTTTGGGTTGAAATTTTTCCTCGTAAATCGGTAAAAATTTCTATTTCCTGTTTTTCGATTTTAATAGAGTGCTGATAACCTCTTGTATATTCGTTATATTCAATTACGGGGGTTTCAAAATCCTGTATAGTAAGGGTCTGTGACGGGGGGTTATTCCCGCATTCTTTTGCTGTAACCAAACTTAAAATAATGAGGATTAAAAATTTCATGTTTTTGTTTTTTAAGGTTAAGATAACATATTCTTTGCTTTTATAATTGCATCAATCATCAGATTAATTTCTTCTTTCGTATTGTAAAAAGCAAATGACGCTCGGATCGTTCCCGGTATTTTGAAGAAATTCATGATCGGTTGTGCACAATGGTGCCCTGTTCTAACGGCGATTCCTTTTTTATCAATAATTGCTCCTATATCGTAAGGATGAATTCCTTCAATATTAAAGGATATTACCGAGGTTTTTTCTTTGATGTTACCATAAATTTTTAAACCTTCGATTTCCAGCAACTTTTTTGTTCCGTACTCCAAAAGTTCTTTTTCTTGCATTTGAATGTTTTCGAAACCAACTTCATTCAGATAATCAATTGCGGTTCCTAGTACAATTCCCCCTGCAATATTTGGCGTTCCTGCTTCAAATTTATGCGGCAAATCAGCATAGGTGGTTTTCTCAAAAGTTACTTCCTTAATCATTTCGCCACCACCTTGATAAGGAGGTAGAAGATTAAGTAATTTTTCTTTTCCGTATAGAACGCCAATACCTGTCGGACCATACATTTTATGTCCGGAAAAAGCATAAAAATCACAGTCTAACACCCTAACATCAGGAACCAAATGTGAAACCGCTTGCGCTCCGTCTATAAAAACAACTGCTCCAACTTTATGAGCTTTCTTTATAAGAATTTCAATTGGATTAATTACTCCTAATGCATTGGAAATGTGATTTACAGTAACCAATTTGGTTTTTTCAGAAAGCAATTCATCTAATTTTTCTATTTGTAATTCTCCATTTTCATTCATGGGAATTACCTTTAAAATAGCACCTGTTTTTTCGCATAACATTTGCCAAGGCACTATATTACTGTGATGTTCTAAAGCCGAAACCAGAATTTCGTCCCCACTTTTTAAAATCGAGGCATATCCGTTGGCTACGAGATTTATACTTTGAGTTGTTCCCGAAGTAAACAATATTTCATGAATGTGTTCGGCATTAATATGCAACTGAATTTTTTTGCGTGATGCTTCATACGCATCTGTTGACAACTGGCTTAGCGTATGAACGCCACGGTGAATATTGGCATTAATTTCACTGTAATATTTTTGAATGGCATCAATAACAATTTGTGGTTTTTGAGAAGTTGCAGCATTATCAAAATACACCAATGGTTTGCCATTTACTTGCTGAGATAATATAGGAAAATCGGTTCTTATTTTTTGAATATCAAACATTATAATTTCATAAAAAGTAATTACAAAAGTACTAAAAACTCCTCTTTAGAAACAGTTTAAATAGCTAAGTTTATAAAAACTTTGTGAATCCGTATTATGAGTTGGAAACTTCTCATTCTTAATTTATTTAACTTGCGTGAAAATTCTCTATAAATGAAAAAAATATTAAGGATTATCTTGTTGATTATACTGCTGGGGTTAATCTATTTCGGATATATAACTTACCCTAAGCTTGATTTGATCTCTGGCTTTGCCGCCAAAAATATTACATCATCATATTATATTGGCGGAAGAGATTTGGCTGTTATCGAAAGTCAGGATAATAATATTGCGTTGGTAAAACTTGCTCAAAACAACTTGCTTTTTCATGAAAACTCCGGAGCCTCTTCGGTATATGGTTTAAAAGAAAGAAAAGCTATTTTCAGACCTGGTTTGGGAGCAGTTCTGGTAAATCATGATTATGATGAAACTCAGCCATATCTAGTCCCAAAACGTAATGTTAAAAATATAAATTTACCTTATCCTTTTGGAAATCTGGAACCAAAGGATAGTGTTTTTCCCGAAATCAATTATGAAAAATTAAAAAATGGAGTAGTAAAAACAATAGGTTTTTCCACTGAAAAAAATAAAAATACAAGAGCAGTAGTGGTTTTGTATAAGAATCATCTGGTTGCCGAAAGCTATGCAGACGGATTTTCTAAAGAGAGTAAGATTTTGGGTTGGTCAATGACAAAGAGCATTACAGCGACTTATTTTGGAATTTTGCAAAAACAGGGAAAAATCAATATTGATCAAGCCAATTTGTTTGATGAATGGGCAAAAGATGAACGAAAAAATATTACTATTTCTGATTTGTTACATATGAATTCGGGATTAAAATGGGAAGAAGATTATACCAGGATCTCCGATGTTACCAAAATGTTGTTTCTGGATAATGATATGACTCAATCTCAAATTCATCAACCGTTGGTAGGAAAACCTAACAATTCATGGAATTATTCTTCCGGAACTTCCAATGTTTTAAGCGGGATTCTGAGAAAGCAATTTGCAACACATCAGGAATATCTTGATTTTTGGTATGATTCACTAATAGATAAAATAGGGATGAACAGTATGCTTGTTGAGACAGATATGGCAGGAAATTTTGTGGGTTCTTCTTATGGTTGGGCAACAGCCAGAGATTGGGCAAAATTCGGATTATTGTATCTTAATAATGGAAACTGGAATGGGGAACAAATTTTTAATACAGACTGGTCAATATTTGTTTCAACACCAACCAATGGCTCCGGAGAGGTTTATGGAGGTCATTTTTGGCTGAATGCAGGAGGGAAAATGCCTGATGTTCCAAAAGATACTTACTCTTGTAATGGTTTTCAAGGACAACGTATTTATATAATTCCTTCTAAAGATCTGATCGTTGTGAGAATGGGATTAAGTGAAGGAGATGATTTTGATTTCAATTCTTTTCTAAAAGATATATTGGTCGCATTTTAATTTTAAATCATACAACCTTTTTACTAAAATTTCATCATCATAATAAATTTATAACAAATTGTATTTTGAAAAAAATTGTCTGGATATTGATGTTTTTATATTATGGAGCTTTCGCACAAAAAGATCCACAAGAGATTTGTGATACCTTAATTAAGAAAAGCATTCAGGCAACACATTCCCGGGAATTTGCAAAATCGTTGTCTTATCTCGGTGAAGCTCAAACCATTTCCAAGGGAAAAAACTGGTATAAAATAGATTTTCTAATTCTTAATAATTATGGGCATACATATATGAAAATGCTCGAATATACCAAGGCAGGTTCTTATTTCCTGAAAGGATATGAGTTGGCAATGCAGGAAAAACAGCCATTGGACGAAATGACCGTGTTGAATAATATAGCCATTGTTTATATTAAAATAAACGATCTGGAAAAAGCAGCGTTTTATTTTAAAAAATCTTTTGAAATAGCCAAAACACATCAGATAAAAGCCAAAATAGGACTGTATGCATGTAACCTGGCTCAGCTTAATTATGATTTAAAAAAGAATGAAATTGCGAGTTCCTATATAGAGATCGCATTACAAAATCTAGAGCCAGAAAGCAGAGCAAGACTTAGCGCGATGATGATTCAAAATTCGATCTTAATTAATCAGAACCAAAATCAAAAAGCGATAGATAATTTCAATCAGTTACTTTTTGATTATTCGGATGTATCATATATCGATGAACGTATCAAAATAAAAATACTTTTGGCTCAAGCTTTAATTCAGCAAAATAAATTTAAAGAAGCAGAAGAAATTTTGGCAGCAGCAGAAAGTGAAAATGAAGATATTGAGGTTCGGAAAGAAATTTTCGAAAAGAAATCGGACCTATATATTCATTCCAATCAATTGGAGAAAGCAATTAAAGTAAAAGATTCGATTATTTCCATAAATCAGAGAATCAGTAAAATGATGCGTAACGAAATGATCGAAAATGCAACATTAAAATTTGAATTATCCGAATCAAAATTTGCATTAGAAAACCAGACGCTTAAGTCTCAGATTCAAAAAAGAGTCTATCTTTTCATTCTCATTACCGTATTTTTAATTGCTTTGGTAATTACGTTGTTCTTTTACAAAAAAAACGCATTCAATGCTCAAAAGAAACTGATTGCAGAAAACACCTTGAAAATTAAAAATCTGGAACTCGATAATGAGATCAATAGAAGTAAGTTGCTGGAGAAAGAAATCGAAGAAAAAAACAATCAATTGAGTTCAAAAATAATTTTTCAAACTACCAGAAACGAGTTGCTGGAATCTGTTATCGAAACCTTGACAGGAAAACCTGAAATAGCTTCCAATAAACCTATTTTTGACATTATCAGAGATTTAAAAAATCATTTAAAACAAGATGCAAAATGGGATGATTATCAAAAATTATTCGAAAATGTAAACAATGATTTTATTCATCAGCTCATTGCCAAACACCCGGATCTTAACTCCAACGATATTCGTTTTATATCTTATTTATATTTGAATTTAAATACAAATGAAATAGCTTCGTTCCTTAACATCAGCACTGCGAGTTGTAGAAAAAGAAAAGAACGTCTTTACTCAAAATTGAATATTGAGAAAAGCATTAATCTTAATGAATATTTCCAAAACCTTCATAAATATTAGACATGTCGCATAATGTCACGCCAGATGTCACATTATGCTCCTCGAAGAATTATAAATTTGATTCGTAATAATATTAGGTTTGTTTTTAAATAAAATAAACTATAAAAATGTATAATTATGAAAACAAAATTATTCTTACTTTTCTTTTTTTCTATTCTTAAAATGGAAGCACAGGCTCCCATTATAACCAGCGACAACATCCTGATGTGTCCCTATACAGAAGGAACTGCAGAAATAACAAATCCTACTGGTTACGATGAAATTCAATGGTATTATAAATACTGGTTTTTGGACACTCCTTTTGAACCCATTGAAGGAGCGAATGATCTTACATTTACTTACGATTGGTATACTTACGATCAGGCACAAATAAAAGTAATTGTTGTAAAAGGTGGAGAAGTTTTAGAATCTAACATAATTACGATAGACAGTTATGCATGGTCAAGTCTGTTTGTTATGTATGAACCTACAGAAGATATGATATTCAACCCAGATACAGAAACTTTGAGTATTTGTGAAGGAGAAACATTGACCCTTAGTATAAATAGCCCATATACAGTTGTAAGATGGTATAAAGATAATGAGCTGTTAGAAGACGAAACAGGAACGAGTCTTGTAGTTTCGGAAGCCGGAGTATATTTTGTAGAAGCAGCTCCGGGATTTTGTCCGGAAAGTTTTTCTAATGGACTCCCAATGGCTTTTGAATTTAGAAATTGTAATATGGGATTAGAAAAACCTATAACAAATGATTTTAAAATTTATCCTAATCCGGTAAAAAGTAATTTGACCATAAGTCTTAATAGTGTTATTCCCAATACTTTGTTTGAAATATACGACTCTTTAGGAAAGGTGCTAAAATCAGGAACTATTTCAGAATTGGAAACCAATATTTTTATTGAAGATTTGTCTAACGGAATTTATTTTATTAAGATTAAAAACAACGACAATAGCAATTCCCAATCCTTTATAAAGATGTAATTATTCTTTATAAAAATGAAAAGCTACCAAATTGGTAGCTTTTTTATTACAAATCAAATCCCATATTTACTCCTAGTTTTGTAGCAATAATTTTGGTAATTCTGTTTTTGAGCACCGGTATTTTTATACTTTCGATCACCTCGTTGGAAAAAGCATACATCAACAATGCTTTGGCTTCTTTTTGAGGGATTCCCCTGGATTGTAAGTAAAACATCGCTTTCTCATCCAATTGACCAATCGTACAACCGTGCGAACATTTTACATCATCGGCAAAGATTTCCAGTTGTGGTTTGGCATTGATAGAAGCTTTATCATTTAGGAGAATGTTGTTGTTTTGCTGGAAAGCATCTGTTTTTTGAGCTTCTTTTTCTACAAATATCTTTCCGTTAAAAACACCGGTTGATCTATCATCCAAAATCGTCTTGTAATTCTGATGGCTTTCGCAGTTTGGAGTTGCGTGTTGCACCAAAGTATAATGATCTACATGTTGTTTGTCTCCGATTATGGTAATTCCTTTTAATGTACTATTGATGTGTTCACCTTGATGATAGAAATTAAGGTTATTTCTAGTAATATTTCCACCGAAAGAAAAAGTATGCACCGAAGCATTGGATTGTTCTTTCTGTATAATATATGTATTGTCTATTAACGTAGCTTGCTGGTTGTCGTTTTGAATTTTATAATAATCTATAATTGCTCTTTTATGAGTAAAAATTTCGGTAACGGAATTGGTTAATACCGGATTTTCATTCAGAGATTGGTGTCTTTCTATGATTTGAACATGAGAATTTTCACCAATAATTATTAGGTTTCGTGGTTGAATTAATAATGAACTTTCTAATCCTGTAGAAAAATTAATGATCTCAATTGGTTTATCCACTACTTTGTTTTTTGGAATATTGATATATGCTCCTTCCAAAGCAAAAGCGGTATTTAGTGAGGTCAAAGATTCGTCTTTGTCGGCGATTTTGTTGAAATATTCATCAATTACCATTTTGTATTTTGGCTTGGTTAATGCCGAAGACATCAGACAAACATCTAGTCCGTCGTGGGTTGTTGATGAGAGGAACGAACTAAAAACACCATCTACAAAAATAACTTTGTAGGTGTCAATTTCATGTAAAAAATATTTTTTTACGGCAGAAAATTCGATTGCATTTTCATTTTTAGGAAATACAGAAAAGTTGTTTTTCAATACTGTATTGAGTGAAGTATATTTCCAAGCTTCTTCTTTTTTAGTAGGAAAACCTTTGTTTTCAAAGTTTTTTAGAGCAGCGATTCTTACATCATGTAAATCTTCATTTACATCAATCTGCCCTTCGAATGCCATAAAAGATGATATTAGTTTTTCTTTTAATTCCATTGTTTTTTGTTTTTTGTTTGAAGTTTCAAAAGGTTAAAGTTATCGAGAGCAACTTTAAGCTTCAAACAAATTTTAATTTTCGGTTTTAATCCAGTCGTAACCTTTTTCTTCCAGTTCGTAAGCCAATTCTTTTCCGCCTGATTTTACGATTTTTCCGTTGTATAAAACGTGAACGAAATCAGGAACGATATAATCCAAAAGTCTTTGGTAGTGCGTGATTACGATGATGGCGTTGTTTTCGTTTTTCAATTTATTCACACCATTTGCAACGATTCTTAAGGCATCAATATCCAAACCTGAATCAGTTTCATCCAAGATAGCCAGTTTAGGTTCGAGCATCGCCATCTGGAAGATTTCGTTTCTCTTTTTCTCTCCTCCCGAAAAACCTTCGTTTAAGGAACGAGATAAGAATTTGCGGTCGATTTCTAATAGTTCCGATTTCTCACGGATCAATTTCAGCATTTCGTTGGCCGGCATTTCTTCCTGACCTTTTGCTTTTCTTCCTTCGTTTATAGCGGTTTTCATAAAGTTTGTTACCGAAACTCCGGGAATCTCAACCGGATATTGAAACGAAAGGAAAACACCTTTGTGAGCTCTTTCTTCCGGAGCCAAATCAGCAAGATCTTCTCCGTTCAATTCAACAGAACCTGCTGTAACTTCATAATGTTCGTTTCCTGCAATTACGGCAGAAAGCGTACTTTTTCCGGAACCATTCGGTCCCATAATTGCGTGAACTTCGCCGGCTTTCACTTCAAGATTGATTCCTTTCAGGATGTCTTTATCTTCAATTCCAGCGTGTAAATTTTTTATTGATAACATTGTTGTTTGTTTAAGGTTTAAAGTTTAAAGTTGTTTGAGAAGTTTAAAGTTTAAGGTTTAACGTTTTGTGATAACTTTAAACGTTAAATTTTAAACTGTTTTTTCACTGAAACTTTGTTCCTTTAAATTCTTTTTTATTTAAATAGGTTATAAAATTATTTATTTTTCCACTCAAGTTTTCGCTATCTGTTTTTAAAACTTCAAAAACTTCTTGCGTTATATAATTAAAATCTAAAGCTCTATATAATTGCGACCTCATTTCTCCAGCTGAACCTTTTGCGATAGAAAGAAATTGTCTGAATTCTAGATTTCCATTTCTTTCAAAACCTTCAGCAATATTATCCATTATTGAGCCCGATGATGCTCTGATTTGATCTCTAAATCTAAAATCATTTTTGGACTCACTGTTATTTGAAGTAATTAGATAAATTTCTTTCGAAAGCTTTCTCGCTTCCTTCCAAATTTCAAGATCTTCAAATCGAGTAATCGTTGCCATTTTTCATTTTTGTTTAACGTTTAACGTTAATTGCTTTATCTTAAAGTTTAACGTTCATTGCTTTGTCTAAAATTTAACGTCCAATGCGTCCTACAACTTTAAACCTTAAACTTTGAACATTTTTAACCAACCGACCCTTCTAGTGAAATCTCCAAAAGTTTCTGTGCTTCAACCGCAAATTCCATTGGTAATTTATTCAAAACCTCTTTACTGAAACCGTTTACAATCAATGCAATCGCTTTTTCTGTCGGGATTCCTCTTTGGTTGCAATAGAAAACCTGGTCTTCTCCAATCTTGCTTGTCGTTGCTTCGTGTTCTATTTTCGCAGATGGATTTTTTGATTCGATGTACGGAAAAGTATGTGCGCCACAATTATTTCCCATCAAAAGCGAATCACACTGTGAAAAGTTTCTCGCATTGTCGGCTCTTGAACTGATCTGTACCAATCCTCTATAACTGTTTTGCGATTTTCCAGCAGAAATTCCTTTGGAAATAATTGTCGATTTTGTGTTTTTCCCCAAGTGAATCATCTTGGTTCCTGTATCCGCTTGCTGGAAATTGTTTGTTACGGCAATCGAATAAAATTCCCCAACCGAATTATCACCTTTCAGGATACAAGATGGATATTTCCACGTTACGGCAGAACCGGTTTCGACCTGTGTCCAGGAAATTTTTGCATTCTTCTCACACAAACCTCTCTTGGTCACAAAGTTATAAACCCCGCCTTTTCCTTCTTTGTTTCCCGGAAACCAGTTTTGAACGGTTGAATATTTGATTTCGGCATCATCCATCGCAATCAATTCCACAACCGCTGCGTGCAATTGGTTTTCATCACGGGATGGTGCTGTACAGCCTTCCAGGTATGAAACATAACTTCCTTCGTCGGCAATAACAAGTGTTCTTTCGAACTGTCCGGTTCCTGCCTGATTGATTCGGAAATAGGTTGAAAGTTCCATCGGACAACGAACGCCTTTTGGAATATAACAAAAACTTCCGTCAGAGAAAACAGCCGAATTTAATGCTGCATAGAAATTATCTTTCTGTGGAACAACTGTACCTAAATATTTCTGAACCAATTCCGGATGTTCCTTGATGGCTTCTGAAATCGGACAAAAAATGATTCCTTTTTCGGCCAACGTCTTTTTGAAAGTTGTGGCTACAGAAACCGAATCGACTACAATATCCATTGCGACATTGTTCATTTTTTTCTGTTCATCGATTGAGATTCCCAACTTTTTGTACATGGCGAGAAGTTCCGGATCTACATCGTCTAAAGTTTTATTCGGATCCACTTGTTTTGGAGCAGAATAATAAGAAATCGCCTGAAAGTCAGGTTTCTCATAATGAACATTTGCCCATTCCGGTTCAATCATTTCCTTCCAGGCACGGAAAGCTTCAATTCTCCAATCGGTCATCCATTGCGGTTCTTCTTTTTTCAAAGAAATGGCACGAACAATGTCTTCATTTAAACCAATAGGGAACGTATCCGATTCAATATCAGTGTAAAATCCGTATTCGTATTCTTTATTTTCGAGCTCGATTTTTAAATCGTCTTCGGTGTATTTTGACATTTTTTATTTTTTATTAACTCCGACAGAGTTTTAAACTCTGTCGGAGTTGAAATATCTTTGAAATTAATTAAAGCGAGAAACTCTCTCCACATCCACAAGTCCTGCTTGCGTTTGGATTATTGAAAACAAATCCTTTTCCGTTCAGCCCTCCTGAAAATTCAAGAATTGTTCCTGCCAGATACAGGAATGATTTTTTCTCAACGGCAATTTTCACATTATTATCTTCAAAAACCTTGTCGTTTTCTCTTAATTCTTTATCGAATTTTAGCTCGTATGACAAACCGGAACAACCACCACTTTTTACGCCTACTCGAACGTAGTCTTTGGCAGCGTCAAAACCGTCCTCTTCCATCATATTGACGATTTTCTTACTTGCTGTATCAGATACCTTTATCATAGTGTATTTAAATTTAATCTAATTAATATGCAAAGATACGTCATATTTAGGTTTTTCCATAATCGGTAACATTATTATAACAAATTGGTTTAAAGTTTTTTGGACATTATTATAAAGAAGGATATTGTTTTTGTCTATTCAGAAACCGCGCTTCATTTTTTAAGTTAAAAAATTAAAATTTATTTACGATTTATCTGTTTGTAAATCATGAGAAATACAAATTACACTCAAGATGAAGTATTGTTCTAAAAGTATATAATTATTATGGTGAACGGGACATCGATATTAACTCACTGTATTTAAGAGATATTACTTTTTTGATTATGAGAGTTTGGGCTGAACCGAAAGTAATGACAAAAGCCATTTCGTCGTTTTGAGTATAACATGGGCAAAGAGGAAATGTGTTAAATGCTGATATTTTGTATTGATTTTAAGACATACAATATTTTTATAGTATATTTTTTAGAAAAGCATTAAATATTAAAAACAATTGTTAATCTTTTTTATTCAATTTTAATCTTATTTTAAATCATTTTATACAATAATAATTTGCAATAAATTTTAAAATCAATAAAAATCATAAAATTTTAACATATATAATATGAAATAATTCATCAATAATTTTTAATATTACAAATGTTAATTAAATATCAAGTAAATGAATATACTCCTTGCAGATGATCATCAAATGACAATAAATGGTTTTAAGATGATGCTGACTTCTGAAATAATAACCTCTGAAATTTATTTTTCAGAATGTTCATCCTGTGAAGATACTTTTCTTAGTATTCAAAAAGAATTGTCTGAGAACAAAACCTTTGATTTGGCATTGTTGGATTATAGTATGCCTGCATATACTTTGCAAAATATAAATTCAGGAGGGGATTTGTGTTTGTATATCAAAAAAGTAATGCCTGATTGCAGGGTATTTATCGTAACGGCTGTTACAGATACTATAACTTTGTTTGACATTATCCAAAATATAAATCCTGATGGTTTTGCCTTAAAAAGTGATTTGTCTTATAATAAACTTTCGGAAATTATAAATGCGATCCTTCAAAAGAAGATATATAGAAGTGAAGGTATTATTAAAAAATATAATGAGATTTGGGAAACAGATGTATTTGTTAATGAACTAAACAGGAAAATTTTACATTATATTTCTTTGGGTTATAAAATTAAGGAAATTAGTACCATGTTATTTATAACAGAAGGAGCAATCAACAAACGTATTGTAAAAATAAAAACAGCTTTGAATATTTCCTGTGATTCCAATATACTGAAAGAAGCCAAAAAAAGAGGTTTAGTATAGTTTTTCTATACCAAGTGGTATAGAAAAACTGTAAAAATTGTTAAAACTGTAAATTAAATTTTGCAAGATGCTTCAAATTAAACAATTTAGTACCGTCATGACAAAACAAAATTTTTAATTTAAACAATTTACAAAATGAAAAAGATAATTTTTACTGCTATCACATTGATAGCATTTGCAGGAACAAGTATGGCAAATGATATTACCGAAAAGGAAGTAATAAACACGGAGTCCAAAGAATTTTTATTAAAAGAAATGAGAGTTACTAATATGTTGGCAGAAAATTTAGAGCAAGATATGATTAAATTGGACAAATCGCTTGAAGATACAATAGAATTCATTCAAGGAAATATGAAAAGTTTGATTTGTTGTTTTTAAATTTTAGCTAAAACACATTATTTATAAGGTAGAATATTTTTTTAACCAGCCTATATCAAAGACTGCCTAAAAGTGAATAAATCCCATTGGAGATATAAGTAAAATTCATTTAAAATGAAACAGACTTTTTTATTTATTGGTAAAATGACCATTTGTATGACTTTAATTTTTGCTCTAAAAGCAACAATGGTTGAGAGTAACAAAATTGCAAATGCTGAAATTGGAGGCTGGCTTGGAAGTAAGGCGGCTTCTAACGCTGGATTAGGAACTGCTGGTGAAATCATAGGTGGTTACACTGGAGGTGAAGCTGGTGCAGGTGTAGGATATGTTGCTGGACAATGGATAGGAGGAGCCATTGGTTCTCTTGGAGGACCTGCAGGGACCTATTTAGGAATAGTTGTTGGAGGAGGTGTAGGAAGTGTTGTTGGAGCTATGTAGTTTAATAATTGCTTTTCTGGATTTTATTCCAGAAAAGCAATTTTCTCATTAAAAAATTATTAAAACGTAAACAAAATGATTATAATATATTCTTTACTTTTTGGGTTAATAACCAGTATATTTACTAGTAAGTTATTTTCCTTTAATATCATAGAAAGTATAAAATTACATCTTATTGATTCTTTTATAATTTCTATTATTGGTTATTTCATATTATCATACGGAGAAATTAGTGCTAATGATTTATATTATTTTAGCATAACCATTTTTTTATTTTTCTTATATGTCTTTTTTGTAAAGAAAAAAATATTTTTCTTCTTTTTTACCTTTAAAAAAGAAGAAAACACAGAACTTACAACTAACCTAAATACTAAATATGGTGTAGATAAAAAAGTCATAGAATCTAAAATAGCAAGTAAATATGAAATAATTTATTCAAAAAAAATAATACTAATCAATCCAGACATAGTTCAAAAAATTCAAAATTCAAATGTTGTTTCAGATATAATTTTTATAAATTATATCTATGCCAAAAATAATTTCAGAGGAATCAGTATTTTGTTATTTATTTCAGCAATCATACCCTTTTATTTCGGAAGCAAACATCAGATTAACAAAGATTTACTATACATTATTGGAGGTGGTTTAATAGGTCTATCATATATTTTTAAGGATAAAAGCGATACTTCTAAAATACTCAAAATTTTAGAAAACACAGACACTAAAAGTGTTACAAATTCTTTGAATTTGTACAAAAAATTGTTATTAGATAAAAATAAGCTATTTAAAATTGAAAAAATAATTTATGAACTCAATAAAAAAAGATAGTTTTTCTTTTTTTTGTATATTATTAGGTTTTCTTCTAGGATATTATCTAAACAACAATATAAATACAGAAGAGTTAGACTTAAAGATTAAAAATAATTTCATTTTTTTAAATCTTAAATTTGATTTAGACTGGTTTTTTAAAATTTTATATAAAAACATAATAGTGGGATTATTTTTATCTATTGGAGGGTATTTTTCTGCAGGGATATTAACCGTAGTAATTTTAGTTGCGAACGGTTATTGTCTTGGTATATATTTTACTTATTTCAAGTATTCGAATGTAACATTTTTTGAATTTACAAATTTTTTTATTTTTCACGGTATAATAGAATTTTTTGCATTTTTTCTATTTGCTAGAATTGGCTATAATGGAATAAAATTTTACAAAAGAATTATAAGAAACGATACTTTCAAAACTAGTCTTCAATTGGGCGATTTTTATCTTCCCTTAATATTACTCATTACAGCAGCCACGATAGAAACATTACTAATATCTAATTTTTAAAGAATGCTAAAATCTTACAAACAAAAATTACTAATAGTCATAATTTCATTAATACTGTTTTCTTTTTTAGTAGGAATAATTAAGGTTGAATTTTTATTAAGCTTTTTAAATGAAGATTTAATCAAGCCAGCGAGAATTATGAGTTATATAACTCTTTCCATTGGCTCTATCTTTCTCTATTTCATTATTATTATTGCAATCTATTGTTCTTTTATGATAATTACTTTTATTAAAATTGGAGAAAAATATAATGTAGAAAATTTTTATAGAGCGATGAATTACTTTATTTATTCGCTTTTTATCAACGAATTTTTGAAATTATTTATTACACTATTTACTTTTGATTCTACAACTATTCATAACGTTGAAGATTTTAACTCAACAATAGAAAATAACACTTTATGGTCTGTCTTACTTGAATACAGTGATGTCATATTTATCTTTTTAGGTTGTGTGTTTTTTTGTACTAATTTTTTAAGATTAGAAAAAAATGTTAAAATACACGAAAGTATTATCTGCGTAGCACCTTTATTTTTTTCTTTTTTTATATTTAGGTATTTCTACTCATAAAATCTTCTGCCAAAAGCGGTTTGCCAAAAGCGGGGCTGAACGGCTTCGATTGGACATTTGTGCAAGG
The DNA here is from genome assembly GCA_964608415.1 of uncultured Flavobacterium sp. Classification (GTDB taxonomy): domain Bacteria; phylum Bacteroidota; class Bacteroidia; order Flavobacteriales; family Flavobacteriaceae; genus Flavobacterium. The sequence goes on from CAZSOC010000040.1 coordinate 26,201, forward strand.
TTCAACTT
>CAZSOC010000041.1:0-22213 GCA_964608415.1 uncultured Flavobacterium sp.
TGAGCATTATGGAATGCAAGAGTTAGTGAAAAAAGATGTCTAAATTTCCGTTTTATAAACAAGCCGATGCCAAAGACTGCGGTCCAACCTGCCTAAAAATCATCGCCAGGAATTATGGCAAAACCTTAAACATCCAAACTTTACGGGAGTTTTCAGAAACTACCCGAGAGGGAAGTAATCTATTAACATTAAGTGAAGCTGCCGAACAAATCGGTTTCCGCACATTGGGGGTAAAATTGTCATTAGAAAAATTGTTAGAAGCTCCTTTGCCTTGTATTTTGCACTGGAACAAAAACCATTATGTGGTGCTTTATAAAATCAAAAGTCATAATGTCTTAAAGTCAAAAGGAAAAAACTTTCGCCCTTCGACTTTAAAACCTTCGACATTTTATATCTCCGACCCCGCTTTTGGTTTGTTAGAATACAGTAAAGAAGAATTTTTAAAATCCTGGATAGGCAACAATGCAGATGAAAACACAGAAGAAGGTATTGCTTTGCTATTGGAGCCAACACCAAAATTTTATAGTCAATCTTCAAGTATTGATTTAAAGGAAGAAAAAACTTTGGGTTTTAAATATCTGTCAAAATACCTGTTTCGATATAAATCGTTTATCATACAATTGGCAATCGGGCTTTTGGCAGGAAGTATTTTACAATTGGTTTTTCCGTTTCTGACACAAAGTATTGTAGATGTCGGAATACAAAACCAGAATATGCACTTTATCTGGCTGGTGCTTATTGCCCAACTGTTCTTGTTTTTCGGAAAAACAGCGTTGGAGTTTATCCGAAGCTGGATATTATTGCATTTATCCACAAGGATAAATATCTCTCTGATTTCGGATTTTTTTATCAAATTAATGAACCTTCCGATTTCATTTTTTGATGTACGAATGACCGGAGATATTATGCAACGTATCAACGATCATTCCCGAATCGAAAGGATATTGACAACTTCCTCTTTGAGTGTGCTGTTTTCGGTTGTGAATATGGTAATTATGGGATGCGTTCTGGCTTATTACAATCTTCAGATATTCGGAATTTTCTTTTTGGGCAGTTTGTTGTATTTTGGTTGGATTGTATTGTTTTTAAAAAGACGGGAAAAATTAGATTACAAGCGATTTTCCGAAGTAAGTCAGGAACAAAGCAAAGTAATAGAGCTTATCAACGGAATGCAGGAAATCAAGCTGCACAATGCAGAAAAGCAAAAACGCTGGGGCTGGGAATACGTTCAGGCTCGTTTGTTCAAAGTATCAATGCAAGGCTTGATATTAGAACAAACCCAAAGTATTGGTTCTAATTTTATCAATGAGCTGAAAAACATTTTTATCGTTTTTCTGTCTGCCAAATTGGTCATTGACGGGGAAATTACTTTGGGAATGATGATGGCAATTTCCTCTATTGTAGGAAATCTGAATGCACCTGTTATGCAACTAATCGGTTTTGTAAGAGAGTTGCAGGATGCAAAAATTTCGTTAGCCCGTTTGGGAGAAATCCACGATAAGGAAGATGAATCACAAACCGAAAACGAATCTATAAAAGACATTCCCGAAAAAGCGGATATTGTCCTTAAAGATGTTTCGTTTAGATACACCGGTTCAGATACGTTTGTTTTGGATAAATTAAACCTTACCATTCCTAAAAATAAAGTAACTGCCATTGTAGGTGTTAGCGGAAGTGGTAAAACTACCCTTATGAAAATGCTTTTAAAATTCTATGAGCCTGTAGAAGGAACTATTTCTTATGATACAATAGATTTAAAAAATATTTCGCAAAAATCGTGGAGAAACCATATAGGCTCTGTAATGCAGGAAGGATACATTTTTAATGACACCATTGCCAATAACATTGCGGTTGGCGTTGATGTTATTGATAAAAAAAGATTGCAATATGCCACAGATGTAGCCAATATAAAATCCTATACAAACAGCCTTCCGTTAGGATATAACACTAAAATTGGAATGGAAGGAATGGGAATGAGCACCGGGCAAAAGCAACGCCTTTTAATTGCAAGAGCTGTTTATAAAAATCCTGAAATGTTATTTTTTGACGAAGCAACAAGTGCTTTGGACGCCAATAACGAAAAAGAGATTATGGAAAAATTAGATGTTTTTTTTAAAGAAAAAACGGTTGTTGTAATTGCCCACAGATTAAGTACTGTTATGAATGCAGACCAAATCGTGGTTTTGGACAAAGGAAGAATCATAGAACAAGGAAGTCACAAAGAACTAGTTGCTCTAAAAGGCAATTATTACGAATTGGTAAAAAATCAATTGCAATTAGGAAATTAATTATGTCGGAAGAGAAAGAAATAGAATTAAGAAGCGAGGAAGTTCAGGATATACTTACCCGTATTCCTCATTGGATGATACGATGGGGGAATATACTTATTCTGATCACTATTCTTTTGGTATTTCTGTTTTCCTGGTTTATAAAATATCCTGATATTATCACAACCCAAATCACGATTACAACCCAAATTCCTCCCGAAAAATTAGTTGCTAAATCTTCCGGAAGAATCGAAGCGATCTTAGTTGATGACAAAGAAAAAGTTGCAGAAAACACACCCTTGGCAATTATAGAAAATGCTGCAAACTATAAGGATGTTTTTCTATTAAAAAGTATTGTCGATACCATCAATCTAGACAAAAGCCCGTTTCCTTTCAATTTGCTTAAAGCTACTCAATTGGGTGAGGTTGAAAGTTCTTTTGCCTTATTTCAGAAGGAATACATTTCAGACGAACTTAATTCGAAATTACAACCTTACAGAGTTGAGAATAATGCCCAAAGTTATGAAGCGCTCCGGCTTAAAGAACGTCTGACATTATTGGAATCCCAGAAGGACATTACCCAAAGCGAATTGTCATTACAAAAAAGCGATTTGGAACGTTACGAAAGGTTATTCCAAAAGGGAATTATTGCGGCACAGGAAATAGAAAAGCAACGGTTGGTTTACCTTCAGGCAGAAAAAAATTACAAAAGTTTGCTGAGTTCCATTTCACAAATGAAATCGTCTCTGAATGATTTGAACAGAAATACCCAAACCACCAAAATAAACGAAACCAGAGAAACAGTAATCCTTGAACGCAATGTGATTCAATCGTTTTATGAATTGAAAAAATCCATTAAAAACTGGGAATTGAGTTATGTTTTACGTTCTTCTGTTGAAGGCAAAGTGACTTTTCTTCAAATATGGACAGCAAACCAAACTGTAAGTGCTGGTGATAATGTTTTTGCTATAATCCCCGATATTGAAAAAGATTATGTTGGTAAGGTTAAAGCTCCGGCTCAGAATTCAGGAAAAATAAAACCGGGACAGGATGTAAATATCCGGTTAGCCAATTTTCCTGATCGTGAGTTTGGTATGCTAAAAGGAAAAATCAGTACCATTTCTTTAACTCCGGACAAAGAAGGGAATTTGTTAATCGACGTTTCCTTGCCGGAAGGTTTGGAAACATCCTATAAAAAGCAAATCACATTTCAGCAGGAAATGTCGGGTACTGCCGATATAGTGACAGAAGATCTGCGATTAATTGAGCGGTTATTGTATCAGTTTAGAGATATTTTCAGGAGGTAGATTTAATATTCGCGATTTATCCGAACAATTCCCCTACCACATCTTCAATTTTGGAAACCAAACGTATCTTTATTCCTGTATTTTTTAGTGTAATTTTATTGTATTTGGAAACAAAAATGGTGGAAAATCCTAGTTTTTCTGCTTCCTGAATCCTCTGATCCACACGATTTACCGGTCGGATCTCACCGGAAAGCCCTACTTCGCCTGCAAAACAAAAATCTTTCCCGACAGGAATGTCTTCGTTGGAGGAAAGTATTGCGGCAATAACGGCCAAATCTATAGCAGGATCGTCTACAGAAATTCCTCCGGTAATATTCAGAAAAACGTCTTTGGCTCCTAATCTAAAGCCGGCTCTTTTTTCCAGGACCGCCAGAATCATATTGAGTCTTTTGGCATTGTAACCTGTTGTACTTCTTTGCGGGGTTCCATAAACTGCGGAGCTTACCAACGCCTGAATCTCGATCATAATGGGCCGCATTCCTTCCATTGTTGTTGCGATTGCCGTTCCGGAAAGCTCTTCCTCTTTATGAGAAATAAGAATTTCAGACGGGTTAGAAACTTCCCTCAAACCAGAACCTTGCATTTCGTAAATTCCTAATTCGGCTGTAGAGCCAAAACGGTTTTTTAGCGAACGGAGAATTCTATAAATGTGGTTTCTGTCGCCTTCAAATTGCAGGACTGTATCAACCATGTGCTCCAAAATTTTTGGACCGGCAATGGTTCCGTCTTTGGTAATATGACCAATAAGGATGACCGGAATGTTGGTTTCTTTGGCAAACTTAATAAGTTCTGCAGTAGTTTCCCTGATTTGGGAAATACTTCCGGCCGAAGATTCTATATAATCGGTATGCAAAGTCTGAATAGAATCTATAATAAGAATTTCGGGTTCTATTGCTTCAATTTGCCTGAAAATATTTTGCGTTTTGGTTTCGGTAAGAATATAGCAGTTATCATTCAGCGGATTGATTCTGTCTGCCCGCATTTTAATCTGCTTTTGACTTTCTTCGCCTGAAACATACAATGTTCTGTAAGGAAGTTTTAAAGAAATCTGAAGTAAGAGTGTGCTTTTCCCGATTCCCGGTTCTCCACCAAGCAGGATTAAAGAACCCGGTACAATTCCTCCTCCGAGAACCCGGTTAAGCTCACCGTCTCTTGTGTCTAATCGCACTTCTTCATTACTGTCGATTTCATGGATTCTTAATGGTTTTGAAACACGTTGAGACTCGTTTGACGAAGATTTCCAATTAGCTTTTGTTTCTTTTTGAATAATTTCTTCAACAATTGTATTCCATTCTTTGCAGCTGTTGCATTGACCTTGCCATTTTGAGTAGGAAGTTCCACAGTTTTGACAGAAAAAAGAAGTTTTTATTTTAGACATAGGATTATTGACCTTTCATTGCATCTGCTTTTTCCAGCATAAAATCTTTGGTTAAATTACCGATCTCATCTTGTAAATAGCCGTTTTGATATGCTTTTAAAGCTTTTTTATATTGCCCTGTTTTCTCATAATACATTCCCAGATGATAATTAGACAACATGGCTTTTGGATAACTTTTTTTAGACAGATTAGATAATTTTTCAAATTCAGCGAAAGCTTCGTTTTTTAAAATGGCTGCTTCAATAGCTCTAAAGTCTGTAACTCTTATTGGCATTTTAATTCCAAAAGATTTTTCGATCACATCATATTTTTTAGTCAGATATTCTACATAATTATTGGGTAACGTAACAATTTTTTCCTGAAATTCTGCTGTAGAAATAGGTTGATATACTCCAAACATATTATACAAAACGTTTGGGATTGAATACAGGACAAGCGAATAATGTGATGCGTTTTGAAAATCATCAAACACATATTTGAAATTTTCATTATTGATTAATTTTGCCTGAGAGTCAAAATCTTTGATTCTTTGCTGGATTTTTTTCGGATCACCGTCTGCGGTGCAGTGGTAATAGAATATGGGTTTTTTGAGGGTGTTAAATTGGTTGATCAGCCGATCTTCCATTTCTATCCCCAATTCCGGACTCATAGAAATATATGCATCAAAAAGAGGATTTTCTTTATATAAAAATAAATTGAGATATCCTGCAGTAATATCATGGCCTGCTATGATTTTATAGGGTGCAACTTTATAGCTTTTTTCTAATGCAGGTAATAATTCTCCACCAATAAACTCAAAGAAATCGGCTCCTTTTTCTGTAGGCAAACCATGTTCGTCGTCGAGTTCTGTGTCTGAATCACGTGTTTTACCATAATTTTGACGAATACCTACTATAAGAATTTCTGGTAAATCATCCCAGTAAGTTCCGTATTGAATGGCTCCGGTAAATGGATCGAATAAATATTCGCTGTCTAAAAGTAACAGTAAAGGATATTTTCTGTCTTTGTTTTTATTGTAGGAATCCGGAATATAAATATCGATAATTCTTTTTTCATTGAGTTTTTTCGAAAAAATTGTATCGGTTTTTTTCTGGGCAAAAGATGGGAGGCAAATAGATAGCAGGAGAGTAAATAATATTTTTTTCATGCTCTGAAAGACGTGAATTAATTCTTAAATTTTTTAACTATGGAGCAAGATAGTAAATTATTTACGTTTTTTAAACACAGATAATCCTAAAAATGACAGTAATCCCAATACCACTGTAATTAGAAGCTGTGATGTCCAGACTATCCAGCCAAAGGCAGTGCCTGCTTCGAGAGGAATTTTATATAATTCTAAGATTTTTGCTATGAGTACAGGAAAAAAACCAAAACCTCCATTGGTAAACGTAATGGTAAGACTTCCTATTACAAAGGCAATTAACGCAGTTGTAAAAGTAACATCTGAAGTTTCCGGTAATGCAAACATGGCACAATAAAACATAAGAATGTAAGAAAACCAGATCAGAAGGGTATAAAGGAGAAAGCTCCATTTATTGGGTAAGTGCTTTACACTTAATATTCCTTCCTTGAGCCCGGATATTTTTCCTTTTATTTTAAGAATTATCTTGTTTTGGGAATATTTATAAAAATAAAAACTTATTAAAACTATAATGATACAGGAGAGTGCTAAATATATGAGTTTTTCTATAGGAATGTAATGTAAAAGAAAATTTTTTAAAGTATTGAATTCGATGAAAATTGCAGCGAAAATAAATACAAGTAATATGAAAAAATCAACAATTCTCTCGGCAATGATCGTCCCAAATGCTTTGTCGACAGGAATGTTCTGATAGTTTTTTAAAACTACAGCTCTTGCCACTTCTCCTGATCTCGGAATTGTCAGGTTTACGAAATATCCTACACTTACTGCCATAAAATTGAGGACAAAATCGGGTGTTTCTCCTATTTGTGTCAGCGTATATTTCCATCGGTAAGCACGAAGTACATAACCAATTACGGCAATAAAAAGGGAGATTACAACATAGAAATAATCGGCATTGACAAAATGATTTTTCATTATTGCCAATTGTTCGTCTGTAAATGAATTATAAAAATAGATTACCAACCCTAATCCCAATAATAACGGGATGAGAATGTAAAGCAGATTGGTTATTTTGCTCTTCAAAATCTATTTTAATGAATTGTCTTTTTCGTTTGGAAAAACCAAAGCTGGTTTGAAGTTCTTTGCTTCTTCAAAATCTAAAATCCCATAAGAAATAATGATAATGATATCTCCTTTGTGTACTTTTCTGGCAGCAGGACCATTAAGTGTTATTTCGCCGCTGTTTCTATTTCCTTTTATTACATAAGTTTCTAAACGTTCTCCATTGTTGATGTTTACAATAGAAACTTTTTCTCCTTCTATAATATTTGCAGCTTCCATCAATGCTTCGTCAATGGTAATACTGCCAATATAATTTAAATCTGCTCCAGTAACCTGAACTCGGTGAATCTTGGATTTAACTACTTGAATTTGCATGGTACAAAGGTAATTAATTTAATGAAATAGTATCGATTAAACGAACATCATTAACATATACTACAATAAAAGCCCTGTATTTTTGACCCTCTGTTTTTGTTTCGGCTTTGATTAATGTATTTTCGTTTGCGATTTCAAAATATTCTATTTTCATCACGGGATCATTTTCAAAATTTGAGATTACCCAATTTTCAATTTCTTTAATTCCGGTAGTTTCGAACATCTTTTTAACGATAAGTAATGTTTGATAAATTTTGGCAGCCGATTCTTTTTCTTCAGAAGATAATCTTGTATTTCTGGAGCTCATTGCCAAACCATTTGCTTCTCTGAAAATGGGTCTTCCAATAACATTTACAGATAAATGTTCTTTTTCAACCATTTTTTTTATGATTTGCAGCTGCTGAAAATCTTTTTCTCCAAAGTAAGCATTTGAAGGTCGGATAATATCAAACAATTTTTTTACAATAGTGCCTACTCCATCAAAATGTCCCGGACGATGTTTGCCTTCCATTTGCAATTCCAGACCGTCAAAATCAAAATTTTGAGAAACCGTATTTCCGTTATAAATATCTTCAACAGAAGGAGCAAAGATAATTATGTCCGGGCTTAAACCAGATACTTTTTTTACATCTTCGTCTAACGTTCTTGGATATTTTTGGAGATCCTCAGCATTGTTAAATTGTGTTGGATTGACAAAAATGCTCATGATCGTATAATCATTTTCCTGCAATGATTGTTCTAATAAAGAGAGATGACCCTGATGTAAAGCACCCATTGTAGGAACCAGCCCAATCGATGCGTTTTGAGGTAACTCTGAGTTTAAATAGGCTTTCAAAGCCTGCTGTGTCTCGAAAACGAGCATATATTACAATTTTAATGGGCAGCAAAATTAATATAATAGTTATTAAATCCATAATTATTTGTACTTTTGCACGTTATTTATTGCCAATCTACAAAGTTCAAAACAATATGGAGGATAAGAGGATATTATTCGTATCATCTGAAGTGGTGCCTTACTTAGCGGAAAATGAAGTATCATCCACTTCTTACGATGTGCCAAAAATGATAAATGATCTAGGAGGACAAATTAGAATTTTTATGCCGAGATATGGCAACATCAACGAAAGGAGGCATCAGCTGCATGAAGTCATTAGATTGTCAGGAATGAACTTGGTTGTCAATGATTTGGATATGCCGCTTATTATAAAAGTTGCATCAATTCCCAAAGAAAGAATTCAGGTTTATTTTATTGATAATGATGAGTATTTCAAAAGGAAGTCAACTTTTTCTGATGAAGAAGGTGTATTATTTGAAGACAACGATGAGCGGGCTATTTTCTTTGCCAAAGGAGTAGTTGAAACTGTGAAGAAACTCAATTGGGTGCCGGATATCATTCATGTACACGGCTGGTTAGCAGGAATGCTGCCCGTATATATGAAACATTATTATAAAGACGAAGCCTTATTTGCTGATACCAAGATTGTAACTTCGGTATACAGCCAGTCATTTGAAGGGACACTTAATAAAAATATGATAGGAAAAGTAGAATTTGATGGTATTCCTCATGATTCTATTAAAGAATTAGACAATCCTACTTTTGAAAATCTTATGTTAACTTCTATTAATCATTCTGACGCTGTTATAATTGCTTCAGAAAACATCTCTTCAAGTTTAACAAAATATATAGAATCATCCAATAAACCTTTTTTACCTTTCACTCCTAAAGAGAAATTCAGTGAGGTTTATACTGAATTTTATAAAAACAAAGTTCTATAATTTACTTTTTTATTTTTTTATGAATAATTTTTCAGGTTTTAAATCCTTGGTGGTGATTGTTACAACAGCATTTCTGATGTTGTCTTGTGATAAAGATTTTAACGAGGTTGGTTCGGATATAATAGGAGATAACAATTTTTTGTACGATTTATATGATCAGGCAACAGTTACTGCATATAATCAGAAAACAGGTGTGGTCCAAACCAATAACCAGCTCATCAATTCGCTTGGAATTTATAATAATCCCAACTTTGGAATTACAAAGGCAAATTTTGTGACTCAGGCACAACTTGCATTTACAAACCCGATTTTTGATTCTAGACTTAGAATTTCTGTGGATAGTGTTGCCTTACTGGTGCCATATTTTGCAAGAATTACAGATACAGACGAGAACGGATTGTCTACCTACAAACTGGATTCTGTCTATGGTTCGCAAAGCATCGATCTGAAAATTTATGAAAACGGTTATAAATTGAACGATCTGTCTCCATCCGATAATTTTACTACAGCACAAAAATATTATTCTGATCAGTATGCAGAATTTGAAAATAATAAAAAAGGAGTAGGCCCGGATTTTTTACCGAGTTTTACAGGAAATCCATTAAATTCATCAGAGATTCCTTCCGAAAGTACTTCTTTCATTTTTAGCAATAAACCCATAAAATACAAAAAAAGAGATAATCTTTTACAAGAAATAGACGACGAATATGACTCTATTGTCGCACCGAAAATGAGGATTGCACTTAAAAAAGAATATTTTGAAAAGAAAATATTTGAAGCACCATCTGGTGTATTGTTTAACAATAATGTATTCAAAGACTACTTTAGAGGATTGTACTTTAAGGTAGAAGATTCTAACGAAGGAAGTTTAGCTCAATTGAATTTTTCGAGAGGAAGTATTGTGATGTATTATACAGAATATGAAGCTTTGGACGATGACGGAAATCCTAGAAAATTTGATCATGATAACGATCCGGACACACCTGAAGTAGAGAAAAAGATCATAAGAAGGCTTATCATTAATCTAAAAGGAAATACAGTAAACTTGCTTTACAATACTAATACTAATCCCGATTATGAAAATGCAATTTCTAATCCGGATATTGATAATGGAGATTCGAGATTGTATGTAAAAGGAGGAGTAGGATCCATGGCTTTAATAGACCTTTTTAAAGACGATGAACTTCAAAAACTACGTGATGAAAAATGGATGATTAATGAAGCGAATCTTGTTTTTTATATTGACAAAGAAAAAATGACCGGTTCAGTAGAACCGCAGAGACTATATTTGTATGATGCAACAAACAAAAAACAATTGCAAGATTATACATTAGATCAAACGACTTTTAGTAATGCTAAATACAATAAATATATTCATGACGGTATTCTAAAGAGAGAAGAAACAGAAAACGGAAGAGGATATAAATATAGAATTAGAATTACCAACCATATCCGAAATTTAGTAAGAAAAGACAGCACTAATATAAGATTAGGATTAGTTGTCACAGAAAATATCGGAAGTATTGATAATGCAAAATTAAAATTGGATGCAAATGGACCTTTTCCTCCGGGCGAAGTTCCCTTTACATTAGACAGAGTACCAAAAGCATCAGTTATGAGCCCCCTCGGAACAATCTTATATGGTAGTAATATTCCTGTAAATAACGAAGATTACGATAAGAGATTGAAACTGGAAATTTATTATACAAAACCTAATTAATTTATTTTACTATGTGTGGAATTGTTGGATATATTGGACATAGAGAGGCTTATCCTATTATAATAAAAGGATTACAAAGATTAGAATACAGAGGATACGATAGTGCAGGAATTGTGCTTTATGATGGTGAAAATATAAAATTATCTAAAACAAAAGGTAAAGTTTCTGATTTAGAAAGTAAATCGGTAACAGAAATTTCCTTAAACGGAACTATAGGAATGGGACACACAAGATGGGCGACCCATGGAGTGCCAAATGATGTAAATTCCCATCCTCATTTATCTAATTCCGGAGAATTGGCGATAATTCATAACGGAATAATCGAAAATTACGAACCGTTAAAAAAAGAATTAATCAACAGAGGTTATACTTTTAAATCTGATACAGATACAGAAGTATTGGTAAATCTGATTGAAGAAGTACAGAAAACAGAAAATTTAAAATTAGGAAAAGCAGTTCAGGTTGCATTAAACCAGGTGATTGGAGCTTATGCAATATGCGTATTTGATACAAAAAAACCTAATGAAATAGTCGTTGCAAGATTGGGAAGTCCACTGGCAATAGGGATTGGTGAAAATGAGTATTTTATTGCTTCAGATGCAACTCCGTTTATAGAATACACTTCAGATGCAATCTATCTTGAAGACGAAGAGATGGCAATTGTACGCATGAATAAATCTTTAAAAATCAGAAAAATTAAAGACGATTCTCTTGTAAATCCTCATGTACAGCAATTGCAGATGAATCTGGAACAAATAGAGAAAGGCGGCTATGATCATTTTATGCTTAAAGAAATTTACGAGCAGCCTAATGTGATAAAAGATACATACAGAGGAAGATTGCTTGCCAACAAAGGAATTATAAGAATGGCAGGGATTGAAGATAATCTGGAAAAATTTATTAACGCAAATAGAATTCTGATTATTGCTTGCGGTACTTCCTGGCATGCAGGGCTTGTAGCAGAGTATATTTTAGAAGAATTTACAAGAATTCCTGTCGAAGTAGAATACGCCTCAGAATTTAGATACAGAAATCCGATTATAAACAAAGGAGATATTGTAATTGCAATTTCACAATCAGGAGAAACTGCAGATACACTTGCCGCAATAAAATTAGCCAAAGAAAAAGGAGCTTTTGTTTTTGGGGTTTGTAATGTTGTAGGGTCTTCTATTTCCAGAGAAACACACGCAGGAGCGTACACTCATGCAGGTCCGGAAATTGGAGTTGCTTCAACCAAAGCGTTTACCACTCAAATCACCGTACTTACTATGATTGCTTTGAGAATTGCAAAAGCAAAAGGAACATTAACCAATTCGGATTTTCATAGATATCTTCAGGAATTAGAAATAATACCCGAAAAAGTGGAAGAAGCATTAAAATCTAATGATGTAACCAAAATTATTGCAGAAAGATTTAAAAATTCTCCAAATTGTCTTTATCTGGGCAGAGGATATAATTTTCCGGTTGCATTAGAAGGCGCTTTAAAACTTAAAGAAATTTCCTATATCCATGCAGAAGGTTATCCTGCAGCAGAAATGAAACACGGTCCAATCGCTCTTATTGACGAATTGATGCCTGTAATAGTTATCGCTCCCAAACAAGGACATTACGACAAAGTAGTAAGTAATATTCAGGAAATAAAATCCAGAAGCGGAAAAATTATTGCAGTGGTTACCAAAGGAGATACTCAGGTAAAAGAACTTGCAGATTATGTAATTGAAATTCCAGACACTATGGAGGCGTTATCTCCTCTGCTAACGACCATTCCGTTACAATTATTATCATATCATATTGCTGTTTTGAGAGGTTGTAATGTAGATCAGCCCAGAAATTTAGCCAAATCAGTAACAGTAGAATAACTTTATTTGGAATATTTAAAATTTTAGAATAAAACCAAAGATTTTTCTTAAATATAAACGATCATTAAAGCGGGTAATTCCCGCTTTTTTTGTTAAAAAAAAGAAAGTGTATTTTTTATTAAATATTCAAAAAACAATAATTTATTATGCTTACATAATAAATTTGATAAAGAGAATACAATTGTGTTAAAGAAAATATAAAAAACAACAATGATAATAATGCGATTTTATGCTTAAAAATTTATTATTATTTAATTTTACAAGGGTTATTTTATAAGAATTATCAAATTAATTTGTACTTTGGCTATCTAACTAACAAATACATTCAAAATGAAAGTTTACTATTTTATTTTAACATTGTTGATTAGTTCCTTTGCCCTGGCACAAACCAATATAACGGGTACAGTAACAGATCAGAACAATTTACCGCTTCCGGGTGCAAGCGTTTCTGTAGTCGGTGAAAGTATTGGAACAATTACCGATAGTGATGGAAAATTCATCATAAGAATTTCAAAGCAATTGCCATTTTCAATTGAAATTTCTAGTTTAGGTTTTATTACCCAAACCTTAGAGGTAACTTCAACTAAAACTTCATTTGATGTAAAGCTATTAGAAGAAGAAAACAAATTAAATGAAATAGTTGTATCTGCTTCAAGAACTCCGGAAAGAATATTAGAATCACCCGTTACGGTTGAAAGAATGGGGATTCAAGATGTAAGAAATACCACATCTCCTACTTTTTATGATGGGTTGGAAAATCTTAAAGAAGTTCATTTTAACACAAGTAGTTTATCTTTTAAATCGATCAACACACGTGGGTTTGCAACAGTTGCAAATACGAGATTCATGCAATTGGTAGATGGTATGGATAATTCGTCGCCGGCGTTAAATTTCGTTTTAGGAAATCTAATAGGATTATCCGAACTGGATGTTGCCAGTGTAGAATTATTACCTGGAGCGTCTTCTGCATTATATGGAGCAAATGCTTTCAATGGTATCTTATTCATGAACAGCAGAAGCCCTTTTACTAGCCAGGGATTAAGCGCATATATCAAAAGAGGTATCACTTCTCAAGATGCAGCAGGAGATAATCAATTTACGGATTTAGGAATTAGAGCAGCCCATGCTTTTACAAAACATTTTGCGGCAAAAGCAAACTTCAATTATATGACCGGTACAGAATGGATCGCCGATGATATGACCAGTATGACAGGAGGATTTAACGGTAGAGAAGGAAATCAAAACTATGATGGGTTAAATCTTTATGGTGATGAGGTTACAACTTTTATCCCTAATGTAGGACAGGTAAGCAGAACCGGTTATAAAGAAAGAGATTTGTCTGATAATAAGATTGAAAGCGTAAAAGCAGATTTCTCTCTTCACTTTAAGCCATGGGATAATGATTTTGAAATTATCGCACAACACAAACTGGGTTTTGGTAACACAATTTATCAGGGGGCAAATAGATATTACCTGAAAGATTTTTATATGGATCAAACCAAATTAGAAGTAAAGGGTAAAAATTTCTTTGTAAGAGGATATTTTACAAGTGAAGATGCCGGGAATTCTTACGATATGAGATTTGCCGGATGGAACGTAAACAGAGCTGCAAAAAGCGATGTGGGCTGGTTCACAGATTATGCAACAGCATACCAATTATCTTCTGCTATGTTAGGATATGATGCAAATACAGCAGCAAACTACGCAAGAAATTTTGCAGATAATAACGTCACTGAAATTCCAGGGATAGGTACAAACCCTCTGGGATTAAGTCCAAATGGAGAAGCTCGTTTTCAACCTGGAACAGGAAAATTTAATAATGCACTAAATACTGTTATTTCTAATCCTGATTTGAGAGAAGGAGCAAAATTTCAGGACGATTCAAAAATCTATCATGCAGATGCTAATTATAACTTCAGAGATATTATAGAATTTGCAGAAATTCAGTTAGGAGGTTCTTTGAGAAGGTATAAATTAAACTCATTCGGTACAATCTTTACAGATTACGACGGACCTATCAGCTACAGAGAAACAGGAATATATATGCAAGGTCAAAAGAAATTTATGGAAGATAAGTTGAAGCTAACAGCATCTATAAGATACGACAAATCTCAAAATTTTGAAGGACAATATTCACCAAGAATCTCTTTTGTATATACTTCAGGTGAAAATAGAAACCATAACTTCAGAGCATCTTTTCAAACAGGATTTAGAAACCCAACTACACAAGATCAATATATCGGGCTCGATTTAGGACCATTTGCATTGATCGGATCTGCAGAAGACAATTTGGATCGTTATAAAGAGATTATGCCGGTAAGTGCTGCCGGACAATTATTAGGTCAGAGTGAAACTGTAGAATTATCTGGTAGAAGTGCCTATCAAAACAATGTATATACTGTGCCATCTGTAACTAAATTTGCTCAAACTCAGGATGTAACAGATCTGGAATTGGCAAACATAGCTTTGGTAAAACCAGAACAGGTAAAAGCTTTTGAAATAGGATACAAATCGGTTTTAGAAAATGGACTTGCCGTAGACATGAATGTTTACTACAATATTTATAATGATTTTATGAGTACTTCGAGAGTAATCAATCCTTACTACGGAATTGCCGGATCTGATTTTAGCGATCCACAAGTTCAGTTAGGTTTGATGGCTTTAGCAAACGGAGACAGAAGAGTATATCAAGTTTATACAAATACTACAGAAACTGTAAATTCTATGGGAGTTGGGATTGGTCTTTCTAAAAAAATTTATAGAGATTTTGAAATTGGATTAAATTACAACCATGCTCAATTTGATTTTGACCAAGAAAAAGATCCTTCATTTATTGCTGGATTTAATACTCCGAAACATAGGTTGAAAGGATCATTAGGAAATACAAGGTTGTTCAAAAATTTAGGATTTAACTTTAATGTAAGATGGAATTCGGAATACTTATGGCAATCTTCATTTGCTGATGGAATTGTTCCGGAAAACACAGTATTTGATGCACAGATCAATTATTCTATTCCTGCAATAAAATCAGTTTTAAAAATAGGGGGAGCTAATCTGTTTGGTAAAGATTATTTACAAGTAGTTGGAGCAGGATTAATAGGAAGACAGATTTTTGCTTCATTAACAATTAATCCGTAATTCGATTTTTAAATTTTATTAAAATAAAAATATCATGATAAAAAATTCAAAATGGTTATTAATTGCTTCATTAGCATTAGTAGCATGTAATTCTGATGATAATTCAAGTGCAACGAATCCGGAAAATATACCTGTAACTGCAGGATCTGCAGACTTCTCTACATTTGTTGCATTAGGGAATTCTCTTACTGCAGGATTTAGTGATAACGCATTGTTTATTGCCGGTCAGGAAAACGCATATCCTAAACTTATGGCAGAACAATTTGCATTAGTTGGAGGAGGAGAATTTAAAACTCCGTATATGAATGATAATGTGGGAGGTATGCTTTTGGGAGGAAATCTCATTTCAGGTCCCAGATTGATTTTTAACGGAACCGGTCCCGTGAGTTTACCCGGAGGTGTGCCAACTACCGAGATCACGAATACCTTAACAGGGCCTTTTAACAACATGGGAGTTCCGGGAGCAAAAAGTTTTCATCTTTTAGCACCAAATTATGGCGATGCAGCTGGTGTATTAACAGGAACTGCAAACCCTTATTTTGTAAGATTCAGGTCAAATCCGACCACTTCTGTTCTTGCAGATGCAATGGCTCAAAACCCTACTTTCTTTTCTCTTTGGATAGGAAATAATGATGTTTTGGGTTATGCTACAACTGGTGGAGACGGAACAAATCCCATAACAGATGATGCAACATTTACTTTTGCTTACAATACTTTAATAACATCTCTTATTTCAAATGGGGCAAAAGGTGTTGTGGCAAATATCCCGGATGTAAGTGCAGTTCCTCATTTTAAAGTAGTTCCTCATAATCCGCTTAATCCGGAAAACCCGGCATTTGGACCACAAATACCTGTTTTAAATGAAACCTTTGCTCAGTTAAATCAAGCATTTGCTTTTTTAGGAGTGCCTGAAAGATCTATTGTGTTTTCTACAACAGAAAATAGTCCGTTGGTGATTCATGATGAAACTTTACCGAGTATTACTGTTCAATTAGCACAAGTTTTACAAGCAGGTGGATTGCCTGCTCCAACCGCAATGCTATTGGCCAGTCAATTCGGAAAATCGAGACAAGCCACCAAAGACGATTTGTTTTTATTATCAGCATCGGGAGTAATTGCTACACTTAATCAGCAGTATTTCAATTTTTTGGTCAGCCAGGGGGTTCCGGCAGCAACTGCAGGTCAGTTAGCAATAAATGGAGTTACGTATCCTCTTGAAGACAAATGGGTTCTATTGCCAAGTGAGCAGCAAGAGATTAAAGAAGCTACAGATAGATTTAATACTATTATTAAAGCCGCTGCAGAAGAAGCTGGTCTTGCTTTTGTTGATGCAAATGCTCTTTTAAATGAATTGGGAAAAAACGGACTAAGATTTGATAATTATCACATGAGTAGTGCATTTGTAACAGGTGGAACATTCGGTTTGGACGGGATACATTTAACAGCAAGAGCTAATGCTTATATGGCAAATCAATTCTTACTGGCTATTAATGCCAAATATGGTTCGACCTTTAGAACATTTAAGCCACAAAATTATCCTATAAGTTATCCACCGAACTTGTAATTTATAAAGTATAAAATAGGTATCTGAGATGATACAAAAGCATTTGACTTTTTAATTTAAAAAACCGGCAAAGTTTAACTTTGCCGGTTTTTTGGTTTATTGTGAAAATATTATTCTGTTTATGAGTGATTATAAAAAGCCTAATTTCTCTCGTACTCTATTCAATACTCCTTCGGCTATTTTTTTTGCTTTTTCTGCTCCAATCAATAATAATTTTTCAACTTCTTCCGGATGTGAGTTATAGTACTGGTATTTTTCTCTTTCGGTTTTGAATTTTTCAACTATTAGTTCAAATAAAGTCTGCTTGGCGTGTCCCCAGCCAAAATCTTTATTTACATTTTTATATCTTTCTTTTATATTCGCAATTTGTTCTTCTGTTGCTATCAATTGATATATTGCAAAAACTTTACAATTATCAGGATTTTTAGGATCTTCAAGAGGTGTACTATCTGTTTCAATAGACATTATTTGTTTACGTAATGATTTATCATCCAAAAATATATTAATAATATTATTTGCAGATTTACTCATTTTGCCTCCATTTGTTCCCGGGACATATTTGGTTTGTTCTTGTAAATACGATTCGGGTAAAACAAAAGTTTCTCCCATTTTGTTATTAAACCTTGCTGCTACATCTCTGGTAATTTCTATATGTTGTAATTGATCTTTGCCAACAGGGACAAATTCTGCATCATAAAGCAAAATATCTGCCGCCATTAACATTGGATAAGAAAAAAGTCCTGCGTTTACATCATCCAGACGATCTGCTTTATCTTTGAAAGAATGTGCTAAAGTAAGTCTTTGAAAAGGAAAAAAACAGCTTAAATACCAAGATAATTCTGTAGTTTGCGGAACATCCGATTGGCGATAAAAAACAACTTTATCAATGTCTAACCCAAAAGAAAGCCAGGTTGCGGCAACACTCAGGGTATTTTCTCTTAAAGTTTTTCCGTCTTTAATCTGTGTGATCGAATGCAGGTCTGCTATAAAAAGAAAAGTTTCATTTTCTTTCTTATTAGACAATTCTATTGCGGGTATGATAGCACCCAATAAATTTCCTAAATGTGGTGTTCCTGTACTTTGAATTCCTGTGAGTATTTTGGCCATAATATAAGTTTATACAAATATAACAATAACAAGTATAATCTTGCAAAAAGAGTCGGTAACCAAATATTTTAAAATAAAATATATTCGGAATTTAAATTATAAAAATCCATGTTCCTTTACTATTTTTCTACAATAATATGTAAGTTTACCATTATTTTAGAAACATGAGATTTTTTAAAATTATTTTTTGGGTTTTATGGCGTATTTGGTTTTATATAATGCTGGGTGTGCCAATTATTATAATGTTTCCGTTACTTTTTATTTCTATTCTTAAAGAAAAGTGGTATCCTTATTTTTTTATTTTAGCCAGGGTTTGGGCCAAATGGATACTGTTTACTTGTGGATTTTATTATCGTGTAAAAAAGGAAAGTATATTACAAGACGGCAGTTATATGTTTGTAGCAAATCATACTTCTATGACAGATATTATGCTGATGCTGGCCATAATTAAACATCCTTTTGTTTTTGTCGGCAAAATGGAACTGGCTAAAATCCCATTGTTTGGATTTTTTTACAAAAGGACTTGTATTTTAGTAGATCGGAATAGTTCTAAGAGCAGAATGGCTGTTTTTGAAAGAGCTCAAAAAAGATTAAATCAAGGATTGAGCGTATGTATTTTCCCTGAAGGAGGAGTTCCTGATAATGAAAATATTATTTTGGATGAATTTAAAGACGGAGCTTTTCGATTGGCGATAGAACATCAAATACCTATTGTTCCGGTAACTTTTCCAGATAATAAAAAACGTTTTTCTTATACGTTTTTAAGCGGAAGTCCTGGGTTGATGCGTGTTACGATTCATAAAGCGGTAGATACAAAAGGCAAATCTTCAGAAGACAGAAAATTACTTAAAGATAAAATCAGGCAGATTATCTTGTTTCAATTAAAAAGAGATTTAGATCTGTAAAATGAATGTAAATCGAAAATCTATTATTTATAATTTTTTAAATTCATTGCTGTTTATTTTTTATAATTAATTCAAGTTGCTAGTTAATAGATTTGTTTAATTGGAGTCCAAACACAAATAAAGTTAGCTTTATCAGAAAGCCTTCAAGTGTAACGGCGTGTATTGTTCTTGGAAACATTTTTTAATATCACTTATTGCTGTTTCTACTCTTTTTCTCATTTTTAGTTTTTCATTTTTTTGTTCTAATGTATCAATTCGCTTAGCATTTGATTTTCGCTGAATCTTTAATAAGATGCATTTTCGCTCAAAAGCAATATCCTCTAATCCATAATCTGTATAGGCATTATCTCCATATAATGAGGCTTCCACAGGTAATTTGTCAATCATTTTTCCTAATGCTTTAGCATCCCCGGTTCTACCCGGAGTAAAATGAAAAGCTACAGGAATCCCATTCTTTGTGATGAGTAATTGTACCTTGGCACCATAAAAATAATTTCGCATACTTGCAGTGTAGCCTCTCCATTTTTTATCCTTAAGGATTTTGCAGTTGGCAATCCGCATATTATGACATACTGCAACTGGAAAAGAATCTATAATATAGTGCATTTCACAACAAAAGTCTTTATAATAAGAACTTACAATCTCAAACAACTCAAATAAAAGGTTGCCAATCTTATGTAATCGCCTGTTAAACCTACTTTTATCGAGCATATTGGGAATAAATCCATACTGCTTCATAAATTTATGGATGAAGAATGATTGCCATAAAAACTTGTTGAAGAGACAATGGCAGTCAGGATAATTTCACTATCACAAACTTGTCTTCGAACATCATCTACATGATTAATTCCCTGTAAAACATCATCTATTAAACAAAAAATTGATATAATTTTGTCTTTACAAAGCATTGGTGAGGTTTATTGGTTCGCAAAACAAATTTACTAAACCTCTGCTTTGTTTTTTATAGGATAGCAACTAGCAACTTGAATTAATTAATATTGAGCCGGTTAAATTTAAAGGAGACATTCAATCTAATTTTGATATTGGTTGTTTTGGGGATAGTTTAGTTTTAAACTTTGATCCATTACCTAATGAGTTAATGCCTTACAAATTTGTATGGTTTTATTGTAATCCATATCCACAAGAGATTGCAACAACTTATGTCCCAACTCTAAGTGTCACTCAAGCAGGACGCTATATGGTACATGTGTATAATCAAAATGGATGTTCTGAGCTTAACAATACTGGTAAAGGCGTTGGTTTTATGCCTTATCTTGAGCCACCCAAAATAAGCGGAAATAAAATAATATGTGAAAATGAACTGACACGTCTATCTGCTATAAAAGACCCGAAGAGGGAATATCAATGGTATCAGGATGGAGATATACTAAATAGTTGGTCTGCCAATCATTTATTTGAAGAAGCATTAGATCCGGGAAATTATGAAATTGGTTTAAAAATCAGGATACGAATCTCTCCAAATCAATATTGTGTTAGTGAAATGTCTACTTACACCGTTAGTGTTATCCCTCCTCCGGCAGACCCAATCGTTAGCTTAAGTGTAAAATCTTGCAGGCCTTATGAAGTTGTTGCTGAAATTGCAAATCCTGAATATGGTGCCATATATAGATGGAATAATGGATCAATGGGCGATTCTGTAACATATTACCATGATGGTCCTATAGGAGTTACAGCCTATATTAATGATTGCACAAGTAGTTGGGAGGGAGATTTGCCGGTAGATTTAAATAAATTATTATGGATATTTCCAAAAGGCTGTTATGTAGATTGTATTAAAAAAGATGATGATATAAGTATAATCGGACCTTTAGGTAGTTTTTCGGAATGGATATGGATCAATAAAAGTGGCGAGTTACTTACAGGATCAAATAGTGCGGTTGAACCTTTAACGACATTACCTGAAGATTCTGCCTATCACATAGTGATAGCTAATGAATATTGTTTAAGTAAAGAAGGTGAAATGCAATTGAGAAAAATAAAATGTGAAAAATGTGACTTTCATACTGAGATAGTAAAAATTCATGAGATCAAAGATACGTATTGCAATTATGAAGTGGAATTAGGAATTTACAATCCTAATAGTTATGATTTAAGTTTAAACATATATGATCCAAATAATTTACTCCTTTTCTTAAATTCTAATTTTACGATACATCCGGGATTGAATTATATTAGTTTATTTGTCGATACTATTGGTTCTCAATTAAATGGGAATATATTGATTAATTTTAAATACTCGAGTTTAGATAAAATTTGTATAGACGAATTATTTTTTGATATTTATTCGTGTAGTCAGGAACGTATAAATAACCCAAGTCAATTCACGGATGGTCATAATCAATTACACAATTTAAAATTAGCTCCTAATCCGGCAAATAGACAGACTACTGCTTTTTATGAATTTGCAAATGATGAAGGATATAAAAGCATAGTTATTGTAGATATGTTAGGGAGAATCATCAAAAAAATGGGATTATCTGAAATAAAGGGTAATGAAATAATCGATTTAAGTAAATTATCTACAGGAAATTATATAGTATTATTAAAACAAAATAATTATATTGTAGCACGAGAAAAATTAATTTTAAAATAATTTTATGATTAGATATACGATCATTTTCTTACTATTGGCCAATGTAACAAATGCCCA
>CAZSOC010000041.1:22313-25581 GCA_964608415.1 uncultured Flavobacterium sp.
TTTATCTTTCGTTATGATGCTAATGGTAATTTTCTCAATGCCACTTATCTAGATATGCAACTGGAATACTCGTCAGGAGGCGGGTTAAAATTTTATAAAAACCCATACAACGGGAATTACTATTTTATGGGCAGGAGAAGCCCTGACCATTATGCTGCTATGGGTGGAAATGTCATTACAAATGGATTTTTTATGGGTAGTTACGATGCCAATGGACAATTTTTATGGAAAAGAGAAAGTACTCTAGCACAACTGGGAGGAATTGATCCTTTTAACCTGGAATTTGATAGTGATAATAATATCTATTTTTCGGGAAGAATGGTAGGGTATAGTTATGAATCTTTTTTGGGATATAGTTATCCGGATGAAATAATTTCAGCTGTAATAATGAAATTAAATCCAACAGCAGAAACAGTATTTTGGGCGACACACCACAATAGTAACTCTGATCAATCGGGAGCTATCATTTTAAAGAATGAATCACTATATTATACGGGGAGTAGTTACGGGCAAAGTTTAATTTGGGGCAATCAGAATATATTTGTTAGTAACCCTAATGAAGGTCAAAGAGTTTTATTTGGAAAATTTGATAAAGAGACAGGGGCATGTCAAAATCTGGAAATTATCCAAGCTAGCCCCAACGGATATTTTAATAAAGGAGCTTCATTGGCCATTGATGCCGCCGGAGACATCATAGTAGGCGGAAGATTTGGAGGCACCCAATATTTTCCTAATGGTAACATGGAATTTGTGGGAGGCCAATCGGATTTTTTTGTAGCCAAATACGGCACGGCTCCTTGTATGCCGATGAATCACTACGATCCCATCCAAATCCCCATTGGGGTTTATCCCAATCCGTTTGACGGTTATTTAACCATAGACGGCATTCAGGAAAATTATCAATATATCATTTACAATATTACAGGAAGTACGGTACAAGAGGGAAAAGTTTCTCCCAACCAAACGATTATAGACGCATCCCATCTGAATAAAGGGATGTATATAATCCAACTGATTAATAATAGAGGTCAGTTAACCAGATTGAAAATATTAAAAGAATAGGCGTTATCTTTATTAATTATGCGTTTCATTTATTAGAATGAATAAAATGAGAAATCAAATGATAATTGTCATTTACTTATAAAAAAATTAAATAGTAACTTTGCAACCGAACTCTTCCTTTAGGGTTCGTTTTTATTCAGAATTATATCACTTAAATCGTTTATAGCATGCAACTGTACAACACTTTAAGCGCTGAGGAAAGAGCCGCCATGATAGATGATGCCGGCAAACAAAGACTCACTTTGTCTTTCTACGCATACGCGCGAATCGAAAATCCCATCCAATTTCGTAACGAATTATTTTTAGCTTGGAACTCATTGGAGGTTTTAGGCAGGATTTATGTTGCCAATGAAGGTATTAATGCTCAATTATCTCTTCCGGCAGATCATTTTTATGAATTTAAAGATGTCATAGAGAAATATGATTTTATGCGTGGTATAAGGCTAAATATTGCCGTAGAACAAGATGATCATTCGTTTTTAAAGTTAACGATAAAAGTCAGAGAAAAAATTGTAGCAGACGGTTTAAATGATGATAGCTTTGATGCAACAAATATAGGAATTCACTTAAAAGCTAAAGACTTTAATGAATTACTCGAAGACCCAAACACTATCGTTGTGGATATGCGTAATCATTATGAAAGTGAAATAGGCTATTTTATAAATGCTATTAAGCCCGATGTTGATACATTTAGAGAATCTTTACCGATAATAGAAGAACAATTAGCAGAGCATAAAGAAAATAAAAAACTTTTGATGTATTGTACTGGAGGAATTAGATGTGAGAAAGCCAGTGCCTATTTTAAACACAGAGGATTTAAAAATGTTTATCAATTAGAAGGAGGAATTATAGAATATACCCGTCAGGTAAAAGCTGAAAACCTGCAAAGTAAATTCATTGGTAAAAACTTTGTTTTTGATCATAGATTGGGAGAAAGAATCACAGACGATATTGTATCACAATGTCATCAATGTGGCAAGCCTTGTGACAATCACACTAATTGTCTCAATGAAGGTTGTCATTTGTTATTTATTCAATGTGACGAATGCGCTGCAGCTATGGAGGGTTGTTGCTCGACTGATTGTGTTGATGTATTAAGATTACCGTTAGCGGAACAAATTGCTTTGAGAAAAGGAATCAGAAACGGCAATAAAATCTTTAAAAAAGGAAAATCGGAAGTATTAGCCTTTAAAAAAAGAACAAATACCTCAACTGTAGGAACTGTAAAACCAAAGGTTGCTTCTGTAAAGAAAATTAAAACTAACAAACAGATTTTAGGAAAAGCAACTCATTATTTTGTAAAAGCAAGTATTGCACAATTTTCAATAGAAAAGAATAATGTTGCTGTTGGTGATACAATTATGGTAAAAGGACCAACTACTGGAGAACAAATTTTTATTCTGGAAGAAATGTATGTAAATGGTCAGCTTGCCAATCAGGCAAATATGGGAGATCAATGTACTTTCAAAACAGATTTCAGAGTGCGTTTGTCCGATAAGTTATATAAAATTACTAAGGAATAGTAGTTTAAAGCAAAAAAAGGTATATAAAGAATTTAAAAAGCCAGTAAAAGTTAACTTTACTGGCTTTTTTATTGTAAAAATATTACCTCGGGTTAATTAAACTTAATCAACAAGGATAATTATTTTATTATCTTTCATTTCTAATGTTCCGGAATTTATAGTCAAATGATGTTTTTGATCTTGACCTACAAAAAACTTAGATGCTCCTTCTTTTGTTGCTGCAAATGGTGTTGCAACAATTTTTAGTTCTCCTTTGGTTAATATAGAAACAATTGCAGCGTGATGGTTTAAAATCTGAAATTCTCCATCTACACCAGGAACTGTAACAGAAGTAACTGCTCCGGAATATAATTTTGCCTCTGGCGATACAATTTCTAAAGTCATATTTTTAGTTATGAGTTATAAGTCATGATTTATAAATTGAGTCGAAACACATAATTTATAAATCATAACTCATAATTATATTAAGCTTCAGCTAACATTTTTTGACCAGCTTCGATGGCATCTTCGATAGTTCCTTTCAAGTTGAAAGCAGCTTCCGGAAGATGATCCAATTCGCCATCAATGATCATGTTAAATCCTTTGATAGTATCTTTAATATCAACTAAAACTCCAGGGATACCTGTAAACTGCTCCGCTACGTGGAAAGGCTGAGATAAGAAACGTTGTACACGACGTGCTCT
>CAZSOC010000042.1:0-18656 GCA_964608415.1 uncultured Flavobacterium sp.
TCTCCGTTTCCGTCCGGTGAAATCCCTCGCTGGATCTGACAACCTATAGAGGTTATACTTATAGGATCGCTTTCTATAAAACATCCGTCTGCATTTGTAATTGTAACAGTATAATCTCCTGTAGATTTTACAACAATTGTATTTGGTGTATTCGGGACAGAAACAAAGTCATTTTGACCACCATTCCATGTATAAGTATATTGTGATGGATCGAAAGAATTGTTAACAGGATTAACGGATAGGATATATTGATTGCCAACACATCCGTTTTCAAACGTATAATTGAAATCTATTATGTCTGATACTACTTCGGTTGTAAATGATGTAGAACAACCCAAAATATCTATAACAACAGTATATACTCCTGTTTGATCTGCAGAAACTGTTGCTCCTGTTGATGATGTACCGTCTGGAGCAGTCCAGGTAATGGTAAGATTAGGATTGTTTAAATCAAAATTATTTGCAGTAAAGGTAATTTCTGCTGATTGATTTCCACAAATGGTATATGGTTCATCGTTAAAAGTTATGCTCCAGTTTTCATTATTCTCCATAACTGTTACAATATAATTTTGACTTTGACAACCTAAAATAACTACATTAATTACATAATCTCCAGTTTGATCAATATCTAACGTTCCTGTATCCGAAGTTACAACTGTTCCGTCTGGTAGTGTATAATTATAAGTAACCGGTGAATTAGAAGTATTATTTAAAACATCAACAAAAATTGTTCCTGTTTCATTTGGACACAATGTTTGTGGTGCAATAAAAGTTAATGCCCAATTTGAGTTGCTGTTAGAAATTATAAACTGTTCTGTATGTGTACATCCGGAATTATTTACAGTTATTGTATAAACCCCATATCCTGTTTCTCCTATAATATCTATTGAAGCAGATGTTTCATTCTCCAGTTCAATATCATTATATGTCCATATATATGATACTAAGTTTGGATCAAAATTATTGTTAACCGGTACTACTGATATTGTAGTGAGTTGCTCAGGACAAATTTCGGTTAAACCGGATAATACATATTGAGGGGATAAATCTTGAACTATTAGTTCGAAAGATGTAATCTGATGACATGTAGTTAATAAATTATCAACCCTAACAAAAATAGTTTGGTTATTTGCTCCTTCATACTCATCATAATTTGTAATTTCATTGTCTGTGATGTCATTTTCTGCATCTTCCAAAGTAGGATAAAATTTATATCCATGAGTTCCTTCTTCAAATGGAGCCATAATAAGAGGAATATTAGGTGTAAAATCGAAAGTTGCCACTCCACTTGCATCACATTCAGACAAATTCAATGGCTGACCAGGTTCGTCATCTAATAAATATTCAATAATAATAGTTCCTTCTTTAACACAATCTGTTCCTGTATAGGTCATTTTAATAGTATAGATTCCCGGTTCAAATACCTCAATGCTTGTTTCATTAGCACCAGGAATTAATTCTGTACCATTATACCATTCGATATCAAACAATGATGTGTCTATTGAGTCTTCGGAAACTTCAACAAGAACCGATTTGCCTTCGCATAAAGCATTCCCGTCTTCAATAAGATAATTCATTCCCAAATCCGGTTCTCCCAAATCGAAACTTCCTCCTTCAAGGAAAACAGCCGAATCAAAAGATCCGTCTCCTCTATCTGCAATTACCATCTTGATATGGTATTGCTGTCCGGGAATAACATCGGATTCTGCTTTTATTTTTTTAGTTAATCCGTTAAAATTAATCGGAGCCGCCTCATTAGTAATTCCGTTTGGATTTCCGTAATATTCTCCAAAAAAAGTTGGATTCCTATCTTCACAAATTTGATTGTAAAGATTTTTTCTAATTGTAACTACAGAAACAGGTATTTCCGGAACAATACCTGGCAATACTGCAAGATTTTTCTTTTCTAATGTGGTATTATTGGTTAAAATAAATGCGAATGAATCTGAATATTCGCATTGGTAAGTTCCATATTCTTCTGAAGCAAATAAGAAATTAAATGTGACTTTGTTATTAATTGGAATAAAATCAAATTCTAATACCGTTGCATTATATGAATTCATTGCAGCGCCGGTTCCTTCAAGTATAATTGCTTCCAGATCTGCATCTCCCGGCCATGTAGCCATATTTCCTTCTCCTAAAGCAGAATTATTGGGTCCCGGAATACTCAAAGCATTTCCTGTGGATAATACAATTCCGTCTTCAAATGGAAATCCTGAATCATTTGCATTAAAATAACCTATTCCGTTAGGATTGTTACCAAAGTTACTACCTGTACTCCATGTAATATTTGTAACCGAAGCACATTGGGATTTTAAGAATACATCTTCTATCAGCTGCTGTTTTGAATGCATAGTTGTACTTGCAAAAACAGGTGGCCCTATAGTTCCTATACATATATTAAAAGTAACGTCTTGTCTAGGCGTGGCAGTTTGGGTAAATATTCTTATTTTATATACTTCCCCAATTATTAAGTTATTCAATACCGTTTCGTCATTTGGATTACATGAAACATAAATTAAATTCTCGCAATCACCTCTGTATAAAGAGAAATTTAAATCTGTTGTGGTTCCTACTACATCTGTTATTCTTACCAGATGTTTTACTGAAGTTGCAGTAAATTCAAACCAAACATCATCGTCTTCAGTTCCTGCACAAGCATTAGAACCTGTATTAGACTCTGTTGCTCCTGTTGTAGATCCTGGCGTAGGCTCAACACATAATGGAGTCGTGCTTACCGGCAAAACTATTGCATTAGCACATTCATCATTGGTAATTGGCGGTGGTGTTGTGATGCAAATATCAAACGCAACGGTATGATTGACATTCGCACTATTTGAATAAACTCTAATTTTATAAACATTTCCTATTACCAGTTCGTTTGCTACGCTTACATCAGGATTACTACAATAAACCTGGGTCATCGTTCCGCAATCGTTACCTTCATAAAGTGCATGATTAACATCTGTATTTACACCAACAACATTGGATATTGTTATGATATGAATGTTTGAAGTAGCTACAAAAGTAAACCAAATGTCGTCGTCGTTCTGTCCAGGACAGGTCGGTACTGGGTTTGGTAAAGTTCTCGTTGCTCCAAGTGTGTTACCCGAAACAAAAGATTCACAATCTCTTGTTGGGTTTACCGGAATTTCAATTGCCTGATCGCACTCATCATTTATTGGTTTAGTTATAAATGTTTTAGGGTGAAGAATTGTCCATGTACTGGCATCGGTATCTGAACAAATTGCTCTAACGTAGTAGATATATGCAGTTCCTGGTTCTAATGAATTTAAAGGTAAAGTAAAAGGATTTGAATCTGCAATATAATAATTTGGAGTTCCCACAGGATTTATTGGGGTATTATTTTCAGGCAGATCACTCCCTACAGGTACAACATATACCTCCCATTGAGTTGCTCCCGGAGAAGCATTTTCTGTCCAAGATAAAATTGCATTTGTTTGCGTCACCTCTATTACTTGTAAATCTGTAGGCTTTGGACAAGTAGGTGGTGTACAATTTCCTGTGCTATTGTAGAGAACAGTGAGTGGTTCTTCATCTCCGCCTGGTAATTTAGAATAAATAATATCTGTAAATGGATTGTGTATTGTTACCCCTATATTTTGCGGAGTAGTTCCCGGAACACTCCAGTATAGATCAAAAGGAACATTATCACATAAAGGAACTGTTACTCCATTGACATTATTAATTAAACTTGCGCCAAGAGTTGCAATAATAATTCCGTTTTGTCTTACCTGCATTCTGGCCTGGCTCCATGTATTTCCGGTAGGGTTTGTTAAAATAAATTTATAATTACACTTGTCTTCAGGTTCACAGGTTACTGTGTGAAATACAATTGGCCCAGACCACGTACTATTATCATTTCCAGGACAAACAGTCCTTATATAATAGTAATAAATAGTAGCCGGAGTAAGATTATTAACCGGATATTCTGATGATAAAGGCTGAATATTATCATAAAACAACCCATCGGCAGCTGTCGGATCGTCTGGCGGCATTTGGGTTGGAGGGGTCATTGAAGTACCCGGAACCAATAAAATATCCCAGGTATCGTCTGTTGGAACACCATTTGTCCAATGAAACGTCGCTCCTGTTGTAGTTATTGAACCTGCTTCGACAGACAAATTTGTAGGCTTCGGACACGTTGGTAATGTAGTCATCGTCATAACTCCCGACCATGGAGAATGTCCTCCGATTGCTTCACAAATTACTCTAACATAAATATCATACGAATGATCTGCCAACATATTAAATGTCGGATTTAATACATTGGGAATCGCAAAAGGTTTTGTCGTTACGTTTGTATATGTTGGGGCAGTTGCGGCCGTTGGTGCCGGAGAACCTGCATCTACAACATAAATATCCCAACCGTATGTTTCTGTTTCTGGTGCATCCCAGTCTATAGTCACACCATTTGTTGTTATTGTTCCCGGAACTGCAACAACATTTACAGGAGCTATATTACATTCCGGTATGGTACAATTTCCTATTCCGCTATACACCACAGTTCCCGGAGTGCCTTCTCCTGCCAATTTTGTATAAATGGTCTGACCAAATGAGTTGATAATTCTAACTATACATTGTTGTGGCTGAGTTCCCGGAACTGTCCATACCAACTCAAAAGGAACATCAGGACATATTTGAAACTCAAAATCTTGTGCCGCAGAACCGGTTACGTTATTTCCTACTATTCCAATTAAAATGCCATTTTGCCTCACCTCCATTTTTGCATTATTCCAACCATTATTTGCAGAGTCATTCGTTCTGAAAATATATGTACAGGAATCTGCTCCTTCACAAATAAGATTGTTACAGAAAAATGGTCCACTCCAACTACTATAATTTTCCGGAGTTGAGCAAGCTGTTCTTACCCAATATTGAAAATTTGTTCCCGGAGCCATATCTGTAATTGTATATGACATTTGTCCATCTTCTGGTGTAAAATATTGTCCGTCTCCTGTCGGAATTAAACTTCCTACCGGTTGCACAGCAATATTATAACTACTAGTAGGTCCATTATTAATATCCTCCCAGCTTATTGTTACCCCATTTACTGTTGGATCAGAACAGACAACATTCGTTGGGTTATCGCATTTTTCTTTCTGAATAATAAGATTATAAGGATACGTTTGTGTCGTTGCATTAGATGATAATACTATAAGATAAGTTGTACCCTCAGTAACAGGGAAACCTGTAATCTCTCTTACAGTGTTTTGAACGTTTGCAATACCCGCTAAACAAGCTGTTCCTATAGTTGAACAGTTTTCAAAAATAAAAACCGAAGACCTCGTTGAAGTAGTACCAATTGGTGTTAATCTTACATAAATAAAACCATCCTCATCTGCTGTATAAGTATAAAACACATCGTTACCTGTCATAAAGTTTGTAGAAGCGGGTGTCTGACCACACATTGTTCCCGGCGCAACATCTATTGTGTCTCCATATTGAGCAGTATGACTTGTATGCTCATATGGTAATGTCTCAACTATAATAGGATCATTACATAATGTTCCCCTTGTTAAGGTAATAAAGTTAAAAGGTCCGGCCCAATCACTAAAATTGCCACTTGAACATTGAGCTCTTACATAAAATTTATAACTTGTAGTTTCCATACCATCGGTATAATTGAATGAATTACCTATTATACCTGTATGTGTAGGGTTTCCTGTAGGAGTATTCTCAGACACGATAACTTCTACCTGATAATTTAGCGCACCACCGTGATTCCATGTTAATAATGCTCCTGACGAATTTTCGTCTTCTGCTTCCAGATTGGTAGGAGCAAGACATTTTTCTACTACATCAAAATTATCTATTATCCATCTATCTCCCGTTACAGTAGTAGTAGTCTGAACATTTACTCTTACAAAAGCTATATATATATTAGTATCCGCGGGATAAAAATCTCCGGCACTGTTTTTTATATCAACTACTTTTTGTTCAAAAACGTTGTATTGTTCATTCAAAGTTGTTTCTGTCCAATACCCGATCTGTGTGTAAGAAGCGACATTAAGCGGATCTGAATCTGTAGATACCATTACTTTAAAAATTGATTCTTGATTTCCCAGAGCAAGGGTTTTTGTAAAAAAAGTTAATTGCCCATTCCCCGGTACTTGAATCTGATTGGATACCATCCAGTTTTCTAAAGTATTTCCTTCTCCAAATTCTTCAATATTGATATATGCAGCTTTTGTGTCTATTACATTACCGGCAGCATTTATAATTTGCCAGCTTCGTATTAGTCCAGACGCATCTATTTCTACATCAGAAGAATTATATAGTTTATTAAAAGATTTCCATCCGGTCTCCGGTTGATCGGAGATATTTTGGACCGAAAAACTTTCAAAATCTTCAAAATTCTGCGAATACCCATTCCAACAGAATAATGACAACATTAGTAATAAAGTAATATTTTTCATATAATGAAAATTTAAAATTTGGTTCTTTAATTTAGACAATCATCAAAATTAACCTTTTTTACCAAATAATTAACTTAAATTTAATATTTAACCAATTTGTTAATTTTTGTTAAGAATCACGATTTTTAATGCTTATAAGCCTTTTTTTAAATATCTCCACTACTTTAACTTTAAACTAATTGTTATCTTTGATTTTTAAAACTTTTAAATGCAAATTCCTTTTAATAAAAAAATATATTTTGCCTCCGATCAACATTTTGGAGCTCCAACCCAAGAATTAAGCTTTCCCAGAGAACAAAAATTTGTACGCTGGCTTGATGAAATAAAAAAAGATGCTGCTGCATTATTTATTCTCGGAGACTTATTCGATTTTTGGTTCGAATACAAAACGGTTGTCCCCAAAGGATTTATTCGTGTTTTAGGAAAATTGGCGGAAATTTCCGATAGTGGAATTCCTGTTTATTTTTTTGTGGGAAATCACGACTTATGGATGAACGATTATTTTGAAAAAGAACTTAATATTCCTGTTTATCACGATAATCAAATTTTTGAATTCAATGGGAAAAAATTTCTCATAGGTCATGGTGACGGAAAAGGTCCCGGCGATAAAGGTTACAAAAGAATGAAAAAAGTTTTCACCGCTCCTTTTTCGAGGTGGCTGTACAGGTGGCTCCATCCGGATATTGGGGTAAAACTGGCTCAATATCTCTCGGTAAAAAATAAATTAATCTCAGGAGATGCAGATATCAAGTTTTTAGGTGAAGATCAGGAATGGTTGGTTCTGTATGCTAAGAAAAAACTGGAAAACAACCATTATGACTATTTTATATTTGGTCACAGGCATTTGCCAATGCAGATAGATATTGGAAAAAATTCCAAATATATCAATCTGGGCGATTGGATTTCATATTTTACATATGGTGTTTTTGATGGCAATAACTTCGAACTTAAAACTTTCGAATCTTAGTTTTTTCCTACTCCAAAAATATAACGATCCAGCTCGATTGCAAAAATAGTCCCTTCTATAAGGTCTTTGATGTTCTCCAATTCTTTATTTGAAACTGCCAGATCTACTTGATTAAGCGGAGTTTTGAGTAAAATTTTTGCACAACTTGAAGCATGCTTACAAGCATTACAGCATTTTTTATTTTGAGAATCTACAATTAGAGTACTAAATATCTTTAATTGATTAAAATCCAGATAAAATCCGGTTTCTTTGAAAATCAGTTGAACTTTTTCATAATTAATTTCTGTTTGTCTTTTCCAATAAAAGGACATTCCAAAATCATTAAAATATATTGGCGCTACTTCATTCATGTATAAAGGATTTCTTACAAATATACTATTTTTATTTAAAATCATTCTAAATAATATTTGTTAAAAATTTAAACATGTATAAACAACAGAAAACCGTAAGCATAAATATGGTTTTTGAGAAAAATATTACACACTATTTTAGACCAACGCTTAAATCTAAAAAAAGAATCGAACGCACAGTTTAATCTTCAGGCTTAATATCTTTTAATCTTAACTGAATTTCGATTTTATTATTAAAATGATTTTCATCGATACAATATATCGTTTGAAATTGTTTTCGGTTCTGAGCAAATCCAATTTTATCACCCAATCCAAATCCTATTGCCGGAAAAGTTGTTGTATTTTGTTTTACAAATAATTTAATATGTTCACCTTCAATGCCTATTGCCCTTCCGTAACCCGTATCGATCAGATTTTGAGTATAAAAAACAGGTTTCATGTTTCCCGGACCAAATGGCTCGAACTGTTTGACAAGACTGATGAATTTGGGTGTGATCTGATGTAAATCTAACGCTAAGTCTATATTGATCTCCGGATGGAGGGATTCCGGTTGAATGGTAGTTTTTACTGTTTCTTCAAAAGCATTTTTAAAGTTTTGATAATTTTCTTCTTTTAGCGTAAGTCCCGCAGCATACATGTGTCCGCCAAATTGCTCAAGATGTTCTGCACATTTTTCGAGCGCGTTATAAATATCGAAGTTTTTTACAGAACGTGCAGAAGCTGCCAATTTATCTCCGCTTTTTGTAAAAACCAACGTAGGTTTATAATATTTTTCTATTATTCTGGAAGCTACGATCCCAATAACTCCTTTGTGCCAGTCTGCCTGATAAACCACATTGGAAAAATTTTTTTCTTCTTTATTCTCTTTAATCTGATGAAGCGCTTCCTGAGTGATTTGTTGATCCAGAGTTTTTCTATCGACATTATATTGTTCGATTTCTTTAGCAAATACAATAGCCTGGTCAAAATTGAATTCTGAAAGTAATGCAACTGCATGATTACCATGTTTAATACGTCCCGCAGCATTAATTCTTGGAGCGATAATAAAAACCACATCGGTTATATCTAAAGTTTCTTTCTTTATTTGATGCGTAAGCGCTTTGATTCCCGGGCGAGGATCGGAGTTGATCACTTCTAAACCAAATTTTGCTAAAATTCTGTTTTCTCCTGTAATCGGAACAATATCTGCCGCAATTGCTGTTGCAACCAAATCGAGATATGGTTTGAGATCATAAATGGTTTGATTTCGGTTCTTTCCTAATGCCTGAATGAGTTTAAACCCAACTCCACAACCACATAACTCATCGTAAGGATAATTGCAATCTGTTCTTTTAGGATCCAAAACTGCCACAGCATCGGGCAAAACATCACCTGGCCTGTGATGGTCACAAATGA
Organism: uncultured Flavobacterium sp.; assembly: GCA_964608415.1. Lineage (GTDB taxonomy): Bacteria > Bacteroidota > Bacteroidia > Flavobacteriales > Flavobacteriaceae > Flavobacterium. Next base: position 9,153 of record CAZSOC010000042.1, read on the forward strand.
TAAAATCTATATTCTTATCCTTAGCATAACTAACATGGTCTATAGATTTTATTCCGCAATCTAAAGCAATGATCAGGCTAATCCCGTTATCTTTTGCATAATCAATTCCTTTGAAAGAAATACCATAACCTTCGTCATATCTATCTGGAATGTAAGTGTCTATATTTTCATAAATAGATTTGAGATATGAAGACATTAACGAAACTGCAGTTGTTCCATCTACATCGTAATCTCCAAAAACCAAAATATTTTCTTGATTTTCGATAGCTTTTTCGATTCTTAAAACTGCCTTATCCATATCTTTCATAAGATACGGATCGTGTAAATCTTCTAATTTAGGTCTGAAAAATTCTTTTGCCTGGTCAAAATTTTCTATACCTCGTTGTACCAATAAAGTCGCAATTGTTATATCAACATTGATTGATTTACTTAATAATTCTATTTTTTTCCGGTCTGGTAAGGGTTTAAAATTCCAATTCATTTTCATATCAATTTGAACAAAAATAGAGTTTCTGAAATTATTATCATTATACAGAATTGAAATTTATAAAACACATCGTATAAAAAAAGCGAAGTTTCAATACTTCGCTTAAAAAACTAACCTCTTAAATTTATTACCAGATAATTACACGTTTTTCCGGTTCGATATACATCCCATCTCCCGGTTGAATGTTGAATGCTTTATAAAAAGACTCAATATTTTGTAATGGTACATAAGCACGATACATTCCCGGTGAATGAGAGTCTGTTTTTACTAAATTTTTAATGGCTTCATCCCTGACTTTTGTTCTCCAAATTGTCGCCCATGAAATAAAGAATCTTTGTTCCGGAGTAAATCCATCGATCAATTCCGGTCTTCCGGATTCTTTCAGATGAATTTGCAAACCATCGTAAGCTGCATTTACTCCTCCAAGATCTCCTATATTTTCTCCAAGTGTAAATTTTCCGTCTACAAATATCCCGGGAATTGGCTCTAATGCACTGTATTGATCTGCTAACGCTCCTCCTAAATCTGTAAATTGTTTAAGATCTTCATCCGACCACCAGTTTACTAAATTTCCGTCTGCATTGTATCTTGAACCGGAATCGTCAAATCCATGAGAAATTTCATGACCGATCACTGCTCCGATTCCTCCATAATTCACAGCTTCGTCTGCTTTGTAATCATAAAATGGCGGTTGCAAAATTGCCGCCGGGAATACAATTTCATTATAAGATGGATTGTAATATGCATTTACTGTCTGAGGCGACATAAACCATTCATCTTTATTTACCGGTTTGTTGAGTTTGGCTATATTCTCGTTGAATCTCCATATTGAAATGGCTTTCATATTGCTGAAATAGCTTCCGCCTTCTTCCGGACTTTTAAGCGTTAATTCAGAATAATCTTTCCATTTGTCCGGATAACCAATCTTGATTCTCGATTTGTGCAGTTTTTCAATCGCACTCACCTTGGTTGCCTTGTTCATCCAAGGTAAATTATTAATACGGTTTTCAAATGCTGTAAAAACATTCTTGATCATTTTTTCAGCCTTCGCTTTTGCTTCAGCAGGAAATTTTTTCTCTACATATAATTTACCTAATGCTTCCCCAACTGATCCATTGATCGTTTGCAGAGCTCTTTCATCACGAGGTCTTTGTTTGATAGCGCCCGTTAGAACTTTTCCATAGAATTCAAAATTAGCATCTTCGATTTCTGTAGATAATTTTCCTGAAGCACTTCTCAAAAGTGTCCATTTCATATATGCTCGCCACGAATCTACTTTTTTCTGCCCGAATAATTCTTCTAATGAGGTCATGTATTTTGGCTGTGATACTATCAAAGAGTCTACCTGGGTCAACCCAATATTAGTAAGGTAATTTCTCCAATTTATCGAAGGGGTTAATCTTTGTAAATCATTTACCGTCATCGGATTGTATGTTTTTCTTCTGTCTCTTCTTTCTACTCTATCGAAAGATGCTTGTGACATGGCCGTTTCTATAGCCAGAACTTTTGCCGCTTCGGCTTTAGATTTTGCTGCATTTAATCCTAAAAACTGAAACATTCTGGCTATATGTTTCTCATACTTTTCTCTTTTTTCTTTAGAATCTGCATCATTTGAAACATAATAATCCCTGTCTGACAAACCTAAAGACCCCAATCCTACATTTACTACATTTCTATTGCTGTTTTTGGCATCCGTTCCAACTCCAATATTAAAAAACCCTAATCCGCCAACGGGTAATTGTTCGCTAAGTAAAGCTTGTAAATCTTTTATATTTTTTACTTTATCAATTTTAGCCAAAGTAGGTTTAATCGGGTTAATCCCTTCCTTATTTCTACTCACAGTATCCATAATGGCTTTGTACATATTTAATGCTTTTCCCTGATCTGTATCTGAAGTATATTTTGGATCTTTAAGCGCATCATTGAGAATTTCAAGTACATCTCTGTCTGTGTTTTGCCTTAATTCATCAAAACTTCCCCATCTGTTTCTGTCTGCGGGAATTTCTGTGTTATCGTACCAGGTTCCGTTTACGAATCTAAAAAAATCGTCACCTGGTCTTACTTTAGTATCCATAAAAGAAGTATTGATTCCTGAATCTTGTTGTGCATATGTACCTGAAAATGCCAATACTACCGGGAAAAAATAAACCCATTTCAAACTAATTTGTTTTTTCATTCTAAAAATATTGAGTGTAAACAAAAATATTGAATCTATTTAATTAAAGTGTCTTTTTAAGATTTCATTAGCAATTTATAATCTCTTTAAATTAAGATATTTGCTATTTTTGTAAAAAATCTCCCATGTTATCAATCCTAAAAAAGTATCGTGTTTTCTTTATTACCATGTTTGTATTCTCTACAATAACATTAATGCTTTTTATGAATGCTTTAACCCCGCAAAAACGACTTCCGGTAATGAATCCTTCGGATGTAAATCCAGAACTTGTAGATAGTACCATGCAGCATGTAAGCAAATATCATACTATTCCGGACTTTGAATTCATTAATCAAAATGGCAAAAAGATTACTCAAAAAGATTATGATGGTAAAATTTACGTTGCAGATTTTTTCTTTACAACTTGTCAGACCATTTGTCCTATCATGACCGATAATATGGTTATTGTGCAAGAGGCTGTAAAAAATAACCCTAAAGTAATGCTACTGTCCCATACCGTTTTTCCTGAAATTGACAGTGTTCCTGTTTTAAAAAAATATGCTCTTGAAAAAAAAGTAATTGATGGTAAATGGAATTTGGTAACCGGCGACAAAAAAGAAATTTACGGAATTGCCCGGAAGTCTTACCTGGTTGTAAAAACAGGTAAACCGGAAGAGCTATATGATATGGTGCATACAGAAAATTTTGTTCTGGTGGACACCAAAAAAAGAGTCAGAGGTTTTTATGACGGAACCAGCTCCAAAGATATTCAAAGATTGATCGAAGATATCAATTGGTTGTCTGAAAATGAAAAATAACATTTCTTTAGGATATTAATTTGTATTTTCGCAATATAAAATCAATCTAAATAAGACTTGCACACAACAATAGATAAACTTCGCAAAGGACAAAAAGCAATAATCACATCATTTGATAATAACATTGTTCCGTTAAAACTCATAGAAATGGGCTGTATGGAAGGTAATATTGTAGAACTCATACAAATCGCCCCTCTCGGAGATCCTCTATATTTGACTATAAATGATACAAATCTTGCTATCAGAAAAGAAATGGCAAGCAGGATTTTTGTGGAAATTCAGGAATAAAATGGTAAAAAACGATACAATAAAAATAGCTTTAGTCGGAAATCCGAACACAGGAAAAACCTCTCTGTTCAATTCCCTTACCGGATTACACCAAAAAGTAGGAAATTACCCGGGAATCACCGTCGAAAAAAAACAAGGTACTTTCCATCTGGAAAATCATCAAAAAGTAAACGTTATTGATCTGCCGGGAACGTACAGCTTAAATCCGAGTTCTCTTGACGAAAGCGTTACCACCGGATTTTTACTTCATCCCGAAGATAAAGATTTTCCTCAGGTTATTGTAGTTGTAGCGGAAGCCGAAAACTTAAAAAGAAACTTACTCCTGTTTACTCAGGTAAAAGATTTGGGAATTCCTACTATTTTGGTCATCAATATGGCCGACAGAATGAAGCTGAAAGGCATTTCTATAAACAAAGAAAATCTTGAAAAAGAACTCGATACAACCGTTATTTTAACAAGTACCCGAAACAACACCGGAATTGCCGAGCTAAAAAATACCATCCAACATTTTGAAAAACTATCTCAAAAACCTCTTTTCTTAAAAGATGATTTGACTTATAAAAAATGGCTTGCAGACACATATAAAATCGGTTTTGTTGAAATAGAAGACAAAGAAAAACAGGTTGCTGTAAAAAAAGAACAACATCATGAAACCGTAAAACGATACCAGTTTATAAATGCCATTTTGAAAGAAAATTATTCGATTGACAAATCAAAAGCAACAGATTTCGATTCGAGATTGGACAAAATCCTGACACATAAATTTTTCGGATATATCATCTTTCTGTTACTGTTAACACTGATGTTTCAGGCAATTTTCACATGGTCGGGACCGTTTATGGACTTTATTGACGAAACTTTTGCCGCATTATCCGAAAAAATTGCCGCATTTTTACCAGAGGGGAAAATCAACGAATTGATAAGCCAGGGAATCGTTCCGGGAATTGGTGGAATTGTAATTTTTGTTCCGCAAATTGCCATACTGTTCTTATTTATTGCCGTTTTAGAAGAAACCGGATATATGAGCCGTGTGGTTTTCTTAATGGATAAAATAATGCGTAAATTCGGGCTGAACGGAAAAAGTGTCGTACCGCTTATTTCCGGAAATGCCTGTGCTATTCCTGCAATAATGGCTACCCGAAATATCGAAGACTGGAAAGAACGACTGATTACCATTTTGGTCACGCCGTTTTCAGTTTGTTCGGCAAGATTGCCGGTTTATACCATATTGATCTCACTTATTGTTCCCAAAACAACCGTTTTAGGATTTATCAATTCTCAGGCATTGGTATTATTAGGAATGTATCTTTTGGGGATTGTTCTGGCTTTGGTTTCAGCAGTAATTCTGAATAAAATCATCAAATTAAAAAGCAAATCCTATTTTGTTATCGAAATGCCTTCGTATAAAATGCCTTTGTTCAGAAATGTGTTTTATACTGTTCTTGAAAAAACAAAAGCATTTGTATTAAATGCCGGAAAAATTATTCTTGCCGTTTCGGTTATCCTTTGGTTTTTGGCCTCCCACGGAGGAGAAACTTTTGATAATGCAGAAGAAATCGTAAGCAGTAAAATAGAAAATAGAAATCTTCCGGAAGAAGAACTCAATACAAAAGTTGCTTCATTCCAAATTGAAAATTCCTATATCGGAATGATGGGAAAAGCCATTGAACCGGTTATAAAACCTTTGGGTTACGACTGGAAAATAGGAATTGCCATTATCACTTCGTTTGCGGCAAGAGAAGTTTTTGTAGGAACATTGGCAACCATTTACAGTGTGGAAGATGCAGAAGACGAAGCTACGATAAAACAACGTATGGAAGCCGCAACTTTTGCCGATACGGGAGAAAAAGTATTTACACTGGCAACAGGTGTTTCGTTGCTTTTATTTTATGCTATTGCAATGCAATGTGCTGCAACGGTTGCTATTGTAAAACGGGAAACCAATTCCTGGAAATGGACCATTATCCAGTTGGTTGGAATGGGGGTTTTGGCTTATCTGTTTGCTTTTGTAGGATATACGATTTTCAAATAATTCGGTTAGGTTTTTGATGATACTTGAAGAACATTTTATGAAAAAGAGATACATTTTTCTTCTTATTTTAATTGCTTCATTTACGAGTATTTCTGCCCAAAACAAGTTGGAAAAATCAAAATCTGAATTAAATTCAGGATCAAAAAGTAATAGCAATAGTAGTTCAGGAAAATCGAGTGATAACGATGACGATTTGGGATTTTTTGGAGAACTATTCTTTTATATCACCTTTGGGCTCTTCAAATATGGTTTGATAGGAGATTATAAAAATGAAAACCATCTTCACAGTAATTTGACGGCCTATCCTTTTTATAACGGAAAATCTGGAAATTATGAAAATGTAAACATAGATACCATTCAAAAAACAATGAACAGGATTGATATCGAAAATAAATTTATTTATAACAATAATCGTTTGTTAGGTAATCATCTTGAAGTGAAAGCACGACCTTTTCAATATTTTTACATTCAGGCAGATTACAGGGAGCTTTTTGAATTTAATAAAGTGCATAATACAACGAATAATCTTTCTCTTTTTCATTTGAACCTGGCTTATGACAGAGTTCGATTAGAGAAATTCAATTTAGGATGGAACCTCGGAGTTTCCTATATTGGCAATGAAGTGAACAAGTTTGGTTTCTCTTATGGGCTTTTGGCAGATTATTTTATGACCAATCAAATTAGTTTTTCAGCAAGCCAACAATGGAGCAGGATTAATGGATTACCCGTAAATACATTCGAATTACAAAGCAAGTACCATAAAAAGAATTACTTTTTTACATTGGGTTACGAAAGACTGAAAATTGCCACTCCAACATATAATTTTATTACAATTGGTGGCGGAATTTATTTTTAATTATGGATATTCAAGAAATAATAATTTACATTGTCCTTGCAGTAGCAATTTTTTTCCTTGTCAAGAAGTTTTTTTGGAAAAAGAAAGACGATAAGAATTGTGGTGGAAGTTGTGGTTGTTAACCTAAAGCTACATCAAGCATCATCATTACTACAAATCCGCCAATAAAGCCAAGTGTTGCAATATCTGTGTTTTTATCCTGTTGGGTTTCCGGAATTACTTCTTCAACCACAACAAATATCATCGCGCCGGCTGCAAATGCCAAAGCGTAAGGTAAAACCGGAGTGAAAAAAGTTACGGCAACTGCCCCGAAAACAGCAGCAATTGGTTCTACCAAAGCCGAAGATTGTCCATACATAAAACTTTTCCAACGGCTCATTCCCATTCTTCTCAATGGCATTGAAACGGCTATTCCTTCGGGAAAATTCTGAATCCCGATTCCGATTGCCAAAGTTACAGCTCCTGCAATAGATGCTTCCGGAATTCCGGCTGCAACACCTCCAAACAAAACCCCTACTGCCAACCCTTCCGGAATATTATGCATTGTAATTGCCAAGACCAATAAAGTAGTTCGCTGCCATGGTGATTTTACTCCTTCGGTTTCTTTAAAATTAATATGCATATGCGGCAATACTTTGTCTAAACTAAATAAAAATACAGCTCCCAAAATAAATCCGATAGATGCCGGAAGAACCTTCTCAATTCCTTCACCTTCGCTCATTTCTATTGCCGGAGCCAGTAAACTCCAATAACTTGCCGCAACCATTACTCCTCCTGTAAAACCTAACATCCCATCTAATACTGTTCTGTTAATATTCTTAAAAAAAAATACAAGAGAAGCACCAAATGCAGTTAACCCCCAAGTAAATAATGTTGCTAAAAAAGCAGCAAAAATCGGGTCTATCCCTTCAAAAAACGAAATGATACTCTCCATAAAATTATACTGTTTTTACAAACAAATTACTTGCTATTTTATTTGAAATCGAAATGATATTTTCATTAATCTTTACTGTTAGAGATGCATCAAACGATTCTTTACTAATAATTTCTATTGTGGCTCCGAGAGAAATTTTTTGTTTGTCCAGATATTTCAAAAACTCAGATGAAGAATCTTTTACTCCAACACAAATACATACCCGATTTGCCTTTAGTTCAGAAAGCAATTTTTTGTCCATACTCAAAATCTCACCTTTAGAATTCGGAATTGGATCTCCATGCGGATCTACCGTAGGAAATCCTAAAAAAGCATCCAGCTTATTAATAAGCTTCTCCGATTGAATGTGTTCCAGTTCTTCTGCAACATCGTGAACCTCGTCCCAGGTAAAATCCAGTTTATCTACCAAGAAAACCTCCCATAATCTATGTTTTCTTACAATCATTTTGGCATGCATTAATCCCTCCGAAGTAAGCACAACCCCTTGATATTTTTGATATTCTACCCAATTTTTATCTGCCAGTTTTTTGATCATATCAGTTACCGATGATGCTTTGGCTTCAATCATTTTTGCAATTGCATTTGTAGTTACTCCTTTCTTTTGAAACAAAGACAGGTGGTAAATTGCTTTAAGATAGTTTTCTTCAGAATAGGTCATGCTAAAATTTTTCTTTTCAATACAAAGATATTAAATTTTTTTTTGATAAAAATTATTTTTAGATTTGTCTAAATTTATTTTAAATAGAAATGAAAAAATATTTATACCTAATTCTAATACTTCTGTCTTTCAAATCTCATGCTCAACATGATACTTCCATAAAAGGAACCATAAAGTCTTATGGAAAACCTGTAAATGGTGCTATAGTTGAAATTATAAATGAGTCGTCATTTACTACAAGTGATTCTTTGGGAAATTATACGTTAGAAAATTTAACTCCAAATAAAAAAACTATAGAAGTATATTTTGTCGGGAAAAAAAGTATTTCAAAAAAAATAGATTTTACAAATTCTAGAAATATCACATTGGATTTTGAGCTTCAGGATGATGAAAATACTGTTGAAGAGGTAGTAGTTTCTGGTACTTTAAAACCAATAACAAGATTAGAGAGTCCGGTTCCTGTTGAAATTTACAAGCCTTCGTATTTCAGAAAAAATCCTACATCCAATATATTCGAAGCCTTACAAAACGTAAATGGAGTAAGACCTCAGATAAATTGTAATGTCTGCAATACCGGAGACATTCATATTAATGGGTTAGAGGGTCCGTATACGCTAGTACTTATTGACGGAATGCCAATTGTAAGCGGCTTATCTACTGTTTATGGACTTTCGGGAATTCCTAACTCGCTGATCGATCGTGTTGAAATTGTAAAAGGTCCTGCTTCTTCACTTTATGGTAGTGAAGCTGTTGGTGGGTTAATAAATATTATTACAAAAAATCCATTTAAAGCCGCAAAACTTTCTGTAGATATAATTACTAATTCCTGGGGAGAAACCAATGCTGATCTGGGTTTTAAATCGAATGTAGGAAAAGACATTTCGGCTTTAATAGGAATTAATTATTTTAATTATTCTAATCCGATAGACAACAACAACGATAATTTTACTGATTTAACATTACAAAACAGAATTTCAGTTTTTCAGAAATGGCAATTTGACAGACCGCAAAACAGATTGTTTTCTCTCGCCGGAAGATACTTTTATGAAGATCGGTGGGGTGGAGAAATGCAGTGGAATAAAAGCTTCCGGGGAACAGATATAATCTATGGAGAAAGTATTTACACCAAAAGATATGAACTTCTGGGAAGTTATCAACTCCCTTTTACAGAAAAAATTATCTCAACATTTTCATATACAGATCATGATCAGAATTCGGTTTACGGAACAACTTATTTTTTAGCCCAACAAAAAATAGGCTATCTGCAAACCACTTG
>CAZSOC010000042.1:18666-24533 GCA_964608415.1 uncultured Flavobacterium sp.
CACTTGGGACAAAACTTATAAAAATCATGATATTCTTTTGGGAACTTCTTTAAGATACAACAGTTATAATGATAATACACCAGCAACACAAAACACAGATGAGAGCTGGATTCCCAGTTTATTTATTCAGGATGAATTACGATTACATCCAAACCATCACCTTTTAATGGGAATGAGATGGGACAATCACAAAAATCACGGAAATATTTTCACTCCGAGAATTGCTTATAAATGGAAAATTTCAGAATTTGATATTTTCCGGATCAACAGCGGGACAGGCTTTAGAGTGGTAAATCTTTTTACCGAAGAACATGCGGCAGTTACCGGCTCCAGAGAAGTCGTGATTTTAGAAGATTTGAAACCGGAAAAATCTATCAATGTAAACTTTAATTACTTAAAAAAAGTAGTTGGGAAAAACGGAAATCAGTTCACTTTTGAAACGACAGCGTGGTATACTTATTTCAACAATTCAATTATCCCCGATTATGAGACCAATCCCAATCAGATCATTTATAAAAACCTAAATGGTTTTGCAGTAACAAAAGGTGTTAGTACTAATGCCGACCTCACTTTTTCAAACGGAATAAAAGCAAGTCTCGGAGCAACATTCATGGACGTAAGTAAAACCGAAGACAATATTAAAACCAGACCGCTTCTTACCGAAAAATTTTCAGGTACATGGAGTGTTTCTTACAAAATTCCCAAATGGTTTCTAAATATAGATTATACCGGAAATTTATACGGACCGATGAGGCTTCCGCTTTTGGGAGAAAATGATCCCAGAAAACCGGAATCACCTGTTTGGAGCATTCAGAATATCCAGTTTACTTATGATAAAATGAGAGGAATTGAAATTTTCGGCGGAATAAAAAACCTTTTAAACTGGACTCCAAACAAGGGAAATCCGTTTTTAATAGCCCGTTCTCATGATCCTTTTGATAAAAATGTAATTTTTGACCAAAACGGACAAGCAGCAGTGACTCCCGAAAATCCTTATGGTTTAACATTTGATCCCACTTATGTTTATGGTCCAAATCAAGGGATCCGCTTTTTCCTCGGAATTAGATACAACTTGTATTAAAGCATAAATTACTTTATTCATTAATAAAATTCTAAATTTGAGTTTCTAAAATCAAATTTATGAAGCATTATGACTTTATTTTTACCGGAACCGGAATGGCAGGTCTGATGACAATCGATCAAATGATTAAGACCGGTAAGTTTAGAGATAAAAGTATTTTACTGCTTGATGTTTCATTCAAAAAAAACAATAATCAGACTTGGTGCTTTTGGGAAAATGAAAAAGGGAATTGGGACAAAATTATTCACACCAGATGGAGCATCTTAACTTTTATTAATCAGTACAAAAAAAAGGATGTTAAGCTCTATCCATATATTTATAAAATAATTGAGTATAATCATTTTTATGATAAAATTTTCAAAAAGATTGATCATGAAAATAATATTACATACATAGAAGATCCGGTCATTGGTTATACAGAATCCGGCAATCATGTTGTGGTAAAAACCCAAAACGGCTCTTACTCATGCGATAGATTAATAAACAGTATTTTGGATTTGAAAAAAATTCAGAACAATTGTATGTATCCATTAGTCCAACAACATTTTACCGGTTGGCATATCAAAACATCCGAAAAAAATTTTGATACTACAAAAGCGATTTTTATGGATTTTTCTGTTCCGCAATATGGCAATACACGATTTATATCTATTCTGCCAAAATCCTCCACAGAAGCATTTGTAAAATATACACTTTTTTCCAAAGATTTTTTAGATAAAGAAAACTGTAAAAAAGAAATCAAAAATTATTTGGATCTGAATAGCATCAAAGACTATACGGTTCTTCGGGAAGAACAAGGAAACATTCCGATGACGTGTTATCTTTTTTGGAAAGAAAACAAAAAAAATATTATAAATATTGGAATTGCCGGAGGTTGGTATAAGTCCAGTACCGGATCTGCTTTTAGAAAAAGTGATCGGTTTTCCAAATTGCTTTGTGAATTTTTAGAACAAAAAAAAGATTTTAGAGATTTCTACAAAAAAGATAGATTCTGGTTCTATGATGTGATATTACTGGATATTTTGAACGAAAAGAATCATGCGGGAAAAAAAATATTTTCTTCATTATTCTTTAAAGGAAATCCTAATCTGGTTTTAAAATTTTTAAACGAAGAAACTTCTCTTTGGGAAGGTTTGAAGGTGATTTTATCTGGTCCTAAATTAATTTTCATTCATTTTTTGTTTAAGAGAATTTTCAAATAACTTATAGACAGGTTTCAATTTATCTTAAGTTATTCATGCTTATTCAATTAATCTTAGAGCAATCCCATAAAATTTTTAATTAAACATGGCTTTTAGACTACATATAATAAATATTATTAATTTCATCTGCTGAACAATCATTTAAACAAAACAATCAGATACGATTTGTATTTTTCTTGTTTTCAGAACATTAAGTGTTTTTGTTTTTTTACTTAGATTTATTTTTAATATGAAGAAGCAACCCTTACATTTGCACTGTTTATATTAAGTCTAAATAATGTCGGAAATAATATTATGGTTTTGAATATTATGGAATTATAATCTTCAAACACCCATCCGATTACCTCGTTTAATTTTACAGATATTTTATAAAATATAAATCCGAATTAATATTAAAACCAGATATATGAAACAAAAAAAGAAATCCGGTTATACTTTTAGAAAGTTGATTAACGACTTACATCTCTGGCTTGGTGTAGGAAGCAGTATTATTTTATTTTTGGTCTGTTTGAGTGGTACTCTCTATACTTTCAAACCAGAAATCGAGAAAATAATCGAACCGGAAAAATTTTATATAGAAAATATTGGTGAACAAAAATTTTCTTTTAAAGAAATCATTCAGGAAACAGAAGAAAAATCCGGTGGCAAAGTAACACGAATTTCTTATTATGATAATTTACATAAACCATATGAGCTACAAGTTTCTAAATCAAAAGAAGACAGACGTGGTGAAACTCATTATGTAAATCCCTATACCAATGAAATTTTAGGAACAGGAAAAGGTCCTTTAAGTGAATTTTTTCTTACAATGTTCAAATTACACCGATGGTTATTATTAGATCAGGAAATCGGAAGACCAATTGTGGGAGTTGCGACCTTGATTTTTGTTTTTCTAACTATGAGTGGTTTAATTCTTTGGTTACCTAAAAAAATAAAAGGGTTAAAAAGCTTTAAACCGGGTTTAAAAATTAAATTTAGCGCCAACTGGAAACGTATCAACCACGATTTACACAACGTTTTAGGATTTTATACTTTCTTACTGGTTTTAATAATGGCACTTACTGGTTTGTGCTGGTCTTTTGAGTGGTATAAAGACGGTTTAAGCAACGTTTTGGGAGCAAAGGTATTTGGCGACAGAGATGCTAAAAAACCCGAATCTACAATAATAGAAAACGGAAAAAAATTAAGTGTCGAAGAAATCGCAGCTATCGGCGACAGTGCTTTCCCTTATACAGGAAAAACTATAATCGGACTGGCAAAAGGTCCTGAAGGTTCTTTTGAATTGAGTAAAAAAAATGATGCTATTTTTAACAAAGATGCTTCAGATAAAATTACCATAGATCAATATTCTGGAGCGATAATTAAAAAAGATGTTTTTGCAGAAAAAAAATACGGGCAAAAAATAGCTGCTCAAATACGGGCAATTCATATGGGAGAAATTTATGGAACCTGGTCTAAAGTGATCTATTTCCTCTCTTGTTTAATCGCTACAAGCCTACCAATAACAGGAATTTTTATTTGGATAAACAAAATGAAAAAGAATAAAAAAACAAAATAGGTATAACTTAAAAAGTTTCTTAAAGTGATTTTCTAACCCATATAATCTTTGTAACTTTACCACTCTAATCCTTTAAAAATTAAAATTATGTATCCCGAAGAAATGGTAAAACCAATGCGAGCTGAACTAACTGAGGCAGGTTTTGAAGAATTATATAGTGCAGGTGCAGTTGAGAACGCAATAGAAAAACCAGGAACAACATTGGTTGTGGTAAATTCTGTATGTGGTTGTGCTGCACGAAATGCAAGACCAGGAACAAAAATGAGTTTGGATAACGAAAAAAAACCAAATCATTTAATCACAGTTTTTGCAGGCGTAGATAAAGAAGCTGTAGAAGCTGCAAGAGGATTTATGTTTCCCTTCCCTCCTTCTTCTCCTAGTATAGCCTTATTTAAAAACGGAGAATTAGTTCATATGTTAGAACGTCATCATATTGAAGGCCGTCCGGCAGAATTAATTGCTGAAAATCTTAAAGATGCATTTAATGAATTTTGTTAATCATATCATCCTGAAATAGATTAACAAATTTTAGAATAAAAAATATTTCGTCCTGAAATAAGTTGATATAAAATCGGCTTATTTCAGGACGAAATATTTTAAGATATAGCCATAAAAAAAGCTGCTCCAAAATGAAGCAGCTTATAAATATTTATAACCAATATTAATTGTTTAAAGCTTCCGCTCCACCAACAATTTCTAAAATTTCATTAGTAATTGCAGCTTGACGTGCTTTGTTATAAGTCAATTTCAATTGATTTCTCAATTCTGTTGCATTATCTGTTGCTTTATGCATTGCGGTCATTCTTGCTCCGTGTTCTGAAGCGAATGAATCTCTAATGGCTTTGTACAACTGTGTCTTTAATGATTTTGGAATCAATGTCAATATAATTTCTTCTTTCTGAGGTTCAAAAATATAATCTGAAACCGCATTGGCATCTCCATCTACAATTGGTTTTAACGGTAAAAACTGCTCTGTCATTATAGTTTGAGTAGCTGCATTTTTAAACTGATTGTAAACCAATTCTATTTTATCATAATCTCCGGAAATAAATTTTTCTGTAAGAACTTCCGCAATTTGTGCCACGTTTTCAAAAGTAAGAGCATCAAAAACTCTACTTTGATTATCTACTATAGTACAGGTTTTGCTTAAAACATCATTTCCTTTTTTACCAATTGCAAAAACATCTACTTGTTTTCCCGTGTAAAAATCGGTACGATTCTTAACTTCTTTGATTACATTGGTATTAAAAGCCCCACACAAACCTCTGTTTGAAGTTATTGCAACTATTAGAACTTTTTTTACTTCTCTTTGAGTTGTAAACTCTCCTCCTACATCACCATCAAGTGTTGCAGAAAGATTTTGTAATAATTCCGTTAATTTTTCGGCATAAGGTCGCATTGCCGTAATGGCATCTTGTGCCTTTTTTAACTTTGCAGCAGAAACCATTTTCATCGCCGACGTAATCTGCATCGTTGATGAAACGGAAGTAATTCTATTACGGATTTCCTTTAAATTTGCCATGTTATTATTTTAAATTATAAATTTTGAATTATAAATTATGGAACCCTTTAAAATTTATAATTCAAAATTTAAAATAATTCTTAGTTGTATTTCGCTGAAACTTCTTTAGCTACATTCTCGATAACTTCTGTAATTTTGTCATCAAGCTTACCTGCTTTTAAAGCATCAAGAGTATCTCTGTGTTTGTTATTCAAGAATTCCAAGAAATCTTTTTCAAACTCTTTCACTTTATTAACAGGGACATTTCTTAGCAAGTTTTTAGAACCTGCATAGATAATTGCTACCTGATCTTCTACAGTATAAGGGTCGTTTAAACCTTGTTTCAGTATCTCGACATTTCTTCTTCCTTTTTCAATTACGTTTAAAGTAACTGCATCCAGATCAGAACCAAATTTAGCAAATGCTTCCAATTCTCGGAATTGTGCCTGATCTAATTTTAAAGTTCCGGAAACTTTTTTCATCGATTTGATTTGTGCATTACCTCCAACACGAGATACAGAAATA
>CAZSOC010000042.1:24543-24822 GCA_964608415.1 uncultured Flavobacterium sp.
TAAACAAGTCAGACTCCAAGAAAATCTGACCATCGGTAATCGAAATTACGTTGGTTGGGATATATGCAGAAACGTCTCCAGCTTGAGTTTCAATAATTGGCAAAGCGGTAAGTGATCCACCACCTTTTACGATTCCTTTGATAGATTCTGGTAAATCATTCATGTTTCTTGCAATGTCATCGTTAGCGATAACCTTGCAAGCTCTTTCTAACAAACGAGAGTGCAGGTAGAAAACGTCTCCAGGATAAGCCTCACGTCCCGGTGGTCTTCTTAACAAAA
>CAZSOC010000043.1:0-22826 GCA_964608415.1 uncultured Flavobacterium sp.
TGTACTTCAGATAAAACGGGATTCAAGATGAAAACAGTTTCATAATGATTCATAATACTTTAGATTTTATTTATTGTAAAATTGGGTGCAAAAGTAGTTATTTTATTTTAATCTACAAATTGGTTTTGATTTAATTCGACAAAATGCAATATTTTTTTATATTTGCTCTTTAAATGCTGAATTAAATCCATATATTTAATTTTTAACCAAAACTTTAGTTCTAAAAATAGATTATGAAATTGAATTGTGTTGTAGTTGACGATAGTGCTGTACAAAGAATGACCATAAGTAAATTGGTAAGTAATCACTTGCAATTGAAATTAATAGGGGAATTTTCTAATGCAATTGAAGCTAAACGTTTTATGTCTTTCAATACAGTTGATCTATTATTTCTAGATGTTGAAATGCCTGTTTTGAGCGGTTTTGATTTTCTTGATGGGCTTACAGACAAACCTTTGGTTATATTTATTACCTCCAAACCTGAATATGCAGTAAAAGCTTTTGATTATGATGCAACAGATTATATTCAGAAACCTGTCACCGCAGAAAGGTTTGAAGCATCTGTAAAACGTGCAATAAAAAAACAGTCTTTACTTAAAGAAAGTATTGAGGAAACCGGTGAATATATCTTTATAAAAAGCAATCTCAAAAAACTAAAAGTTTATATTTCCAGAATTAAGTGGATTGAAGCTTTTGGTGATTATGTAAAAATTGTTACTGACGAAGGGAACCATTTGGTTCTGGCTACAATGAAATCTTATGAAACCGAGCTTCCTGCTTCTAAGTTTGTAAGAATTCATAAATCTTATATTGTTAATATTGATAAAATCGATAAGTTTAACAGCAAGTTTGCAGAAATTGGCAACGATAAAATCCCTTTGAGCAGAAATAAAAAGGACGCATTAAAAAATGCAATGGATACCCGTCAATAAAAATCCACATTTACTATCACTCTTACTGATCTGTATTCTCCTGTCAATTCAAAACTATTAAGTATTTTTTGTACTTTATTTTTTGTTGAACCCAAATGAGCTTCCTGTGGCAACTTTATCAGTATAGTTCTAATATACTCATTTCTAATTTTATTAATTGATGGTTCTTCCGGACCCAGTACCGGTATTTTGAGATTGTCTTTTAAAACTGCATACAGCCAATTCGCTCCATTTTTAAGTTTTTCAAAATCTCTGTGTTTTAAAGTTAATCTGATCAATCTAAAATAAGGAGGATAGAAATATATTTTTCTTTCATACAATTGTTCTTTATACATCCCTAAATAATCATTATCGGTCACTTGCCTAATAATATTATGATGCGGATTATAGGTTTGTATAATTACATTTCCTCTTTCTTTTGACCTTCCGGATCTTCCGGAAACCTGAGTCAACATTTGATAACTTCTTTCGAAAGCTCTAAAGTCCGGATAATACAGCATATTGTCTGCGTTCATTATACCAACCAAACTTACATTATTAAAATCTAATCCTTTGGCAAGCATTTGCGTTCCCACAAGAATATCTATTTCCTGATTTTTAAAACCATCAATCAGTTTTTCAAAAGCATACTTTCCTTTGGTTGTATCCTGATCCATTCTTGCAATTTTCGCTTGAGGAAATAATATATTCAATTCCTGCTGAACCTGCTCAGTTCCAAACCCTTTTGTGATCAAATCTATACTCGAACAAGAATGACAGTTACTTGGTTTAGCAACCGTATAACCACAATAATGACAGCGTAACTGCCCTTTGTATTGATGATAGGTCAGACTCACTGCGCATTGCCGGCATTGAGGGACGTGTCCGCAAGTCATACACTCTAATACAGGAGCATATCCTCTTCTGTTTTGAAATAAAATAATTTGTTTTCCCTGGCTTAATTCTTCGGCAATTTTTTCTAAAAGCACATCACTAAAATGCCCTTTCATCCTTTTTTTAAAATATTTGTCTTTAAGATCAACCAAATGAATTTCCGGCAGCATCACATTTCCAAATCTTTCTGTAAGGTTGACCAACCCATATTTTTGATTTTGAGTATTAAAATAGGTTTCCAAACTTGGAGTTGCAGAACCCAATAAAACTTTTGATCCATGGAAATTGGCCAAAACTATAGCTGCGTCCCGTGCATGATATCTTGGTGCAGGATCTTGCTGTTTATACGTTTGCTCGTGTTCTTCGTCTACAATTATTAGTCCCAATCGATAAAACGGTAAAAACAAAGAGGAACGTGCTCCAATAACGATACGTGCTTTTGGTGAGTTTTCTAATACTTGCTGCCAAACTTCAACTCTTTCATTATTACTATACTTCGAATGAAAAACCGCAACCTGGTTTCCAAAATATCTGACAAGTCTTGTTACCAATTGTGTAGTAAGTGCTATTTCCGGCAAGAGAAATAATATTTGCTTACCGGTTTGCAAAAATTGTTCGATAAGTTTAATATAAATTTCTGTTTTCCCACTAGCCGTAACACCATGTAGTAATGTTACATCTTTGGTGTGAAATGAAGTTGAAATTTCATCGAAAGCGGTTTGTTGTGCAGTGCTAAGAGTGAGGTTGTTTATATCATTGTTTTTATCAAAATTTACCCGATCTATCTGAAGATAATAATCCTCAAAAATATTTTTATCAATTAATGATTTTACAGTAGCAGCACTTATCCCGGAAATTTCAACAAGACTTTTTACGGTAATAGGTTTTTTCGTCGAAGCTTTCAATTGAAAAAATGCCAATAAAATTTCTTTTTGTTTTTGTCCTTTAAGAAGCTGTAAAATATCCTGCAAACCGGTATCGCTTTCGTATTGTTCATGAAGGCGAACATACCTGATTTGTTTGGGTTTATATAATTCTCTTATTTCTTCTTCTAAAGAAATAATTTTTTTATTGATTAATTTCTGAATAGTCGGAAATACATTTTTCTTATTTAACACAGAAATTACTTCTTGAATTTTGAGCGAAGTTTGTAATTCTAAAGCCTGATAAATTAAATACTCATCATCAGACAATTCTTTTTCATCTACAAAAAAATCATTCCGTTTTATAATTGAAGTTTCACTTTCCAGTAATAAAGCAGATGGCATTGCGCTTCTGTACACATCTCCGATCGCACACATATAATATGAGGCTATCCATTTCCAGTGATCAATCTGTATAGATGTTACAACAGGTTTTTCGTCAAGAATCTGATGAATTTCTTTTGCATCATATAGTTTGGGACTCTGCTGGTGTTTGTCTATTACTAAGGCTGTGTAGATTTTATTTTTTCCAAAAGGAACTGCAATTCTCATTCCTGTTTGAATATAATCAAACTCAGCTTCTGAAATAGCATAAGTAAACGTTTTTGCGAGAGATAGCGGAATGATAACTTCAACGAAATACATTGTTCGAAGGAAAATTTGTAGTGATTTTGTATTGGTGCAAGTTAGAAAAAAATAAACCTCACTGGGAAATTATTTTACACGGTGCCAATATTGTGTTCTTCCGAAAAGTGAAATTCCAATATAGCCTCTTACTTTGAGTTTATCCTCATCTTCAAGACTAATATAGCATCTGTAAAGTTTGCCGTATTTGGGATCAAGTAATTTTCCTCCACTATATTCTTTACCGTTTTTTTTGAGACCTTTTATCACAGTTAGTCCCAAAATGGGTTTATGCTTATCTTCTCCGGGACATTTCTCACAAATAAGTTCTTTATTCTTAGGGTTTAGAATTTCTTCAACCCTACCAAAAATTTCTTCGTTTTGCTCATAAATTTCAATTATTGCCAATGCTTTTCCGGATTGATCATCAATACATTTCCACTTTCCGACAACACTTGTTTCTTGCGAATATAAATTAAAACTAATAAAACCAATAAGGCTAATAATAAAAAACTTGAGCTCCATAAATATTTGATTTACATTATTCCGGAAAACTACCAGATTATTAAATAATTGATTTTGATATTCCTAAATTAATGAATAAATGTTTAGGTTTTTATTTATAAAATAAATTTCTGCGTTTTAATCGTTGTATGGTTCCATTAAGCTCGAAACCCAGAAGTAAAATCATACAGTTGAGCCAGATGTAAAACATCATAATAAGTAAAGTTCCTATAGAACCATAAAGCTCATTATACTTAGAAAATTTTACTACCCAAATCCCGAAAACATACGAAGAAATGATAATTAAGATCGTTGTAAAAACGGATCCGATAGATACAAAAGCACTTTCTCTGGATTCTCTTGTTCCATATTTAAATAAAATGGATGTTGTTATTAAAATCATTAACATTACAAAAATATATCTGCTAATAATAATAATCTGGATACTTTCTCCTAAAACATCCTGAAGGCTTGTATTTTGAATAAAAACCTCAAAAACTACTATTGCAGCAACTGTTAGTATTAATAAAAAAGATAAAACCAGGGAAATTCCTAATGCTATAAGATACTGATTGAAAAAACCTCTTTTTAAAACCACATGATGAGAGTTTTCAAAACCGCCTAAAATCGCATTCAAACCATTTGCCATTAAAAAAATAGATAAAATAAATCCCGATGATAATAATCCACGATAGCTATTGTTCATAATATCCTCTATGATATTCGCAATTGCTTCAAAAGTATTAGGCGGCACACTTTCTTCGAGAAATTTTAAAAAATCCTGCTGAAAATCCCGTATGGGAATATAGGGTATAAGGTTGAGAATAAATAAAGCAAATGGAAACAAAGCCATAAAAAAACTAAATGCAATTGCTCCTGCTCTATAACTTATGGCTCCTTTGGCAATTCCTGTAATGTACATTTCGAGTAAATCATAGAATGACAATCCTTCCAACCAAGGTAATTTGATTCTTTTTGTAAAATTTACAAGCTGTTTTACCACAGGAATTTTCTGGAGTTTACTTTCAATCTCTTGTGACATTTTATAATGCTTTTAAACTCAAATCCATATTATAGACAGAATGTGTCAAAGCTCCGGATGAAATATAGTTTACCCCACACATTGCATAATCTCTGATTGTTTTTTCGTTGATATTTCCTGAAGATTCTGTCAAACATTTATCTCCAATCATTTTTACTGCAGTTCGGGTATCTTCAAAATTAAAATTATCAATCAAAATTCTATAAACTCCTTCACTTTTAAGAATTTCTTCAATTTCTTGTAAATTTCTTGCTTCGACAATGATTTTCAGATCTAAATTATTTTCTTTCAAAAAATTCCTGGTTTGATCAATCGCATTTGTAATTCCTCCTGCAAAATCTATATGATTGTCTTTAAGCATAACCATGTCATACAACGCAAAACGGTGATTTTCTCCTCCTCCTATTTTTACTGCCCATTTTTCTGTAGCTCTAAAATTAGGAGTCGTTTTTCTTGTATCCAAAATTTTGGCTGAAGTTCCTTCCAGTAATTTCACAAAATTATTGGTTTTAGTAGCAATTGCACTCATTCTCTGCATAGAATTAAGCACTACCCTTTCTGCTTTAAGAATAGATTGCGAACTCCCTTCTACATGAAAAACTACATCTCCATATCGAACAGGGGTTCCGTCTGTAATAAAAGTTTCTATTTTGAGGGTTGGATCGACATGATCAAAAATCATCTTCGCAAATTCTACACCTGCAATTATCCCATCTTCTTTTACCATAAGCTTTGCTTTACCTTTTGCATCAACGGGAATACATGCCAACGAACTATAATCTCCCGAACCGACATCTTCTCTTATTGCATTTGAAATAATTAAATTTAGCTCTTCCTGAAATTGTTTTTCACTTATCATAATTTATTTTATTACAAAGGCTAAAGTACAAAATCCAATTGATTTGAATTGAATCAAAATTTATATTCCTTGAAATTACTTCAATGATATGAATTTAAATAAAAAATATAATTATATAAATTGTAACTTTGTTCAAGAAATTAATTCCGATGATAAAATCTATAATTTTAGTAGCGATTGGCGGATCTTTAGGAAGCGTATTGAGATTTCTTATTAGTGTACTGATGCAAAAATATTGGAATCATCTTTTTCCACTGGCCACTTTTTCAGTTAACGTCATTGGTTGTTTTATCATCGGATTGTTAATTGGGATTTTCGATAAAAATCTCTTTTCAGACGAAAGTCTGAAATGGCTTTTAGTAACCGGTTTTTGTGGCGGTTTTACCACATTCTCAGCATTTAGCATAGAAAGTTTTAATTTAATTCAGCAAAACCAAATACAACAAGCCATTATTTATATCTTATCAAGTATAATATTGGGAATTTTGTCAGTCTGGGGTGGACTTTTTGCTTCAAAAATATTCTGATTGTTGAAAAAAGTGTATTTTCGCAAACTATGAAGTACGAAGACATTTCTGCAATTCGACAATTGCTATCGACACAAAAAAAAATTGTTATTATTCCTCATCGCAGCCCTGACGGAGATGCCATGGGATCAACTTTGGCATTGTATCACTTTCTTACCCGGCTCAATCATCAAGCAACGGTAATTTCTCCTAACGAATTTCCCGATTTTCTATCATGGCTTCCTGCCTCAGACAAAGTTGTAATTTTTGAAAACGATAGAGAAAAAACCGCTCAAATTTGTAAAGACGCAGATATCATATTCACACTCGATTTCAATGCCTTACATCGTGTAGGTGAAATGGAAAATATTTTAACCGATTGTAAGGCAGTATTCATTATGATAGATCATCATCAAAAGCCTGATGATTATGCTCAATATATATTTTCTGATACTCAATATGGTTCTACTTGCGAAATGGTATATCATTTTATCACACTTTTAGGACAGCAGGATCTTATTGACAAAACTATTGCAACCTGTATTTACACAGGAATTGTTACAGATTCGGGTTCATTCCGATTTCCTTCAACTTCCAGCACAACTCACAGGGTTGTAGCAGATTTAATAGATTTGGGCATCGAAAACGGAAAAATACACAATTTACTATTCGATAATAACTCATACAACAGATTGTTGTTGTTAGGAAAAGCCTTACAGAATTTAAAACTTTTCCCGGAATTAAAAACTTCATACATTACCCTTTCACAAAATGAACTTGATACTTACCAATTTGTAAAAGGAGATACCGAAGGAATTGTAAATTACGGGCTAACTATAAAAGGAATTGAATTTACCGCTATTTTCATTGAACATAAAGACGAGAATATTATTAAAATATCTTTTAGATCTCAGGGGAATTTTGATGTAAATCAATTTGCAAGAGAACATTTTAATGGTGGCGGACATATCAATGCAGCAGGTGGAAAATCCTACTTGACATTGAAAGATACAATCAAAAAGTTTGAAAAAATCATACACTCAATGCACACAAATAATGAATAATTTTCTTAAAATATCTTTCCTTCTCCTCAGTATTTTACTGATTAGTTGTGGTAAACAAGAACCTAGAAGACCAATATCTCATGGCTCAGGATCATTTCTTAAGGAATCTATAGAACGAAATAAAAAACTGAATTCTATAGAAGAAGCAATGATCGACTCTATAATTTCCAAAAATCCGGAGAAAAAATTCTATGCTTCTACAAAAGGTTATTGGTACTATTATGATATTCAAAAAACTACAGATACGTTAACTCCCAAAAGAGGCGATGTAGCTTATTTTGATTATGAAATAAAAGATTTTAATGATAATGTAATCTATTCTGAAGTAGAACTTAGACCACAAATCTACTTGGTTGACAAGCAAGATATACTTATAGGATTAAGAGACGGAATAAAACTGATGAGTAAAGGAGAAAAAATTACCTTTTTACTCCCATCAAATATGGCTTACGGTTTCAGAGGAGATAACGACAGAATCCCTCCAAACTTACCTATTATCTGCACGGTGACATTAAATGATATCAAACCGGAAGCAGAAGCAAGAAAACAAAATAAAACAACTCAAGAGTAAATTTTAATTTATAATAAAAAATGAAAAAAAATATGTTTTTAATATTATCAATTATTGCAGGTTTATGGTCCTGTAATGGCGAATATAGCGATTTAGAAGACGGATTGTATGCAGAAATCAAAACTTCTAAGGGAGATATCATCGTACAATTAGAATATGAAAAAACACCTGTAACGGTTGCCAACTTTGTAACTCTTGCAGAAGGAAAAAATATTTATGTAGATGAAAAATTTAGAGGTAAACCGTTTTATGACGGATTAAAATTTCATCGTGTAATTAACGATTTTATGATTCAGGGTGGTGATCCATTAGGAACAGGATCAGGAGATACAGGATATAAATTCAAAGATGAAATAACAGATTTAAGACACAACGGACCTGGAATTCTCTCTATGGCAAATTCGGGGCCGGCAACCAACAGCAGTCAGTTTTTTATCACACATGTAGAAACACCATGGTTAGACGGTAAACATACCGTTTTTGGGCATGTAGTAGGAAACGGAATGGAAGTTGTAAACAAAATCATTCAGGACGACTCGATCTATTCTATAAAAATTATCAGAAAAGGAACTGCTGCAAAAAAGTTTGATGCAGTAAAAGTTTTTAATGATTATTACACCCTTGAAGCCGAAAAAAAAGCAAATGAAGAAAAAGTATTGGAAGCGGAAAGACAGGAATATCTAACAAAATTTAAAGAAATTATTGATCAGAATATTGAGAAATTCCACGTTGAAAAAAGTAAAGCCACCAAAACAAAATCCGGATTAGAATATTTCATTACCCAAAAAGGGACAGGAAAAAAACCTGAGAACGGATCACGCATAATGGTTTTTTATGCAGGATTTTTTGAAAATGGCGAGATTTTTGACAGCAATATCGAAGACGTAGCAAAACAATTTGGTGTATATAACGAACAAAGAAAAATCCAGGGAGGATATACTCCTATTCCTTTTCAGTACGGAACCAAGCAAGGTATGATTCCTGGTTTTATTGAAGGAATAGAACAATTGAATATAGGAGAAAAAGCCACATTTTTTATCCCTTCACATCTGGCTTACGGAGAAGCCGGATTTAGAAATGTTATTCCTCCAAATGCCAACTTAATTTTTGAAATTGAGATTGCTCAAAACTAATGTATTAACTAATTTTATTATTAAAACTTAAATCAAGCAGTATGATGAAAATTAAATTTTTAGGACTTCTCTTCCTAATGGTAACTACAAGTATTTTTGCTCAAAAGAATACAAAAAAATCTGCAGATGAAGGAATTTTTGCAGAAATAGAAACCAACAAAGGGCTTATTGTTGTAGAACTTTATTACGAACAAACTCCCGTAACTGTTGCCAATTTTATAACACTGACAGAAGGAACAAACCCGTATGTTACTAATGAAAACCTAAAAGGAAAACCTTATTATGACGGGTTAAAATTTCATAGAGTGATCAAAGATTTCATGATTCAGGGTGGCGATCCGCAAGGAACTGGAAGTGGTGGACCCGGATATAAATTTAAAGATGAAATTACAGATTTAAAACACGATTCGGCAGGAATTCTCTCTATGGCAAATGCCGGTCCGGGAACCAACGGAAGTCAGTTTTTCATTACTCATAAAAACACCGATTGGCTAAATGGCAAACATACCGTTTTTGGAAAAGTAACTTCGGGAATGGATGTAGTAAACACTATTCAGCAAAATGATATAATGACGAAAGTAAAAATAGTTCGAAAAGGTTCTAAAGCAAAAAAGTTTGATGCTGTAAAAGTATTTTCTTCCTATTTTGATGAAAACAAAAAAAATTAAATAATGTGAGAGGTAAAAGCCATAAACAGGCATAGTTGATGAAACTTTAAACCTACACATTTTTACAATACTTAAAAAAGATTATCGTTTCCGGTAATCTTTTTTATATTTCTAAAACCCCAAAGACATGTTTCTGCTCCAATTACAGATTATAACTCTTGAGACAGAAGATTTACTACGAAAAACGGGAACATGGATAAATTGATTCTCAAGCGATTCTGTTCCAAAAAGTAAAATAATGATATTTTGTTGATTACTTTTTGAAATGTAAAGCGATTTATATTTTACCTTTGAGGTCTCAAAAATATTTACAGATTATGGTTTATAAATTCAGAATTATTCTTGATGCAGAAGAAGACGTTTTTAGGGATATTGCAATTCTAGAAACCGATACTTTGGAAGATTTTCATAATGCGATTTTCAATTCGTTTGGGTTTGATGGTATGGAAGTCGCTTCATTCTATACCTGCGATGACACATGGAATCAAGAGGATGAAATTCCACTTTTTGATACAGGCGATATTCCCGGCGAACAGCAAACAATGAGTGACATAGTACTTTCTGATATTCTGCACGAGGAAAATACCAAAATTATTTATGTATACGATTTCATAAATATGTGGACATTTTTGATCGAACTGGCTGCTATAGAAGAAGAAGAACCTGGCGTTTCTTACCCAGATTTACTGTTTTCACATGGCGAAATCCCTGCCGAAGCTATGGAAAAATCTTTTGAAGCCGATATGTCTGAAGATATTTATGGTGATTATGAAGATGGTTTTGACGAAGATGATTTTGACGAATTTGGAGACAACGAATCTTTTGAAGATTTTGGTTTTGAAGAGAATTGGAATTAATCTGAAATTCTGAGAAGCAAAGGCAATAATCTATTGATTGCAAAAATTATGAGCTTGGTTACAAAAACCTATCGATTGGCTCATTTATTTCTTATGAATCAACCCAAAAAAGATGAAAAAAGACATCTCTATTTCAAAAATAAGGCAGAGATGATTTTAAAGCCACCACCTTTTTTGAAATACACACTTATAATTTAAAATATATTAACAAAATTCAATTTAATAAAATATTTAAAGAAAGTAGAGAAGTTAAAGGAATAATGAATTCTTTTATTGGTAGAATTAACGATAGAAATCAGAAACTTTAAATCTTTGCTCCTTAGCAACTAAAAAAATAATGATAAATTTATTCAACACTCATATTGAGTCACTTTCTATCCACAGAGTTGGTAACAAAAGTAGAAATGAAGCTATTTTCTTGTCTGAACAACCTTGTGGATTGACCGATGAAATTGTTCCTTTGATTAAGGAATATTTTTTCAGGCCTTTTCGCGATAAAGAAGAAAATTACTACCAGTTTGCTCACGAAGTAGATTTGGATTACAATGATATGTACAAGTTGGCTTCGGATGTTTTTACCAACCCATCCAATATCCATGAAATTTCCCAGAAAATTACCAAACATTTATTTGAACAATCCAATCATCCACATATCAAAAACGGTGAGGTATATGTAACTTATCTGACCAATCTGAACATAGATAATAATGTGGTAGATGCCATTGGGATTTTTAAAAGCGAAATTCAATCCGATTTTTTACAGTTTGAAGAAAAAAATTCCAATCTGGAAATGATCTTACAACAAGGCATTAACCTAAACAAACTGGACAAAGGTTGTTTGATCTTTAATTACAAAAAAGAAGAGGGATATAAAATCCTAACTGTAGACAGTAATCGTTATGACGCGCGTTACTGGTTAGAACATTTCTTAAATGTAGATGCTTTTCAGGATGAAAATTTTATTACTAAAAAATATTTGAAATTCTGTCAGGATTTTGCAAAAGACGTAGTTCTTCCGGCCGAAGACAAAAAAGAAGAAGTAATGTTCATGAACCGTTCTGTAAATTATTTTGCAAAAAATGATGAATTTGAAGAAACTAATTTCTTAAACGAAGTTCTTGATAATCCTGATTTAATCCCTGAATTTAAAAATTATAAAGTAGGCAAAGGGGAAAAATACAGTATAGAAGATATTACTAATTTCCCCATTGCAAATGCCGCTGTTTCTGATGCCAGAAGAAAAATAAAAAATGTAATTAATCTGGATACCAATATTCAGATTAAACTGGATTTTATTAATCCGGAAAGTGCAGAAAAATTTGTTGAAAAAGGTTGGGATGAAGAAAAACAAATGTACTATTATTTAGTCTATTTCAACAAAGAACAAAAATCATAAAATCCTGAATTCTAACAAACTAAAAAATCCATTTCTGAAAGCGAAATGGATTTTTTTTATTCTCTCACGCAACTTATTGAAAAAGTATTCATCTTTTTTTTAACTCAGAAAATCTATTTTCAACCAAAAACAATATCCATGAAAAATTTACTTGTCATTCTCTTAATTTGTGTTAGTTTCTTTTCGTGCGAAGGCACCAACGATACAGATATCAATCTACTAGATCAAAATGACGGAATCGTAGAAAATATTCTTATGCTAAAAGTTGATTATACCAGTAACCAGTTTAAAGGAGGTGTAGAACACGGTTTTGAAACTACCGCTGCAAATTTTACTGTAGTAAGTCAATTTCAAACCAACGGTGATTTTGCCAATCTGAAATTATTTTATGATGAACAAAATTTCAAACTTTTTGACGGAGACATATTTTGGATGGGAACCGGAGCATTGCTGTTTCCGGAACCTATTGATCCTGCTTCAGATTTTGAATATACATTAACAGAAGACTATATCTATCCAAGTGAAGGTTTTGAAAATGTATACAGTCCTATTGATATCGAATACGACATCAACGAGGTATGGAGCTCTGTTCAGTCGCTTATAAAAGTTAGAGAATATCTACATGAAAATCCCAATTCAAAAGTCAAATTTTTCTTATATCAACCAAGTGTTGGGGTAGGAAATCCAGCAGATTGGTGTTGGATTTTATTCTTAAAGAAATAATTTTTGTTGCATATATTGTTAGTTTACTAAAGCGTTTTACCATGGTAAAACGCTTTTTTTATTTATCATGGTAACATTTTTCAAAGAATTACGTCTTACTCATAAAAATTCTTCATTTTGAAAAATATACTTACAATCACAGACCTCAATAAAAAATTTGGCAGGATACATGCCGTTAAGAACCTGAGTTTAAATATTCAGAAAGGAAATATTTATGGCATTTTAGGCCCTAACGGAAGTGGAAAATCTACCACATTAGGAATTGTACTTAACGTAGTAAACAAATCTTCGGGGGATTTTTGCTGGTTTGATGGTACATTACAAACTCATGAAGCTTTAAAAAAAGTAGGCGCTATAATAGAAAGACCTAACTTTTATCCTTATATGACTGCTGAGGAAAATCTCAATCTAGTTTGTAAGATCAAGAAAATCTCAATTGAAAATGTAAAAGAAAAACTGGAACTGGTGGGTTTATACGATCGTAAAGATTACAAATTCAGAACTTTTTCATTAGGAATGAAACAAAGATTAGCCATCGCCTCAGCGCTTCTCAATAATCCGGAAATCTTAATTCTTGATGAACCGACCAATGGTTTGGATCCAAGCGGGATTCATCAAATTAGGGATATCATTAAGCAAATTGCTACAAATGGAACCACAATTTTATTGGCTTCCCATCTTTTGGATGAAGTAGAAAAAATATGTTCTCATGTACTGATCCTACGAAAAGGAGAAATGATCTATTCTGGAAAAATTGAAGATATGAGCAAAAACAATGTCTTTTTTGAAATTGGATCAGAAGACTTGTATTTGCTAGAAACAAAAATAGAAAGCTTATTTCCCGTAAAAAAAATAAAACACGACACAGACTTTCTGAAAGTAAATTTTGATACTGAAATTTCAGCAAAAGAGATCAACCAGAAATTTTTTGACGCCGGAATTACACTCAATCATCTTGCAAAGAAAAAAGAAAGCCTGGAAAATGTTTTCTTAACACTTACTCAATCATCTTCAAAAAATTAATATAATGAAAAGATTAATTTCTATAGAAATACAAAAAATATGGAAAAGCAAATCCAGCCGAATCCTCACTATCGTTTATTTTGTCTTATTGACTTTATTATCGTTAATCGCAATAATCGAATTCAATATTGGAGGGAATAAAGTAAGAATTGCCGATCAGGGGATTTTCAATTTTCCGTTTATTTGGCATTTCAATACTTATCTCGCTTCATTATTCAAATTATTTCTCGCCGTTGTAATTGTATCAATGGTGGCAAACGAATATAGTTACGGAACTTTAAAACAAAATCTCATTGACGGAATGAGTAAAAAAGAGTTTATACTGTCTAAAGCTTATACAGTGATTTTCTTTGCTCTAATTTCTACATTTTTCGTATTTGTTGTTTCCCTTTTACTAGGATTAGGATTTTCTTCATATACAGAAATAGGGATAATTTTCTCAGAATTAGAATATCTCATTGCTTATTTTATAAAATTGGTGGGCTTTTTCTCTTTTTGTCTTTTTTTAGGAATTTTGATTAAACGTTCTGCATTTGCTTTAGGATTTTTATTGATTTGGTCTATAATAGAATCTATTTTAAAATTTATGGTTTTTAATAAATTGAGCTTTGGAAATACATTAACACAATTACTTCCATTAGAATCTATGTCCAATCTTATTGTTCAGCCTTTTACCAGAATTTCGGTAATTCAACAAGTAGAAAAAACCATTTCAGATCAAAGACTTACAGATAACTTTGAAGTACAATGGACAACAGCTGTAATCGTGCTGATCTGGGCAACTATTTTTATCATATCTTCTTATAAATTATTACAAAAAAGAGATTTATAGTATCTTTACCGCTATGAAGAAAATTAAAATTCCCCACTTATTCTTAGTTATATTTATATTTTCGACTAGCAAAACATACTCACAATATATCACTGTATCAGACAATTACACACCACAGCAATTGGTTCAAAACATTCTGGTCAATAATCCTTGTGCTGGTGCAACCAATGTTTCTGCTTCCGGATTCGAGTTTACCAACGGAAAAAGTTATGCTTACTTTTCTGCCGCAACAAGTGATTTCCCTTTTTCAGAAGGAATAATTTTAAGCACAGGAAGAGCGGGGTCTGCACCAGGACCAAATAACTCTTTATTGAGCGAAGGTCCTCTATCATGGTTAGGAGACGGAGATTTGGAAAATGCTTTACAAATCGGGCAATCATCTGTAAACGCTACCGTTCTGGAATTTGATTTTATGCCACTATCCACAAAGTTTAGTTTTGAATATATTTTTGCCTCCGAACAATATCTAACCAATCCTACACCAAACCAATGTAATTATACCGATGGATTTGTTTTTTTACTGAAAGAAGCTAATTCTAATAATGTTTATCAAAATTTAGCTGTAATTCCCGGAACTTCTACACCGGTAAGGGTAAATACAGTCCGGGGTCCCGGAACTATTTGTCCTGCCGCAAACGAAAATTATTTTGCCGGATTTAATCAACAAAACCATCCTATCAATTTTAACGGGCAAACGGTTATTATGAAAGCCGAAGCCAATGTAACCCCTGGTGTTTTATATCACATTAAATTAGTTGTTGCCGATCAAGGTAACAATCTATACGATTCTGCCATATTTTTGGGAGCCGGAAGTTTTAAAGTTGAAAAAGATTTAGGTCCGGATCGATTAATTGCCAACGGAAATCCGGTTTGTTTAGGAGAAAATTTATTGCTTGACGCAACAGAACCCGGAAATAATACTTATCAATGGTATAAAGACAATATCATAATTAACGGAGCAACACAACCAACTTTTGAGATACAGTCCGGACAAAATGGATTATATAGTGTCGAAATAAATTATGCAGGCGGTAGTTGTATTGCAAAAAGTGAAGTTATAATCGAATATTCACAAGCATTTACTCCCAATCCTGCCGTATTAACCGGTTGTGACATTTATATAGCAGGAAGCCCTACTTATAACCTTTACAATGCAACTGCACAAATAATTAATGGAGATACCACATTAACGGTAACCCAATTTTTTGAAGATGCTTCAGGAACAATGATGATCCCGAATCCATCAACTTATACTTCTGTACCAAAAACTATTTATGCTATGGTAAAAAACAGTTTTGGTTGTGGAGTAATTACGTCTATAAATTTACTAATGGCTAATAACCCCGATACTTCACCTTCCGTTTTTGAAATCTGTGATATTGATGATAATCAGGACGGTATCACAAATGTTGATTTAAATAATACTATAACAACAACTTTAGAAGGATATTTTCCTCAAGGATTAACCTTTCATTATTATGAAAATGTTCAGGATGCAGCAATCAATGATAATGAAATACAAGGAACCTACACAACGGTAAATTCATTTACAGATACAATCTGGCTGAAAGTTATGGATGGTAACAATTGTTATATCGCAAAACCTCTTACATTAGTGATCAATACTTTTTCTCCTATTGGATTTGAAGATGTAGAAAAAATCATCTGTGAAGAAGACAACGGAATCTTTTTATCTGTTATCAATGCGTACGACTCCTATCTATGGAATGACCCTAACGCTAGTATGACCAATTCTGTTTTTGTAACAGAACCGGGGACTTATACTGTTGAAGTAGGAAATGAAAAAGGTTGTATTGCTACAAAAAAATTTATTGTTACAAAATCCTCCAAAGCAACCATTCTTTCGCTCGATATAAAAGATTTTAGTGGTATAAATAATACTGTTGAAATAAAATACAGCGGAAATGGAGATTACGTTTTTTCATTAGACGGAATTATATATCAAAATTCTCCCATATTTACACATGTTGTTTCAGGTCTTTATAATGTTCATGTCAAAGATTTAAATGGCTGCGGAATTGTTACAGAAGAAGTTTATGTATTGGATTATCCTAGGTTTTTTACACCAAACAATGATGGATACCATGATATCTGGGAAATAAATTACTTAAAAGAGAAGCAACCAAAATCTAAAATTATCATCTATGATAGGTTCGGAAAACTTTTATACCAATTTGTTGGAGATGGAACAGGATGGGACGGAACTTATAAAGGCAAACATCTCAAATCTGATGATTATTGGTTTGTAATTTCATTAGAAGACAACAGACAAATAAAAGGACACTTCAGCTTGAAACGCTGATAATTAATTCTATATTTTCAAAAAATAAAAATGAAAAAGTTAACCACCGCCCTTATGCTTTTTATATTTATAATAAGCTCTGCACAAAATGATTGTACAGATGCGATCATTGTATGCGGAAATACTGGCTTTCAAGGACTTAATGCTACCGGTTTTGGTATTCAGGAATTATCCTTTAACAATTCCTGCCAAAGTCAGGAAAACAACAGTCTCTGGTTGGAACTTTCTATAAAAACAGGTGGTACTTTGGGTTTTGACCTGATTCCGGAAAGCACAAATATCAACGTAGATTTTGATTTTTTTGTATTCGGACCGGATGTTTCCTGTAATAATTTGGGACAAGCCATAAGATGTTCCACTACCAATCCTGCTGCTGCTCAATCTCCAAATAACCATACCGGAATGAACGGTACAGCAACCGAAGTAACTGAAGGCCCTGGAAATCTGGGAACAAATTATGTAAAATGGCTTGAAGTAAATGATGGAGAAAAATATTATCTGATTATAGACAGACCTATCGGATCAAGTAATTTTTCACTTACATGGACTGGTACAGCAGTATTTAATGAGCCTCCCATTTTTGATATTCCCACAGGAAACTCATTAAATATAGAACAATGTGATAATGACAACCTTCAGGATAACAAAACGAATTTCAATCTCAATACAAATAATGCTATCTCCATAGGAACTCAGCAAAACACGATAATAACGTATCATCTATCCTCTAATGATGCTATTCTTGGCGAAAATGAAATCCCCGACCCTGATAGTTTCAGAAATACAACCAATCCTCAGACTATTTATGCAAGGCTTACCAATTTGACTACCGGATGCTACAATACACTTGAATTTGAACTCTCAGTAACCGATTTTCTGAGTATCAATATTAATCAATACAACCAATGTGATGATGATCTTGACGGAGATCACACAAATGGTAAAGTAACTTTTAATTTCAATGACGTTACAGCTCATATTACAGAAGGAAGGGATATGAGTGCCTTTGTTATCGATTATTATTTAACATCAGATAATGCACAAAATAATATCGATCCTTTACCGATAAATTACCATAATGTAACGCCAGATCTACAAACTGTTTTTGCAAAATTTACAAACGCAGAAGGATGTTACATTATTCAGGCAATAGATCTAATTGTAGATCCCTTACCTGCTCAAAGCAATCATTCTTTAACACAATGTGATTTAGGATTAAATCCAGACGGTTTAACCACTTTTAATCTGAATAATGCCAATAGTCTGTTTTCAAATGATGATCCCAATCTAAACGTTACCTATCATTTGAGTACCACCGGAAATGCCGTTGACCCTATTTTTGACAATACCGAAAATCCGCAAAACATCATTGCCAGAGTAACAAATAATACCACCGGATGTTTTTCGGACAATACATTAACTTTAATTGTAAAAACTGTAAATCCAACTGTAACCATTCCGGAAGCTTGTGATATTTTTGGAATCGAAAATGGTATTGCTGTCTTCAATTTAACCGATTCTGATCTGGTTTTAAATCCAAATGAAACAGCGACTTATTACAATTCATTAAACGGAGCATTGATACAAAATCCGGATAATTTTATTCCGGATCCTACGCTATATACAAATATGGTTCCATATGAAGATTTTGCTTATGTAAGAATCGAAGACGGAATCAATTGTACAGGAATTGCAGAAATTGCAATGATTGTAAATAAAGTTCCGGTTATTAATAAAGAAATTCCAACTAATCTTGTTGTTTGTGCCAATAAACCAAGTATGCCAATTACGTTAAGATCTTTTGTAATGGAAGGGCAACCTCAGGATTTTATTTATGAATGGTATCTGGAAGGAGTATTACTACCTCATAATACTTCAACAATAGAAGTTACCCAGCCAGGGAATTATACTGTTGATATTACCAAAATTGCAACCGGTTGTATATCCACGAGAACTTTACCGGTAAGAAATTCCAGCGATGCCTCGATTGAAAATATTGCAGTAACCGACTTTACTTTTTCGGATAATATTATAACTGTAACGATCGCTACTTCAAGCATTGGAGAATATTTATACAGTTTAGATTACATAGAAGGACCTTACCAGACTTCAAATATTTTTGAAAATGTAAAAGCAGGATTTCACACTGTTTATATCAAAGATGTAAACGGCTGCGGAATAACAGATAAATTTATAGCAGTAATTGGAGCCCCGAAATTCTTTACACCAAATGGAGACGGATATAGTGATACATGGAGTATCAAAGGAATCAACTTACATAATAACCCAAAAGCAACTACCCGAATTTTTGACCGGAATGGAAAACTACTTCGTCAAATTGCAGGTGAAGATACAATTGGCTGGGACGGAACTTTTGATGGAAAACCACTTCCGTCGGACGACTATTGGTATGTGCTTAGTCTTGAGGATGGAAGAAGTTTAAAAGGGCATTTTACTCTGAAAAGGTAATATCTAGCTTAGAATTTCTTTGAGAATGGTAAATGATTTCTTTTTGGCCTCTATATCATAAATATATCCGGTTGCCATAATCTCATCAACCTGAGTCCTTTTGATAAATTCGTTAATATCTTTTTGAACTGTTTTTCGACCTCCTGTAAAAGTAAAAGTCATCATATTATCTATGGTGCTTTTTATTTGCGGATGATAATACAATTCGGGTAATTCCCCAGGAGGTAATAAAGGTTTTGGAATTCCCGTTATTACTCCCGAATATAAATTAATTAAACTTGTTTGTAGAAAATTAGCTTCTTTATCGGTTTCGGCAGCAATTATATTAACACAAGCAATTACATAAGGTTGATCCAAATACTTTGAAGGAGTAAAATATTCCCGATAAATTTCTAATGCGTCAAATAACATTGCCGGTGCAAAATGTGAAGCAAAAGCGTAAGGCAGACCCAATTGGGCTGCAAGATATGCACTATCTGTACTCGATCCCAAAATCCAAATCGGTATATTTAATCCTTCTCCGGGGAAAGCACGAACTTCACGTGAACTATTATTTACATCAAAAAAATTTTGCAGTTCTTTTATTTCTGAAGCAAAATCGTAAGGAAAACTAAAATTATGTTTTCTTAGTGCTTTAGCAGTTAATTGATCTGTTCCCGGAGCTCTCCCCAAACCCAGATCTATTCTTCCGGGGTAAATCAATTCTAACGTTCCAAATTGTTCTGCAATAACCAATGGAGAATGATTAGGCAACATAATACCTCCCGAGCCTATTCTGATCTTTTGTGTTTTTCCAGCTACATGACCAATTAAAACAGAAGTCGCAGAGCTTGCAATATGAGGCATATTATGATGCTCTGCCATCCACAATCTCCGATAATTAAGTGCTTCTGCATGTTGTGCGATATTTACCACATTATCGATCGCTTGTGAAATATTCTGACCTTCCAGAACAGTAGCTAGTTCAAGGATCGAAAGTTCTGTTTTTTTCATTTAAAATAACTCTGAATAAAAATAAGATTATAAAAGAGTGATAAAGTTAAATCTTTAATGAAGCTAAAACGCTAAAAAATTCATAAACTATCTATAATAAACTCATCAAATAAATAAGATAAAACGCGTATCCAGATCTTGCTTGCAGATAATATTGTACAGAAATAATTTTAGATTTCCGATAATAAAATTCTCTTCTTTACAGTATTGGTTTTTCTTTAATAATCAATCATTCACTAATACCAACAACCATAAGTTTTCTGCAAACTATTGCAAATATTAAAACACTTAACGTCGATATAAAAGAATTGATCATAAAAACAGACAGTGATAGCAATAACTATCCAATACAAAAAACCTGCAGTTTTATGGTTTGCAGGTTTTTAATATTAATGTAATCTTTCAATAAATTCATCAAATAAATAAGATGAATCATGTGGTCCCGGACTTGCTTCCGGGTGGTATTGTACAGAAAAACAATTTTTAGATTTCATTCGCATCCCCGCAACTGTATTATCATTGAGATGAAAATGTGTAATTTCGAGCTCGCTATGAGCTTCCAGTTCTTCTCTGTTTACGGCAAACCCGTGATTCTGAGAAGTGATTTCACCTTTTCCTGAAACGATATTCATCACCGGATGATTAATTCCTCTGTGTCCATTAAACATCTTATAGGTAGAAATTCCGTTGGCAAGAGCAATAATCTGATGACCCAGACATATTCCGAACAAAGGTCGATTATCTGCAATAATCTGTTTAGCAGTTTCAATTACATTATGCAAAGGATCCGGATCTCCTGGTCCATTAGACAAAAAATAACCATTCGGCTCAAAGTTTTTCATTTCAGTATAAGTAGTATTGTAAGGAAAAACTTTAATGTAACAATCTCTTTTTGCAAGATTTCTCAATATATTTTTTTTGATTCCTAAATCTAATGCCGAAATTTTATATTTAGCTGTTGATTCCCCAACAAAATAAGGTTCTTTAGTAGAAACTTTTGAAGCCAATTCTAATCCTTTCATATCCGGTACCTTTGCCAATTGAAGTTTTAGATCTTCCAGTAAAGTTCCATCTGTAGAAATAACTGCGTTCATAGCTCCATTGTCCCGGATATAACTTACCAATGCCCGTGTATCGACATCGCTGATGCAAATAAGATTTTGTTTGATAAAATAATCCTCTAAACTTTCTGTCGCATCTGGTCTCGAATGATTAAAACTGAAATTTTTACAGATCAGACCAGAAATCATAATTCGGTCGGATTCTGTTTCCTTATCATTTACTCCGTAATTCCCGATATGTGCATTGGTTGCCACCATAAGTTGCCCAAAATAGGAAGGATCTGTAAAAATTTCCTGATATCCGGTCATTCCTGTGTTAAAACAAACTTCTCCAAAAGTGGTTCCTGAGATTCCGATAGATTTTCCGTAAAAAATTGTTCCATCGCTCAAAAGGAGAATAGCTTGTGATTTTGTGTTGTATTTCATGTGTTGTAGTTAGCCTATAAATTTTAAATTGTAGTTGTGTTTTTTGATTATTGCAAAATTAAAGTATAAATACTAAAAATCAGATTTTTCCGAAAAGAAAATTCAAATAGATCTTATAATCAGGTTTTGCATTGAAAATTTAATATATTGATAATCAGCAACTCATTTAGTTTTATCATTAAAATAAGTTCTGATAAATTATTTCATACTCAACTTAAATACATAAAAAAAAGGATAAACTATAAAAAAGTTCATCCTTTGTTTTTATTGAGTATTGAAGCTCATTATTCTGTGGCTTCAGAAACTGGAGTTTCGGTAGCTGCAGGGGTTTCTTCTGCGGCTTCAGTTTTTTTAGCTTTACCACCACGACGGCTTTTAGCTTTTTTAACTTCTTTTTTACCTCCGTTATATAGTTCGTTAAAATCTACTAACTCGATCATAGCCATATCAGCATTATCTCCAAGACGGTTTCCTACTTTGATGATACGAGTGTATCCTCCCGGACGGTCACCAACTTTTGCTGCTACATCTCTAAAAAGATCTGTAACTGCATACTTGCTTCTTAAATATGAAAATACAATACGACGATTATGAGTAGTATCTTCTTTTGATTTTGTGATCAAAGGCTCAACAAATTGTTTAAGCGCTTTTGCTTTAGCAACAGTAGTGTTGATACGTTTGTGCTCGATTAGAGAACAAGCCATATTAGACAACATTGCGGCTCTATGACCTTTCTGTCTGCTTAAGTGATTGAATTTTTTTCCGTGTCTCATGACGTGTTTTTTTTAACTTCATCTTGCTTCAATCCTCTTTGGAGAGCAAAATATGAAGTAATTTATTCTTTATCTAATTTGTATTTTGCCAAATCCATACCGAAGGTTAAATTCTTCACTGCAACAAGTTCATCAAGTTCAGTTAAAGATTTTTTACCGAAATTACGGAATTTCATTAAGTCATTTTTATTGAAAGATACTAAATCTCCGAGTGTTTCAACTTCAGCAGCTTTTAAGCAATTTAATGCTCT